>PAJV01000037.1 GCA_002706765.1 Gimesia sp.
ATGCTGTTTCCCTGACACTTTGGACTCCTTGCTCATAAATTCCTCCTAAGAAGATTCTGAAGTATTCTTCAGGAGTCCGCCAGTCTTGGGCTATCGCATCTTCCAGTTTCGGTGAGACGTATTTTCAGAATCTTGATGAGGAATTACTGACAACTTTGACTGACATCAGTAAGCCACGACAAATCTGGTATCTGATATTCATACTATCGTTCATTTATCTGATCATTGTCGGACCAGTTTATTATCTGATCACAAAATACTCCAGATATTCTTATAGCTTCTATCTAATCTATGGTTTGAACACACTATTGTTTTGTTTCATATTTCTTTTTGTGGGCCGCTATAGCACAAACCAAACATCTCAAATTTATTCTCTGATCATTGCTGAAGTTGTCCCGGATCACAAAACAATCATTTCTGAATGGTCAAGTATGGGAATTGTTTCTGGTGGGAATTTTATAATCACTCATGAGGGAGATTCCCATATTTATTGTACGTGTCAACCCTATAACAAAGTGAGCGGTTTTACCACCAGTGGGACGCAAGGACAATTACAGGCCGATATTCCTCCGAATTCTTTTCGAACTTTCTTTCATCATGCAAGAATTCCAGAACCATTAATCATGGCGAAATCAGCTTCATTCCTTATCAATGAATCTGGCTTGGAATCGCTCACACTTGAGATTGGTAAAGAATTCCCCAGCAATGTAGAACAGGCTCATTTTGTATTTGATTCCAATATCTATGAACTGCAGAGGGAAAAGAACCAATTAATCTATCAGGGAAAATCGAGGAAATTATCCCCATTATTGTTAGAAAACCCGCTTCTCGATTCATCTTATATCGCACCGAACCAATTATTTCCATTTGTCAGACCAAAAGAAAATAATCAGAGTTTGGCTTGGGAACAATTTTTTCCAATCCTTGTTCAAAAGTCATTAAACGTATCATCAGACCACGTAAATCAAAATATCAGTTGGCCAGTGCACAAAGGAAAATTACTCGTGCTGGCCAAGGTACCAGAATCATTATTTCCAAAGACACCAGAAATCTTCAAGAAAGAGGGGCTGATTTTATATTCACTTGATATTCCGCTGTCTGATCAGGGGAGCTAACTTCCAGAATTAAACTTAAGGAAACAGGTGAGCTTTGAGAGGGTCATTCATTTTTGCCAGCTTTGCGTTAAAGAAAGATACGCGAGAGAAAAAAACGCATCTACTTCGATTTGCCTGTGTAGGAATTGTGTTCTGTATTCTCTTTTCTTCCTGGATATCCAGCTCACGAGTTGGTTCACCCGGGTTGGATTTTTTTACTAAAATAATATGGCTCAATTTCTGGCTGGTATCATTAGCCGGGATAGGATTTTTCTCCACAGCAATCACGGAAGAAAAAGAAGAAGAAACTCTCCCCCTGTTAAAACTTGCCGGGATCAATACGCTTGCATTGTTAACTGGAAAATCCAGTGTCAGAGCATTGCGTATCATTTTGTTATTATTGGGACAATTACCCTTTTTGCTGCTTTCAGTCTCGTTAGGTGGAATTACCCCGCTACAAATCTATGCAACATTTGCCGCCTTAATTGGCTACATTATCCTAATATCTAACTTTGCCTTACTCTGTTCGGTCTATGCCAGAAGATCAGGTGAAGCGATTGCGTTTGTACTTTTAGCATTATTCTTCTACTTCATAGTTCCAACACTTCAATATCGTCTCACTGTCAATCTTCAAACACGGGGATATCTCTCAACAACGGATCCCATTTCAAAAAGCAGCAAATATCTCTTTGAAATCAGCCAGGAACATTCAGTCGTTGAACAAATAAAGCAAATACTCACAACAGGATATTCAAACTCCATTCTGAGCTCACAAGTCATCAGTAATGTTTCACTGGGAATCTTGTTCTTTATTGCAGCCTGGCTGGTCTTTGATAGATGTACTTCTCATCCATCTTTCAAAGAGTCAGGAATCCGAAAAAAGCGGTCGTATCATCGAGTGATGAATTCACGTCCCGGCACAAATGTATTTGTCTGGAAAGAATTCCAGTTCTCGGGCGGTGGTATGAGAGCAAGTCTGCTGAAGCTGTTTCTATATCCAGCGTTTATTACCATCGTAGTAGGAGGAGGAATATTATTCGATCAATACACCACTTCCAGCTCAATACAGACCTTTACCTGGAAGGACTTGGTGAGCGCATCTCTTATATTGTTGTTTATCAGTTTTGCTGTGGAATGCACCATCTATACATCGCGGATTTTTCGTGAAGAACGCATTCAGAAAATGATTCCGCTCCTCTCTATTCTGCCATGTTCGATGTTGCGCATCGCTTATGAAAAAGTGGGGGGAATTCTAATTTCCCTGATACCGGTCAGTCTTACCATTGCACTTGTATTATATATTTTGCCAGAAAGCATTTCTTACCTTACAACGACAGGCCTCTACTCCCTGGTTCCCCTGATGATCATCCAATTCTGCGTTTTTCTCCATTTATTAGCATACTACTCACTGGTTGTCCGTTGGGGCTCCCTGGCAGTGGCGTTAGGCACATTTATTGTTGTGGAAGCTTGCGCAACGCCACTTTTACATCTTTTCTATTTCATGTTCCAAAATACGATCGGAGAAGCTGGGATACTGTTGCCAGCATTTTATTTGAGTCTGATTTGCTGTTTTATTCTGCAAATCCTGATCGCCGGCCGTTTACATCAAATTGCCGCAGAAGAATAAATTGATTTAATGCATTTTAGATGCGGGCATAAATCTGTTTCAATTTCTTTCCCGCAGCTTGTACTGCTTCGTAAGCACGATCGTATAAATCGGAGCGTCTGAAAAAACCATGGATCATGTCTTCATAATTCAGATGTTCTACATTCACATCAGATTTTCGCAGTAAATCCATATACTGAACTACTTCCGAATATAATGGATCATACCCTGCTGTAATAACGAGGGCATCTGGCATTCCTGTCAGATTTTTGCAGCGGAGCGGTGAAGCATAGATTTCTCTTCCCGCAGATTCGTCAGGCAGATATTGCTCCCAAAACCATTCCATCGCCCGCTTTGTCAGAAAGTAATTCGACCCAAATCTCTGGTATGATTCTGTATCGAAGCGGTAATTTGTGACGGGGTAAACTAATAACTGATAAACCAGATTTAAAGATTCTGACTGTCTCGCTTTAAGCGCTACTGCTGTTGCCAGATTTCCGCCCGCGCTATCTCCGCCGATTGCAATTTGCTGACGATCAATGCCTAATTCGCTGGCATGTGCCGAAATCCATTCCGTGGCTAAGTAAGAATCTTCAAAAGGAACCGGATAGGGGAATTCCGGTGCCATACGATAGTCTACAGAAATTACTTTACAACTGGCGGTACCAGCCAGATCCTGGCATACACCATCATATGCGTCCAATGTACCGATCACCCAGCCTCCGCCATGAAAAAAAACAAGGGCCGGTAACACTTCATTCTTTTTTATTTGGGCTTCGGGTGGAGTATAGAGTCGAATTGGGATTTCCGTACCATTCACTGGGATAGATCGATTCTCAATCGTACTGGATGGTATATGGGGATCCGGCGAAGGCGTAAGCGTACTTCTCATGAATTCCGGAGTCATTTCATCGAAGGGAGGTAGATCTATTTTTGCTATTTCTTCCAGGTATTGAGCTACTTGAGGATGTACCGGCATGGGTGTTCCTAAATCAAAAATGCGGGCTGAGCAAACCAGTGAACGCAATAAAACAAATAAGTAAGATCGCTGATCGACAGTCCGATTATAACGAAAGCAGGAACTGTTCCAGCATCTGTAATCAATTAGTTTTCAAAAAACGAATCACAAATTCGAGCATATCAAATAACTGACCTATCCTATTTAGGGGGAGAGTGTTGAATCAAAATTAACCTTTCATCTTTCAATTCATATAGTCAACCTGTTTGAGTTTGTTAAACACAAGGAAGTCTTCATGCCATCTAACCTGATTCGCGTTTTAGTTGTTGATGATTCCGCTGTCATACGTGGATTGATTTCCAAAGCTCTGGAACAAAATCCTGATATTGTAGTCGCCGGTACAGCAATGAATGGGGAATGTGCACTGAGCTGGATGAAGGCTCATCCCGTTGACGTAGTAATTCTAGATGTTGAAATGCCGGTAATGGATGGACTGACTGCGCTGCAGGAAATTCAAAAACGATTTCCTGACACCCCTGTCATAATGGCTAGCGGTTTAACCTCTCAGGGCGCAGAAACGACTGTGAAAGCCCTTTCTCTGGGTGCGATCGGCTGTGTTGCAAAACCACAAACATCCAGTGCAGCAGAAAGCATTCGTGTGCTCTCTCAGGAACTGGTTATGATGATCAAAGCCGTTGGCCCGAAGAGAAATTCAGCAAACAGTAACCAACCAGAAACTAAAAAACAAATCGCTCCTAAATTTGGAATAAAGACCCCTGACCCACAAAAAAAGCCTTTATTCAGTAAGAACATCAAATTTTATAAACAACCGGAAGTTATCGTCATTGGGACCAGCACAGGGGGCCCTAAAGCACTCGCTGAACTGTTACCTCAAATCCCGATCGACTTACCTATCCCCATACTGATAGTGCAACATATGCCCCCGGGATTTACCGAAATCCTGGCTGCACATATTCAAAAGGACAGCGGGCGAGTCACTGTGGAAGCCAGACATAACGAACCACTTGAATCGCATAAAACCTATGTAGCCCCCGGTGGCAGCCATCTTCTCATTGGTGAAAATGAGGGGCAGAAGGTAACGTTAATCAGTCAGGAACCACCTGAGCATTTTTGCAGACCTTCAGTAAACCCATTATTCAGATCAGCTGCGGAACATTTTGGAAGTGCCACACTGGCCGTTATGCTCACGGGTATGGGAGAGGATGGAATCGAAGGCAGTTTTGATATCGCAAGATCTGGTGGAACGATTATTGCGCAGGACGAAGCTTCAAGCGTGGTCTGGGGAATGCCTGGTGCAGTCGTCGGCTCAGGATTAGCGGATAAGATCCTGCCGCTCAAAGAGATTGCCGCAGAAATCAGATCCCATTGTCTTGTACGAGCCTGAATCCTGATCGCAAGGCTTCATGATCTACAGTTCAACCACCAGAATATCGTCACAATCGACACTCCTGTAATGATCCGGTAATCGTTGACAATCGATTTAAAAGTCGATTTTTTATTTCTTGTGAGGCTTCGCTCAATCACAATACGATAACTTATAATGACCTGATAAAAGAGACATCCAGCATAGTTCCAGCTGGAAATTATCAGTTTCACGACTAAGTTACCTCTCAAGAGCAAGCAACCTTGAATCTATCTGGTTGAAATTGTGGCCGTTTCGATTTGCTTCCTGTATTTTGTTTTGCCGAATTAAATATCTGGACACTTATCACTTCAGTTTTCAATTAGCTAACCAGATTTTTGTTGACCGCCAGTATCGTTCACCCCCCTCTGAACGGTGCTGGCGTTTTTTTATTGCTGCTTAGTATCGATTTCAAGCTATGTCAGGTTGTTACTATCACTTCAACCTGCAAGCGTCATATTTTCATTAATCAAATTGCGTTTTTTCGTGATGATTTATATTTCTTAAATCATCACGTTTTTTTTCAGCGTACAGTTTTGAGGAGGGATTTGCCTCTCTTGGGGCATGATAAATTCAACGTTCTTTCTATGTACAACCTGTCGTGTTGAGATAAATCCCACATCACTTTAGCTCTACTTCCATATCTAATACCTCGTTTTTTATTCAATCCGATGAAAATCTCAAAACCATTACTCAGAATAGCTTCCAAATTGCGAAAATGGTCGATCTCAGACCGTCTCAAGTTTGCTTTTGGCCTACTGGTCTTGATTCAGGTTGTCAGTGGAATTGTAACATGGTTCCAGATCTCTCTCATCAATCAGAATATATCTCAATTGGTGAATGTAGATGAACCACTTGAAGAATCCGTTCTTGAAATGGAAATCAAAGCGGGAGAAATCGCTCGCGCAGTATTGGATTATGTACGTGACAGAAACCAGAAACATCTCTCAAAACTGATTAATTCACGTGATGGTTTTTCTGATAATTATTTGCGTTACCAAAAACTGGCAAACTCGGATGACGAACTGATATTGAGAAATAAAATCTCGATTCTGTATGAAAAATATAATCTGATGTCTTCAGAAATTATTGATCTAGCTGATAGACGAGACGCTGCTCTCAATGTCTTTATCAACCATGTCGGCATCATCAATCAATTGATCGACCGTGAGAGGCTGAAATCAAATGATGATTTGTCTGAGGAGGGAATTAAACGCGCTGAAGTAACTCATAACATGGAGAAATATCTGAATATCGCTTTTGGATCGATAGAAGAATATATCGTCAAACGGAATCAGACTTTACTTTCACGCATCTTCGATGCCGAAAAGAAATTTAAAGTCTTTGAAGCAAAATACCTGAATATTATTTCGAATCACATAGAATACCAACGAGTGAAGCTAATCGATGAGGAATTTGTCAAGGCAACTACCTATGGAAATCAGGTTGTCAAAATTACTGATAAAATCGATCGTTTATTAAGCCAATTTGAACTATGCCTGGACTCGATTGATGCATTACTGCAGAATCAGGCTCACCCTTTAATACATTTAAAGACAGTCGCTGCGACACACAATGCGGATTCATCAATTCAATCAGCTAAGTTGGTAATCGGAATCCTGGCATGTGCGGGAACAATATTCGGCCTACTGTTTGTCTGGATGATCTCACGAGGAATTGTCTCCCCGATTCTGGAGCTGTCACAAAGTGCAGAACTCATTGCGGCTGGAAATGTGAACCACCGGATATCCGTTGAGTCACAAGACGAAATCGGTAGACTCGCTGAAGCGTTTAATCATATGGTGGAAGACTTGGTCATTGCACAGCAGGACGCAGAAAAAGCCAGCCATATCAAAAGTTCGTTCCTCGCAAATATGAGTCACGAAATACGAACACCGATGACAGCGATTCTGGGTTTTGCGGAAATCATGAGACAACGTAACGATGATCCGGAAATGAACCAGCATATTGACACGATCAGGAAAAATGGTGAATACCTGCTGGAGATCATTAACGATATTCTGGACGTTTCTAAAATTGAAGCTGACAAACTGGAAGTGGAAGCCATTCATTGCTCCTTAGTTGAGCTACTGGATGACGTAAAAACATTAATGAAAATTCGAGCAATCGACCGGGGACTTGATCTCTCTGTGCTAATTGATGGATCAATTCCCCGCTGGATTCAAAGCGACCCTGTCAGAATACGGCAAATTCTGATTAATCTGCTGAGCAACGCAATCAAATTTACCAGAAAAGGCCACGTAAAACTGATTGTTGCAGCCTCAGCGCTAGACACAAATGAACCGATAATTCAGTTTGATGTAGTTGATTCTGGCATTGGAATGACTGAGGAACAAATCTCACGACTGTTTCAGCCTTTTATGCAGGCAGACTCTTCAACAACTCGACAATATGGAGGAACCGGCCTGGGCCTGACAATCTGCAAGCGCCTCACTCATATACTCGGAGGAGAAATTTCTGTAAAGAGTCAGTATGGAAACGGAACCACTTTCTCAGTAACTGTCAAAACGGGTCGGTGTCAGGAACAGGAGCTTGTTGATCAAAAAACATTTGAAGCGGAATGCGTGCGTACTAATCATCAAAATACTGATACTCAATTCACGGAGATGAATTACGATATCCTGCTTGCTGAAGATGGGATCGATAATCAGAAATTGATCAGTTACCTGTTAAAAAAAGCTGGTAACACTGTGACCCTGGCTGAAAATGGATTGATTGCCCTCAAAAAAGCTATGATAGCCAAGGAAGCAGGCTCACCATACGACGTGATACTGATGGACATGCAAATGCCCGAACTCGACGGATATGCAGCCACCAGACAACTCCGATCCCAGGGTTATTCTTATCCAGTAATTGCCTTGACTGCTCATACAATGAATGGTGCCCGCGAAGAATGCCTGGTTGCAGGCTGTGACAGCTACGCAACAAAACCGATTCAACGTGAACAGTTATTTGAAACAATCAATCAGTGCGTACAGAACTTTCGGAATCAGGAATCAACAATCTGCTGATTAAGATGCCGCAGCTCGTTCGAGACGATTATTGATTGTTCTTCCCAATCCCCTCTCTGGTAGTCTAATAGCAATTATCTGATCCACGCCAGATGCATCTAAGTTTCTGAGGGCTGAAAAGAAATTGGTAGCAGCGATTTTCAGATCTCCAGTAGGAGATAAAATCTGCTGAGCGGAAAACTGGCAATCCCTGAATTCAGTGTCTTCTAACGGGTAGAGACTCAACACACCAAATAAGCCTGATTCAGGCAGTTGATCCGGATGATCAACAATGATCAGTGGGGTGCCAGGAGCATAATGCTTTGGCAGCATTCCTGGACTGACATGAGATTTTACTTCAGCATAATCTTCTATTTCAGCCATTCGAATCTCCCCTACACAAGCTTGAATATCTTCTAGAGAAATTCCCCCTGGTCTGAGTAGAACAGGACATTCCCCAAGACACTGGATGACAGTCGATTCCACGCCGACAGTACAAGTTCCACCATCCAGGATAAGTTTGATTTCTTCACCAAGCTGCTCAGCAACATCAATGGCTCGCGTTGGACTAAGGCATCCAAATTTATTTGCACTGGGTGCCGCAATCGGCAATCGAGCTAGATCCAGTAACTCTCTGGCTACGGGGTGTGCAGGAATACGAATCGCAACTGAATTTAATCCAGACGTCACAAGATCGGGAACGATCTTTTTTTTAGGTAATACCAACGTCAAAGGTCCAGGCCAGAATGTAGATGCCAGTTTTTCAGCTGTTGAAGTAAAGTCAGAAGTCAGTTCCTCAAGTTGATCCGTGTTCGCGATATGTACGATTAACGGATCAAAGTGTGGTCTTTGCTTCACTGCAAATATTTGTGCTACCGCTTCTGGATCCAGTGCGTTAGCTCCAAGCCCGTATACCGTTTCAGTCGCAAATGCAACCAGTTCTCCATTTTGAATCAGTCTGGCAGCTGACTGAACATTTCGTGAAATTTCACACTTCATCATCAATCTCGAATTGGATACTTGTAGGATGGGTTCTCTGAGGAACCCAATATAAATAAAAAACTCTCGCATCATACAAGTCTCGATGCCCGGCGAAACCGGAAAAGCAAGTCGCTCTATATCGAAACCCGAAAATACGAGAGTCATTATTTTATCAGGAACAAGTTGAAACTTGATAATCCAGAGACTTCAAATTAGCCTGAAAACTGAAATAGTGCTGGTTTTGCCTGTGGTTTTCCAGACATATTATTTACCAGTTCACCTGGTTTATGGCTTAAAATCGTATTGACACCAGCCTGCAGGTCCCGGTCGACAGGTCCGATCTCTTCCAGCTCCCGTTCGCTCATATTTACAGTCACGTCTGGATTTACTCCAACACCAGCCATCTCTCGACCTGTTGGAGAATAAAACTTGGCGGTTGTTAACCAGAAAGTACCAGAAACAGATTGCAGCGGAAAATGAGTCTGTACGGTCCCTTTACCATAGGTCTTTCTCCCGACAATCAGCCCCCTGCGATTTTCCTGTATAGCAGCAGCGAATATTTCGCTGGCACTCGCACTGTCACCATCGACTAATACGACAAGAGGTATTTTCCAGGTTTGATCATGCGTAGCTGACTCAACAGTATTATCACCCTGAGTTCGTCCTCGAGTTGAAACGATTTTACCAGATGGAACAAAACGATTCGAGATCGATATTGCCTCGGTCAATAACCCGCCTGGATTTCCTCTCAAATCGAATACCAGTGACTTCATGCCCTGTTGATGCAGGCTCCATAAAGCTCGATCTAATTCCTGTAAAGCCCCCTCACCAAATTTTTCAAGCCGGATGAGTCCTACCTTCTGTTGTACATCAACCATTTTGACTTCGCTGATATTGGTAATGCGAATTGCCTGACGATTCAGGTTCACACGGGCATTACTATCTCCTCTACGAACATCAATGGTCACCGTGGAACCCGCTGGGCCGGTAATCAGATTGGCAACTTCGTCCAGAGACAGCCCAGCTAAATTCCTCTGATTGACACCGACGATCACATCACCTCTTTGCAGTCCGGCTTTTTGAGCTGCACCACCATTCAATGTTCTCAAAATAACAGCTCCCTCTTGATGCGTTTTCAGTTGAACGCCTACTCCGACCACACTGTTGCCACCCACATCAACACGGGGACCTGAAGAACTGGGTGTAAATTCAAACCGAGAGTGCTTATCAATCGCTTCCAGGGACCCATAAGCAAACTCATAAATCACTCCTGTTGCCTGCATTCTCAGTTGACTTCCTGCAATGTCCGCAGCCTGACGCATTACCGTAACCGAATCCTGAGCATTCCGAGCAGGATTCTGATTCATCAGTTGCTGCCAGCTTTGCTGTACCATTCGAATCTGTTCTGGTGAGGCTGCGATCCGATTGGCATTGATGAAATTCTGGTTTTCTACTGCCAAAATCAGATTTTGAAGTGATTTTCGGGTTCTCACATCATAGGAAGGTGGCTGGACATGACGTGAATCGATCATACGGTTCACTTCCAGGTAAAATGAATAAGCTCGTTGCGGATCCATATTCTGCAAAGTTCCCACAACTGAGGCACTGGAATATCGCTGTGAAATTTTATTTCTCAGTTCCTGATCTGGGTCGACAGGATACTGTTTGGGAAATTCGGTTTCATATCGATCTCGGTCATACTGAGGCATACTCCTCTGTTGTAACTCTCGAATCAGCTCTCTTAACTTTTGACTGTCGATCCTGTCATCGAAATTTTCACGACTTTGACGTCTCTGACCGGAATCAAATCGATCTCTGGAGAAAGAGTTGTATTGGTTTTGAGGTCGTTCATAAGTTTGAGCCTCTTCCGACAACAGTTGCTTCAGCTTTAATTCATACTCATCAAATCGATTTTCATCTGTAACAGGGCGATATCGCTGATGACGCCGACCGTTTGAATAAGAAGGTGTATATGAATCCCGCCCCGCATTGAATGGGTCGCGTTCAAATGATTGTCCAGAACCATTTTGATTGAAATGATTCTGATATGGGTCATACTCTGCCGCATGCGATAGTGTCGTGCATCCTGACAGAAAAACTGCGGTTAGCAGAATCACCATACTCCAGACAAACAGTCGGGCAGAATTGATGGTTTCAGTTTGTGAATAATTGAATTGTGATCGGTTCATGATCCCCTCCGATATCAACCGCTATGCGGTTATTAAGTCCGGCCTATCAACTTCCTCTATGATGGCTTAACGGAATTCTTTGATAGAAAATAATATAACGGCTCACATAATATGCCCCGTTCCAACAATTCAGTTCGCTATGCACATTGTGCATTTAATCCCTGTTTTTTTTGTGCCGAGGCGGGAGTTTCTACAACCTCTGTCTGCTTTTCTGTTTCCAGTAGTTCTCCTCGAATGACGCGGATATCACCAGGTGCTTCAATACCAATTTTGATTGCACCTTTTCCTGTTTTTAAAATCTTGATCACAATATTGTCACCAATTTGAATCACTTCATCTCGTTTTCGAGTTAATACTAACATTTCAAACTCTCCTGTTATTGCTGAGCATCAATACTCATCTCATCCCGGAATCATAATGATGTCATTTGGACATTGTTAAAGTGGCTGATTAGATCTATAGCATTCAGTGTGCCAAATACTATCACCACAATCATAGACCACATTATCTTACTATTATATATACACTTACGAATTCACATTCTCATCAAACGCACATTGAAAGCATCTCGTAAAAGTGTAACATTGACAACACACAACTAAACGCCCCCAAAATTACAATGGATCAAATCAATTCCCGTCCATTATATGATTACACCATTTATCGTTTTCCGCGTGGAATAATCCATAAATATACCCTGCAGCACAAAGCCTGCACCTTTCCCCTGGACTGCCGTCTCAGGTTTTGTATTGGCTGCGTAATTATTCTTTTGAGCTTCGAATCTTGAAGCATTAAGACTCACGGAGGATTACCCCTGAGCATGGTCTTGACGTAATTTCCAAAACCAGTAAACTTCGCCGCCTGATCTGCCGGGACACTTTGATAGGATTCTCTTTTTCTTTAGAGCACCTTCTCCGGCAATATCTTATAACACTGATATAAACGTGTTCATTTTTGACAGGGCCCATTGTTTCGAGCGTCATTTCATGCTCGGTCTTTACACAACATCGACTAAGTGATCGTCAAGGAAGGCACTTGCTGGTCAAGCCGTAGAATTCACGAGAAAGGATTGTGTGAATGTATTCCCGCCTCCACCACACTTTTTGTAATCACATGTTTTGGAAGGACTCAAAGTCCTTTGGTCCCCAGATAATGGTTATCCTTCTGGTATCCGGACTCACATTAACCTGTTTAAACTCCAACGTTCAAGCACAATCGATCAATGATGGAAACAGTAAATTAGTTAATGATTTGCTTCGTCTGTTAGAGAAATCAGAACTGGCGACACGTGATCGGGAATACAAACCTTCTGGTTTGGACCTCCCCCCTGCACCACAATTGAATACATCACGGATTAATATCAATGAAGTTCGCCAGACCCTTGAGGAATTCTCCAAGGACAGTTCCGCTCTTGCGATCAGCTTAAATCGGGTGATGTATCAGGTTCCTGGAGTGAGAGAGTATATTGCAGATGTTCTCAAAGTGAGAGCTCGTGCTTCAATCCTCGCAGATCGTGTCCGCCGCGATAATGATTTAAATCAAATTGCTGCGGAATATGGTGAAATTGATCAGCTCTGGCGAGTTGTCTCGCTTCAATTGGAAAACGTTCGTGGCCTTGACCGGGAATCTCAAAATCTGATTGCGAAAATGAATCAGTCAGATCGTAAACTGGGTGATTTACTTCAGACCGGTCCTCAGCTGAAACGAACAGAACTCCTGACTCAAACTTCTGCACTTTCCAATGCACTCGGAATTCTGGTGGAAGATATTGAGATTGAACTATCTCGCGAACCTCAGAGATTTGAACTGGTAAGAGCAGGACAAGAAGTAGAGCAACGAATGATTCAGGTCTCCAATCTGATCATAGATCGCCAGAGCTATGATGCAATCAAACGCGAGTATCTGGCTTTTCGTGATTCCTGGAATTCGTTTGCAACTCGTCTGCGGCCTTACCACAATCGAATCTTAAGCCGTGGCATTCAACGAGTTGTACAGCAGGACCGATCCATCCAGGAATTACTATGGTTGCCTCAGGATGGAGCGAACATGCAGGAAATCGCTCACTTAACAGAAGCGCTTAAACGTGATGTTGATGAATTTTATCGTAGAGCAACACTGCGTTTGTTAATCAGCCTGCCACCAGCAAATTACATTGCGACTTCCGATGAATTCTACGGAACTGTGGAAAACCTGATCGATACAGTCAACCATAACGAATCTACAAGTAACCTGATTACATCTTTCTCGTATATTGAGCAAGCATGGAAAGATTTCTCGGCCATGTTCCATACAGTTGAGAGCCCTGCCGCTCTTCAACTGCTGGATAAAGTTGATAATTCAATCAATGCTTTGCGGGTTTCTCTGCGAATTGAACAACCCTCAGAGAGTATTGATCTGGCAAAACTGGTTGTTTCTCTGGAAACTCAAAGTACTCAGCTCTCAGTTATTGCCGAGCAATGGCTGGCTACAGAGTCTCCTTCATTCCGTCAGTCTACTCAGAATTCCATTCGGGATTTCTCGAATACAGCCCACGAACTGCATCGAATTATTCTCATGCGACCAGCATCACCTGCTCTGGTCCGAACAAAAAGTTCAGAGTTGTTTGATAGCTGGTTCCAGGTACACGAAAAGATTTCACGATGTGAAACTCGTGAAAAATTCCAACTCCAGGAAACAGCTGTTCGTATCACACAGATGCTGATGGACCTGCGTTACGCAACTAAATAAAAATCGAATTTATCACGTACTTACAAGGCCCTCCTTCCGGGAGGGCCTTGTGCATGCGCAGCGCTTTACAATCAAAGAAAGATCGTTTTGATTGAATCTCTTTCGTGGATCTGTCCCACACATCACTGAACCGACTTATTTGTGAGAACCCAGGATAAATATGACTGTCACAAATTCTTCCGGAGATTCTCCCTTTGGGGAACATCATTCAGATTCCAGAAATCCGAACGAAACTGACTGGGTGGATTACCTGTTCGCATATTTTGAAGCATTGCAGCGATGTATTCGCATACCGATGCTTAATCTCCAGTCTGATCGCCAACAGATCATCCGGAAACGAAGTACTCTGTTTCTTCCCGCTGCTGGATTGACGTTAGCAATTCTTCTGATGCTTCTGTTAATAATCGTCCAATTATTCTGGCCATTGTATATCGCCGTTCTTCTGGTTGGCTCTCTGGAATTACTCTGCCTGCGTACTTTTACTCCTGGCGCAATCCCTCAAAGTCGTGAATTAATTTTTCCGTCTTCTTCAGCAGGTTCTGCAGGAAATATTTTTGTTTTGACGATTACGCTGATGTTGCTGAGAATGGGGCTGCTTTATCATCTGCTAACTGACTCAGTTACTCTGCTGGCACCCTGCATATTAATTATCATCTCAATTACACTGGGAATCTGGCTAATCCCCTTCTCTATCTGCTTTGCAGAGGCAACTGATGAAGCAGCGAAATGGGCAAACCCGAAGTTTCCATTAACATTAAAACAACTCACTTATTCCAGTTTAATTTTAACTCCATTGCTTCTAGCAGGAATCTGGTTTTCTCCAGGGAGGTTTGCACCGGGTTTACTTGCAGCTGCCATATTGATTTACTGGATTATTCGAAAACTGGAAGACTATCATATCGAGATTTCTGATATGCATATAGAAGGTATCTCTTCGCTGTTTCAAATTATTTTTCTGCTGATATGTAGTATTGATTTCTCATTTTGGACTAAATTTGCAGAGTAAATCAGTGTCTCTGACAATTTAGAGTCCCCGTTGTCTTAGTTCAGCTCGCATCAATCCATTATCAAACTCATTGGAACATATCACTTGAAAGCCATTGCGATCAAGCAGTGTTGAAGGATCAGACAACCGCATTGTTTGAATGTCAGCAGCAAATTTAAAGAATAGATACATGATTTTTACCCATGCTATTGCCCGCCATCGTCGAAATCGATTACCGGTCACCTGAAAATCGGCATATAACCAGTGAGCCTCATCAGTACATGCTGAGGAAATCTTTGAGACAACCTCATTGAGAGTAGCTTCATTGAAAACATCGAGAAAGAAGTTCGTAACAATCAGGTCATAATTTTGAGCTGGCATTGCGTCGTGAGTCAAATCACAGCTGTGAAACTCGATTCTCTCTATCCCGGGTAGAACGTTTTTTCGCAATCGTTTTTGAGCAAGCTCTAACATTGTTTCGCTGGAATCAATGTAATGAATTTCTTCAAACGTACACTGTTGGAGAAATTGGATCAGGAAAGTTCCGTTACCTTCCCCGATCAAAGCGGCTTTTTTGATTTCTGGCAAATCGGAGAGAAACGCGGTTCTACAGAACTGCATCTGCTCCCGGAATACAATTTTTTCTAATCGCTCGAACCAGGGAGCAACTCGATTAAAATTCATATCCGGAGGCTCAAATATAAACACGGTGTGAGCAATGCGCAATCAGCTAACACTGGTTTAAGCTGATGATTTATCGAACGCCGATCAAGTATCAATAAAATCAAACTACTGGAGATCATCGATATTTCAAATACTGGCACGAGATTTATTGCGATCGCGTAACTACAGATACATAACTGAAACATGATGAACCCCGTCAGAAAGTACGGAACTTGAATCATTAAATCGGGGTGTCTTGTAAAAAATGATACTTCGCCAGCCTGTCTGTCAGTTTGATATTCCCAACGGGAAATACAAAGGCAGTTCAATGTACATAAAAAGAGAAAGCAATTAAATGTCCATATAAAACCATTGTCCCAGCTTTGGACCTGTGACCAGATAAAGAAGTGAGTTGCCAAGGAAAAAAACATACCCACCAGTAGTTCTCTCGGAAGCAAACCTCTGGCAAATTTGGGGATATAAAAACAACTGAGGAAGTAGATTGCCAGCACAAACAGTAAACCGAAGCCCCAAACCAACTCAATTTTTGTCAGCAATTCAAATAAACAGATTGTCGAAATGAGTGCAACAAGCCCCCAGCAGATCAGCAGTGGCCAGAAGAATTCCCGAGTAAATCGATGCCGCGGCGTTCTCTCTGGGGCATCTGGTAATCGTAAACTATCCAGCAATCGGTCTCCCAAATAGGCTAACCAGGTCACACTGAATAAGATAAAATAATCATGAATCTCGACTTTAGTTGAGTACCTTGTTGAAAAACACCATAACCAGGTGATCGCAACAAATGGAGCATCCAGACTTAGTGAATTAACGAGTAAGAGAATTTTAGCCGGAAATTGACTGACTTGGCTGCAGTGGGGGGAGACAGCCCTATAATAAGGTAATCTCTCGGCTGATACTTTTTGGGCTGTCCTGTGTGTGAATTTGCTTAACATCTGATAAGAAAATGACTTCTGATTATTTTTTCTAACAAGGGGCATGAGCAAGACCACAAAATTTATTATCCGCTTACTGATCAAGGTCTGTAATAATACAATTAGAGCTGACAAGCTTCTGATCCCATAGTGTTTAAATGTATCAAACCGAATAGAATCCGGATTATTATCAGATGTTGAAACAGATACGAATATTCTAATAGAGTATAATGCAAACATTCAGGGCGTCTGCAGCAGTTCATTCCATGAAACGTGGAGTTTCAACGCAATCATCAAATCGGTTCGAGGTATCTTCGAAGCACAATCCCCCTCACCCAAATTTCATAAACTTTTAATTTGCGAAAATCGGGTCTATGAATTCTGATTCAGGATGTAAAGAATGCCGTTAAAAACGGGTACCGTCGAAGAGCCAAAGCTCGATTTGACCCCCATGATAGATATTGTTTTCTTGCTGATCATCTTTTTTATGGTTGGTACTCAGTTTACAGAGATGGAGCGCCAGTATGATATAAAGCTTCCAACAGTGACTGATGCGAAGCCTTTAACAAATCTGCCCGATGACATCATCGTCAATGTACAACAGGATGGTCAAATTTCGATTAATGGTGAGAAGAAAAGTCTGGAAGATCTGGAATCTTTCCTGAAAACGGCCACTCAAAATTTCCCGGGACAATCCGTCGTTATACGGGGAGACTCCACAGGCCCCTATCAAAATGTAATGAATATTCTGGAGATCTGCCACAGGGTCAAAATTCGTTCTGTCTCTTTAGCAAATCGATTAAGAGACGATTCCTGACATGAATAATCGCATTCATAACCTGATCGAAAAGATCCTGGCTGGTCGAGAGATGACTTTCGAGCAGATTCTATGGGGGTTTTTAATCTTAGCAGCGATCTTCGCATCCATTCATCTGCTTTCGATGCTGGTCACGCGCTGGGGAGATCGGAACGCATCATCGAAAGCGCTCTTATTTTCTATCATAGTTCATCTGTCATTATCGCTCGGAGTAGTCACTTTCTGGCCGGAGCAGGCAGTAAAATCACTGGCTAACGCAAAGCCGGAACAGGAAAACGATGACATTACCCTCAATCTGGCAGAGAGCACGGAAACGATAAAAAATAAACTGTCAGGCAACTCGCCTGTCTGGGAAAAACTGACTCCCCCCCAAAAGCAGGAACTATCCCGCATTGATTTGAGTCGACCTGAGTTCACTCCCCTGTCTGCGCCCCCAGAAAAAGAACAGCCACAGGAAATCTCAGAGACGCCGATGCCAGATGTTGTTTCGAAATCTGACTTGCCGGTCACTCCATCGAAAGTAAACATTGAAAGCGTCAGTCAGAAACGCATACAGTCTCAGGCACCTCTGGAAATCACTGATACTACTGCTGAATCCAGAGCAGAAGTCTCAGTACCGTCGACATCAAATACTCGCAGCAAAATGATTCGTAGTGGCCAGTTCAATCAGCAACTCGAGCGTCAATCAACACCAGGAGCAGTAGATCGCATTCAGCCTTCATTTAATGACCAGAAAAAAACATTGGCTTTAAATGCCCAAACAGATCCTCAGTCGGTTCTGGAACGAAATGCCTATGATTCCCTGCTGTCCAAGCGAACCGGTCCTGCACCATCAAACCTGAAAATGAATACTACAGGTGTGGAAACTGCTGAGTCCAGCGAAACCAACTCTAACGTCGCCCCCACGGAACCTCGCTTTGCCAGACGAAAATCTCGCACGACGCGATCTGCAACTGATGGGACGATCCAACGTTCAGCTCCTCAAACCACTTCGGGTAAAGCCAATCCCGACTCTGATCGATTACTGGCAGAACGAAGTACGCTGCCACTCACAATGAATCAAAAAGGGCCTCAACCTGATGCACTTCGTCCTAACTTTGATGCTGTTTCCAATCGAACCAAGGCCAATATCCCTGCAACTTACAGACTGAGAAATTTATCAAAGAGAAAAGAGATTGCCCAGAAGTTTGGTGGGACGGAAGAATCGGAACGTGCAGTTGAATCGAGTTTGAAGTGGTTAGCCAATCATCAGGAACGGGCAGGTTACTGGGACGCAAATCGGTTTGGTGCAGGCCAAGTCAAAATTGATGAACAGGGAATTGATCGCCGCAATGCAGGAATACAGGCAGATGCAGGATTAACAGCTCTCTCAATATTAGCATTTTTGGGTGCAGGCTACACTCAGGAAGAAGGCCTGTATGCTGATAATTTAAATCGTGCGATACAGTGGATGATCAAACAGCAGAATTCCGATGGTTTTCTGGGCGGAGAGGCAACCCATTATGCCCGTATGTACTCGCATGCCATGGCAACATATGCGCTGGCAGAAGCTTACGGCTTACAAAACGATCCAAAATCAAATCCGCAGTTACGAGAAAGTGTCGCTCGGGCTGTTGCTTATATTATTGAAAACCAAAACCCATATGATGGTGGCTGGCGATATGTCAAAGGACAGAAAAGTGATATGAGCATGTTTGGCTGGCAACTGATGGCTTTGAAGAGTGCTGAAATTGCCGGTATCCCCATTCCCTCGGACGCCAAACAGCTGATGGTTAAATTTCTGAAAGATCGCAGCATGGGTAAGCACGATGGCTTGGCCACATATCGTCAAGTCGAACCTGCGACGCCTCCCACCCCTGCAATGACGGCTGAATCTTTATTCTGCAAACAAATGCTGGGGATCCGCAGAGATAATCCTGCATGTACTGAAGCTGTACAGTTTCTTTCTGAACGGCCACCCCGTCGTTCAGAACACAATCTTTACTATTGGTACTATGGTACCCTGGCCATGTATCAATATGGCGGAAATCCCTGGCGGGAATGGAATGAGGATTTGAGAGAACTTTTGATTTCAGAACAAATCACTCAGGGAGATAATGCGGGAAGCTGGGAACCGCGCCCCCCGTGGGGTCCTTATGGGGGTCGACTCTATTCAACAACCCTGAGCACACTTTGTCTCGAAGTCTACTATCGGTTTTTGCCACTCTATCAGATGGGAGGTCGTTATGGAGATGAAGGCACTCCAGACTAATCTGAACAAAAACCAATCGTTTGAAAAGTAGACACTGTCTCTAAGTCATGAGTACGAGCCGGAGTTCAAAAGATCTCATTAATCTTTTTACCGAAACGAAACACTATTCGGCAGAAATAATTATTCAATGAATACTTCTAATAATACATATGAACTGTTACTTACCAGACTGAAACAGACCTCATTGCTGGCCTCCTGCTCAGCTGTGCTGGAATGGGATGAGCAGACCTGTCTGCCTCATGCAGGAGCTGAACATCGTGCGAATCAACTTGCTTTAATGGCAGGTCTGGTTCATGAGCAGGCTACCAATACTGAAATTGGTGATCTCCTGGATGAACTGGAATCAAACTCTGCCTGGGATGAAGATTCATACGAACAGGCTAATATCAGAGAATCACGCCATGAATATGACCGCATGACGAAACTTCCACGGCGTCTCGTGGAAGAACTTTCCAGGGTGGGAACTCTTTCTCACCATGCCTGGGTTTCAGCACGAAAACAAAACAGGTTCGACGACTTCTTACCCTGGCTGGATCAGATGATTGCCCTGAAGCGCGAACAGGCGTCGGCGATCGGATTTGAAGGAAATCAGGCCTATGATGCCTTGCTCGACGAATACGAACCAGGGGCGACTGCTGAATTAATTGAGCAGGCTTTTCTCCCCTTACGGAATGAACTTGTTAACCTCGTAGCAGAAATTCAGAACTCCGGAGTGAAACCTGATATTTCAATTCTGACCAGAAGCTATCCCATCGAAAAACAACGTGAGTTCAGCCTTAAAGCAGCTGAAAATATTGGATTTAATTTTGAAGCCGGACGACTGGATATCGCAGCTCATCCATTTTGCAGTGGAATTGGCCCCGGGGATTGTCGCCTGACAACCCGATATGACGAACATCATTTTCCTGGTGCTTTTTTTGGAACACTGCATGAAGCCGGTCATGGAATCTATGAGCAGGGCCTGCAAACGGAATTCTTTGGCACTCCAGCCGGGAGTTCAACATCACTGGGAATCCATGAATCGCAGTCACGGATGTGGGAGAATCTGGTTGGCCGTAGTCGAGCATTCTGGAACCGATTCTATCAGCCCGCACAGAAAATGTTTCCCGAAGCTTTATCGGATGTGGCAATCGATGATTTTTATAGCGCGATCAATAATGTTCGCCCCTCATTTATACGAGTCGAGGCGGATGAAGTGACTTATAACCTGCATATCATGCTACGTTTTGAATTAGAAAAAGCACTAATCTCGGGAGATTTGAAACCCGCTGATTTGGAATCAGCCTGGAACGAGAAATTCAAAGAGTACTTTGATCTCACTCCAGACACCCCTGCAAATGGATGCCTGCAAGATGTCCATTGGAGTGCCGGGTTGATTGGTTATTTTCCTACTTATGCATTGGGAAACATGTATGCAGCTCACTTCTATCAGGCAGCAGAAAAAGAACTGGGAGACCTGAATCAGTTGATTGAAGCCGGTGAATTTTCTTCACTTAAGAACTGGTTGAACCAGAATATTCATCACCACGGTAAACGTTATCGTGCCAATAGACTGGTCGAAGTTGTCACAGGAAACACTCTTTCACATTTCCCGCTAATGAATCAACTCAAACAGAAATACAGCGAACTCTATCACCTGTAATCAATTAATAAATAGTGTTGGAACCTGTCTCTATGAGCAATCAGAGTATGAAAAAAGATTTTACGATCGCGCTTGTGCTGGTCCTGGCTGGAGTGATTCTGTTTACTGTCTGGTTAGGCTATGGATTGAATGGAAACCGACGAGCATCACAAAATCTGACCTTGTTAAATGTGGGCGAAACGGCACCTCCATTGAAAGCGGAAGGATGGGTAAATGGCAATCCACACCAGAACAACTATCTTGAAGGAAAAGTCATTGTCGTCGATGCATGGGCCACCTGGTGTGGACCATGCAGAATGGCTGCACCGCATATGGTTGAAATCTATGAGAAATTCAAAGACCAAAAGGTGGCTTTTATCGGCCTGACCTCAGACAGTGAAGAATTGCTTCCCGAGATTAAAGAATGGTTATCTGACACAGGAATCACCTGGCCTAATGGTTACGGAGCCATCGATTCTCTTACTGCCTTCAAGGCAGAATTCATTCCTCAAGTATGGGTGGTCGGCACTGATGGAAAAATTGTCTGGAATGAAGATTCGAGATCAACCGAATCTCTCGAAGAGGGGATTCGACAGGCCTTGAAGAAGACTGACTAATCAGAAGTGGCTTCTTCATTCACTTCAACTTGCAATCAATTCTGGAATGATGAAACCGAAAGACTGGAACATGAATCGGAAACTTGTGGAGCAGAGTGTAAATGGAATTTGTATGCGAGCCCTGATCGCGGGATCTGGACCTCCTTTGCTCCTGGTCCATGGATTCCCTTTGAGCCACCAGATGTGGCTGCCACAAATTGAGCATTTTCAATCCAGCTATACGGTTATCGCGCCCGATTTGCGTGGATTTAGGGATTCAGATATTTCTCCCGGGATTGTAACAATGGAACAACACGCTCGGGATTTGAACGTGCTTTTACAAGACTTGAAAATTGAAGATCCTGTTTCCTATTGTGGTCTCTCGATGGGCGGATATATCGCCTGGGAATTCTGGAAGCATTTCCCTGATCGATTACACGCATTGATTCTGTGTGACACTCGAGCGGATGCTGATTCAGAAGAAGACGTCAATAATCGCTTGAAAATGGCCGATCTAGTGCTGAGGCATGGTCCGGAAGCGATTTCAACAGCCATGATTCCGAACCTGATCAGTGAATCCAGTCAACAGAACCAGCCTCATATTTCTGAACACCTTATCTCGATGATTGAAGCGACAGACAGCGAGGGTATTGCCGCCAGTCAGAAAGGTATGGCCGCACGTTCTGATTTTTCTGATCTGATCAAGGACATCCATATCCCGACTTTATTTATCGTAGGGAAAGAGGACCGATTAACCCCTCCGGCGGTGATGCAACAGATGAGTACTCAAGTGCTGGAATCAAAGTATTTCGAAGTGAGTGATGCAGGCCATATGGCTCCCATGGAAGCTCCAGATTTAGTGAACCAGGCGATCGATGATTTTCTTTCCACCCGTTTGAATTCCTGATATCACCTTGCTGATTATCTTAATTTTTTATCTAACTACCTCTGAACAAGGAACTGATATGGCCAAAAATCATTCACCTCGTTTTCTCGATATCGTCAATTCTGCCAAGTCACGCGTTCCTGAATGCACGGTTCATGATGTGAAATCACGCCGTGATAAAGGAGAAGAATTCACTCTGATTGATGTCCGGGAAGATCATGAATTCAGTCAAGGCAGGATCCCTGGTGCGATTCATCTGGGCAAAGGAATTATTGAACGAGATATAGAACAACAGATACCTGATACATCTACACTTTTGATTCTCTATTGCGGAGGTGGCTTTCGTTCTGCTTTAGCGGCCGACAATCTGCAAACGATGGGTTACACGAATGTGATCTCGATGGATGGTGGCTTTAGTGGCTGGAAATCTGCCGACTATGATATTGAAACCGATTCACCCTGATTCCACCAACTCTAAAAAAAGAGCACTGTATCCGTAACAGATACAGTGCTCTTTTTGAATTTGTGAGTAGCCTGGTGGTCAACCACCCAGTTCCCAGTTGTAAGTCTGGAGCTCCAGTACGAGAAAGACAATTCCTGCAATCAATGCGGAAAGAGAGACAAATAACAATCCTACGTAGATATTAGGGCCAGCTGCTTCGCCTGCACCGGCTTTTCCTTTAGATTTAGAGCTTCGAGTTGACATGGTCACCTTTCTCAATCACACCATTTTTAGCGGCGTCTATTACTGTCCCGACAGCTTTATCAGGATCGACATAAACGAGTTCAATCTTACCCAGATACTTGGGGCGATTCCCGTTCGCTTCAGTACCAAAACGATATACAAACAGTTGATGCCCTTTGCTGAGTCCATCATCACTACCCAGTGATACTTCGACAAACCGTGTACCGTTTCGTTTATCTTTCTTAGTATTGATGATCAGGCCTTCCACAGCCGGTGGAGGAGACTGCATTCCGGCGATTGCGGGATCTTGGGGATCAATCCCCAGGTTGGCAACAATCTTGTTTAAGTAGTTAAGTTCTTCTACCACTTTTGTGTGCTTGGCAACCAGGTTTTTCTCACGAATTGACTGTGTGAAAATTGTATCTTCAAGACCTTTGATTTTGGCACGTAATTCATTCACCGTATCATGCAGAGATTTATTCACAACCCGCTGTCGATCTGATTCCTGACGCCGAAACTTTGCTTCTTCCCCGGTTGTTTCTGCTTGAGCAACAGATGTGTCGCGCTCTACGCGAGCAGTATCGAGCTGAGTCTGCAAAGTCTTAGTCTGTGCCAGCAGTGCTTCGTTGGCAGCTTTGGCAGTCTCTGCTTCGCTTTGAGCTTTATTCAGCTCTTTCGTCATCTCAGTTTTTTCATTATTAAATTCTGACTCTAATTCGTTCATGCTTTTCTGCAGAGAGGCTACATTGTCTTTGAGTTTAAGACTTTCATTGCGCCAGTTGTTTTGAGCAGTAAAGACAGCACCTGCAAATCCCATGAAACAGACACTGAGTACAACTTGAACGACGACCAGTACTTTGCCGACAAACGACATCTAATCGCTCCTGATATTTGTTTTAAATGACGAGTTTATATTTTTACTTCTGAGAAAGCTCTTTTTTTTCTTCGATATTGTTTCCAGGAGCCAGCACGACTTTTTTCAACGACTCTTTTTGTCTCTGCAGTCGCTGAACTTTTCCCTGAATGCGATCGATATAATCACGAAGAGTTTTCTGTTGTTGTTCCGCTAGAAATCGTTCATTTCGAATTTCATCAATCTGATCTCGCAGGCGAAATATATCG
This sequence comes from Gimesia sp., assembly GCA_002706765.1. Lineage (GTDB taxonomy): Bacteria > Planctomycetota > Planctomycetia > Planctomycetales > Planctomycetaceae > Gimesia. Next base: position 24,548 of record PAJV01000037.1, read on the forward strand.
GCTCTACGTTCGGAAGCTTCCTGATTTACTTCCAGAGTCTGCTGGCCAATTTTGATGCCTTCATTTGCAAGCTGAATGATCTGCTGATCGAGTTGAACTATTTTCTGTTTCAGCTCGGTTGCTTTATCCTTCATTGCCGTTCGATCGACTTTATTTATCAATTCCCATCTTTTGATCGATGTCTTAAGTGGTTCAATTGTTTTCGTAACCTCATCCAGCTTTTCATTCTGTTGCTGAAGTTTGTGTTTTTGTGCGGCCACGATGACTTTTGCCAATACGGGAGAAGTAGTAAGTTGCTCACCTCCCCTTCTGGTCTTTACAGACCAGATCGGGTTCTCACCAGCCTGGTATTCAAATACATAATCAGTCAAGGCGTCTTTTTCTTGAGACCAGTTGGGGCCTCCAACAGCACTGACTGCGGCAAATCCCATAAAGGCAATACTGGCAAAAAATACCAGTACTAACAGGATTTTACTTAGAAGGGTCATTGATACATTCCTGTGTCAGGGTAAATACGCTGAACTACTCTGATTTCTCTATATTTATTATGCTTTATCTTTTAAGCTTAGGCTATTCACTTTATTCCTATTGCGGAATAAGAGTTAAAAGAATTGAGTCATTTCAAGAAAGAATCAGGGCAAAATACCTGAGTTATGAAAGTAATAAAGCAGAAAATCGATCTGCGGCGAAAAGGCTCTCTTGAGACGATATGATTAGATAACTGCTACAGGTAATTCGTACGCAAAAACAACCTATATTGTGAAATCGGTTATTTCCTAATTATAAATACGCCTAAAAAGCATAGTCAAACTGAATTTAAGCTAACTGTCTGGTATTTAACTGTTTGACCTTTCTAACTTGGGTTGCAGACACAATCCCTACGTTCAGAATACTTGACATAACATCAACTTCCAGTGAAAAATCCTGAATTAATGCCTGTCGAATATCTCGATCGGTTATTTCCAGACAGCCAGCAGACATACCAGCAAGCTGATATGTTCATAAATACACATTCTTGGTTTGAAACTATATGGATGATTATTTGAAAATATTAACAAGTGATGAAGCGAACTTGTTTGTATTAAAATACTTAGTAAATCCCGCACTTTGGTCCAAATTTCGATAGGTAAATTCTGGTTCCATTGGTATTTTGCATTACATGCAACGATTATTGCCGATCTTATATAGTACGATCAAACCAGTACTCACTGATTAGACTTTAATCTAATGCCGGGCCCTCAGATGCATCAGATACCGAGATTAGTTGGAGATTGGTTTAAATGACTACCCGGGAAGCCCCTTACCGTATCACAAACGTAAACGAACATCTCAAAGTCCAGTTACTTCCAGAATTGAATGATTCAGCCTGGACGGAACTGGAATCACTGGGTGATTCGCTTCTACTGGTATTGAAGGAAGTAAAACGCCCCACGGTGATAATCGACTTATCAAAATTGAACTATATAAGCAGTTCACTGGTCGCCATAGTGATTCAAGTCTGGAAGCTGGTTGATGAACAGGGCGGGAAAACGGCCGTTCTGAATCAAAGCGAAATGGTTGAAGAAGTACTTAATATCTCCGGCTTGAAAAAAGTCTGGTGTATTGTCCCCACTGAAAAAGAAGCCATCAACCACTTAAACCAGACCCTCAAGCAGGAGCGTATTGAGCGCAGACGGAACTTCTCGACACCCATTCTTCTAGGCATTGTGGCTGTCCTTTCTGCTGTTATCTGTTTCGCATTATATGTGAGTGAATCACTCAACCTGGATCCGAAGGTTGCCTTAGCGGCCACCATTTCCTTCTCAGTCGCGGGCATATTACTAAGTGCAACAGTACTTACTGACCGCAGAAAGAATATACGGGTATTGGGTGTAGTGGTTCTTATCTGCAGTCTTATTGTAGGTGGACTTGGCATATTCAAATTGTTTTGAACCCGGAATAGCCACCACAATCACAAACGACAAATAAGAAAACAACTTGAATATCATAGGTCAGGACAGAAAGAGTTGAGCCATGTCAGATTCGTCAGCAAAACCCGAAAATAAGCAGGAAGGACGTCAGCAGGCCCTTCAGGCAGAGTTGAGAGAACTGGTTGATGTTGTAGGTCCAGGCCCCCTTGTAGATTTATTGATGGAAAGAGCATTCCAGTTACAGGCAACAGACATCCATCTGGATCCTCTGGATGATGGGTTGCGCCTCCGACTACGTGTCGACGGAATGCTGCATGACATTATTCAGCTCCCCAAAGAGGCAGCAGCTTCAGTCATTTCCAGACTCAAACTGGCGGCAAACATGGATATCACTGAACGTCGCCTGGCGCAGGATGGTCATATCAATAACGAGACGTTGCAGAACCGTCGAGACATACGGGTAGGCTCAGGGCCCACGATTCACGGCGAAAGACTTGTACTGAGGTTGATGCCAGATCATAAACGGTTTACCCATTTCAGTGAACTGGGGCTCAGTGAACGACAGACAAGTGAGATCACAAAATATTGTCAGGCCCCCTACGGGATGATTCTAAGTGTAGGTCCGGTAGGCTCGGGTAAAAGCACTACAATCTATAGTTGCCTGGACCATCTCAACCAGCCTGAAATGAGTCTGGCAACTATTGAAGACCCAGTGGAGCGTCGGATTGAAGGCGTGAACCAGATCCAGATCGACCCCAAAATCGGTTTCAGTTTCGCTGAAGCATTACGAGGTGTGCTCCGCCAGGACCCCAATGTGATCATGGTCGGGGAAATTCGTGATTCTGAAACAGCTCATATCGCCGTAAGGGCAGGTTTGACAGGCATTCGTGTACTCTCCACTTTGCATTCCAATGATGCTGTAGCTGCCATTGATGTTTTCCGTGAGTTTGGAATTCCCTCCATGTTTATCACTGACAGTCTGCAGGGCATTATTTCACAGCGTCTGGTGAGGTGCATCTGCGAAAAGTGTCGAACTCCCTATCAACCTGATACCGGAGCCTGCGAATACCTGGGCATTAATGCGGATCAACTGTCTGATTCAAAAATAGCCAGGGGTACTGGTTGTGAACATTGTTTCCAAACTGGCTATTTAGGCCGAACGGGAATATTTGAAACGCTCGGGATCAAGGGAGAGTTAAGAGACGCCATTCTCCGCGGATTGACACAATCGGAGATCCTGAAACTAGCTTCCAGCCTGGGCATGACCACCATGGAAGAATCCGGAAAGGCCAAGGTGCTGGAGGGACTTACTACCGTCCAGGAATTGCATCGTGTTCTGGTCTGATCAGACACATTCGCTTGAAATGCCTCGTTCTCAGAACCTGGTTTGCAGGCCCACTCTGTACACTATTTCTCGTCGAATTGGTAAAACAGTCTCTTTGGAGAACCTTATGTTCTCAGGAAAAAAACATTCAATTCTGGTAGAACTGTTATATAATAATACGTAATTGACAGTAATGGGTTAGCACCCTGCATAACCCTTCCGGCCATCCTCATTCACTCAGATGAGACGTTGAAGGATTGCCACATGAATTTGAACCACAGAGAGCCGACTGGTATCAATGACACAGGTGATGCCACCCTCGGCTGTTCCCAGTCAGCGACGGTTTCTATGTCGAACCAATCCAGGTCCGCAACGTATTTTAAAGCGGACTCATCATCCAAGGTCTCTGCATTAAAGGAGCGCCTGGACTCCCCTCAGGATGAATTACATCCGGACAAAAATGATGATACCATGCTCTCGCTGAAACAGAAAACCGTAATCTGGCTGGCCAGTTTTACTGCAACGGGATATTTGATTTCCTTACTTTTCCATTCGACAGTATTAACCCTGATGGCGATCGTGATTGTCGGAGGAATTAAGGGAGATGATGATATTTCTACACTTGTCAGTCTTGAGGATGATCAAAACTTCTCACTGAATGGTCCTCTCGATACCCGCATCAAAGAAGCAGGGGGGCAAACCACCGAGTTTAATGTCATGCAACCTGTCAAAACAATGACGGGGGAGAACGAAAATACAGTCGAAGAAATTCAGGAAGATTTTTCTGCTCATTTTGGCAAAGGAACAGGTGAATCTGAAGGTGACGGGGCCGGTGCGGGGGGGGGAGATTTTAAATTAAAACCAATGGGAAATGCCGTCACCGTTGGCAGTTTTACTGCCTGGACTGTCCCTAAAGACCCGGATTTAAATGAAGACTATCTGATTATTATCCAGGTTAAACTTCCTGCCAGTTATAACTCAACCCGTTACCGTGCCTCGGACCTCTCAGGTCTCGTTCTGGGGACTGATGACCATCGCCAGGCGATTCCCTGGGACTCGAAGTGGCTCAATTCTACCTTCACACCTAATGCAGTAGGCGATATCCGACCGGTTGATAAAGGGGATTATCTACCTCTCAAAAATCGGGTCGCACAATTAATCGTTAAAGTTCCAGGATCAAAAATCCCAGCGACGCGCGACACCATCAAAATCAGATCCAGAGTTCTGAAAGAAAATCAGACTCTGGAGATTGTATTCTGAACCCTGTCTCGAATCTCAGTCAATCGTCTGTCTGACCTGTTACCACCGAGATCCAACCTCTCTGATAGATTTCACCAAAGCTGGCCCAGTGAGCGGGAGGAACCATTAAATTTCCTGAACAACAAGGGCAGGGCAGGTCCGGTTGAGCGGGGAACATAGGTTTCTGTGAAAGATCTGTCGATTCCCAGGCTGCATCACACTCATCGCAGAGTATGAGAGCGTGTTTTTCACTGCTGCAAATCCGAATCCCCAGTGCGCCCTGTTCGCAAAAAGAGCAAATCCCTGCGTAATACGTGTTTTGCACCTTCAATTTAATCTTTACAAGGGAAATGCTGAAATGACATCAGTGCCTTCCAGGACTATCCGTATCCTGTAAGCTTTTGGGTTTCCCTGTTGGTTACCGACGCGACCTCCCACATAACCGATCGGACGTTTCATATCGACGGTGTAAACAACTCGTGTCCCTTCTTTCTTTTTATTTACAGTTTTGCCACCTGCAAGCGCTTTGAGATAAGCCTCATCGATTAGCGCCAGTATATTTTTTCTCACACCATCACCGTCAAACACTCCATGTTTACCGGGGCGATCCGGTTGATCTTCTGCATGTTTCATCACATGCAATAAACGGTGTTTTTCCTGGCTTCCAGGACCATACTTGAGTCCTGCAGCGGACTCCCAGACTTTACCTCCTAAATCACGAAGCTGCCCCAAGTCTGGCTGCGATTTCGAATCAGATACTTTCTCAGCAGGAGGTGGCCTGCTGGATTTTGCCGGCGTTTGCTTTTCGCCCAATCCAGGTAGATCCGGCATTGTGGATTTATTTTCGGAATTCGAAGACGGTAGCTGTTCTTTCAGGGACATGCTGTCAGATGTCCTGTCTGAAGTCTGATCCTGAACTGATCCCGGTTTTAAAATGGAAGAACCACCCGATCCCGTTCTATGTGCGGAGTCCTGAGTGGCGTGCTGTTTCGGGGACTCGAACGTTTCGTTGCGAACCTCTTCAGAAGGTGTCCGCTGGTTTTGTCTGACAGAATAAATCACCAGCGCGAAGACGATGATCAACCCGATACGAATCGACCGTGAGTTAAATTTTTTCTGTTTCTCTGCGGAAAGATTCATGTGTTATCCTTTCAGGTCACCGTCAGCTTTATTCAGACAATGATTTCTGATACTGATTGTAAATCTTCTTGAGGTGATCTACCTTTTCGGGATGCCGGGCGGCAAGATTCTTTGTTTCGCCGATATCTTTGGAAAGATCAACCAGAAAAATTTGATCATCTTTTCCCAATGGTGCCTGCTGGCTGGTGTCACGGGGGTTCTCCAGTAATTTCCAGTCACCTTCTCGGACTGCCCAGCTTTTACCAATCTGCCAGTAAAAATGGTCGTGCGGACTCCTGGCATCTGCAGACTCGATGACTGCTTTCAAATTTTTGCCATCCAGTTGATGCTCAGGCAGTGGTGCGCCAGTTAAAGCTGAAATGGTAGGTAGCCAGTCACATCCGGTTGCCAGTTGATTTCGTACTTCTCCTTCAGCGATTGTTCCCGGCCAGGAAACCATTGCCGGGACACGGATTCCTCCCTCAAACAGGCTGAATTTAGCTCCTCGATACGGGCCTGCACTGCCTCCGCCTCCGAACGTTCTTTCTTCCTGTGAATGTCCATGGTCGGACTGGAAAATGATGATCGTCTTTTCTCGAAGCTGGCATTCGTCGAGCGTTGCTAACACTTCACCAATACAATCATCCATCGTTGAAACAAATGCCGCATATTTATTTCGAGGAGAGGGCAGGTGAGCATAAGCTTTTCTCCACTTTGCTTTTCCCTGTAGGGGATAATGAGGGACATTGATGGCCCAATATAAAAAAAACGGTTTATCACCTGCCTGCCGAATATAACTCTGACACTTCTCTACCATGAGATCCGGAAAAAACGCGCCATCATGCCAGACTTCTCTGCCATTCTCCCATAAGTCATGTCGGTTTGGTCCATTCCAATAGAAGAAATGTGAGTAATTGTCGATGCAGCCACCCATATGCCCGAATGAGGTCTCGAACCCTTGTCCATTAGGCATTGTTTCGGGTGTATAACCCAGATGCCACTTTCCGATATGCGCGGTTTGATAGCCGGCCTGCTGCATCATCTCTGCAATCGTGACCTGTTCAGCAGGCATGCCACTTTTACCGTGATGCGATGATACATTTCCAGGTACTCCCGCTCGTGCAGGAAATCTGCCGGTGAGCATCCCCGCCCGGGAAGGAGAACACACCGGCGCAGAGGCATAAAACTGTGTGAAGCGAATTCCCCGGCGCGCAATCGAATCCATGTGAGGCGTGATTAGATCTTTCGCACCATAGCAATTCAGATCGACTGAGCCCTGATCATCCGTGAAAATAATAATCACGTTTGGCTTCTCAGTCCTGATTGCGCTTGATGCAGTGTTGGAGAACTGTAAAAGCTGGTAAATCAGGACGAAAACCCCAATGCAAACGAAATACTTTGGAATAACAATACAATATTTCACCGAGGTCTTGTTCATACTTTCACCTGAATTTGTATCGATTGACATTAGTCGGAATTCATTATCTGGTATGGTCATCTTCAGGAATCCTCAGAGGGAGTTTCATCCCAGGCAGCCTGGAATATTTTTTCCCCGTGAACCGTGTAAGGGTTCTGCATGCTCTCTTGATATACGGCAAGGCCGGCAGTCACACAGTGTGCTCCTGCGAGGGCAACATCTGTGATCTGACGGCTGTTCCTGATAGCGGCTGCGATGATCTGTGAATCATACTCATGTCGCTCCAGCATTTCTGCAACTTCCAGAATAAAAGTCGTGGTCGATTCGCCGTATGCTTCTTTCCAGCCTATGAAGGGGCTGATAAAATAAGCGCCTGCACGCGCAGCATGCCAAGCTTGAGAAACAGAAAATATCAGGGTGGCATTTGTTCTGATGCCCAGTTGAGTCAGTTCTCGAATGGCTTTGAACCCTGACTCGCTGGCACCGACTTTAACAACAAAGTTCGGTGACATTTTTGAAAGCTTCACTCCCTGTTCCACAATCTTTTCCCAATCTGTGAGATGCGGGTCCACTTCAACACTGACCGGTTTATCTGTTCCAGAAAAGAGTCCCGCGATTTCCTCAATCACCCTAAAGAAAGGCTTGCCTGAATTTTTAATATGTTTGGGATTGGTAGTCAGTCCATCTAAATCCCAATATTCCAGGCTGTGTTTGATCTCATCTGTAATCGCACTATCCAGAAACAACTTCATTGTGTATTCCTTTCGTCAGGATAAAATGGCTATAACTTTGAATATGTGACATCAAGAGCAACTCGAAAGGAAGATTCCTTGAGAGCAAACTGATATTTTAAATTTTCCTGAATCCATTATTCTATCGCTTCGTTATTAATATAGCAGGTAATGAGCCAGCCATCGTTACTGAAAACAACCAGAAATACCCCGCCCTGCTTCAATAAAGTGTAGATTATATCATGACATTTCACTTCCCTGACTACCTGGATATCAGACGCAATGAACTTGCGACGGGAACTTCCGTTAAGTTCTCAGTTGTCAAAGATATGCCGGATATCGCACAACATATGGCGATAGCCATGCTGCGAGTTATTGAGACTGCAGAAGCGAAAGGAAAACCGGCAACGCTTATTGTCCCAGTGGGCCCCGTCGATCAATATCCCATTCTGGCAGATATGATTAACCAGCAACAATACTCCGTTAAAGACGTAATGCTGATTAACATGGACGAGTACCTGACAGATGATGATCAATGGGTCGATCTCTCTCATCCGCTCAGTTTTCGAGGTTATATGAATCGAAAGTTTTATGATCTGCTAAAACCCGATCTGGCTCCTCTACCCGAGAATCGAATCTGTCCGGATCCCAATGATGTTGGTGCCATACTAAAAATGATCGAACAGCGAGGAGGAGTGGATGCTTGTTTTGGCGGGATCGGAATTAATGGTCACATCGCATTCAATGAACCTCCGGAGGCAGATCAAACAAACAGCGCAGAAGAATTTGCGCAGCTTTCGACTCGGAATCTGGATTTGACGCGTGAGACCCGCACCATCAATTCGGTAACTGTCGGCGGTGAGATTTCGATCATCCCATGGCGGGCTGTTACGATTGGCATGAAAGAAATCCTGTCTGCAGCGGAGCTACATTTTTATTGCAATCGGATCTGGCAGAGCTCTGTCGTTCGTAGAGTCTTGCATGGCCCTGTTACCAGTGACTGCCCCGCTTCACTTCTCCAAACGCACCCTGCCGCCTCACTAACCGTTGCGGAATATGTAGCTGAGCCTCCTGATATTCGTCTTCGTTGAATAGAACTGGAAACATACTTCTGGAGCACATCACATTTAACCATAGCGTCTCTTAATATATTATACTCGGCTCAAATGGCCCTGGAAACGCTACAGTAAAACTAGATACAGTCTAAGAGTACCGTACCAATGAAATTGAATTTCGAACAGGAACGAATCCTGGCAGTCGTCGCCCACCCAGATGATGCCGAATTATTATGTGCCGGTACACTGACGCGTGCACAACAGGCAGGCGCCGTGATTGGAATCTGCGTGCTCTGTCAGGGAGATAAAGGACAACCAGACCCTCCTCTGGATAATCTGGTAGAAGTGAGACAACTGGAAATGCAGTCTGCAGCGAAAATTGTCAGTGCGGAACTGTTTTTTGGAGAGCAACCGGATGGTGGCCTCTTTGACAGTCTTGAATTACGCAGGAAACTGACCGAGATCATGCGTCAGTTTTCACCGACACTTGTCCTGGCCCATTCTCAGTCGGATTATCATGCCGACCATCGGGCGGCTTCGGTGATCACAGAAGCTGCGACATGGTTCAGCGCATCAGCGGGTAACAAAACTGCTTCACCTGCTCTGGCCAAACCACCTGTACTATGGTGGATGGATACGGTCAACATGACCTCGTTTGCCCCCCATTTTTACCTCAACATCAGTGATTTTGTCGAAACGAAAATATTGATGTTAAACTGCCATCAGAGTCAGCTGCAACGAGGAAAGGATTCCAGCTTCTCTCCCTTGCAGGAACTGATGCTTCAGCAATGCAGTACACGTGGCGCTCAATCTGGCGTGAAAGCTGCCGAAGCTTTTCAGACGCATACTGCCTGGAAACGCTGCGCCGCCTGGTAAGGCTGTCAAATTAATCCAAACTGTCGTGCTTCTTCCTCATGTCTGGGTCCACAATATAGAAATCCAGCTGTCACCCTGCCATTGCTGGAAGCGAGGCGGCGTTTACCGTTTTTCTCCAGACCCATTTGCCGGGAAACGGAAGAAGGTTCTCGCGTCATCTGCCAATGTTTTGATTTTGCGCGATGCTGAATCATAGCGGGATGACCTGTAACACTGGTGTATTTTTTCCTGCAGGCATAAAGAGAGGCTACAAATTCGCTGAGTGCGTTACCAATTCCGATTCCCTGAAAATCGGGAAGACATACAGTACGATGTTCGCGAAATGATGAAGATTGTCGGTGTGGAAAATGAATGACAGCCGTGAAAGCAGCCGGCTGCCCATCCACTAAAGCCAGAAAACAATTCGCTGATTTTTGAATGGTAGAATCTAAATAGTGATGTTTGCGGAATATTTTCCAGGCATCTCGATGCACGTTAATAATTTGGAGTGTAACGGGTGGTCGCGATTGCCTTTCAGACCTCCATTGAAATTCGCTGGTCGCAGGCAAATAAATCCAGTCTGGATTTAACCATTCGATAATATCAAAATGACAACTGACGGCGACAAACTTCTGTTTTCTTTTTCTAACAGCCCTGGCAATGGCGCAACTTCCGACTTTTGCAACAGTCCGATCAACAACAGAAGTAAATTCATCGATAACAACGGTTTTTGATTGTTCTGCAAGTGCCCTTGCCATTGTCACTCGAAACTGCTCTCCATTTGACAATGCATTGAAAGGTCTTAACCAGCCGGGAGGCGAGGAAAATCCAACCGATGAGAGTAATGACGTAATCTCTTTTATTCCCATTTCCTCTGGGAACGAATCAATAATACTTTTCTGCTTGTACCAGTTAAATTCACTGATAATTTCGTTCTTGAAACATTCCCTGGCGATGGTGGTTTTACCACATCCTGAGGGACCGACGATCAGACCTATATTCCACTCATTCTTTTCGATCGGCAAATCGACTGTCCATTGTTGTCTGCTGGTTGTTTCAGCAGACATTCCAAACATGCCTTCCAGTTGGATGACTCGGGGACTGCGAATGACCCGCGTTTTCTTTACGAGATCCAGGCGCGGCATTGTATTCCCTCTTTCTTGAATCGTTTTAATAAAGCAACCTGCCCCGCTTCATCTTCACAGTCAATCAGGATTCTGTATGTGTCCACCAGCACTGGGGTCTGATCTTCAGCCTCATACACTTCCTGGAATTCCAGATTTTCACGCTTCAGGGAATCCAGTAAATCTCGTACTTCTTCAGATTCTGTCGAAATGCTTCCGATTAGCCGTTCCAGCGCCAGCTGATCGGTTCTGGCCATGGAAGTCACGACATCAAAGGTCGCCAGTATCTTGTCGGCTTCTTTTTTAGTGACATTCAAAATCAGGCAGGGCACTTTTTCATCTTCGGCTATATCAGCCCGTAAATGTCCATCGATCAGTTCAAAAGTTCCATTCTTACAGTCACGTACCAGACATGCGGAAGCAAATCCGACTTCATTCAAAATCGCACGTAATGCCGTTTCCTGTGATTCTGTATGCTCACGCCAGTTATTGGCATTTCTTTTTAATAGAGATGCCTTGATGCGTCTGAAACTGCTGATTCGATCTTTCAATTAACTCTCCCACTCTGATTAATGAACTCTACAAGCAATCCAGACATCGGTTAGTTCCATTTCGCTGTCGAATCTGATCTTTATGAAAGTCTCCTTTAAATACAGGTCCGCCACACCTGGCGCATGTGGAAATAAGCTCATGTTTTTCCAGGACAGAACTCACACACAGATCCGGAAATTCTGCTTCCACCATTTTTGCTGCTAAAACATGTGTCTGCGCTTCTCGGTCGAGTCGTTTGACAGGCCGTGCTCCGTTAACTTTTGAAAGATAAACAATGAATTGAGGCATCTGTTTCTCCCTTTAGAAATCCGCATTAAAAAGACTTAAATCAATACACGTTTTGTATTCTAAAAGGAGAATCTCAGTTTTCTTGGGGTGCATTCAGGCAGCAGTGATCACAACGAACCAACCGGTTAAATTACGGCAACAATTCCACTTCATATTCTGTGTTGGTATCGATTGTCTGATCGACTTGTGTTGGCTGATTCTTCAACGCTTCCCAGATCATGTAACCGCCCGCTGGCACTCCGATTCCCGTTGTGATCAATCCCGCTCCCAATGCGAGTTTCGCAAGTGAACCCATCACGCTGCCCTGCTGCTGTTGTGGTTGCAGGTACTGGTGTATCACGCTGTTATCGTCGCCAATGTGCATGTCTTCGCCCTCTGGACGATTGTTGTCGGTAATCTCCTTGCCAAGAAGTTTTTCGCGGGTTGCCATTGTCAGGGAATTCACGTTATTGAACCTCGCTGCCGATTGCCTCAGCCCCTCCGCTCTCTCCCCCACTTTCACCGCCCACAGTTTCTGCGCTAGCTTCTCCTTCCAGTTCAGATCCTCCACCATCGTTACTGCTCCGTGATTGCACGAACTCACCGAACGTTCCACCTTGAAACGCCCGGTCCAGTTCGCTGTTTTCCAAGATCATGGCATTATGAGCCTCTGTACTCTGCCTGATCAGCTCGTCCAATGGGTCAGTCATTAGCTTGCCTGAGAAGGACCACCGGGAGTTGTTTTGCTGGCGACTTCACGAATACCAACGGCTTCGTCCAGGGTCACCATGCGTTTGTTTTCGAGGTAGTCATAATCAACCACCTTCTGAACGGTCACGAAGTTGTTCTGCGCGACAGTCCCGGTCTGCATCAGTTGCGTCAGCATGTGATTGGCAACATTGTCGGATAAATCCACAGCCATCTCCTTCTCACTTTCTCCCTCAATGGGGATCTCAACATCTAAAACATCATCGCCGTCTGGCATTACTTTGCCTCACTTTGTTTAACGGCCTTAAAACGAAGCTTGATAGGATCACCAAGCGGGTACGTTTGTTTTGCGACTGGTTCACCGTCTGCACCTACAATCCAGACAGGAATCTGCGTCTTATTCAGTTTGTCTATCTCGACCCTGAGTTTGTTCAATTCCCCCTGCAGGGCTGTCAGATCGGTTGTGTCCGCTGGTGGTGCTTCCGGTGTTTCCTCAACAATCAACGGCTCGCACTCACACTGGGGAAGCCTGCCGTAGATCTGGATCAACTGCCGCCGAATCAGCACGCCATCCGTGTAAATCGTGTTCTGGTAGTCATGCCCGCTGATAATGCCCACCACCTGACCATTCACCAGAATCGGCCCGCCTGAGTCACCCTTGGCTACCACCTTAGAGAAATATCGCCCGCGGCGTGTCACTCGGATCTTGGCCCGCAGTGATCGCAGGTTATAAACCCCGTTTGAATAGCCATAAGCGACCGCATCAACTCCATGTACAGGATAGGCTTCTGCCACCTTAAAGCATTTCGTGGCCTTGATGCTCTGGGTTTCGATGATTGCGTAATCGACGTTGCTTGCGTACTGCTTGTGAACGACGCGAGCGCCCCACCACTGGCCGTTATAGCCGATGTGGATGGTTTTAGCCTGGTTGACGTTGTGAGCTGCTGTGAGGAAGACAGAACGGCTCTCGATGTCTCCCACATAGGCACACGCCCCGATCCCGATCAACTGCCGACATCCACCATTGGGAGTGCATTCGGTTTCAGTCGTCCTGATCGCCAGCGCCTGCGCCTGCACAACGGAAGTTATCATCAACACAAATAGAATTGTGAGTGTTTTTACCATTTCAGATACCGATCCCAGAACAAAAGCCAGTAGTGCCAGGGGTTGTTTGGAACCTTCCCCTCAGCCCAATTAAATGCCGCCACACCAAATAACCGCACACGACGGTAGTAAATGTTTGCCATGAACTTCCCCAGATCACAGCGTCTCAAATTCCGATACAGTTGACCGTCTGCCAGTTCCCGATCTTTCTTACATCCACCCCGCTGATAGGCGAAATCATGCCAGTGGCAGGCAGGTCGGATATCAACGCCTCCCCACTGGTCCGGTGAGTAGCTGCAACCGTTTGAGATGAAGTAATCAGGAGGCTCTGGACCTTCCATCAGCTCTACCAGTGCTTCTGGCAAATCAGCTGTTGCAAGCTTTATCATGGGCTATCTCCAAACACACGGTCCTCAATGCGGCTGATCCGCCTTTCATGCGAGTTCACCATTTCGATCAACAGTTCTTTATTCGCATCCAGTTTTTCATCAATTTCTATCAGTTGATGACTGTGCTCAATTAACGTTTTCGCTGTCCAGGTAATCGCGCCCACGCCACCCGCAACAATGGGCGAAAAAATGCAGGCTATAACCCAGGCGGGAATGAAAATCCCTTTTCGATTTGACTCTGCCATGATAATCCCGCGAAAACATATATTTCTGTTGTCAGAAACCATGATTTTCATGAAAGGCACGAGTGACACAACAGAGACAGGCAATAAAAAAACACCTGCCGTTGCTCAGAACGACAGGTGTTTAAATTGCATCGGATACTATATTCCGACTCTCATAATTAAGTTATCAGTCAGTCAAACAGATCCAGCGGAAATTCGCTGATAGAAAGTTGTTTGTTTTTGACTTCCTGTAATCTTCTCCAGCCTCTGGTAACCAGAGATTCCCGCAACTTGACTTCTTCGGAATCCAGTTCCCGTTTATCAAAAGGCCCATCTACAGTAATCGGCTCAAAGCCATTGTCGACAATGAACTGAGCCAGAACGGGATTGCAGCGTACATGGTGCTCAGGCTGCGCCTGCAATTCCTCTGCATGTACTTCACCAATAACGTAGCGGAGATATAAACCGCTATCTTCGATATGTTCTACTTCTTCACCACATACCACGCAGAGATAGCCTTGGTCACACTTTGCCATAATTTTCCCTCACTTCGGCTTACCGAATGGAGTTATTGAATCTGTTCCTGATGTGAATTTTTCACCTGCCAGTTTATTTTAAACTGATCGAAATGATGAAGTGAGGGGTGATCAGGATGTTTTCAGATATTTCTTCAGGTTGGCAATTTCTTCCAGCAGAATTTTAAGAAACTCGGACGCCGCCTCTTTATTATCAGCCTCAACGATTTCTCTTACAGACTGCCTGACTTTTTGAGTCGGCGAGTAAAGATCCAGAACCATCTCACTTTCTGTGGAATGAATCACATTCAATGACATGTCATTCAGTTCCTGTTTTAATTCATTCTGGTCGAGCGGCTTGAACATGATTTTAGAGAAACCAAGTTCATTAGCCAGCTTGATTCTCTGAAGGTTTTTATCCTGGGGGTTTTTGTCAGGTCTGACGGCAGTCATCAGAATGAATTGCGGTGGCGCAACCGCACCGCTGTCTGAGTATCGCTCTACCTGTTGTGCCTGTTGAAATAAATCAACTCCATCCATGCCGCTCATGACCAGGTCTGTCAGTACGACATGAATTTCGTTATCCGTCTGGAGCAACTTGATGGCTTCGTATCCAGAAGAAGCAGTGATTGCAGTGAAGCCAATTTTTTCGACGAGTCGCGCATAATAATGGCAGGAATATCCAATATCGTCGACAATTAAAACTTTCATAGACAAACCCAAAGAATTGAAGAGTTGTATACAGTTTCATCTCTCAATAGCGTTGGCGTTTTGATCAGAAGGCTGTTTTCAACAAGTTGATTACTGTTTATATATAAATAATATTTAAATTCGACACTTTAAGGTTTTTAACTGCATACGTTTTAAAGATTTATCCCTCAACATAGAATCACTTTCGAACCTCGTTCCAGTTGACTTACGTTTGAAAAATGGACAGTTCATACAGATCGAAAACAGCCGAATACGCTAACTTCAGTGATAATAGCTCGATACTAAATCGCACTTAAATGTCTGAAATATAACAGACAACTAACTCCAGTCTTTCAGAAATTTTTTGGTCCAGTTTACCAATTATTCCAAGAAACACCTGATTTAAAATGCACGAATGTTTCAGAGATGTTTCTTTGATGGAATTGTTTATAACCAAATATCGACATGGTAAATAAGAATGATTCCAATCTCGCAATGTAACGGGATTCAGACCTCTAGGTGAAGAAAATTGGTTTAAACTTCGCGGTGCGATTGGCCTGACCAGAAATCCTGGGCATCTACGATGATATTGCTGCCAAATTTAAAGTAGGGAATTCTGGTTTCTTTCAAGAGTTCTTTGAAATTCTTCTCTGTCATTCCAAACAGCTGCGCCCAGATCTTACTGCTGAATTTTCCGGTTTGAGGAAATGCTCCAGGAGACTTTGCCAAATTAGCTACCAACTCGAATGCAAATCTATCAGACTCAATGTGCGTATTTGATTCCGTCATGAGATCAAACCCTACCAGTGATTTATCTCGTCTTTTACCAGATGCGAATGCGCGTACCTCTGACGCAAAACATATGCTTCAAAAGGTGAAAACGCGTTTCCTGAGAGTCAGGAATGACGCTTGGATTGGGTAGAATGACGCGATAAATATTTAGTGACACCTACAGCGGTCACTCCGCGGCTGCCCCCAGGCAGATATGGTATTGTGGCTTGAAACCACTCCCCGACAACGAGAATTATTGTACCAGCGATCCCTGAACAAAGCAATATACATGTTGTTTTTTTCTTGCTTCCTCAGAAACGATATTACACAGAATGAGACCTGTTTTATAGGTCTTTGTTGCATTTTTGTTGCACTTCAGGTTTACAAATCTCACCATCCTGTAAAAAGCTGATGCAACATTAAACTTCTCTTATATAATCGGCAGTTAATATTGGCAATCACGAACCTTCTGACCGGCCCGGGACTCACGATGGACTTTCAAAACGGTTTTAAAGCGGATTCCCATTTCTCACTGTCACGCCGCTCTTTCTTGAGCTCAGCCATTGCCACCACTCTTGGAATTCAGCCATACAACTTTAGCGCCGCTGAATCCCCGGTTACCTCGAAAGCACAAATCGCAATTACCTTTGATCTGGAAATGAGTCGCCAGTATCCGCGACGTGATATGCTGGAATGGGATTTTCAAAAGGGGAATCTGAATCAGGAAACAAAAGCCTATTCTTTAAAGGCAGCTGAAATTGCATCCGGACTGAATGGACTCGTTCATTACTTTTGTGTGGGACGAGTTCTGGAACAGGAAGATATCCAATGGTTGAAAACCATTTCCGAACTGGGCCACCCGATTGGCAATCATACTTATGACCATGTCAATGTCTGGGCAACAGATCCGGAGAAAACGCAATTTCGGTTTCAACGTTCGCCCTGGTTGTTGGGAGGAAAGTCTGCAGATCAGGTTATTCGTCAAAATATTCGCCTGACTACGGAAGCGATGAAACAACGACTGAACATTTCACCTGATGGTTTCCGGACCCCGGGGGGATCCAGTACCGCATTGGATGCTCGAGAAGACTTACAAAACATGCTCTTGGCGGAAGGCTTCTCCTGGGTCAGTTCCAAATATCCCAGCCATAAATACAGCTCTCCCGACACGGAACCGGACAACGACATTTATCAGTCGATCCTTACTGCACAGAAAGAAGCTCAACCCTATATTTATCCCTCTGGTCTGGTTGAAATTCCCATGAGCCCCATCAGTGATGTCGGCGCGTTTCGCACTAGTCACTGGAAATTGAAATATTTTCTGAAGTCGGTCGAACTCTGCATCCAACAAGCGATCGAGCAGGGCTCCGTCTTTGATTTCTTATGCCACCCCTCAATCATGTATGTCGAAGACCCTCATTTCGAGACAGTCAAATTAATTTGTAAACTGGTAAATCAGTCGGGAGGTCGGGCAGAGATAGTTGGTTTAAGTGACATCGCAAAAAGTGTGCCTCGAAAAACCTCTTGAAAACCCTCCATCAGTCAGACTGAGAAGAGTGAATTTCCCCCATTGATGACATCCATCGTTTCTCGCCTTTTCGGTAGCGACATATAAGTGGAGTGGCGATCCTGTTTCATTCTCCTTAGAATAAAAATCCTTCTGAATCCCGCTCGCCGTTCACGAAAGACGCCCCATGTCCAACCATAGTCAACCTGCTGTCGAAGAAGAACTGGTACCCGATGAAGTCATACCACACCAGTCCTTGCCGCCTCTGAAATATCGGGACCTGCCACCAGCAATCTCCTGGCGAAAAATGATCGGCCCCAGCATCATGCTGGCTGGATTATCACTGGGTTCGGGAGAATTCGTGCTCTGGCCCTATATCACATATAAAACGGGTTTCATTTTCTTTTGGGCGTGCCTGCTGGGAGTACTCACACAGTTTTTCATGAATATGGAAATCGAGCGCTGGACACTGGCAACGGGGGAAAGTGCGATCACCGGCTTCTGTCGACTGAATAAACACTGGGCCTGGATTATGCTGTTGTTAAATATTATTCCCTGGGCGTGGCCAGGCTGGGCTACCGGTGCTGGCACGATGCTCAGTTGGACTTTCTTCGGGCCTGAGACGATTGCCAGTGTTCAAATAGAGCCGACTCCGACTCAGTTCTCCCAGGATAAACTTCCTTTCCAAAAGATTGAGTACTCCACCGAAACGGGAGTTTTAAAATGGCGTGGAGACATGAGTGCCGACGAACGCGACATTCTCGGTGATGCATTTATCCAGAATCAAGTTCAAAATCATGCACCGGCCCTGTTTGAAAAAATCAACCAGGGACAAGATTTGCAGTATGAAGCAAAGCACAGCACCTTCCTGGGAATAGGTGGCCTGTTACTGGTTGGTATTGTCTTAACGACTGGACCTGTCGTTTATAACACAGTAGAAAAAATTCAAATCTTCCTGGTAGGCATGATCTTTGTAATTGCAGTCATCCTGGGGATCTATCTGATAGAGCCCTATGCCATTACATCCATGATGAAAGGTGCCATCAATATTGGTCAGATGCCCGATGAAACGAGTGGATTGAATACGATGGCATTACTCGGAGCACTAGCCTTTGCCGGTGCCGGCGGTACGATGAATCTTGGTCAAAGTAATTTCATCAAAGATAAAGGTTATGGCATGGGTAAATATATCGGACGCATTACCAGTCCGATTACAGGGCAGGAGGAAGCAGTCAGTGAAGTTGGCTATCATTTCAAACATACCGCCGAAAACCAGACGCGTTGGCGTCAGTGGTGGCGGGCTGCCAATATTGAGCACTTTTTCAGTTTCTTTCTGACCTGCCTGGCATGCCTCGTTTTATTATCACTGATATCCTATTCGTTGTTCTATCAAGCCGACGGACAATTAAAAGAAGGCGTATCGCAGTTTGGAACAGGCCTTAACTTCATCTGGGGACAGGCTATTTTGCTGGAAGGCCGTCTCGGCAGCACTTTCAAATTGATGTTTCTGCTGATGGGAGCAGCCATTCTGCTGACAACCGAGCTGGGTGTACTTGATGCGACTGCCCGTATCTCAGCCGACATTCTGAAAGTCAATTATCTCAGAGACAATGCACTCTGGTCGCTGAGTAAATTATACTACTGCTTCCTCTGGGGCGAGATTCTGTTGGGTTCTGCAATATTACTATATGGTTCTGTCAATCCCCATTTCAAACAGCCTCTGTTTCTGATTGAAACCTCAGCCGCCATGAACGGGGGTGTGATGTTTTTATATTCGATGATACTGCTCTATATGAATTCAAAGATTCTCAGTCGCAGCATCAGTACCAGCCCACTTCGATTTGTAGCAATGGTATGGGCTGCAGCCTTCTTTGGATACTTCAGTCTTCAGGCGTTTCGTGTGCAGATTATTCCCTATTTTTCTTCGCTCTTTTAATTTTTGTTTTTATTCCCAGGTAAGTTTCAGGCCCTATTCATGCTGTTCTTAATTCTTCAATGTTGCCGAAACCAGCTTTCAGCTTTACATCTTACTCATTGTTGTCTGTTACTTTTGTGGTTGTTATTCAATCCACAGGTAATTTCATCAACGAGTGCCGCCATCTGGTATGTGGATAATCAAGCGGGTAGCGACAATCATGATGGTACTTCACAGTCAACGGCGGTCGCTACAATTTCCAGAGCAATCTCGTTAGCCGGGACCAGTGATACATTGGAACTCACAAATACGGGAATTCCCTACCGGGAATCCATGCTGTTCCGCAATCTGGGCGGGCGGCCTGATCGCTCCTTTGCCATCGAAGGTAATGGGGCCGTATTATCTGGATTGAAAGCCATCGATGGATCCAAATGGGAAAATGTCAAAGAAGACCTCTATGTATTCCCTCTTGCTAAAACTCCCTATGGGAATCCATTTCTGGTCTCTCAAGGCAAACGCATACCTCAAGCGAAAAGCCTGGCTCTGCTCCAGACCGGTCAGCACTACTGGGACCGCAACGGAAACAAAATCTATTTTCAATGCGCTGTCGGCAAACAACCGGCTGACTATGAGCTGGAAGCAACATTACGCGTCAGTGGTTTTACACTGACCAGCGCCAGTTATATTGTCTGTCGCAATCTGTCAGCTGAATTTTTCTCAAATGATGGATTCAATATCCATGGCGATTGCCGTGGCGTTCGGCTTGAGAATGTGATCGCCCGACACAACGGCGATGATGGAATTTCGATCCACGAGTCCGGCGGATTGATTGTGCAACATGCTTATGTCCATGACAACTTTTTTGGTATCCAGGACGTGAACGCTTCGCGATCGGTTTACAACGGTGTACTCGCTGAGAGAAATCAGATTGGCGTCAGCCTGGTCGGCGGCTATCACTCGCTTGTTGACTGCCAGATTAGAGACAGTATTCAGAAAGAAATCGATATTGCCGGATCAAACCCCGGACACCTGATTGGAGCTGAACACAATCCTCTCTGCAGGACCATTTTATTTGCACAGAATTTATCTCTCTTTGGAAAGGGAAATCTGGCGGGGTTGACCATTCGAAAAGGTGCAACCGCAATCATAGAACGTTCGGTCATTTCCGACTCGCAGACGGGTCTGGTCGTTGATAGTACCAGCCAGTGCCATATGACACAGACGGCAATTATCGATTGCAATACAACTCTGGAATCCACCTCCCAGGACGTCTATTTTAATTACAACTATTATACCCCTGGTCAGATCAGCTGGCAGAATACCATCTTTCAAACAAGGCAGTTTCCTGATTACGTAGCGACATCAAAAGAAGACACAAATTCTAACGTCGGCCCCTTGAGAGCAGCACCCGATGGAATTGTTGAGTTACCATCTACGAAAACTGGTATTCAAACGAAATTGAAACCCGGTCCATCGGTTCCCTTTACATCCACTTTCTCAGCAATCAAACGATAATAGTCTTCACTCGCCATTCGATTTCGAACTATTTCCAGAAGCAAAAAACTTCGAATATCCAGGACGAGTCAGGTCCCGATTCTGCCAAAATCGGCTCGCACCTGCTATTTTGTAATGAGTTCGACTTACATTGCGGAGTCTATCGAAAAGGGATTGCCTCAATTTAGGCGATTTTACATAATACAGGCGATCTGGCGAGGGCTGTCAACTATCAGCCCCGTCAACATTTACGTTACACGAAAAACAGCATCGGACTCTGATCCGTTTAGGTAAATCGTCTGGAAGTTCCTCTGATCGAAAGAAATAGACATGTCCATATACAATGATAATTCTGAAACAATCGGCCGAACTCCGCTGGTGAAAATCCATCACCTGACTGAAGGACTTAAGGCAACGGTACTGGCAAAAGTGGAAGGACGAAATCCCGCTTACAGTGTGAAATGCCGAATCGGCGCCAATATGATCTGGGAAGCAGAAAAAAGTGGACAGTTGAAACCGGGCATGCAGGTTGTTGAGCCAACCAGTGGCAATACCGGAATTGCACTTGCCTTTGTTTGTGCAGCACGGGGATATCAGTTAACTCTCACCATGCCGGACTCCATGTCTGTGGAGCGTCGTCTGATGCTGAAAGGCTTTGGTGCGAATCTGGTTCTTACTCCTGGTGCGGATGGAATGAAAGGTGCCATTCAGAAAGCGGAGGAACTGGCAGCCAGCCCTGAGTTTTTTATGCCACAGCAATTTGAAAATCCAGCCAACCCGGAAATTCACTTTAAAACAACTGGTCCAGAAATCCTGAAAGATACCGAAGGGAAGATCGATTACTTCGTTGCCGGAGTCGGGACAGGGGGAACGATCACCGGCGTCTCCCGGTACCTGAAACAGGATCAGGGATTGAACCTGAAGTCTGTGGCTGTAGAACCGACCAGCAGTCCAGTCCTCTCAGGCGGAGAACCAGGCAAACATAAAATTCAGGGAATCGGAGCTGGTTTCATTCCCGGCAATTGTGATACATCACTGATTGATGAAGTGATTCAGGTCACGGATGATGAAGCATTTGAGATGGCAGGTAAAATTGCCCGCCGCGAGGGAATCACTTGTGGAATCAGTTGTGGTGCCGCGATGCATGCCGCTTTAGAGATCGCCCGGCGCCCGGAAGCAGAAGGCAAAACGATTGTCGTCATTTTACCTGACTCCGGGGAACGTTATTTGTCCACCTCACTGTTTGATGATGCTCGCTGATCGCGCTTGCAGCTACAAGTCATTAGAAAATAATCAGTTCCGGGCAGTATTTCAGTACAGACCTGCTGTACAAAGATCTTTACGTCCTGTTCTCCTGCCCGAACGGTAGCCACCAGCGGTCAGCGGCTGTATTCTTCTATAAAACAGAAATTACACGGAACCCTCAGACTGGACCGGTGTCTTTCGGAACAGCACACCAGCCAGTAGTAGTTACGGGAATCCCTTCAGATATTCACACAGATTTGGACAGTTAACCATGCGTTTTGAAACCAAGTGCGTACATACCGGCGTTGATAAAGACAGCACCTTTAACAGTTGTACAACTCCCATCTATACCTCATCGACTTTTTACTGGGACAGCCTGGAAAGTCATAAGGGGTTCGATTACACCCGAAGTGGAAACCCGACCCGCAGCGCCATGGAAGAGAATATCGCTGCATTGGAAGGCGGGGTCGCCTGTCGAGCCACTGCGACCGGGATGGCTGCCATCACACTGGTAATGCATCTGTTTAAACCTGGAGATCATATCATTGCCGGCGACGACATCTATGGAGGCACATATCGTCTCTTTGCGGATGTCTTCACTAAATGGGGAATTACATTTTCGTTTGTAAAAATGAGTGATGCTGAAAATGTCCGATCAGCCATTACCCCGGACACCAGAGCAATCTGGATAGAGACCCCCAGTAACCCGCTGTTAAATCTGGTCGACATCAAAGCAGTCACTCAAGTGGTTTCTGAAGCGGGCTCTGACATCCTGACCATCGCTGACAACACGTTCTGTTCTCCCTATCTGCAGCGACCTATCGAATTCGGTGTTGATCTCGTATTGCATTCGACAACAAAATATTTAAACGGTCATTCCGATGTTGTCGGAGGCTGTGTTGTTTCCCGGACTGAGGAACTGGCAGAACGCGTTGCCTATATATCGAATGCCCTGGGTCTGGGTTGTGCTCCCTTTGATGCCTGGCTGGTATTGCGAGGAATTAAAACACTGGCTCCGCGCATGGAAGCACATCAGCGAGGTGCAATGGCGTTGGCACAGATGCTGGAATCCCATCCCAAAGTAGAGCGCGTCTATTATCCAGGTCTGGAATCACATCCGCATCATGAACTGGCAAAGCGTCAACAGGATGGTTTCGGCGGCATGTTGAGTTTTGATGTGCATGATGGACGCCCCGTAGCGGAAAAGGTCATGCTCAATACCAGGTTGTTCCTGCTCGCAGAATCACTGGGTGGTGTGGAATCATTAATTGAATACCCTGAAAGCATGAGCCATGCATCCATGACACTGGAAGCGCGCCGTGCCGCCGGCATCACTGAAAAAACAGTACGGGTTTCTGTGGGGATCGAAAGCCCTGAAGACCTCGTCGCAGATCTGAAACAGGCATTAGACAGTTAATCCGACTATCGCTGGTACTTTCCAACCACAGAAATGCAGCGGAACTCTGATTACATTTCGCTGCTGCAGGGAGTCAGTGATTTCTCGTAGAAGTACGCTCTAAGCGCGTGCAATATGCGATTCTATTGTGATATGATGTTCCATTGGATTAAAAATTGATTCCAATGAAACTCTACTTCGATCCTGCATGATCAGACTGTTTTTCGATCACGATACTTTTCTCACAGTTCAACCTTCAGGAAACCAAGAAGGCCGAGGTTATGAGTATAGATTCCTACGACCCCTGTCCGTGTAACAGTGGCAAAAAATATAAGTTCTGCTGTCATTCCGTCGGCGATGAAATCAGTAAAATTTCGCATCTGCATGAAACTCATCAGACAGCAACCGCATTACAACTGCTGGATCGACTCAAAAAGAACCATCCCAATCAACCTTTAAGCTTTATTACCGAAGCTCAGATCCTGATGGCAGAACGGCGGTTTGAGGACGCGATTGCACCTTTAAACCAGTGCCTGGAACACGATCCGGACCACCCGGCTGCCCATTCGCTACTGGCCACTTCTTCTTTCCTGGCTCATGGTTATAAGCATTCACAAAAAACGATTTATACGGCGTTTCAGAAATGTGCTGCTGTCGATGTCAGCCTCGCAACACCACTGGCCATCAGCATTGCCATCGCGCTTCAGATGCGCGGTTACTACCTGGCGGCACGCGAACACTTTGCCCTCGCGATGCGGGTTGCTTCTCAGGAATATCAGCAGAACCTGTTCATGAACCTGCTGGAATTTGATGGGGATGATCAAATTCCCTATCCGTTTCGAGGGGTTCATATCCTGGAACGCTGCGCGCTGGAAGACCCAGAACACCAGGCTACATTTGATAAAGCTCAGCGTCTGGCAAACCTAGGCTGCTATCGATCAGCAGCAGGGCTCTTCAAACAACTGGCTGAAGCAGCCGGACTGGTCACACTCTGGAAAAATGCTGCCTTCTGTTATGCATGGGCTACAGATGAAGTCAAAGCGGCTGAACTTTTTCATCATGCGGCCAGCCTCGAATCAGATTTTGCCGAAGCGGTTGAACTGGAAACACTGGCACAACTGCTCGACCTCAATAACACAGCGGAAGTTGTCAATTCCATCGAAAAATTATTTGAAGTGGAATCCATCTCTCGTTTTCTGACGCTGCTGGAACAACATCCGCAAATTTTGCGTGGAAACGTTCCGCCTCCACAGGAACAGAACCCCGAAGAAAACAGCCCGATTGCTTATTTCCAGATCACTAATACTCCCGTGGATGCGGAATCGAAGGGTGAAGACATTACTCTCGAAAATGTCCCGACAGTCATTGGCGATATTGATATCTTCGATGCAGATCGACAAATTGGTCAGCCAGCGCTGATTCATTTATATGCTTATGAAGGGGAACAACAGACGGTCGCAGAGAAAATCTTTGACGAAGCACTGGGAGATCAGGGGAAAACAGACTGTGGCTTGAAAGTCGTAGAACGGGACAGCGAAGAAACCGGCAACCCACTTTCCCCAGTCCCGATAGAACAATGGCCTCTGTTTTTCCGCTGGAGTTTCCCGCAAAAAATGCCAATTCTCAAGCGACGGGAACTGGAAGCGCTGCAGTGGAAAAAACTTCTTTCAGATACCTGGCCCAACACCAAACTGTCAGGTCTGGACGGCGAAACACCCAAAGAAGCTGCTTCCGATGAAGACTCGAAAATGGCATTGACTGCAGCTGCTTACGTTCTAGATGCACAAACACTGTCGCTGGGACATTTCCTGGAATTCTCGGAGCTCGATCCAGAGCTTGGTCTGACCGAGCTTCCCAGCCTGGAAGTAAATGAGTCTTCGCATTTCAATACCTGCTCCTCAATGACACAAAACAGGATTCCAGCGAAAGAACTCAGCGATTCCCAGTTGATGTATATCTTCAATCGGGCCCTGCTCATTCGTCATCCTCGATTTCTGTATGATGTTCTGATCGAAGTACTCAATCGTGACGAATGTAAGAAAGAAGTGGACCTGGATCGAGTCTATACCACCCTGACAGAGATCTGCCATAAAAAAAATCAACGCGAGGAAATGCTGAACTGGATCAAAAAAGGACAGGAGAATTCGCAGTCGCAACCCAATAAAGCATTTGAAAACGAAATGCAGTGGAAAATGCGCGAACTCTCTTTCCGTCTGGAAGACACTTCCGATCCCGGGCTTTCTGATTTTATGAAAGAGATCTGGGATAAATATGGCAAAAAAACACCTCAAATCAAAGAATACCTCATGGCTTTTGCCCATGCATTTGAGTTAGATGTCCCCTGGATGTCAGGTGCCTCACTCCTTGACACAGGGGAATTCAGTGGAAATGCCTCAAGCGAGGGACTCTGGTCTCCCGGTGATTCCACCCCTGACACTGATGCCGAACAGAAACTCTGGATTCCGGGACAATCCTGAGCAGAATCTAGCTGAGCCCGAATTAAGTCAGCCATTTCGAGTTCCATTATTTTAAATCGGTCCCTGCAGGAAAGTAAATCAGACTGTGGATCCTATCAGCATGTTTTCCAGTCCAGAGGATGTCATGCAACGCGCCCTGGAACTGGCTCGACTTGGCACAGGTTCTGTGGAACCCAACCCTGCTGTGGGATCGGTAATTGTGGATGACCGACTGCACTTGATTGGTGAAGGATATCATCAGCAATGCGGGGGTCCCCATGCAGAAATCAATGCGCTTAAGATGGCCGGAGATCAGGCTCGGAGCAAAACCATCTATGTCACTCTTGAACCATGTTGCCATCAGGGCAAAACCGGTCCCTGTTCTCAAGCCCTGATCCAGGCGGGAATAAAAAAAGTGATAATTGCAATGCGTGATCCAGCCCCCCACGTCGACGGAGGTGGCATAGCAGAATTAAAGCAGGCTGGAATTGAAGTCGAAGTGGGTCTGCTGGAATCAGAAGCATTGGCTCTGGTCCGCCCGTTCGTCAAACGTGTGACACAGGGCTTACCCTGGATTCACGCCAAGTGGGCTATGACACTGGATGGGAAAATTGCCACCCGTACCGGCCATTCGCAATGGATCTCCAACCCTCAATCACGGGAACGGGTACATGAATTGCGTGGCCGCATGGATGCAATCGTGGTCGGCCAAAGAACAGCAGAAGCCGATGATCCACTCCTGACTGTCCGACCGCCCGGAAAACGAATACCGGCCCGCATTGTCATCGATTCCCAGGCCAGGCTTTCTGTGCAATCCCGTCTGGTTCAATCAATAGCTGAGGCGCCCGTCATGGTTGTGGCGCACACTTCAGCGCCTCAGGAAAATGTCATCCCGCTCCAACAGGCAGGAGTAGAAGTGTTGCAATTTTCCAGTTCTGCCAACGAGCTTGAGAATCAACCTGACCTGCGAGAATGCATGCAGGAACTGGCGCGACGGGAGATGACAAATATTCTGGTGGAAGGGGGGGGGAGCTTACTGGGTTCCTGCTTTGATCAACGACTCATTGATGAAGTCCACATCTTTATCGCTCCGAAAATTATTGGGGGAGCAGAAGCGGTGACACCCCTGGCCGGTAAAGGGCTGGAGATGATTCCCGAGCGTCATAACATCCGGGAGTATCTGGTCCAGCAGCTGGATGCTGACATTTATGTAAATGGTCAGCTTGAATATCCTGTCTGAGAAAACCAGACAGGTTCAATGCAGAGAGCGTGAGAGTGTATCCAGAAGGGTGCGCAACTCAGGCCGTTGCCTGATGACGCCCACTAATGCGTACTTGCTCAGATTGCTGCCATACATCTGGCGATTCAGAGTAGGACGAACTTCATTTTTGAAATAACGATCCTGGCGTAACCGAATGGCGACGTAACTGGCGGCCATCGCGACCAGCCCCAAGCCCAGATCGATATACCATCCACCCCAGCCCAGGCTAAGGTTTTCATGGAGGACCACACAGGTCCAGAACCAGACAAGAATCGAGATCCACACTGGCCGGGCAACCAGGGCATTCAGGCGCTCATTTGCGTGAACGAGATGACCATAAAATTCGGGGCTTGCCATTTCATCAAGAGGACGTTCTTTCTGGAAATTCTCACAGATCAGTTCTCCATGATTGCGTGACACAATCACAGACTCTCCCTCCTCTGGGAGAAAATCAGCAATATATTCCAGTTCCTCAAAGGGTGAACTCATCCCGTGCCCCTTATACTCATTTCCACCGGTAGTGGAATTACAAATTAATAGAAATCTTAACCTGAAACACAGTCCACTGTGCCAGAAGCAAAAATCAGTTCAAAACGATCGAATGACTTCCATTATTTTATCTAAATCATTCTCAACGACAATAGGTCCGTTGGAAAAAGGTGCTGCGTTGACGCCGTGACTCGACAGTTTTTCATCTATATGTTCATCATTTGCAGAATGATAGGCAACGGTGGCATTGGGGTCTTTGAGCTGGTGCCCTGTTAAAATACAGACAACGCGGTCACTGGCTGCAATCACTCCTTCATTTTTCAACAGCTTCGCTCCTGCGACGCTGGCGGCACTCGCTGGTTCGCACCCGAATCCACCTGCGCCTACTTGTGCTTTCGCATCCAGAATCTGCTGATCATCGACTTCACGAACCACGCCGTCACAGACATCCAGAGCACGTAAAGACTTGGAGAAATTCACCGGTCGGTTAATTTCAATCGCACTGGCCAAAGTCGAAGCACGACGGTTTTCCGCATCCATTCGCGTAAAATAGTCTGTGGACTGATGACGATCATAATTTCCGCCATTCCAGCGCATACCGTGTTGTTCATAGAGTTGATATAATGTATTGGCTCCCTGTGCATTAATAATTGCCAGTCGAGGGATGCGATCAATCAACCCCAGTTGTTTCAACTCCATAAATGCTTTGCCGAAAGCACTTGAGTTGCCGAGATTTCCTCCAGGTACCACGATCCAGTCTGGAACTTCCCAGTTCAAACTTTCGAGGACCCGAAACATGATCGACTTCTGGCCTTCCAGTCGAAATGGGTTGACACTGTTACAAAGGTAAATTCCTTCCTGGGTACAGACTTCACGTACCCGGGCCAGCGCATCATCGAAGTCTCCCTGAATCTGCACCGTCTTGGCGCCATAATCAAGGGCCTGTGATAATTTTCCGAATGCAATTTTTCCACTGCCGACAAATACGACGACTTTGAATTTCTGTGCGACGCTGGAATAGATTGCCAGGGAAGCACTGGTATTTCCCGTCGAAGCACAAGCAGCCACTTTTGCTCCTACCATGACCGCATGTGTGGAAGCTGCAGTCATACCGTTATCTTTGAAGCTGCCTGAGGGATTCAAACCTTCGTACTGCAGAAACAGACCATCTTCCTTCAAACCCGTGTAGCGTGCGACCGATGGCGATGCCTTCAGCATGGTCTGGCCTTCGCCAATTGTGATAATCTGGTTGTCCCGTGCGAATGGCAATAATTCCCGGAATCTCCAGACGCCACTGAAATCAATCGGATGATTCCGTGTACTCCAGCGTTTTTCAAACTCGCGCAACGACTGAGGTACCGGAACCTGATCCCAGTGATAAGTCACATCCAGTAATTCGCCACACTTGGGACAGCTGGTTAAAACTTCGCCCAGGGAATAGGTCGCCTCACAGGCAGGCGAAATGCATTTCTGGTAAGCAAGTTCAGTCGATACGGTGGAAATCGTCTTCTCTCCTCAGTTTTTTATGACAGGTTCAATGACAGGAATGGAATGCTGATTCTGTTCTGCAGGCGATATTGTCCTGACCATCACTACGATTGGCAACAGAAAGCGTCTGGAATCAAGCCGTTTTTCCCGGAAGTTCGCCTGATAATAAAGGATGTCACGTCTCATCCTTCTTGAAATAATAATTCTAACGTCTTACATTGATTTGATTAACAACCTTTTCTATTGATCCGTTCATTAAAACCTCAAAAAGCAGGCAGTACCTCCATGTTCGAACTTTCTCAGGTGCAGGCAGCATTGGAACAATTTTCTCTGGATGGATGGCTGTTATATGATTTTCGCGGAAGTAATCTCCTGGCTCGCAGAATTCTTGATATCCCCAGTGATGTAATGGGGTCACGTCGTTTTTTTTACTTTATTCCCCGTTCTGGCAAACCAGTGAAACTGGTTCATCGTATCGAATCAGAAGCCTTGGATCATTTACCGGGCAAGAAAATCATCTACCTGAAATGGCAGGAGCTGGAAGAGGGTATCAGGACAATGCTCCACGGGACCAGAACGGTCGCCATGGAATATTCGCCGCGAAATGCGAATCCCTATATTTCCCGCGTCGATGCGGGGACGGTTGAGCTTGTAAGTGAATCGGTGGAATCCGTTGTTCCCTCTGGTGATCTGGTACAACTGTTTGAAGCGGTGTGGGACCAGGAACAATGGAATCTGCACCAGCAGGCGGGAATACATACCGACAATGCATTTGCAGTCGCCTGGCAATTTATTGCTACCCGGATCCGAGAGCAGGGGAGTGTAGAGGAACAGGCGGTATGTGATGTGATCATGCAGCATTTTCAAGAGACCGGATTAACAACATATCACCCTCCCATCGTCGCGCGCGAAGCACATAGTGGAGACCCGCATTATGAAACCGGAACCGGCAAGGAAACCTCCATCAGAGAAGGGGAGTTCGTTCTGATTGACTTGTGGGCCAAACTCGATGTGCCACGTGGCGTCTACAGCGATATGACCCGGGTCGGGTTTACCGGCAAAGAAGTCCCGGAACAGTATCGGCATATTTTTCAGATCGTGGCCGCAGCTCGGGATGCAGGAATTTCACTGGTAGAACAGTCGTTTCAATCAGGCAACCCCCTGCAAGGCTGGGAAGTGGATCAGGCATGTCGAGACGTGATTGAAGATGCCGGCTATGGAGAATACTTTGTACATCGAACCGGTCACAGCATTGGGCAGGAAACACATGGGAACGGAGCCAACATGGATAACCTGGAAACTCACGAAGAACGGCTGGTTTTACCTCAAACATGTTTCTCGATCGAACCGGGAATCTATCTCCCGGAATTTGGCGTGCGCAGTGAAGTCAACGTTTTCATCGACGAAGACCACCAGGTGCATGTGACAGCAGGAGAACGCCAGACAGAGATCCTGCCAGTTATGTTAGAATATTAGAGACCGGTTTGCATTGAATCGGCCATTTGTAGCGTCTCCGTGTCCATCTGAAGAATAATCGACAGAGTGGAGACGCTATGGTTTCAATGAATGAGTTATTGGCTGCAATCCCGTACAACTGGGATTACTCCTGATCGATGCGTAGCATCTCATCCAGAATGACGGGGTGCCAGAGATCGTCGCGTTGTGATACGTCGATGTAGTTCTTTCTTGCCCAGGTGCGCAGCTTCATCTCCTCAATAGCATCGACTGAAAGTCGGTCTGCTTCTTCTGCTGAAAAAGGAATTGTTGCTGAAATACCCAACGGTCTTCTCCTCACGCTAAAAGTTTTGAGAATGAAACTCGGCGAACCAGCTTCCTGCAGCCGCGCGACCCAATTTGTTAAAGAACAATCCTGAACTCTCTCGGGATGATCCCTGGCAAGGATCTTCAAGCGGGTGAGAGAGCTGTTTCAGATCTCTGGCGAAAAAACCACTCCGGATATTAATCACCAGAATTGACAAATATTGTAGTTTATGTGGTATAAATTCAAGTCGAAAATGGACCTGTAAAACGATAAATGACGGAAGAGCAAGTCCAGCCTAGAGTTAGAATTTCGCTCATTTCACAGCCCGGAACCGGATTATGCCAATCTCAGCGTTATTTCTCTAGCGTGACATCGACAGTAGTCCCCATCGGGAATTCAGGCCAGAGAGGCCCGGCAGGTTCAACATACACCAGAATGACACTTTCCGTCGAGCCAGGCTTGTGAATGGCCTGCTCTGAGATCCTCTGGATGGTGCCTTTGCCTTTCGCATTACCGGAAAACATAATTTTGACCGCTTTCCCCTCGTCAAACAGGCTGATTTTCCGGGAAGGCACTTCCACGACCAGAAAGGGATGTTCTTTGTCGAAGAGTTCCACAATCGGAGTCCCTTTCTTCACAGGATCCCCTTTTTCGTTGGCAAAGATCCCGACAGTCCCGTATCGACCGGCTTTTAACTGCAAAGCATCTCGCTGTGATTCCAGTTGTTTTAACTCCTGTTTCACACGATCCAGACGGTTTTTAATCACTTCCACACCCATGGCAACCCGAATTTGAGCAGGCAGTTTACGCTGGATTGCTTTCAACTCTTCCATCTGATCTTCACAGAGCTTGACGCGCGCCGCAAAAACTTCTGCGGAATTTCGGGCAGATTCCTGACGCAGCATGGCTGTGATACGATTTTCATCCGGCAAGCGGCTTTCATAAACGAGAGAGCGAAAGACATCCTCAGCGGACCCGTTACTGGAAAGGGAATCGTAGTCCTGAAGAAAATCCTGCCAGGCCAGATTGGTTATCTGGTGAATGTACTTTTCCTTCAGGTATTGCGATGATTTCAACTTGGCATTGAAGACTTCTGATTCGATTTCTTTATTTCGTAACGCCAGTTCGACTTCGCTTTTTGCTTTAGACTGTTCCAGCTCAGATTCCAGCATCACCAGTTCCTGCTGTTTTGACTTCCAGTTCTTTTCAAGACTGCGATCATACAGCGTCAATATGGTCTCTCCGCTGGCGACGGTCTGTCCTTCCTGGACATGCACTTCCTGAATGATCGCATCATTTTTCGCAGTAATGATGGTCTTCGGAGCCTGCAGTGAGCCCACGTAACTCTCCACGCGCACACCACGAACCCACTGGGCACACAAAATCCCACCCGTCAGGGCGATAAATAAAATGGCAACCGCCCGAACTCCAAATGGAGAATGGTGTTCGTGCAGATGGTCCTGTACCTGATAATCATCTAATAATTCAGAAGGCATTTCTGGCTGTCCTACAATCATCCAGACTCATTCAATCATCCCGCATGCGTGACACAATACGCCATTAATCGAATCGGATGTCGCACGTCCAGAATTTACCTCAAAACCTGCAAAATCCACACGACCCTGCAGTTAGCTGTTAAACTTTAACGCTTACGAAGTCTCACTCTCTCCGCAGGCCCAACAGGCATGTCAACATGTACACATTTTGAAATTCTTGCCAGAGTCGCTGTAGGCGTTCGCATTTATCAATTTCTTCCGATAGGATGTTCCTTAACCTGAGCTGATCTGTCTTACAATCTCCTGCAGTCGGCCAGTATCAGATGTGAGAACATATTACTGTCCACCGATTTCAACCGTGCAAGAAAGTGATCTCAATTTCATGAAGCCAATCGTACAAATCTCACTGGATCTGACTAATATTGAAGAGGCTTTGGAGACAGCGGCACTGGCGATGAGAGCCGGCGTAGACTGGCTGGAAGCAGGCACGCCACTGATCCTCGCGGAAGGTCTGAATTGTGTGCGAGAGTTGCGTAAAAACTTTCCGGAAACTCCCATCGTTGCGGATCTCAAAACAATGGATGGCGGCTACCTTGAAGCAGAAATGATGGCCAAAGCCGGAGCCTCTCACGTGGTGGTCATGTCACGCGCACATGAAGAAACCATTCGCTGCGTCGTTCAGGCGGGAAGAGACCATGGTGTGGAAGTCATGGGAGACAACCTGGCAGATGACATGATTTCCGCTGCCAGAAGACTGGAAGATCTGGGCTGTGATTATGTGATACACCATGTTGGCTACGATGAACGCCGCGGGATTGCCGCCCGAGGTGAGCGGATGCCAAGTCCCCTGGATCAACTGAAAGAAGTGGTCGCTGCTGTCAGTATTCCTGTGCAGGCGGTCGGTGGACTTTCCCTCGAACAGGCGATCCAGACGCCCGAGTATGGTGCCCCACTTGTCGTGCTGGGAGCCCCTCTGACCATTGACGCGGACTCCTTCAAAACCGCAAGTGGAAACCTCGAAGACTCTTTGAGGTTGATTTGTGAAAAAGTACATGCATACGGTGATGTCGCTATCGGAGGTCAAAAATGAGTCAGGCTGAATTAACACAAACTGCTGTTGTCAATTACGTCCCGGAAGCGAACTCCGTCGAACTTCAGGAGATTCCCATACCGGATATCGGCCCGGACGAAGTGCTGCTGGAAGTCGCAGCAGTCGGCGTCTGCGGCAGCGACCTGCATCAATGGACGGCAGATCATAGCTGGCCTGTGAATTACCCCGTTGTCCTGGGACATGAATTTGCCGGCAAGATCAGTAAAGCTGGAAACCTCGTTCGGAACTGGTCTGAAGGAGACCGCGTTGTCAGTGAAACGGCAGCCATCATCGATCCTGACAACCCGCTGTCGCGCGAAGGCCGCTATAATCTGGACCCAACCCGGAAAGGATTCGGGTATGGTGTAAATGGCGCCATGACCAGTTTTGTGCGTGTCCCCGCGCGTTGCCTGCACCGTGTTCCGGACAGCTTAGCACTGGAAAAAGCAGCGCTCACAGAACCCTGCTGCGTTGCCTTCAATGCTGTTGTAATGAATGGAGATATTCAGCCCGGCGATCGCATTGTCGTCTTCGGTCCGGGACCAATTGGCCTGCTCTGCGCCGCCATGGCGCGACTACAGGGAGCAGAGGTCGCCGTGGTTGGTCTGGAACGGGATAAAGAACGCCTGGAAATTGCAGAGCGATATTACGGGTGCCAGCCTGTTATCGAAGGACTTGATGACTGGGCTTTGGATGTGGACGGACTGGGAGTCAATGGTGTTGTTGATGCCGCCGGTGTGTCTGTCACTTTGAAAAAGTCACTGGAGATTGTGCGTCCGGGTGGCTGGATCAGCAAAGTCGGCTGGGGACCACAACCATTGGGGTTTTCGCTTGATCCGCTGGTGCAGAAAAATATCCGACTTCAGGGCAGTTTCAGTCATAACTGGCCGATCTGGGAACGTGTGATTCGCCTGTTGACGACGGGCCAGTTGAATATCGAACCCATTATCGGTGGAACATGGCCCCTCGGTGAATGGCATACCGCATTTGAAACCATGCACTCGGGGGGAATTGTGAAAGCTGTATTAACGCCTGAGAGTTGATCTCAACGGCAGCAGAAGATCATTCTCGATATAAAAAATAATATACTTCGATGGAACCTCCGATGCCAAAACTTGCCGCATTTCCCAAAGCCTTTATGGATGAACTATGCCTTTCCGGAGAGATGACACTGCGACAGTGGATCGATCTGGCAGCCACGCTGGATATTGACGGACTGGAGTTCTACGCCGGTTTTCTCGAGATGAAAGACCGAAATTACTGGGCAGAAGCCAAAAAAATGGCCAGTGATCAGGGACTGGAAATTCCCATGATGTGTTGCTCACCCGACTTCACGCATCCTGATGAGGCATTCCGGAACGAGCAGATTGAACACGAAAAGTTCTGGATGGAAATGACGGCGTCACTTGGTGGAAAATATTGTCGAGTTCTCTCTGGACAACGCAGGCCTGAAGTTTCCCGGGAAGAGGGAATTCAGTATGCCGTCGCATCAATCGAAGCCTGCCTTCCACTGGCGAAAGAACTGGGCCTGACACTGATTATTGAAAATCATTACAAAGATAATTATTGGGATTATCCGGAATTTGCACAGATGGCCGATGTCTTCTGCGACCTTGTGTCTCGCATTGATTCGCCCCACTTCGGTGTCAATTATGACCCGAGTAATACAATCCTGGCTGGAGAAGATCCGCTGGAACTACTGGAACGCATTAAACATCGAGTTGTTACCATGCACGCCAGTGACCGTTATCTGACAGAAGGTACAATTGAAGACCTGCGTAAGGAAGAGAACAGCCTGGGTTATGCCCGCCGACTCAGCCATGGCGTGATTGGAAAAGGGTTAAATGATTATGACACCATCTTCACACAACTGAAACAGGTCGGATTCGACAGCTGGATCAGTATTGAAGATGGGGTGAATGGAATGGAAGATTTACAGGAAAGTGTTGCTTTTCTCAGGACAAAAATATCTCAATACTGGCCGTAAACCGGCTTGTTGAGCATAAAAAGAAGATCTTCAAAGATCTTCAAAATAGATAAGCTGACTGGTCTTGCAGAGGCAGGAACGTGCAGATAGCATATATACAAATGCATGCCTCCTGAACCCTGCCAGATTTTTTCATGTCTATTTGACCAGACATCGGATTTTGTTTGATCCTGATCGCCTGAGATAGCGTAAAATCTATACCAGACAGTTACTGTGCCTGTTTGCCTTTATTCATTCCTATAGAATCGTATTCCTATGCTGGCCAACATTCAAAACACCAATTTGTCTCTCCTTCTGATTTCTTCCTTATTACTTGCAACCGGGTGTGGCGGATCTGACACAAGTCAGCGACGTGCCAACTCGAACCCGTTTGCGCCTGCAGATAATAATTCGGCCCCTGCACGGCCTGCACCTGTGACTCCGCGCTTGTCTCAGTCACGACCGGTGGAGACTGACAAAACCCCGGAAGAAAAAGAATCCGTCGTTCCTAAAATGCAGTCAACAACAGCGACTCCAGCCAACGTGTCTTCCGAGACAGACCTGCTGAGTGAAATCCGCAAAAGGACACTGGATACCGAACAGCCTGGTGTTGCAGTAATTGTACGTGGAATTAATGGAATGGAAGCAGCAGCTGTACCACTGCTTCAGAAAAATCTGCAGTCTGCTTTTCTGAATTCAACGGACCAGAACAATCAGGCCACCACCGTTCAAACAGAAAACGGTAAGGTCGAATATTTCAGCAGGGATCAACAGCTGGTCCTGGTTTTACGTCAGGTTCCCAAAGATCTGTTTGCCTTTGCACAGAAACTCAATTGTGGAAAAATGAAAGAGATTGATGTCCAGAACCGGATCATCACTATTGAGATCAAGCCTGAGGAACTGACTGCACTTGCACTCCAGGAAAATTCGAATTCTCTGCAGCCTGATCCTTCAGTAAAAGTGTCTGCGAATTCCAATTCACTGAAAAGCATGTCCAGTTCCCCTGGTTCCGAACCAGAAATGAAGTCTGAAATAACTGCTGACCCGAATCGAAATGATCGGGATTTAAAGCCGCGACCAG
This sequence comes from Gimesia sp., assembly GCA_002706765.1. GTDB lineage: Bacteria > Planctomycetota > Planctomycetia > Planctomycetales > Planctomycetaceae > Gimesia. Next base: position 61,188 of record PAJV01000037.1, read on the forward strand.
ACGAAGACACAATCGACTGGGCACTCCGTGTGATTTCCGGCACCAGCTCTTTTGCTCATGATACAGCTTGTAAAAAACTGGTCACGATGAAACCGGACTCAGAAAATCTGGCCCGCGTCTCGACAATACTGGCAGAGACGCTTCCGCAGGCCAAAGAAGGTTTCCGCATGAAAGAGCATATCAACGCCATGTCGATCTGGTACACAGACGAAGCAACGCTTGCTTTTGCCGCATTACTGGAAGAAGAAAATTCGGCTTTGGTTCGTGAAGATATCATCCAATTGATGCCGACTATTCACTCTGCCACGATGGCTGAAATTCTGGTAGGCCGTCTCTCTAACCGTGCAGATATGAAAGATGCGCGGACGGCTCTCAAAATCATGGGCTCGATTGCAGAAAAACCGGTTCTGAGATTATTGGATGATCCTGACAGTTCTATGAGAATCGAAGCCTGTAACATATTACAGGCGATCGGAACCCGGGAATCTATTGATGCGTTGAAAAAACGTGCCGAGGTTGAAGAGTCATCAGTCGTCAAACAACAGCTGATGGAAACACAGGCAGAAATCGAAAAGAAAACGGCAGCAGCAGGTAATTAGACTGGTCTGAAATCAGTAGTTTCGATCAATCATCAATATCCGGCAGCAGCGCCATGTTTTCGTGAATCGCTATGTCCCCGCAATCCATCTGGTTGACGGGACACAGCCTGGGTCGCAGCCAGGCTGGAGCTTTTCTTAATCGTATGGCCAAACTGCTTCAGTTGTTCACCAACCTGCTGATACAGCTCCTGTTCCAGCAACAGATCTTCGGGCACCCATTGATGATGAATCCGGGGAGACTCAACAGCCTGTTCCGGCTGCATTCCGAATACGATCATGTTCAACAGTACCTGCAGTGTGCTGGAAATGATCCGCGGACCTCCCGAAGCGCCCGCCGAAAAAACTGCTTTTCCATCTTTGATGGCAATCGTGGGGGACATACTGGAAAGCGGTTTCTTACCTGGTTCGATCTCGTTGGCTTTACTTTGAAGCAGGCCAAAGGCATTGGGCTTGCCGGGGATGGCTGCAAAGTCATCCATTTCGTTGTTTATGACAATCCCATATTTTGGAATCACCACGTAACTTCCAAAGGTCAGATTGATCGTCTCAGTACACGCCACTGCATTTCCCGCTGCATCCATAACTGATAAGTGACTGGTTCCACTGTCTTTCGGAGGAACATACCGTCCATAGTCTTTCAACTGCCTGGTCTGCTTTGCATCAATGCGAGCTGCCAGACGGGAGGCGTATGCCGGATCCGTTAATCGATCGAGGGGAACCGGTACGAAGTCGGCATCCCCCAGGTACTCGGCTCGATCTGCAAATGCGTGCTTCATGACTTCCGTCAGGAAGTGGAGTTCCTGTGGTGAATGATATTTCAGATCGGCGAAAGGGTGTTTCAGGACCTGTTTTTCCAGCGCATCAATCATGTTGAATGATTCGATAATCGCAATTCCTCCACTGGAAGGGGGCGGCATTGTCAGGATCTGATATCCATCAAAAGTGGTTGTCAGAGGTTTGCGGATGATCGGCTGTGTGTCCTTTAAATCCTGAAGCGTCAGAATTCCTCCACTCTGCTTTCCGCAAGCTGCGACGATTGCATCCGCCACTGGTCCCTCATAAAAACCGGCACGCCCGTTTTCAGCAATCAGTTCCAGCGCTTTCAACTGCGGACTGAAAAAACGTGCATTCTCTTTCCAGGGTTCACCACGATTCAGATATTCCTCAATCAGAGGTTGGAATTCTTTCTCATCCAGTTGCCCTTTCTTGAGCCGAGCCAACATGGAATTCTGTACGGATCGCATGTGATCATTAATCGGAACGCCACGGCGGGCCATCAGAATCGCAGGCTGCAGTACGGTCTTTAAATCCAGTGTGCCATACTCCTTGACCGCATAACAGAGACCGGCAACTGTACAGGGAACCGCCACTGCCAGAGGTCCCTGTCGACTGGCCAGTTGACGTTGCGCTTCAGTTCCGGGCAGACGAGAATACATATCAGGTGTGGCAGCAGCCGGCGCCCGTTCACGATAATCAATGACCGTTGATTTCTGCTGTTCGGCATCCCAGATGACCATGAAGCCCCCGCCTCCCAGCCCGCAACTGGCGGGTCTGAGAACAGAGAGCGCAAAAGAAGTCGCCACAGCAGCATCAACGACATTACCCCCGGCCTTCAGAATGGCGATTCCGGAAGCACTCGCCAAGGGATGATCAGCAGCAACCACTGCGTTGGGGTACACTTGGGAGTCTTCGTTTGCAGCAGGCTCTGCAGCAGTCCCTGTCAAAGTCGTCCCTGAGACCGCAATCGCCAGAATTATACTTAACATTTGGCTCATCAACGTTTTATGATAGCGTAATCGAAACGACATAACTGTACTTTCAATCGAAGAGATATATTGAAACGCTTATTCCTGTAAACGGATCAGACAATTGGTTTCTGCCGCTCGAAGTCTGGTTTGACTCTGATTATACTATGCGACCTGACTTGATGAATTTCCAGATGGAAGACGGTAAATTCTGATAAGTCCAGGATTCCAAGCCTTATTCCGATTGGCGTGTTTACAATTTATGAGATCGCCACAGTGAAGCAGATCCGCTCACAGTGCACCACAACTGTTAAAATACAGCTGCAAGATCATGACACTCACACAAATTCATATCCCAGAAAAAGAAAAAACCTGCCAGCTGGTGACGCTCGGCTGCAAGGTAAATCAATACGAAACGCAACTGGTAAAAGAAGCACTTGAGAAAAACGGCTATCGCGAAGCCGGCGAATCAGAAACGGCAGACCTCTGTGTTGTCAATACCTGCACCGTCACTGCCACCGGCGATTCCAAGGGCCGAAAACTGATTCGGAATCTCGCAAAAAAAAATCCCGGAACGAAAATTCTGGTGATGGGCTGTTACGCCACTCGAGACCCGAAAACTGTTTCTGAGCTACCCGGAGTATTCGAAGTCGTTACCGATAAAAGGGAACTGCCCGACATCCTGGAGCGGCACGGCATCGTTGACATGCCTACCGGGATTTCTGAATTTGAAGGGCGCAAACGAGCGTATGTGAAAGTACAGGATGGTTGTATCCTGCGTTGCACCTACTGCATCATCCCCTCCGTTCGACCAGGCCTGCAAAGCCGATCTCCGGAGGACATTGAAGCCGAAGTACGTCGGCTGGTCGATAATGGTTTCAAGGAAATCGTGCTGACAGGAATCCACGTCGGTCATTTTGGAGTTGACACAACACGCGGAAAATCAGGCAAACCTCCATTTCGACTCTGGCATCTGTTTCGCAAACTGGACCAGATCCCGGGTGACTGGCGAATGCGTCTCTCCAGTGTGGAAACGGCAGAAATCAACGATGACTTTATCTCAGCTGCCGCCGATTGCGAACATCTGTGCCCCCAGTTCCATCCTTCGCTGCAGAGTGGTTCCGATACTGTGCTGCGACGGATGAAACGCCGCTACCATGTCAGCCGTTTTCTGGAAAAGCTGCAACGGATGCGTGAACGACTTGATCACCCCTCCTTCACCACAGACGTCATTGTCGGATTTCCTGGCGAAACAGACGAAGAATTTGCTGAGACCCTGCAGGCCTGCGAAGAAGCAGCCTTTATGAAAATCCACGTTTTTCCTTTCAGTGCCCGTAAAGGAACACCGGCGGCTACCTATGAAAACCAGGTCTCACCTGAGCTTCGGCAGGAGCGCTGTGCGCAACTGGCAGATCTGGAACGATCGCTGGCTCAGAAGTTCTATCACACTTTAATTGATCGTGATCTGGAAGTCCTCATCGAACGCGTATGTGACGAACAGCCTGGCTGGGTGCGTGGTACCGATCGGTGGTATGCTCCCGTAATGTGCCCGGGAACAAAAGCAGATCTGGGCAAATTCGTTTACGCCAGAGGCACCAGGGATCAACTCGAATTTCTCGAAGCAGATCGAATTTCTCCCTGATCTCAGTCATGAGTATGACGTTGAACTTCACTGCCATCTGTAGACATTTCAAACTGACAAAAGAAAAACCGATTAGATATAGAGAGAGATTGAGTGGCAGTTATCATTGCAATTGAAGGGATTGATGGTTCCGGTAAAGGAACCCAGGCAAGCAGGCTGCATGCCCGCTGTCAGGAGGCCGGGATCAAATCCAGCCTGATTGGATTTCCCCGTTACGACCAGACACTGTTCGGTAAATCAATTGGAAATTTTCTGAACGGGCGGTTTGGTGAGCTGGATGAAGTTAATCCGTTTCTGGCTTCATTACTATATGCAGGCGATCGCTTTGAATCTCGATCACACATTCTGAACACCATCGAGACCAGCGATGTTGTGATCTTTGATCGCTACATTCCTTCGAACGTGGCTCACCAGGGGGCCAAACTATCCGGGGCAGAACGGAGTGAGTTCATCGAATGGATCGAACAGATTGAGTATGCGATTTATAAAATGCCCCGCATTAACCTCGCGATCCTTCTCGATCTCCCGGCAGACCATGCCCAAAAGCTGGTGGCCGAAAAACAGGCCCGCTCTTATACCGAGAAAGTTGCTGACCTGCAGGAAGCAGACCAGTCTTACCTGGCAAACGTGCGGGAAGTCTATCTGCAACTCGCTGAAGAGAATCAGCACTGGCAGAAAATTCAATGTCTGCAGAATGAGGTGCTCCGATCAATTGAGGAGATTGGTGACGAAATCTGGTCGCATGTCGGCAAACTAATCTGATTACCGACATGCCTTCAGTCCTTTGTTCAGATCCCATTTGAACAGAGCTGCTGCTTGACTCAATCTTAATCAAAGCTGAACCGAAAATACTCTTGACCCTTCACATCAATCACCTGTCTAATATCAATATTCTTTGATCTTTCGAAGGGAGACAGGAATCGTGAAACGTGCGCTCAACCAACTGACATTAAGAGAAATGTTCTCAGATTCCGAGCGACTCACTTCTGAACTGGTAGAGCATCTGGAACGGGGATTTATCCCCATGAATGAGCAGATGATTCGCCTGGTTCGCGAGCTGCCTGACGGAGTCGAAAAACGACGGGTCGAGGATATCAGTGTGCGGAATCAGGCAGAGGAAATATTAAAAAGCGATCAGTTCACACAGGAGCTGTTTGAAAAGCTGGACCAGTATCTCAGCGCCATTGACCAGTCGATTACTCGCATTATTAATGATGAGTAAGTTTTTCAGTGGTGGCTCCCGGTGGAGCAAATTCTTCAACCAGCTTCTTGGCACTCAGCAGTCCATCTACGGCTGCAGAAACAATTCCCCCCGCGTATCCTGCTCCTTCTCCAACGGGGTACAACCCTCGAAAACCAGGCGCCTGGTAAGTATCTCGCTCCCGATCGATACGAACGGGAGAACTGCCTCTCATTTCCGGACCAACCAGTACCGCATTAGCCAGAAAGGCACCCCGCCATTTCTGATCCATCACGGGCAAACCGTTTTCAATCTGTGAGAGAACCACAGGCGGCAGGACCTGATGCAACTCTGAAGCAACCACGCCTCGCTGGTAAGTACCAGCATACGAAAAATTCGTGTCTGTCCTTTTCTGATTCAGAAAGTCCCCCGCACGCTGAATCGGACAGAGATAATTTTTATTTCCCAATGCATACGCGATCGCTTCATATTTTCTCTGCAGTTCAACGCCGGCCAGGGGGTGGTCGCTGCCAAATTCTTCGGGGTAAATTGTGGTCATGACACCACTGTTGGCGTAACCGGTATCGTGCCGCGAATTGCTCATGCCGTTCGTACAGAACATCTCCGGTTCCGATACGCTGGGCATCACGATTCCGCCTGCACACATGCAAAATGTATATAGATCGCGTTTTCCTTTGGTGATCATGGTATAGTCGGCGGCACCCAAGAGTGAAAGATATTCTTCGCGACCATATTTATGCTGGTTGACCTGTTCCTGAGGTTGTTCAATTCTGAGCCCCAGTTGAAACGCTTTACGAAACATGGGTACGCCCAGTTCGTACAACATCTGATAGGTATCTCGCGCGCTATGTCCGATCCCGAGGATCACATGGGATGTCTTCAGATAGCCTGATGACGTCATCACTCCCTGAATCTGACCATCGACAACATCCATCCCTTCCAGGCGACATTCAAAACGAAATTCACCCCCCAAGGCATCAATTTTGCGGCGAAAGTTGCGACAGATCATGGGAAGTTTATTACTGCCCAGGTGGGGACGGTGCTCGTAAACAATACTGGAGCGTGCACCACAGTCTACAAAGCGGTCCAATACCCATTGCACATCCGGACCACTCAAACGGCAGGTCAGTTTCCCATCACTGAAACAGCCAGCTCCCCCTTCGCCGAAGAGGTAGTTGTTTTCTCTCTGGAAATCTTCTCCCCGATCAAAACGTCTGATTTCGGGAACCCGCTCTTTTACCGGGAAGCCACGCTCAAGAATGAGAGGACGATAGCCTTTGAGGGCCAGATAATATCCTGCCAGGAGACCAGCGGGACCGGAGCCGACCACCACAGGACGCTCTTCCAGCGGCTGTGTACCACTTTCCGGATCGTGGAACGGTGCCTCCGAATACTCCTGAATGGAGGAATCATCCCGTAGATTTTTCAACACCCCCGCTTCATCAGGTAAAGTCACTTCTGCAGAATAGACGAACCGTAAATCATGCCGCGAACGTGCGTCCAGACTTTTTCGGAGAATTCGATACTGTTGAATCCCGTCGGCTTCGATTCCCAGTTGTTGTGCAATTTTGTCTGCAAGTTCTTGTTCGGGGAATTCGACCGGCAGACGGATATTTGTGACTTTGAGAGACATAGAGCTTAAACCGAATTCGTACGGGCGCAGTGGCAGGATATCTGATCATGCCGAGCAATGCGTCATGTTATACCGCCCGGTATAGCGAATGCAATTTTGTCACTTCGAAACAATCAGAAAAGCAAAAAATACTTTGCCCCTGATGTTCAGGCAGCTTTGCGTAACGGCACTGTTGCCTGTTCCTGTACAGGACCAGATATAAGCTGCTCCAGTTCCCGTTCCAGTTCTTCCATTTTTTCCTGGACGAGATCCGTGTACTCTCTCATCTCTTCCCGGGAAATATTTTCCGGAACTGAGATTGGATTCCCGACCAGGTAATAAACGGTCGCAAAGGGCTTGGGAATCCAGATACTGGTCCAGCTACCCTGAAATTTCCAGCAGCGGGATGCGGCGAACGCGTTCGGAATAATACTTCGACCCGAATGGGAGGCTAGAAACACAATGCCTGGTTTCATTTTGTGATGTGGTCCCCGTGGCCCATCTGGGGTGATAACTACATGCCTGCCTTCGGCAGAAATCATTAATTTTTTCATGGCACTGGCCCCACCCCGGGAAGTGGAACCACGAATCGCACCCATGCGGGCTGCTTTCAGCATTGCTTCAATGGTATCTGCATCCCGGTGCTGGCTGATCAATGCCACACTGTTATGCTCCACATTACAGAATAGCGGCGGTATCACAGAATCATGCCATACACTATACAGATAACGGTCTGAGCCCGTGTCTGCAAAAGGACACCGATCAAGACTGTCACCCACAAATTCCAGGCGGGTTGTCTTGAAAATCATGCGGATCACAAAAACAACCAGAGAATTCAGAATACCCAGTAAAGCGCGACTCTTAATTTTCAACCGACCACTCCTGCAGGAAATAAACTCTGATAACTCAAGTGAGAATGCAGAATTGTACTCATGAAACCATCTGCGCAAATCCCAATTCTTAAATTCCTGATTCAGGGTAAATCTCTGCTGAAAAACCAACGCCAGATTTTGCAAAACACCCAGTTTCACATATCTGGGGAACTTTCAGGCCTCATGAATGCTGATATTCAGTGCCTCTATCCGACGATATAACCTGGCACGTGTCAGGCCCAGCATTCGCGCTGCTTCCGTCCGGTTATTTCGGGCCAGTTCTAATGCGAGCAGAATCTGTTCTTTTTCAACCAGATTGAGTGATTCCTCCAGAGTTCGCAGCGGTGCTGGCACTGCAGGACCCAGCGAGCGGGCATCCACTCCGGTTTTGAATCCCAGGGGCAGAGATTCACGAGTGATGACAGGCTCGGTAGTCGCCTCAAACGCCGCCTGAATCACCCGGGTCAGCTCATCCAGATTAGCGGGCCAGAAGTAATCCTGAAATAATGAGAGTACGCCTGGCGCAAATCCGCTTACCTGCTTCTGTTGATATCGATTTTCATTCTCCAGAAAATGCTGCGCTAACAGTTCCAGATCTTCCCTGCGTTCCCGCAAAGCCGGCACCGGAATTTCCATCGTGGTAATGAGGTAGAAAAATTCCGTGAGTATCGTTTCCCGCTGTAGCAGATCCTGAAGCGGTATCGAGCTGGCTGTCATTAGTCTGACAGGCACGTTCGCCCCTTTCGTCTGCAGATTTTCCAGAATCATTTCCTGAATGTCACGAGGCAGACACTGTATTTCATTCAGAAACAAGACACCCGGTTCCAGGGGCAGCGATTCATCGAAATCCCGTTCAAAGATTTTTTTCACCGTCTGCTTAAGTTCCCGGGGGGGCAGCTTTTCACAATTGAGTGGAATAAATATTTTTCTTCGCTGCTCACTTTCAAAATGAATCGCACGCGCCAGATGCTCTTTTCCCGTTCCCGTTTCTCCCTGGAAATGAACAGGCTGGGACGTTCGAATTGCCAGTTCCAGCTGTCGCAGTACACGTTGCATGCCGGGGCTGCGTGCTATGATTGTCGAAAAGCGAAATCGATTTCGGAGTGACAACCGTAGAGCAGCCAGCTCCGCATGCAGTTGCTGTGAAGCAGAAGCCGAAGGAAGTGCCCGAGGATTCTGAATTCGTTCGATAAATCCGAGAACCAGTTTGATCTTTCGTTGCTCATCTGTCAGAGGGCTGTACCGCAGGAGGCAGGGAATTGTTTTTCCACTACGCGAAAGGAGGAAGCGGGGTACTTCCAGGCGGGTCCCCTGAAAAACTTCCGCCGGAGGGCAGAGTAAATTGCACACCGATTCAGATTCATCCGTGTCAGTATCGATTGCAAAATCGCAAGTCTGGCCCAGAAGTTCTTCAGCAGGCCATTCCAGCAGTTGCTCGCACCCCTGATTAAAAAACAGGATCGCCCGTGAAGCATCCAGCGCAAATACCGGTGTGCTGAGGGCATTTAAACGGGTCTCCAGCCGGGTACGGCGTCCTGATCCTCGTTGCATGCTTCCTCAACCCTTTCCTGGATATGAGCCACTTATACATGTTCGATCGGGATTATTCGCAAACAGGAAAACCATTAACGCTGCACACGTCCCGATCCTGCACCATTCATTAAAGCTTCGATTTCTTTACGGCTGGAATAATTGAAGTCCCCCTGGATGCTGTGTTTCAGGCAACTGGCGGCAACAGCGTAACGGATCGCTGTCTCGGGAGCAGACAGCTCCGGTGTATTCAAAGCAAAGATCAGGGCACCGGCGAACGAATCGCCCGCACCAACCCGATCGACAATATTGTGAATCCGATAACTGGAATAGTTGCCGTCACTATCACAAGGTGCAAACACCGCCTGCTGTTGACTTTTAGTATACAGCATGGCGCCCCAGTTATTGTGACTGGCAGAATGACTTTCCCGTAATGTAATCGCTACCTGTTTGACATTGGGGAACTGCTGTGTAATCTGCTCCGCCACGGCAACGTAACCACGGACATTCAACTCACCTGCATCCACATCCGATTCCGGAGCACGGATACCCAATGAAAGATCAGCATCTTCTTCATTGGCAATCACCAGATCCACATAAGGCACCAGAGATCGCATTGTTTCCTTTGCCAGTTCCACCGGCTTGATTTCGCTATTCCAGTTCCACAGCTTTTTACGAAAATTCAAATCGCAGGAAACGGTGACGTTTCTCTCCTGAGCTTCCTGAACCGCTTTGAACGCAAGCGCTGCCCCAGATTCACTGATCGCGGGAGTAATCCCTGTAATATGAAACCAGGTGGCACCTTCAAATATCTTGTCCCAGTCAAATTCATCCGGAGTCGCCAGAGCAATGGAACTGAATTCGCGGTCATAGGTTACTGTTCCGCCGCGCTGATTTGCCCCTGTCTCTACAAAATAAATACCAAAACGTCCTCGCGAACTGCGCTGGATCAGACTGGAGTCCACGCCTGTTTTATTTACTTCCTGTATCAGTGAATCCGTGATGGCATTATCCGGTGAAGCCGTCACAAAAGCAGAGGACCCTCCCTGGAGCGCCACGGAAACAGCAACGTTAAGTTCTCCTCCGCCAAACGTCGATTCAAGTATCCCCGGTATCGACTGGCTGATTCTCAAATGGTTCTGAGGGGCCAGCCTTAACATAACTTCACCAAATGTGACTACTCTCACGAGACACCTGTCATATAATGAATAAGAAAATGGCGTTTTTTGAACAGTTACTCAGCTTACACGGGTGTGATGAATCATTCCAGCGACCGGCAAGTTTCAGAGTTGTCAGGAGGCGTTATGACCCGGATCTGAGTCGCGAATCAGGACCATCATTTCGGAAGAACTTGACCTGCTGCCGCTTCCGGATTCTTTAATTATTTTCCACTAATCCAACAGGGTATGCCAGACAGTTGTCATACCCCTGTTCTAAAATCTTTATCTCAGTTGTCTGGAACGATACAAGTTTGTTTAATTGAAATACAGGTGGCGGCAGTTTCGTCTAGCCCGTTCAGGGACAGAGATGGAGATGGACGGGGTTGCCTGCATGGAACTGCCGCCCCGCTGTTTTTCAGAGTACGATTTTTTACGGGGTTCCATCAGGTGTACTGCTGTGTAAAAGAAAACTTTATTAACAGGAGGAGTTTGCCCGTAAAAATACTCTTTCGCTTCAGGTACACATATTCGCTTTGACTCAAAATTTAAACTGACGTAGAGTGCGGCATTGCCATTGTTCCCTTGAAGAGGAAATCGCCACTATGCAGCATCACGAGATCGAAGTGTTCTGCCCGTCCTGTGATCATCAAATCAAGCCTCAATTCGGAATCCATGAAGCAGGTCGAAAAACCTCACTGGATTTTCAATCCCGTCGTCTGGGATGCTCTATCGAATGCCCGTCCTGTGGCAATGTCTTCATCCGCAAAATCTTGCAGGATGATAAAAAAGCCTCTTAAGTTTCCTGATCTGATTCTTTGAGCTTCAAAATTTCAGAAGGTACTGCAGACTGAATAGCAAAGCTCCCAGCACACACCCATAGCAGATCAGCGCCAGTCCCCGGTGAGGTCTCTGACGATAGCGTGCCAGTGGCTTTGCAAAACAGATCAGCAGAATCAACTTGGCGCAGGTGAAAGCAACCAGCGTCGTAGAGACGATCAGTACAATGCTGAGCCCCAGGTAGCCTGCATGCACAATGGCCAAGGTCCCCTTTGAAGCCTCTTGATGAATTTCGAACAGGTAAACAACAACCTGCCAGTTCAGAAGAAAAGCCGCTGAACCGGGTATTCCCATCAGCAATGCGAGTAATATGACAGCAGCACTTCCTGACAGCCTCTGATCAAAGATCAATCCCCGGAGTTGTTCCGGATAGAGGATCGCAGACCGACGTTGTCCGAGACTATCCAGAAAACAGGCTAAGCCGATCACCGCCACCCAGATAAATAACAGCGCGGGTGTATAGACCCGCATTGCCTGTTGAATGGATACTGTTTCTGCCGCTAAGGATTCATGTCTCCACTTCCAGCAGACAGCAGATAACAACGCCAGAAAAACGCCTGCACTTTGAATGACGATCAAGTACAGAATCCCCTTCCATTCCTTCTCAACCAGCAGGAGACCCGCCGCGACTGTCAGAACGATCAGCGAGAGAAAAAATAACAACTGTTCTACCGACGACAGATTGACTTCGATCACTTGGCTGACCACCAGAACCATAATTAAAAGACCCACGGCAACGGGAATCAGAATAGCCATGACAGCCTGCAAATGAGTTACTTCCTTCAACGGCAGTCTGTTCGGAAAATGAACTGGCAGCAGGCCGGCTCGAAAAAGAGCACCGGAGACAATCAGTATCAATCCCAGCATTGCAGAGCGATCATTTGGTAACGATGCCAGTTCCTGCCCTGACGATTGCAGATTTTTTTGAATAACATTCAGATCTGTTGAGTCAGCGGCAGTCGACAACAACACCACACCTGTCAACAAAATTACCGTTAAAGGCAGAGTCGCTTTGAGCTGTTGCAGGCATACCACCTGTTTCTGCATTCCACGCAGTCCCCTGGTCAATAACATGAAATTCAGGTAGAGGACGAGCTCAAAACAGAAGACCAGGAAATAAAGATCGTTCGCCATGCGATATTTCGTTTCAGGAATCATGATTCGGATTAAACAGAACTCACTTCAAAATCGTGGCCCGGTTCAGGAAAGCTGAATCAGTACCTTTCCGGATTTTCCAGTTCGTTCCGCTTCGATCACCGCTGCTACGACCTCTTCCAGCGGAAATACTTTGCCCACCTCAGTCGACAGGATACCACTGCGAATGAAGCCGGTTAACTTTGAAACCAGCCTCAGCTTGGAGGGAAGCGACAGAGACTCCATATGACGGGCCAGCCAGAATCCTTCGAGAATCGCGCCACTCCGAATGAGATCACGAGACATAAAATCGAGCGGACTCCGATCCAGAGACCCATATACTATCATCCGGGCACGTTCGCCCAGAATTCGGATTATGCTCGAAGCCGTTTTTCCGCCTACCGCATCGATGGCATATTTCACCGTTTCGCTACCCAGATGTTTTCTGATCTGATCGACTAATATCCGCTCGTTGTCATGTTCTGAATTAAACACCACCACATGGTCAGCACCGGCTTTTTTCAACTGCTCTACCTGATCATGCCGCCTGACAATATTCAACGTCTGAAAGCCATAATGATTCCCCAGACGCACCACCATTTTTCCGACCGCAGAAGCAGCCGCGGTCTGCAGCAGCCATTCTCCGCGTGGCACATCCAACAGAGATTTGACGAGGATATAAGCGGTGGCGGGATTGACGAAAAACGTTGCCGCTTCCTCCAGAGTGAGGCGGGACGAAACCGGTATTACATACTCACTGGGAACCACTACTTTTTCTGCCCAGTTACCCGTCCGTCGATTTAATACAACAACACGTTTGCCTTTGAATAGAGCGCCTCGTAATCCTCCACCACTGGCTTCAACTATACCCACGCCTTCAAAACCGGGAGTCGCAGGCAGCGATGGTCGCGAAGAATAACCGCCTCGAATATTCAGCAGATCAGAGGGATTAACAGGACTGGCCAGCATGCGCACCAGAACCTCTCCCGCTTTGGCAACTGGTTCTGAAGCCTCACAGACCTTGAGAACGTCTGCCGGTTCTCCGAATTGCTCAAAGCGAATCATGCGCATAGACTGAATCTTTCACTGTTCAGGGGCTCCACTGAATTGAGAGTTTAGCAGGTTGAACTCCGTTCCAGCAAGCAGACACCCGCTTCCAGATTCTGAAAAGCACGAACCCGAACGTGAAGCAGCCCTTGCCACCGTGCAGGCAACAAGGACTGTTTCCATCTTCAAAATGGATTCTGCTTTGGCTTCAGTAACACTCTTTCATTTGACCGTACTTTGTCTGTTTCCCTGTCTCGAATCATCGGAAATAGATTCGAGCTCAGGAATCAAAGGCTGCCCGGCAAAACAGGTTACAGATCAGTTCTGGGTACGAGGAGTGAAGTTGGATGCTCCTGAAGCAGTCTGAGTCGGACGTGCCGGTGACTGCTGCGCAGTACCTTGAGGTTCTGGAGTCGTAGCACGCTTCCAGTTGTCAGTCGACCAGTGAGGATAGTACTGCACCACACTGCTGCCCAGGTCACTCAGGATTTCATGAAACTTTTTCGTAGTAATCCGCTGGTTAGGGATGACGCGCTGCAATACAAACCGGCGGTTGCTGGAAATGTAAGCGAAAAACTTACCATTGCCCATCTGATCATTGTCAGACAGCAGGCGTAACATTGCAGTCCGGGGAACATCGGCGGCACTGCGGGGCAGGGGATCCAGCCACGCCATTACCCACACCCATTCGCCATTCTCACTCAGAACGGCAGACATGGAAAGTTCCCACTCTTCTTTGCTCTGATTGGCTTTAAACTGAAAGTCGTACCGCTTTTTCGTTTTAGTTGCAGTTAAACCCATCGCTTTCAACAGGTTTCCCAACTGCTCTTCTGAAAGTTGACCCGGCAGTTCCGGATTGGGGGTCACTGCCGGACTTGTGGTAGCGGGTTGTTGTGCATTGGCACCAGTACCCAGGACAGCCATTGCTGATAATACGGCTAACAGACAACCTACAACGATCCATCCGCGAAATGTGATTTTCATTTTGAAGACACTCCTTTGTCACTTCGTTTCTCATGTATTGACATTTGTCGATTTTTTTTCTGCCCTCATTCCCTGATTGAGCAGACCGGCTGGTGTGCAGTCCCGCAACCAGCGCGTTTATGAATCTGTATGTCGATTTGTCTGAATCACCGTTTCCACCGGCAGTTTCTGCCGACTTGAGTTAAGATAGTTCAAATAACCCTTTCAGGCAGATCTGAGACCAGGTTTCGAACTGATCTAACTCTTGTAACAGTTTTTCCGGTGAGTCAAACCCTGTCTCTATGATCGACTCTTCACGGGGTAGAACTTTGGGCAACTCCAGGTCAAATATGTGAACTATTCCCAAGTGGACCTTTCCTACCTCGGTTTCGTCGTCATTTATCAGCCCGACACAGGTTTCTGTATAGTTCGTATCCATCGCAACTTCTTCCTGGATTTCGCGCTGCATCCCTTCGCGATACGTCGAACCTTCCTTCGCATCATCCTCCAGGGAAATATGTCCGCCAATTCCGATGGAACGTTTGCTGTGCAATCGCTGCTCGCCCCCTTTTGTGCCCCGAGTATAGTAGAAAATCTTTCCCTCATGGCGGAAAATACAATACGGGATCAGCTGTTTGAAGCTGGGGTCTTCCTCCACCGTATCGCGAGGACGGAAACTGATGTAGTTCGGATCAAACAGCGTTTTCAGATAGGGTGATACCTGATCGTTAAACCCTTGAAAGTAGCCCACTTCGTGAAATAGAAGTGTTGGCACAACCATAACATGTTCCACTTGCTGCTCCGTATCTGACATCGCTGATCCTTCTCTGCTCTGTTGACAGGTTGATAGATTAATTAAAATTACCGGGTTGGCTGAGACGAACGCCCCAGCAGTTCCCGTGCTTTTTCTCCAATATCCGACGAACGCATCAGGGTCTCACCCACCAGGATCCCACGGACCCCCGATTCCTGCAGTTTCAATACATCGCTCCGATTCCGGATACCACTCTCACTGATCAGCAGGCAATCCGCGGGCACCCGTGCTCCCAGTTGAATGGAATGCTCCAGACTGGTGACAAACGTCTTCAGGTTTCGATTATTAATTCCCAGCAGGGGAGGAGACAGCTTCAGTACGCGGTCCAGATTGTCCGGCTCATAGATTTCTACCAGAGCCGACATTCCCAGCTCCAGTACATAACCATAGAGATCTTCCAGCTGCCCGTCATCCAGGCATTCAGCGATCAGCAGGACACAGTCTGCGCCTGCGACTCTCGCTTCTAAAATCTGGTAACGATCGATTATGAAATCTTTTCGCAGAACCGGAATTTCCACATTCTGGCGTACGGCTTTCAGAAAATCGAGGTGCCCCTGAAAATACTGTTCGTCCGTCAGCACACTCAGGCAGGCGGCTCCTGCAGATTCATAGATCCTGGCAATTTCCACCGGATGGAAATCTTCCCGGATCACACCCGCAGAAGGAGATGCTTTTTTCACTTCTGCGATCATCGCCAGCGGGCCATGCGACTGCATTGATGCCACAAAGTCCCGCACAGGAGCAGCATCCGTTAAACCCTCTGCCAGCTGTTCGACGGGAACTCTCGATTTCGCCTCACTGACTTCTATCAGTTTGCTGGCCACAATTTCTTCAAGAATATTACTCACGACTTCTCGCACACACCTGAATCTGGAATAAAAAGGGAAAACTGCTTCCACGTAGCATAACTTCCAGCGACACGAAGTACCACAGAGTCAGCAAATCCTGCAGCAATTCGCTTGTAATTCCGGTTTCAGATGACGACGATGGCACATTCCAGCTGTTTTTCAATACTCCCTTCAACAGGAGCCCCTTGGGTGATCCCTTCGGCGCTGCAGCTATTACTGTTACTGCTGACTCTACTGAGCATTCGCTACTGGCTGCAACTGCTGACAACCAGGCAGCTGACGTCCGTGTTCCCGCTCAATCCCCATCGATACCAGTTGGAATTCTCGTTTCCCGTGCTCCTGGCGATGCTCTGGATCGCCATCCAGTTTGCCAGTTCTCTGGAGCGGGAATGGGGCGAATGGCATCAGACACTGGCCCCTTCACAACCAGTCACCGTCGAGCAGATCATGCAGTCCTCACTGATCACCTTCTGCTTCGGGACGATCCTGATCCTCATGCTGGCACTCGCACACTTCGATGCGATACAGAAACTGGGCTTTCGCCTGAATGAGATTCGTCAGCAACTCCGCGATGGCGCCGTCGGATTCCTGCTGGCTCTGCTGCCCGTGACGGCTCTGCTCTTGCTGACATATCCGTTCCGATCAGAAGAGAGCCTGCATCCCTTTTTTCTGCTGTTGAAAGCGGAACCACACTTTTCCACGATCAGCTGGATCTTTATCTCCGCCGTCTTCGTTGCACCACTCTTTGAGGAGCTGATTTATCGCGTCCTCTTCCAGGGCTGGCTGGAGCGTCTTCTGCCTCCGTACGCTGCCATTCTGGTCAGCTCACTGGTTTTCAGCATCGTCCATGGATTTCCCGATTGTATTCCCCTCTTCCCACTGGCGCTGATACTGGGCACCCTCTTCTATTATCGGCGCAGCTACTTCTCTATTGTCCTGACACATGCCCTGTTTAATGCCGTGAATCTCGCCCACGCCCTGGCAAATCAACAGAACTCTGCTTGAGAAAACCCAGGCAGCTCCATATCCATGCGCCCACCGGTTCCAATTGGGGTTCTACCACTTTTAAAAATCCTGTATTATTCCCGCCTCTCTCAAATCATCCTCTCCAATAACGTCTCAGCTGGTGTTTCAAGTCGCACCTGACTCTCACACTTCCCATCCCATCAGAACTCGACCCTTCGGAGACCTCCGAAATGAATGCCACCCCCATTCGCCATTGGGTACTACTCTCACTCTGCGCCTGTATCTGTTTCTCCTGCCAGACAATGAGATCCAAAATGGATCTGATCTACACCGGAAAAGTAACCGGCGCATTGTCTCAGCAGCTGGTAGAATCATACGCCGATTCTCTCAAAGACCCTGTCGCGGCAAATCATTCCGAGGAAGGTGACGACTGGAAAATCCTCTACGCCACCAACCGCCTGCAGCAGAAGAGCCCCTCAGGTGATACCGGCTATGCGAATGAGTTTGGCTCGGAAGTAGCCTATGGGTCCAGCCAGGTGCGTATCTCCCACAAAAATCACAGCGACCTGAAATCAAAAGTCATCCAGACAATCTGGCAGGGTTCACCCGACCCGGAAGGCCAGGTCGAAATCAGTTCCTTAACGCCAGCTGCAGAAGAACCTTTCTTTGCAGACCTGAATCTGCTGCTGGAGCGTGCACCGCAAAAAGATGTACTGGTCTTCGTTCATGGCTTCAATGTGAATTTTCCCAGCGCCGTGATCCGGGCTGCGCAGATCGCCAACGAACTCCCCTTCAATGGAGCAGTGGTCTGCTATAGCTGGCCTTCCCAGGGAGGGGTTGAGAAATATCTGCTCGATGGTCAGGTCGCCAGTTCCAGTGTCGAACCGATGGCTCATTTTCTGGAAACGCTCGTGAACTCCGTTCCGCCAGGAACGAAAATCAACATCATGGTTCACAGCATGGGTAACCGAATTGTCATGCGCGCCCTCAACCGACTGCCACAACACTTTGAGAAAACGAAACCGTTTCAGAATATCGTTCTGGCAGCTCCGGATGTAGGCGTCTCTGAATTTAAAACCCTGGCACCGTCTATTATCGCGCAGGCCCACCGCGTCACTCTCTACTCCGGGTCTGGAGATGTAGCCCTCGTCGCATCGAAAGCAGTCAACCAGGAACGTCGCGCCGGCGATTCCCGGGAACCACTGATCCTGGAAGGCATCGAAACCATTGATGTCTCAGCCGTCGATACCAGCTTCATGAGCCATTCCTATTATGGCAGTAACCGGGCCGTCCTCAGCGATCTGTTCGCCCTCATTAAACAGAACAGTCCCGCTTCCGAAAGAAACTGGCTCCTGCACAAAGACTTTGCCGGAAAGAACTACTGGGCTTTTGATAAAGAGCCACTCGAAATCAAAAAAGTCAGGGCAACCAGTCTCTGATGGAGATATCTCACTATATATAATGTCTGACGGGAGCAGCCTCTCTCTCTGAACTGACCGCGAACGATCACCCCCACCAGGATCCCCTGCGATGAAAAACTCGACATCCCGTTTCTCAGATCGCGTCGACAACTATATTAAATATCGCCCCGGATACCCGCTGGAAGTTCTGGAACACCTGAAAACCAACTGCGGTTTGACGGCTGACTCCCTGATCGCCGACATTGGTTCGGGAACCGGAATCTCCAGCAGACTGTTCCTCGATCATCACAATACCGTGTATGGCGTTGAACCCAATCAGGAAATGCGACACGCTGCCGAAAAACTCCTGCAGGAATACACCCATTTTCACAGCATCGACGCGACCGCGGAAAAGACGCATCTCCCTGCCGACTCTTTTGATTTCATCATCGCCGGTCAGGCATTTCACTGGTTTAGCCAAGAACTCGCCAGGCAGGAATTCCAAAGGATCATCCACCCCAACGGCTGGGTTGTTCTGATCTGGAATGAACGACAGACGGACACCACACCCTTTCTGATCGATTACGAACAACTACTCCTTGAGTTCGCAACCGATTACAAACAGGTGAATCATACGAATCTCTCCCGCGAAGATTTTGCCCGGTTCTTTCATCCCCATCAACTTCATACCGCCACACTCCCCAGCCAGCAATCCTTCGATCTGGAGTCTCTTACCGGGCGGCTGCTCTCTTCTTCCTATGCTCCCAATATCGGACAGACCGGATACAGGGAAATTCTCGAGCGTCTCCAAGAGATTTTTCACCAGCATCAGGTGAATGGCGCAGTCGATTTTAAATACGACACCAACCTCTATTATGGACATATCAGGTAGCTGGTAAATCCGCGAAGAGTGAGAGAAGAGAAAATAGAACCGAGATGTGTGAGCACACCACGGGGCGCATAAAGAAAGCCCTTAAGAAGGCGGCGAATTGTGGACGGATAAAGCGTAGTTTATTTCACTTCACAGAAACTGATGAGCGTGCTGGGTCAGAACTCGCAAATCAGGGGGACCTTCTGGATAATGTTCCGTCCAGACCAGATTCCTTCTTAAGGGCCAGGCTGGGTTCAGAAAGCTGAGCAAAATCAGAGACTCTGTTAGTGAGTCAGAAACTCCGTTTACTGATTCCTCTCAACTCTCTGCCTGATACTACATGCATTGATCGTGCCAACTCCAGCATATTTTGTTCTGGACGAATATTATTTTTGCTTTTTGCTCAATAATCAGATTATATTGCCTATTTTAAGGTGTTTTCGTTAACTTCTGACTGATTTTATACAATTGTACCTGTCTTCACTCTGCCGATTTCGACACTGACACTTGAATTTTCGGCGCCGAAATGTTCTATTGTTGAAGTCGACACCTCATCGGCGCCACTTTTCGGCGCTAATAAAACGTTCGACACATCAATGTTGATTGATTTCCAACCACGCAGAAGAGGCCCGGGGGGGCGTGAATCATGAAAAAAGAAGCGATCAGAGAACGTGCGATTCTCTTCACCTGTGGAATCCTCTCCATTGTCTACTCCGTGATTGTGCTCGGTTTTGTCACCACCAGCCCCGATCTGCGCATTCGTGCCATGCTGGACAGCGTTGAGGCGTTACCCCAGACAAATGGACTCAGCCACTCCGGAATCGAAATCAAGGCCACCCCCGACATCAAAACGGCAGGCGCTTTTTCTGCTCCCAAAAATGGAGACGTACTCACGAAGATCGGCGAATACCCGATTCGTACGTTTCTCGATTTCTCACAAGTCCTCAGCAAACTACGCAACATGGATCTGCCTCCCGGCGGACAACTGCAACCTAAAGCGGATCCCACCGAACACGATGTCCCCTCCATGGTGGAAATCCAGAACAGTGGTCGTTTCATTAAGATCGAATATTACAGCAGGGATACGAGCGAATCCAGTTCGGATACATTCACCATGAAATCCGCCTGGATTCAAATCCAGTCTATCCCTTCCGGCGATGTGGCAATCTCGCTCCTCTGGTTCTCACTGGAACTGGTCATCCTCGCCATTGGTGCGTTCGCCTACTGGATGCGCTCCTTCGACCGGACCACGCGTATCTTCTTCATCATGGGCATCATCACCCTCGTCGCCTTTATCGGTGGCTATAACTGGTGGATCATCGCTGGCTCTCTGATACTCAATACCCCCTTTGTGATTGCAGCTGTC
Source organism: Gimesia sp. (assembly GCA_002706765.1). Taxonomy (GTDB): domain Bacteria; phylum Planctomycetota; class Planctomycetia; order Planctomycetales; family Planctomycetaceae; genus Gimesia. The sequence goes on from PAJV01000037.1 coordinate 81,795, forward strand.
CTCATCCCGGCGATCACTCTGCACTTCTTCATTTCCTACCCGCGGGCAATTCCGCTGCTCGTGCAATATCCAGTGGGCCTCCTGCGAGCCGTGTACTCGATCCCCGTTGCCACGACCCTGTTGATTCTGGCCTGTCTGACGTACCTCCGCGTGAACTCTCACATAGGGGAAGACCCCCGCGATCTCGCCGGTCTTGAATATTCTCCACTCGTTTTCCAGGCCATCTCGGTGCTGCGCTGGGCTGTTTATGCCTATATCACAGTCGCCGGCTTGTACTATCTCGCGACTCTCGCCGCCCTGTTTTATGGTTTTTTCAAAAGTCAGAATCCTTACGAACGCAATCAGCTCAAATGGATCGCCCTGGCCGGGCTGATCTCGACGATCCCGGTTGGCTACTCGCTCTACCTCGCTGAATTCGATCGTACCCAGTTCGCGCTCGGCGGGGCCGGGATTCCCATGTTCCTTGCCAGCGTCTCCTTCATGGCGGCGTTCGTCGTCGGGATTATTCGTTACCGCTTGATGCTCATCGATCAGATCATCAGTCGCGGCATGCTCTTTTACTTCGTCAGTGCCGGCATCTCGATTCTCTATGCCACCGTCATTTCGCTCGGCTCTTTGCTGGGTACCCAGTTGAACAGGGCCCCCAGTACCAATCAGGCGGTCTCTGTCTTTCTGGTGATGCTGTTCGCCATTTCGCTGCTGCTCTGGTCGCGCGACCGCATCCAGCGTCTCATCGACCGTCGCTTCTTCCGTCAGAAGTACCAGCTCGATAAAGCCCTCAAGCGGATGAACCGGGCCGTCGGTCGCCTGGGTGACCAGCGTTCCATCGCCGATCGCATGCTCACATCCTGTCGTGAAGTGCTTCAGGTGAAAAGCGCCGCCATCTATCTGCTTAATCCCGATCGCACTCAGTTCGACCTGCTCACCGGATTCCATATTGAAAATGCACCTTCGTCTGTTCCCTGTAAAGCCGAACTGCTGGAAGTCCTCGAAGGCGAACTCGCGTTTCAGCGCGTCGCGACAGGCCTCCTGAAAGAAGCCTCTCCCGCCCAACAGTTGCTGCGACTGCTCGGCTTTGACTTCATCTACAACCTCGAACTTGACGGGGAATTTGCCGGCTTTGTTGCCCTCGGACATCGCTCTACAGGCAGCGCCTACTCGGCTGAAGACCTCACCTTCCTGAACGCTATGGGACAGATTACCAGCATCGCCCTGCACAGTACCAAAATTCATCAGGACCTCCGCCGCCTGAATGAAGAGATGCGAATCAAAGTCGAAAAGATTGATGATCAACGTCGTCTCGTTTCCGTCCTGCAGTCCGAACTCACCAACTCGCAGGAAATCGCCGAACGCACCACTCCTGCCATTGATGTCCAGCGGGGCCAGATTAAAGGAAACAGCCCCGCCATTCGCCTGGTAATGGAGACCGTCCGCAAAGTCGCCAACTCCGAATCGACGGTGCTCATCCGTGGCGAAAGCGGTACCGGGAAAGAGCTGCTTGCCCAGGCCGTCCACGAAAACAGTTCCCGACACGAGAAACCACTGGTGCGCGTCAACTGCGCCGCGCTTTCTCCCAGTCTGCTCGAAAGCGAACTCTTCGGCCACGTCAAAGGCGCTTTCACCGGTGCCCACGAAGATCGCATCGGTCGTTTCGAACTGGCCAACGGGGGCACACTGTTCCTCGATGAAATCGGGGATATCTCGCTCGATACCCAGGTCAAACTCCTGCGGGTCCTGCAGGAGCGGGCATTCGAACGCGTGGGCGGCTCCGAAACCCTGCATGTCGACGTGCGGCTCATTACCGCGACTCACCAGAACCTCGAACAGCGGATTACCGAAGGCCTGTTCCGCGAAGACTTGTACTACCGCCTCAACGTCATCAGCATCACACTGCCTCCCCTGCGTGAACGTCGCGAAGATATTTTCGAACTCGCTTTCTACTTCCTCAAACGGACCGCGCATCGCCTGGGGAAACGCATTTCCCACATCGATCCCGACGCCATCGAAACCATCGAACGCGCTCCCTGGCCTGGTAACATCCGCCAGCTGGAAAACGTCATCGAACGCGCCGTCGTTCTTGCCGAATCTGAAGTCATCACCATGAAAGACCTGCCCTCGGATCTGCTGGAACAGAAAAAACGTCTCCCGGCCCGCGTCTTCGAAACCAAAACGGTTCGCTCTGACGCCGCGCGCCGCATTCCCCTTTCCGATGTCGAAGTCATCACTTTTCCCGGCTCGCAGAACCACGTCGACCAGCGTCTCACGGAACCCGAACAGCTCAAGCTGGCGCTCGCCGAATGCGATGGCAACAAAGCCCAGGCCGCCCGTCTGCTCGGCATGCCCCGCAGTACCTATTACAGCAAACTCAAAAAATACGACATCTCCTGATTCACTTTCTCGTTGTACTGTCGAGCTTGCCACTGAAAATTTCTCACCCACCGGTGCATAAAGTTGCCCTTGATCCCGCTGCGCCGATCGCGAATCTACGTACCTGTGTCGCGCGCGTGTCAACTTTATATTCACTGGTTTTTTCGCTCCTGTGATTAAACCAGCACCATAAAACCCGCTCGTTTCAGACATCCTTTGAATACGACTGACAAAAATGTGATTTTTTTCGCTGCGGATCAACACACAACACCACAGTATCGCGACGAACCACCACAGGATCGCCCTGGTATCGGTCCTCTCTCGGCCCGTATCGCCAACCGGACAACGCATACGCCCTCGGGTAATGCAGATTGATCACTTGACACAACCGGAAAACAGCTGACTTTCATGCTGTCTTTGATAATAAATGCCATGAAATAACTTCCCTGTAAAAAAATACGCGCTGGCTCGAATCCATCTATCATACGCGCCGTACACAGGCACGCGCAGCTAAACATTTCCCACCTGTTACAAACTGTTTCACAACAGAAACCTCAAAAAAACAAACTTAAATAATTCAATTTGATTTTTCACTGCCCCCCGAGACCGCTAAGATAAATTCCAACGTCAATAAAATTCCTATACCTGAACCTACTGCCCCACCCCAAGGAACCTCTTCTGTGAACATCTCCAGTCTGCTCAACCGTCGTTCCCTGCTGATGCTGCTTGCTGTCACGCCTCTGCTCGCCTGCTCGTACCTGCAGGCCGCCGAATCCAGCCAGAAAACCATTCTGATGCGTTCCGGCTGGCAGACCGTCAACATCGGTGACATCGGGCATACGCCTGGTACACTGCGTTACCTCGAAGAATACCTGCCCGACGTCAAAGTAATCCTCTGGCTGCATAAAACGACCCCTGAAATCACCGCGATGCTCCAACAACGGTTCCCCCAGGTTCAGATCGTGCAGGGTAAACTCAATTCCCGAGGCAAAGCCAACAACCCGGAATTCCAGCAAGCCTTCGACGAAGCCGACCTGTTCCTCTACAACTCGGGTATGCACTTCAACCAGTTCTGGCCACCACCAAACTACATCATCGAAGCCTGCACTGTAACAAAGAAGCCGCTCGTCCTTTACGGCCAATCCTTTGACGGATTCGCGCCGGAAGATGAAGCGAAAATGAGCGAACTTCTCTCCCGCGCTGCCGCCATTTATACCCGCGACGTGGAATCCTTCTATTACCTGCGCAAGATCGGCGTCACTTCACCGTCCCTCGCCTTCGGCCCCGACGGCTGTTTCGGCATTGATGTCCGCGATGATGCCAAAGCCAGCGCCTGGCTCAAAGCCCACGACCTGAAACCCAAAGAATTCATCACTGTGACTCTGCGCAGCAATACACCCAAAATCGGTGCAAAAAAGAGCACGTCGATGAATCCCGCCAACCCCAGCAAAGAAGACCTCGCCCAGAATGAACTCTGGACAAAAAAGCTCCGCGAAGTCATCACCGACTGGATTCGCAAGACCGGCAAGAAAGTCCTGCTGGCCCCCGAAGTCGATAAAGAAATTGTGCACGCGCAGAAAATGATCCTCGACAAACTGCCTGAAGACGTCAAACCCTACGTCGTCAACCGCGATCCCTTCTGGAACGTCGACGAAGCCGCCTCCACTTACGCCCAGGCCATCGCCGTCGTCTCAATGGAGCCTCACTCCTGCATTATTTCCCTGGCGATGGGCACCCCCACCATGCACCTGGCCAGCCCGCGTCACGGTCTCAAACGCTGGATGTTCCGCGACATCGGCCTGTCCGAATGGCTGTTCGATATCGACGCCGACCCAGCCGACCAGTTCACCCGCGCCCTGTTAAAAATCGACGCCAAACCCGACCTGGCCCAGTCCAAAGTCAACCGCGCCATGCTCACCGTCAATACAAGGTCCAAAGAAATGATGGGCGAAATCAAAGAGATCCTCAACCAGCCATAAGTCGTACCATATATGGTATGAGTGGAACAGTTAGCATCCATTATTAATTCATCTTGCTATCAGAAAAGGCCACAAGTCAGTCACTTTAAGTACCTCATATTAGCTAAAGCCTCCAAGAAATTTACCTTCTTCATTATATAGAAAACATCTTTCTTGGCCTGCAGCGTTCCATAGCTTATCAAATGCTGGCCTAAGTATGCTCGCACAATCTACAATAGATAATTCTGTTATCTCAATTTGTTCGAGCTTAACTATATCGCTATCAACAGGACTTTCACTCCGCTGAAAGCCATTGTAATAAATCCTCATATCTTTTACTCCAGTTAGTGTGAGACAACACAAAACTGGTAGTTGAACATTCAGAGCAGCGTAAACTTTTAAATAATTGGGAATCGTAGAAATAATATTTTTAACATAATCATGCTTAAAATATGGTATCTGCACTGCATTTATTAATGGATTGCATTGAGTAATATCATCAGCGACAGATTCAATAATGCCATTTCTAAATACTTTCACATACCCAGACGAGAGAGTAGCTGAATTATCGAAGACAAGAAGACCATCGAATTGTATTTTATCAGACCACCCACCAGTAAAATGCAGTAATGGTAAATTCGCAAGCTGCCCCTTTATTTCACTTGGAGTTAACTCAATCTCTGAAGTGAACGCTCCTAAGGGAATCAAATGACAAATTAATTTGGGTGACCCTGATAGAGGTATTAGTGTTTCATTTCCTGCAATTGCTTCAATACGCTCTGTGCGAAATCCTTCAATCTGATCCTCTAAGTTTTTTGAATTAGTAAAGGCTTGACGCAAATCAAAAGTATCCATTTGATATGTGCCTGCTGAACTTCTAGCCCAAAACTGCCCGAAACTGCCCTTATAGATAACACGATGCGGAGCGATGCTAATTTTTGCAATTCTGATGATTAATACAGCTTTTTTTTGTCCGACATCAACCGAATGAATAATAATAGATGCACGAGGTTCCAACCATCTATGTGTAATATCTAAAATCCTGCGTTTCAAGCTATCAATTCCATCAGAGACATCAAACCCGTGGACCTCAGAAGCTACTCCGTCATTTTCACTTATCCCGATAATCAGGTCTCCCCCTAGTGTATTTGCAAAAGAGGAAATATCTTTCAACATTTCTTCATGTTGCTTCTCTTTATCTGCTGGAACTTTAGAGTCTAAACGGTAGAACTCACGCTTGTACTCGATGCATTTCCCCTCACTTATTCTGTTTGTGACCAATTTTTCCAACTCATTTAAACTGACTTGTTCCAAACAATCACTTAATATAAGCATTGAAATGTCCCTACATCTTACATAAAAAAAGCTACCACACAAAATAGCCACTTCTAGATTATTTCCTGCCCTAGATTCATAATCTACTCAAAATTTAACGGCCGTAACTTCTGGTTCATATTACGACCACACTTTTGAAAACTCGAGACGGTGAGTTCCTTGGAGATTTTCGAATGCGTTACCCGCTGCTATTACCTGGCAATTCTCAAAGCCTTCTTGATTCAAAAGTTCAACGAACGGTTCGAGCACAAAATTTTCTTTATCATGTATTGTCGAACCGTCTGGTAATTCAGCTGGAAAGTCAATGACTTGAAATCCGGGGAAATTATTTCGAGCCTTGTTTGAAAGGGACATCAAAGCATAGTGGTAGCTGAGTAGAAAATAGAGAGTCAAGGTGCCGCCTAACTGATTACTCCATTTTTTCTGTTCTCCTAAAAGAAATCTAGTACGTTTCTCGTCGATTCGAACTTTCACTTCTTTTTGAGTCCATGCTACTGGGGCTGCTTTCTTAATAGCATTCAAATATGTATTCATTGCGTCTTGTAATTCATCACTTGATCCCTCAAAGTCAAGCTCACCGCTCTGACGTGCAACCTCTTGTTCCAGTTCTGATGTCACCACTCTGATTTTATCAATCTGTTCTGTGAGATTTTCGCGAAGTCTCAAGCTACTAACAATTCGCTCGATTTGACTTAATTGCTCTTGCAGCTTACCAACGCTTTGGTCAAGAAATCCTATTTCAGGAGGAAGTACAGCAGCAGCAGCACTTTGCACAGGCCGAAGAAGCCCACGAATCTCTCGTACACGCTGTTCGATGCGTGCAATTTTACGACGAATTCCGATCCGATCTTGTAAAATTGCTTCGATCATTTCATTTGCCTCTGCCAATACAGCTCTCGTTTGTTCTATCTCCATTTCGACTCTAATGGAACTGCCGCTCGTTTCGGTAGTTTCAAGTGGACGGCGACACAAAAAACAATTTGTAATTGAGTTATTTGCTGGGGCTGGTCGATCGCATGCAGGGCAATGTGTTACTTTTAAATCTGCAAGCACCTTTCCAGCAGCTTGTGCCCTGCCGAGACGTTCAAGTTCTTGTTCAATCGATGAGCGATAATTTTCCATTTCAATAAGGCGTTTTGAAATTCGTTCAGAGGCCAGCCGAAGTTCTTCGAGCTTACTTTCACTGGAAGCCATTTCCTCTGACAATTCGTCAAATTCAGAAGCAGGACTTGTGTCGACTTCTTCCGCAAGCGATTTGAGCAGCCGCTGACGTTTGTCCTCAAGATTACCGATCTCACCTTGAACACGCTTTTTAGCAACAGCCAGAGACTGTAGGGATAGTCCGACGCCAAGTTCTTCAGCAGATAAAAGTTCTTTTGACACAGAAGAGAGTACAGCAAGAAATTGTTCTTTCTGCGCATTAAGTTCAATTATTTGTTTTTCTTTCTCTATGAGTTCCCCATATTCCTTAGAAAACAAGCGATCACCCAGGCCTGTGAATTGAAGTATGCAGGCATGTTGCTCACTGTCTGGTTGTTTGTCAGCAATATCGTTCCACATTCGCTGACGTCGATACATATGCCTATAGAGACTACGCCAACCTAATTCTGGCCAAGTACGCGAACCATATGGATTTCCTTGGGGATAGTGTATAACTGGAATTTCCAGTTTTTCGAGTAATTCTTGTCTAAGCTGTTTTACATTGATCGCTTCTTTATTTCGAAATACTCTACTTTTGGGGATGTCGTCTCCCCATCGCCTTTCAATCTCCAATTCGGTCGCTCCTATGCGAAGTTTGGCAGTTACAGACGTGTACTTCTTTGCAACGTCTTCACCAAAAGCTTCTGCAGCACTATCATCATCGCCTAGTAGGTAGTCTAGCATCTGTAGCCACTTGGATTTACCTGTGTTAGGAGGGCCTACAAGAACATTGACACCTGTTTTCAATTCTAATCGATCTTCGGTTCCTTGTTCAGGCAATCTAATTAGTTCTGTAATGTGTAATTTGTTTGAAATATTCATTGAATCACTTCTCTCATAGAACGCTGACCGACTTCTTTCTCAAAGATATCGTAGATCAGATTTTTCAATGCAGAACCTGCCTTTTTTCCAAGTGTTTTTTTTACAAGCTTCATTTGCTCAATCAAAGTATTGAACGAACTATCCTTCGCCATTTCGTTAGCAGCCGATTTTCCAGATTCAGTTAATGTGAGTCTATATGCATTTTTATGCTTAGACACTTCGAGTAGACCTCGTGACTCCAGAAACGAAAGTATATGGTAATACCTGTCATCCCAAGGGCCATAGTGAAATCGAATCATGCTCGACTCAACCGACTCCGATGTAGATTTTGCGGGGAACCCTAAAACTTCACATGCCCTATCGAAGAATTGTGGGTACCTGACAAAAAAATCGAGTTTCGCCATCTTTGTTAGACCGTCAATACGGTTTGCTGTCCCACAGAAACGAAACAGGAGTAAAAGCCGAGCTGCATGAAATTCCAATAATTCATCAGCCGCAAGTGGAATACCAGCAGGTGAGTCACCTAAATTATGGATAGACTTCATACATTCGCCCTTCTAAATCGATGAGTACAACGATCTGCCACACTATACATGCAGCCTAGAAGAATTGCCAAAGGTGGAGCCTCTGGCATCGTGGCCTGAAGTTGACTAAGAGCCGAGAGACATTCGGCGTGAAACTTTAAACCATCATCAAGGAAATCTCCTGCATCGAGTCTTGCGCGTAGTGTATGGAGAACGGATGCGACTTCACCTTCGATACGTTGAAGGCTTGAGACAGAGAGATATTGAGGCATGTATCGCTCAGCCAAATACCGTTGTCGAAACTCAAAACATGATGAAATGTCCTGAGTTGGGATACTAGCTTTTAAGAGCTTCCTCTCAAGATTCGTTCCAGCTATGGCAGGGGGGTACTGACGAGTATTAGCTTGGGTATCCAGCCAATCTCCAAATGCCGTTGCTGTCCATTTTTTCTTTTTAGGGTCTTTGCCCCAATCTGCGACTGCAGCCTTTCGTGCCAACGCCACAATATCAGCATATAGTTCGTCAACTTGATCAGGAAATAGCTGGCTTCCACGCTTTATGAGCACTTTCTGTAACCTTAGTTTATTTGAACTAGACACCAATTCGTCGGATTGAAGAACATCCCATTTTGTATTTGCCAGCCAGTAATTAATTCCATTCATATTTTGCGAACGAAAGTTAGCAATTCGATGTTCAATGTTTTTGATCAACTCAGCGGATTCGCTGAGTTTTTTTGTCCGATCAGGTGCGTCTAATGGGAAAACCAAAAAGGACAGGTCATCTTTCGGAGGGAGACTTGTGACCAAACGAAACCGAGTAGTCTCAGTACAACGGTCATTTGCTAGTGACCGTTCTATGATTGACGATCCAACAACTGTCTCTTTTTTTGTCATCCCGCTCGGTATTTTCTTCTCCCTTTTAGTAAGAAGCGAAACAGATCATAATTGGTTTAGCGCCAGAGCTTTCACCTGCACAAACTCTACCACTAGATCTGATGTTTCCTGCCAAATCAGCGTGATATCATCATGTGTCTCGCACCATACTTCCAATAGTTCCGAATGAACTAACAGGTCGATAAGAAATCCAGCAGCAATGTGGTCTTGGAACTCAAAGCCTTTGCGAGCTTCAACTCCACCACGCTCAAGCGGCGAAAGGTTGCGAATCGAAAGTGATTGTTGATTAGACATTTCTAGCTTGCTTTGACAGCATATTTCCGAGTACATTTAGGTGGCACTTTTTCTCTGAGGATCTAACTTTTTGAATCAAAAGTTGCTCCGAGAGTGTCCCTATATTCTTCTTAGTTAAGCTTGGAAATACTGTATGGCTCAACCGTACAGTCAGCATACGCAACAGTGAACAAGATATCAACTACACAGTCTAATCTCGAATTGAATCGAGAATATGTTCTTGTGAATTGATATACTAAGTAGAGCATTTTCTCGCCATCAGAATTTATTTGCAGTCCCGAAGTCGTGATTGCTACAATCAAATTCGTTCTCTCAAAACAGCCATTGCTGGCCTTTACCTGTAGCAGGCGGTTTGAACTGTTCGTAATCTAAAGCCGGTAAGCGTCGATTCAAATCCAGCTTTTGACAGAAGACCTTGAACAGGCTGCCGATCTGCTCGGCGATTTCCCCGGTGCCCCGCTGGCGGCTGCCGAATTCCGAGTTATTCAGCTTCCCGTCCCGCGTCTGGCGGATGCGGCTCAGCACCCGTTCCTTCCGCGCGGGCTGTGTTCGTTCCAGCCATTCCTCAAACACCGGTTTCACCGTCAGAGGCAGACGCAGCAGAATGTAACTGGCTGACATCGCACCCGCCTCTTTCGCAGCTTTGAGAATCTCAGGCACTTCGTGATCGTTCAAACCGGGAATAATCGGTGCGACCATCACCTTGACTGGCACACCCGCCGCCGACAGTTCGCGAACCGCCCGCAGTCGCGCCGCCGGGATGCTTGTCCGCGGCTCCATCTCACGTGCCAGTTGCGGGTCGAGCGTCGTGATCGACAGACTCACGTGTACCAGCGATCGCTGTGCCATTGATTTCAGCAGATCCCGGTCCCGCACGACGAGCGCATTTTTCGTGACGATGCCGATCGGCTGATTTGCTTCGGACGCCACTTCCAGGCACTGACGCGTCAACTGAAACTCACGTTCGGCCGGCTGGTAACAGTCGGTGATCCCGGAAAACGCGATCAGTTCCGGCTGCCAGTCGCTACGGCTCAGAAAATTGCGAAACAGTTTCGGTGCATCATGCTTGACCATGATTTTCGTTTCAAAGTCGAGCCCGGCATTGTATCCCAGATATTCATGAAAAGGCCGGGCATAACAGTACACGCCCCCTAACCTATCACCAAATTTCATCATCCATTGGTCAAAAGTCCCTTCATGGGGATACTTTATGCCATTTGGTGATTCTTCTGATTCCTTCTGTCTGGCGGTTGGTACAGAAGAGGGGGTGCGAAGGGCGAGAAATTGTGGCTTAGAATTCGAATAAGAGGAACTGTCATATTCTGAAATTACCACAATCACCTCACTGAGGGTTTCTAAAATCGTTCTGGTTGCCAATGAATATCTGGGGGGCAGGAAAATCCTCTACATCCGTAATTGTTTGAATATAAACCGCAATAGTCGGAGCCGTCCGAAAACTCCTAATCCTCTCTAATTATAACAATCCTGCTCTTGTATCCGTTCTGCCATTACTAAAATCCATCCTTCCAGCAGACAGAAGGAAGTGAGGGCGGTGTTTCTACTCCGTAGTCCTCTTGTGGAGTTTCCTGCCAATCCTCTATATCTATAAAATTGATTTCAGCGACGATACCTTCTTCGGAATATCTGCCCCCAACATAACTCAAGGTTAACCTTTCTCGTAAATCCGTATCGAGTGTTACTGATTCCCAACCGTCAATGAATTTGAAATGCATTCGCCCAAAATGACGATCGTAATCATCGTCTGTGATTGAACTCAAATCTGCATCAACTTCTAATTTTAGACCAGTTTCTACGACAGTCACTCGAATTTTTCCCGTAAGGTTAAGGCACCAATAATAACGGAGATATTCCAACATTTCTCTCAGAGCTTTACATATACATATCGTTTCAAGCCTAATAGCTTCGCTATCATTTGTAAAATCAAGATGTCTGTCCTCTACGAATACTTGTATGTTGGATTTACCATCCTGATCAAACGGTTGCCATATATCAAATAGTTGTGCCTCATCATTCTCCAAGGATTCCCACAGCAGCTTCAAGTACTCATATGACTGCTTTCTATTTTCATAGACAAATGGATCAATATCTATCATGACCCCCTTATCAATCAATTCAACGGATAAGCAATCTTTTGGAAGACGATCCTCTAAGTCATAATTATATACATGAATAGAGTCAGTATCGATTAATTCAGAAATCAAGTGAGCTATGGATCAGGCTTGATCCATGCTTCGAGGGTGACTGGTAGCGTCCGCTGCACGTTGGTGACGATCCTTGTCCGACCCTCAAAGTGCAAAACACCATCTCGGATCAGTTCGTGTTCAGATCGACTAGAGGAGAAAACGAGTCCTGCGATCAGTGCGACAACCGCAACGAGTCCGAAAATCGCCCATGGCCATCTTCGACGATCTGGCTTCGCTGTACTGAGCCAAGATCGAAGGACATTCGCCAGTTCCAACGCCGTTTGATGACGATCACCGGGATGCTTTGCCAATGCCTTCACACAAATCGTGTCGAGTGCTTCAGGAAGCGACGGATCAACATCCCGGAGTCGCTTCGGTTGGCGGAAAAGAATCTGCTCTCGTAACTCCTGCTTATCTTTGGCTGGGAACGGTGACTCACCGGTGAGAAGTTCGAAAAGCACGACACCAAGTGCATGAACGTCGCACCTGCCATCAAGAAGCTGAACTTCATTCGAAATCTGTTCTGGCGACATATAAGCAAGTGTGCCAGAAGACAAGGCTCGTCCTTTTTCTAACTCGTCAAGTGTGCAAGCTACGCCGAAGTCAGCGATCAACGGTTTGCCATTCGAATCAATCAAAATGTTCTCTGGTTTGATATCTCGATGGAAGCAGCCTTTTTCGTGTGCGTAGTGTAGTGACTCTGCGACGGTTGCTATGATTTCGACCGACTCTCGTATTGATAATTTCTTCTTGCGTATGAGATCAGCGAGGCTCTCACCTTCGACGAGTTCGAAGACCAGAAAGACTCGCCCCTCATGTTCCCCGCAATCATGAACAGCAATGATCCCCGGATGTTTCAACCGAGCAACCCGTCTCGCCTCGTCCAGAAGCAGGTCGCACGAAGTTCTGTGATGACCAATCTTCACAGCGACGGGGCGTTGCAGCTTCAGATCGTGTGCTCGATAGACCTGCCCATATCCACCCGATCCCAAAAGTGAATCAAGTCGATATCGATCCGCTAACACAGAACCGGAAATGTCCTTAGTTGATTGATCTCGTTGATCGGTCAGAGGACGAGCTGGATCTTTCGTTGTCCACGCAGTTGTCTTCAGACTCTCAATTTTCTCCTGAAGGAAAGTTGTAAGGTGAGGACATTCGGTGCAGAGTTCTTCTGCTGGGATGTCTTTACCTTGCTCAAAAGCATCCTCCCACTGCACGAGCAAATCGGCGATCAAGTCGTTATCTTCATCAATCAAGATCGAGTCCCCCCGAGTTCTGGTCTTTGAGAAGCAGACGAGCAGACACCCAACGACGCTTCAATGTGGCCAGAGAGACACCAAGAACACGAGCAGCATCTGATTGATTGAGACCGTCGTACCAGAGCAGACTGACGACTTCTTTCTCCGTGTCAGGCAGAGCTTCGACCGCTTCGTGAAATTCGGTCCAAGCAGTCAATGACTCCGGCTCGAACGGATCTTCACATCTTTCTGATGCATTGCCGCCATCACTATCGTGCTTCGTGCCGATTCCTTGCGGTCCGTATTGAGAACGAGCCAGATCTATCAGTTCACGGCGTATTTGAGTTGCCGCCAGTCCATAGAACTTTCGGACAGATTCCGGCTGCACTGAAGCCAATGCTCGATGCAGCCGCAAGAGGCTGGCTTGCAACACATCATCCGTATCGGACCATCTCTTCACATGTCCATAACTCTTGAGCATCCGTCTCGCCATAATCCGCAGTCGTTGACAGCAAAGCTCAACAATGGTTTGTCTCGATTCAGTACGCCCTCCACTGAGAAGCCGCAGTTCGTTTTGTAAATCAGTTGTTAATCCCAACTCGCCACTCCTGATCACGGTGCATTATGCAAACCGTGTTTAACGGACCCGGTTTGGTCCGCCTCCATCAAGGAGGGCGAGTGTGAAAGCATAAATAGCTCAATATTTTGCCTATTAGACGATCTCCAAGAATATTTCTGCATAAGTTCAAGAATTTACATGTAGAATCTCTTATTCGAATGAGCTATCCACCTTTCGATTCTCGCTTACACCAGTAGAGCCGATATGTGCAGTAAATATTGAGATCTAAGAACGATTCGGACCATGCGAGACAGTCATTCACTTAGATCCCACAGATTTACTCCCAAAGCCAAAAAGAAAGTGAAAACGTGACTGATCAATGGCATATAAAAAGAGCTAATAAGGAACATGGTCCAGTCTCAGGAGAACAGCTTCGAAATCTTGCAAGCACCGGTAAATTACGACCAACTGACTATGTAAAAAAAGTTGAATCAGACGATTGGAAGCAGGCAAGCTCCATTTCAGGACTGTTTACGAAACCTGAAATGCGAACAACACCTCCTAAACTTCCCCCATCACAGCTAACGATTGTGAGGAAGCCTCAACTAACAATTACAGAACCGAACGCAGAACGGAAACGCTGGTCGCTCAAAGGGATTGTGGGTTTAGGGATAGTTTGTTTTGGATTCTTCATTCTTTGTGCAGGAATTTTCGGAGGTAATGCCGGCTCCAGACCTGAAACAATTACCGCAGAGAGTCAAACAGGCATCACGGAGAATCGCACAAACAACACGGAGAAGAGAGAATCCAAGGGATTTGCTCCACCGCTAGATTCCGTAACCATATCTCGACTCCGAAAAGGAATGGTTAAATCGAATGTACGACGAATTGTTGGTGGTAAGCCTCAGCATGAGCAGATAAATCGTCTTGAGGGCTACCCTGATAAATCGGTGTTCCCATTTCAGCATGTCCAAGAGTATCTCGTCGAGGATGATGTAGATTCTCGCATCATCTTACTTTATGAGGTGGGTAGTAGCACAAATCCACTCTTAGAGTCGATAATGAGACTCAAGAAATAAGCGACCGGAACATTTCTAAATGACAAGTTTCAATAGGTCCGTTTAGTAAAGAGTGATGAGAAGTTCCCCAGAAGTATTGGACGTTGGGATCAGGTTATTCTGCCTGTGTGATTACCAACAGACAAAGCAATCATGTCCACCAGAAATATCGATGGTGTAAATCAAATTAGAGTAAAATGCTTTTCTGGGAATTGGACCAGCTTGCCAGCCATTCATTAACGATTGTCAAAACGAATTGAGGGGATTATGAGAGGTCAGGCTCCTGAGTCAAAAAAAGTTCAACGATGGTTTGTGCGGCGTGATGACAAAGAAATTGGTCCTTTCTCGTCGAAACAGATTCGGTCAATGGCCAGAGACGGGAGGATTACACTTGAAGACCTGTTGCGAACGGAAGACTCAACGAATTGGGTCAAAGCTAATACATTCAATAAGCTGTTCGCCACCGAGCAGAAGGAAGAAAATCGAGCCACATCCACATCGCCCCCCATTTCTGAATTAAACACAGACAAAAAACGTGGAGAAAGATCCGGTTCTCCCAAAATCGCACTTGGAATATTCCTATTACTGTTAGCTCTATCTACGATCAAACTGCTAACCAACAATGGAGCAAGCATCGACTCTTCATCTATTTCTAATAATGCCACAGTCGATTCGGATACTTCTCAGTTATCTAAAGCAACAGAATCTGACTGGTACAGAGAGGAAAAATGGGGATTAGTCGGGCGAAATGGTGATGTGATTGTTCCGTACAATTTAGATGACCTATGGGATATATCCAGTGGCTATGCCATATTCAAGGAGAATGGAAAATATGGATTGTTAGACAAGAGTGGAAAGATCGTAACTAAAGCAACGTATGAAAGTGGCAAAGATGTGCCACTGGAAAAAGGTGGGGTTACACATTGGTATGAAAAGTTTAGCAATTTAGAAAAGAAGTATCTCGACAGTGGTGGAATGTTACAAGCTTATGACGACAAGAGAGGGATTGCACTTGTAAGAGGCATTTTGAGTGGAGAGTGGAATCTGATCAGTGAACCTGACAAAGTTATTGCACGCTTGCCTAAGAGCTATGCGTTCCGGGATATGAAGTTTGATGCTCATGGTTGGATTCGTTTTTCAACGAATGACTCAACCCCCGGATATGGCATGGGAGATACGAAAGGTCAAATAGTCATTCGACCAAAATACGGAATGCTATCTGTTTTCTCAGATGGTCTCGCAGCAGCCGAAGCTCTACCAAACTTTGAGCAATTTGAACCAAATAATAAACCGATTTATAAGGTGGGTTATATTGATCAATCTGAGCAGTGGAAAATTGAACCAAAATGGCGATCTGTCGCCCCCTTTTCTGAGGGCCTTGCAGGCGTTCAAGACACAGATACTGAAAAATGGGGGTTTATCGACACATCTGGAAACCTCGTTATTGATTATCAATTTGATCAGATTGATTCATTTTTCTTTAGTGAAAGAGGAGCATTTGTAGAAGGACGTGCTGGTGTATGTATTGATAAAAAATGGGGATTCATTGATAAAACTGGGCATTGGATTTTAAAGCCTGAATTCAGAGAAATACAACCATTCGTAGGTGGAGTTGCAAGAGTTAAAAAATAAATCGAAATTAGCGGCTTCCCACTAGCACAGATTGATCATGGAAGAGAACAATTCACCAGATAAAATCCCTCAAGAAATTCTAGGACGCCCTGTAATCGGTGAGTGCCCCGAATGTAAAGGGGAAGGATTGCTTTGGGTATTTGAGGGCGACGCTCACTGGGCAGATAGTTGTAAAAATTGTAACTGCATCGGATTTATATTGGACCTACCAGATAACTGGAAACGCCAATCGAATGATTGTGACATTCCATTTTGAATTGGAAATGAAGGCTGCTAGACAATGAACCGTCGTACTCCGCCATGGAAAATACAACTTCGATTATTCCTCATCTGTCTTCCAATGGGATTGGTTTTTGCATTTTTATTCTCGAAATGGTTTTTCACTATCCTATTTAGTTTCTGTTTGACCGTTATAGTATTTTGGAATTTTATTCACTTCGTCTCAAATGGATTCCAATATCTTATTGATCCGGACGGCTACCGATTCATGAGATCAAGGGGATGCGATCCCTTTTATAACTCGATCGGATGGCCGCTCAATACAGATAGTGAAGAGGTCCGTTCGCAGGGGCTGCTAGTTCCAAATTGTGCTTGTCCGGGATGTCAGGAGCCAATTTACATCGACTGGAATCTAAATACCCAATGCTCTCGGTGTGGTTGCTGTTGGAACCAGAATAGATGGTGGACATGGAATGGAAATGAATGGGTGGCAATCAATTCAGAATGAGTTGAGAAGTTTATTTATTTCTGATTCAAGTTCGTACGCTGTCCCACGGATTATTTCATTTTCTGATTCCTTCCACAGCCCAATGATTTTTCTTGCAGGAGCATCGTCACCTGTAATTTTTAAGTACGCATGAGATGCATCCCACTCGCATCCTTCTTCGTTGAGCAGTTCAGTAATGTAAGGAAGAAGTTTTAAGGCGTATCTCCCCGTCAATTCTATGTTCTCTAGAACAAGAGATTGGATGATAAAGTCATTGCCATTCAATTGATCAATTAGAAATGGAAGCATACCGTCAGTTTCGTCGGGATTTAATTTCAAAAGGGCAAGGGCTGCTTCGGTTGAAATATAAGGATCATCATTCAGCATGATGGATTTTAGACCATCTAGGATTTGGGCATGACTGATCTGCATAGCCGTCAGGAGATGAATTGTTGCCTGCCGTACTAATGAATCATTGTGAGTTAGGTGTTTCGTGATAAGAGGAATCGAGCTAACGAATGAATCTTGCCCCCTTAATTCGACTTGCTTCTGCATAATTTCCAAAACCAATCGCACAACTCTTGGATCATTTGATTGTAATTCCTGAAGAAGAATCGGCAGGCATTCATCCCAATATGGACTACTAATTCTGCACCACAATTCTGAGACTGTATGTGGCGTAATGGGATTAGAAAATAGATGCAATAATTCTGGTAGTCGCTTTATGAAGCCCAGTTGTTTCTGTGACATGATCACTCCTCTTCTGTGACCCACTCATCTCAGTAATTGACGTTGGGTTATGTGGACCAATTCAATGGTTTATTTGTATCTATCCATTCAAGGAGTGAAATTATGTCTGAGTGTTCGAATTGTGGCTGCTACGTTGATCAATCTACCGATTTTTGCCCCGTCTGCGGTAAACGAGACCCATCAGATTTTGCAGCCAATGTACTGTTTGCTTTTATATTACTGCTGGCTGCACTCTTTCTGGCTCCAGCTATCATCTGCATCTATCCATTCAGTTTTAGTTTATGGAATGCAACCGAAAAAGCATTAACTTCAGGGGCGTCTTGGGCTGGTTCCTCCGCTTTCTGGGGCACACTCCTCTTGATATATAAAAGCAACAATCCCCGTGCCTTCGACATGTTGACGAACCTTGGTATTTTTATGTGGCTACCCCTAATTTTCTTTAGTGGTTACAAACTGATAATGGGGGTGCTGTCTTTCTTCTGATCTAGGATGTGCTCGATCCTATCCAAGAATTGAATATAATGCGGCGGCGATTTTTAAAATCGACTTTTCGCAAAGACTTCAACTCCCCCACAGAATAATTCAAATTCCAGTATTAATAAAAATGTAACACGGCATCCACTAACGTGCCGGGGGCTATACTTAACATACAGAAAAGCGTGCTGGAATTGTTGTATTACTTTTTATGTAACATACATCCCCGCTCTGAGAATGAGGTCCACCAGACTGATGTCTGGCAGACCTCACGCCCCTTTCTGTTTATTCGGGAGACCAATCGAAGTAGAACCTTGGATTGTGCTGGAACTTCAGGCTCCCCTTGGTCCCATTTGATCGACGACGAACAATGATTAGTGGAGCCATGAAGCCAAGTGGTTCGAACTCCTCTTGCATCTCCTGAGTATCCCACACTTGTCCGTGTTTCTGCTCCAGATCTTCTCGGCTACCCGGTTCGTGGTTGATCTCTTTAACCATTTCACGACGAATAGATTCGGTTGCGTCTGACATCTGTTTTCTCCTGTGATGAAAGTGAATTGTGTTTGACTTGTTGAATCAGTCGGGTCCAAATCAGTATTCGTCAGGTAGCAAAATCGTAGTAGCGGATCGGTCGGCCTCTGTAATGATCCAGATCTTTGTACCGTCGTTGAGAAGATAACTGGAAAAAATTCTTCCCCCATTTTCCACAGCATCTAAGTTTGTTTGCTGATCCTCTCCGCAGAGTTCACCTTGATCGAGGACAACGTGTCTTTGGAGTAACTCCATCGGCGTCTGTCCATTCGACTCAAGTGCTTCGAGTGCCCCCGGTGTAGCAAGCACTTGAGCGAGCAGGAATCGAGGTTCTTTTTTGTTAGTAGCGACCATTGTTTCTCCTTAAGTTGAAGTGTTTTGTTGATACCTCAACAAGCCGGTCCGGTCACATCTACCAACCAAGACATAAACGAAAAGAGCCGAGACATCCGTGTCCCGGCTCTTCAATATTACGCTTCAATTTCATCCCAACAAAACTCAGTTGGATTTACACCTTCCGGCGGCAATCCTTCACCATAATAGGTACAGGGAAACGGAATTGTACTTCCATCCTGACCGTGGATCATCAGGTGATCCAGATCGAGTACTTGTCCACTGGGGCCGTAATGCCGATCCTCTTCGGGATAGTCGCCGAGGTCCGCTTCTTCAACGACGATGTGATGTCCATGCTTTTCGTTGTCCGCCAGTTCGTCGATGGCGTCCGACATGCTGTCGGCTTCGACGATGAGGTATGTTGATGAGTAACCGAGACCAATCTCGATCAGCCAAGTCTTGCCGAACCAGTCGCCGGGATTGATGACCGGCATGTCTTTGAGTTCACGCTCGTGAAATGTTCCGTTTGCAGTAATCGTAACCATGATCGTGTCTCCTAATACTTGGGTTATAGAACACGATCATGGCTGTGGTCCGATTAGGTTTCAGTTGATTCAGCTTGGAAAGCTTCTTCATCTTCAGCATCAAGCTCACTGAAATACTGAGCGATATGTATGGCCTGACGACGAGCATCATCATCAGAGCAATCGTCCAACAGTTCGCCACGGAAGAGCATGCCATTTTCGCCCAAAGCATAGCCAATAATGAAACGACTACGAGGTAGGCGGAACATCAGGGCGAGTGAACCGGTCCAGTATTGTTCGACGATTTCACATCGGCAATCCAAAATGGTCTTCCCACACCACGTCGTCAGTGTGATCCCGTTACGGTCCTCTTTGGTGTATCCAGTAATTTCCCGACCGACCACAGATGAACCGAGGGCAACATATTCTCGCCCCTCATGTTCAATGATCCCGATTTCAATTTGTCCCAGTCGTTCGCAGCGTGTGTTTGTCATGTTTATCTCCTGTCTTGGTTAAGATGAATTGTTAATACCAAGACAGGAAGGTCCGATCACATTGGCAAATAGTTCCCGCTCGAATCAGTTGGACGTGCATGAAGGTATCGCCCGGTTGTTGAAATCGACGAATGACCGAGAGTGGCTTGAACCAGATGAATTGGACAACCCCGATCCAAGGCGTGTGAGGCATGGGCGTGGCGGAACCAATGACACGACACATCTTTGTCGATGCCAGCTCTTTCTGACGCTTTCTTGACAATCCGCCAAACAGCCGACTCATCTAAGTGCCCCTTCTTTCGACTGCGGAATACTGGTGCTTCTGGTGATTCGCTATCTCGCAGTTTCATCACTGCTTCCCAGACCGATTGCGGCATCAACACGGTCCTAGTCTTTCCTCCCTTCCCATAAACTGTGATCTGTCCGGTCGAATCTCGCTCCTGTAAATGACGCCACTTGAGTGAGCAGATTTCCGAGACCCGGAATCCACCAGCATAGAGGGTCAACAAGATCGCTCGGTTTCGAGGGTGTGGTTCGAGACTGATGATTCGAAGCACATCTGTTTCAGAGAGGATTCGGTCCGCCAATTCATCTCGAAATGTTGGTAGTTTCATCGCCCGTCCGATGTCGAACGTCAGATAGCCAAGGCGGAATCCGAAGGCGAACAGGCTTTTTATCGCAGATAATGCCCGCTTGACCGACGAGTCCTTTAAACAGGAGGGAATACTGTCCGTGTATGCCTGAATGTCGCTCAATTTGATGGAGCGAAGCGGCTTCTCCACATTAACGAGAAATCGTTGAACTTCCCGACGATATGCCCTTTGCGTGTGACGAGGTCGACCATGCAACCACAGTTCGATGAGCTGGTCGTCATTATCGGCTTGGGGAGCGACCGGTCCGAGAGTGTCTCCGCCAGATTCAGGCGAACGCAAGATAACGGGACTTATCTTGCGTAATCCCGAACAGTTTTCGGATCTGACATCAGTCATTTTTCGCATACCTTTCTCACAGGAATCAAACAGCTTTCAAACGTATTTATAACGGAGATCAAACGGCTTTCTCCTAATTCTCAATACTTCTCTAACATGGTCCGAAGAGACTTTGCCAGACACGCACCAAACATCAGGAAAAATCGCAAAGGCAATCAAACAGATCCTGAACGCTTAAGAAACCGAAAAACTGTTCGGAGAACGTCGTTTTCGTCTTGTCCAGCAGTCCCCTTTGGGTAGCAATGATCAACTGCATCGGCTACAGCAGAGGTCGTCAAACCGGTCAAACCAAGTGCCGACAGTCCGTCCATTAATTCGGTGTAGTCCGGCTTTAGTTTGAATTTCGAGGGGGCTGATTGCTTAGGCGTCTCATTGTCTCTTTCATAGAACAGGACATATTCACCATTCACACCGATCCCCATTTCACGAGCCTTTAAATTGTCTTCAACTTGCGAGGCATTGAAATAAGGTCGACCGTTGCTGAGTCGATGTGGTTCATGAAAAGTACCTTTTTTGACATGCCAGTAGAACTGGCTCCGACTGATACTAAGCAGCGAACACATTTTGCTTACAGTAATTGCTGCTTTAGGTTGATTCTCATTCATGGTCCTCACACTCATCGATAACATTCCTTTCAAAAATCGGACAGTAAAAACAAAATAAATTAGGCGTGTAACCCGCCCACGTGTTCAATACCCTTTGGCGTCAACGCTCGCCCTTTATCACCCTTGGTAATCAAACCAAGGCGAATGAAGTCTCGCTCGAACATTTCGATAGTCTGCTTTGGTAATCCGAGGTGCGTGGCGAGAACATTGAGTCGCACTGGTCCCTGACTCTCCTTCAACAGTTTTAGATATCGCTGTTCCACCGGATCGAAACCTAGCGAATCAAACCCTTCAATCACAAGCATCTCTTCGACGTGCATTGGTTCGATTCGGTCCAGTCCTTTAGACGAAGCGACTCGCTTCGCCGACTCTAATAAACGCACCGCCAGTCGAGGCACACCCCGTGACCGTGCCGCCAATTGGACAATAGAAGCAGCATCAATGTCCCATCTCAGACGTTTAGCTCGCTGCTCAATTAATAGCGACATCTCATCTTGTGAGTAGTGCTGTAACCTCAGCAGTATTTTGAAACGGTCCCGCATACTGGTTGTCAGTAAGTATTCGTCGGTCGTTGCACCGATCAATGTGAACGGAGGCAACGTGACCGGCTTACGATTACCACCAAGAAATAGTTTTCGTTCTTCCAGTGCCCGGTAAAGTGAAACTTGAATCGTCTCGCTCAATTCGTGAATTTCGTCAATGAGTAAGATATGCTCTGGCTCCAGCATCATCAGCAGTCCTTGCATCTGTCCGATGTTGCCTATGTTTTGTGCCAACTCCACATGGCATTCCGTGCAGAGTTCCTTGGCGATCAACTCGGTCAGCAACGTCTTTCCGGTTCCTCCGGGTCCGCACATTAACAGATGTGGGAATGATTCCTTACCATTATTTTTAGACCGATCGTGCCAATACGCATCGAGTGCAGTCCGTAGCACTGTTACTGCTCTGGTCTGCCCGACAACATGGGTCAGACTTGTTATTATTGTCTCTGTCATGATTATCTCCGATTTATGGGGGACCCATTGGTCCTTTTTCCCTATGAATTGTCAAGTACTATCGATCCCAAATTCGATGGAGCTTTCGATCTTCCAATCGCTTCGCTCTTGCCATCCACCGTGGTCCACAAATCACTTTGATTCTGGCAATGATTCGTTGTGCCTTTTCGAGGTTCCCATCATCTTCGTAGTCGAAGATGCGAAGCCGAATCTGTCGTAATATTCTTTCGTATTTAAAATGACGTTGGTTGTCTCGGATTGCTTCCCGGAGCGTCCTTTGTTTCATGGTCTGTTCCCTTTATTGGAAGACACCGACCGAAGTTGGTCGGTGTCGTTAGCCGATGGTCCACTTAATCGTCTTCAATGATCCGCTCAAAGAGAGCGTCCATCGCCCGTCGCAATGAATCCTCAGACGGGTATCCGCCTTGATCGCTCGTGTTTTCCAGTTCATTACATTCATGGTCCGAGAGCCAACTATAAACTTCGTATTGCCAGTCTTCCGGCTGGTCATATTCATCACGCAGCCGCCAAGCAGCATCAACGATATTCTCGACCGTCGCTTCCAGTTCTCGGTTGCTGAAGTCTTCCTCATCAAGGATCGGATATGCCTCCAGCGACTCCATCAGTTTGTGTAAGGTCCGGAATGCCTCTGTGATCTCGCCATCCCGAACGACTCGCAAACTGAATCCGTCGATGTACCCGACAGCCCAATGATTATGAGATTCTTCAACCACATCAGGATCATCTCCTTCAGTGAATGGCTCCAATGCTTTCCTGATCTGTTCTGAGTTGGACTGGTCCAGAAGTCCGCTATCCCGGTGATGTGTGTAATGGATCATCCAATCTTCTGGGTGATCGAGGTCACCCTCCCTCCACCACGAAAAGCAGTCAAAAGTCTGCCAATTACCGGCAGCATCCATTGCTGCTTCTTCAATTGTCATTTCGGCAATATTTGTAGTTGTCGTCATCTGTTGATCTCCGTTTCGAGTTGGTTGTCGTTACGAAGAATCGTGTATGGTCCGGCAATTGGATGGTGTGAAAACAGAAAGAGCCAGCGATGGTGAGTCGCTGGCTCTTTCTTAGTTTAAACTGAAATCGGTTCAGTCTTACGACTAAAACTCAGAATGTAGTCAGCCGCTTTGTTTGCAGCAGTAGACGCTTTGAAAATGAAGCGAGGATCGTTCTCAAGACTTTTAAGCCACGAAGCGAGATATGCCTGTGTGTTGGTTAGATCTTCGCTCTGAGGAATCTGCAATTCACTACACATGAAAGCCGCTGCTATCTCTGCTCGTAATTCCCCTTCCGCATAATTTCCAGTCCATTCACACCGTTTCTCAGACCAGTGTGCCAGTTCATGTAGTACGGTCGAGTAATATTCTTTCTCTGTCGCAAATCGGTGCTTAGACACCATCTGAATATGGTCCGTATTTAATGAGTAATAGCATTTATTTCCACCGAATCGAATGTCTGCTTTAGTAGCTTGAATAGCGATTTCTGCTGGTTCATAATCGCAAAATTCATCGTTTTTCGTTTCCGGCTCGATGTCGATGAGGTGCCGCAAATGGTCCGGCAACTCAACTTGTTCGGCGTTGAATACGCTATACTGTTTGAGCATGGCGAATTCAACTTCGGTTTCTTCGCCGGTAACCGGATCTTGTTTCGTCTTCTTGATCGGAGCGTAGAAGATTACCCCCGCTCCAAATTCTCCCGGCTTAATGTGGTCCGGTCGATGTAAGACTTTCGCCCCCAGATCTTGCCATTGTTTATAGGTCGCATACCACTTACATGAAAAGTCATGTTCCTGACGATGAAGTTCGAGCAGGAGCGGATTAATTCCCCGATATGGATTATTGCTGACTACATTTGTGGGTGCCCCACAGTTGGGTGACGTGTTCCAAGGTTTACGCCAAGGAATTGTTCCTGCCTTCAGGGACTCAACGATTTTGTTTGTGATTTCGGTCTGAATCTGCTTTGAGGTTTTAGCCATTGTCTTTCTCCTGTTAGAAGGTTGGTTATTGACAATGGCTTTAGATGGTCCGAGTATTTTAGTTACAATTTTGTAACTGAGATTATGAGATCGATTAGATATAGGAATGGAGATGTCTATGAATTTCCACGAGATCGAAGCTGAAATCCGTTACCTGACTACGGAAGAAGGTGGTCGGAGAAATGGTGTATTTAATGGATACAGGGGACAGTTTTATTACGATGGGGACGACCACGATGGGGGGCAGTTTTTTCCGAATCAATCAGAAGGAGAGATGGTCGAACTGGGGATTACGGTAAATGCTCTGGTTCGATTTCCTCAGAGCCGCTGGGATGAAGTCCATTCGAAACGGATCACCGTTGGGATGGAGTTTGAGATCCATGAGGGAGCAAAAATGGTGGGACATGGGATCGTGAAGAGATTGTGAATTATGGACCGCATCTCAAAAAGATCAGAATTCATTATTCGAAAACAAAAGGAAATTGATCCCAGCAGCCGACTTTACTGTTTCCTTAGATGGTCTTGAAATCATAATGTTGCTAATGAATGCCGAGGAAGGAAAACCAAATCTGCTGGTTTATTCGAGGGGAACTCCACAGGATCGGTTTCAATTTCTTGGAGTTGTGGACTCTGAGGAATTGAAAGTGAATGTGTCCAAGGGCGGTGCATTTGCTCGATTTATTCCAGAGACGAATGAGCTGTTCTATGCAGGAACTGTTGATGATAGTGGCGATAGAAAATTGATGTTGATCAAGAATTTCTCGCCGGAGACGATGATTGAAAGGGCTGGGGAGTAAACAGATTGAAAACTTAGCCCCAAACCTTTTCAACTGTGCCCACTGGTTCTAAATCTATATTATCTGAATCAGAATTAACTCTCACACCAATCAAATTATCTGACCATGCCACTTCGATGATTGCACCAATTGTTGGTGATTCTTGAGAGAGATAGATCTCCCTTATACGGGAGAAATCCTCAATATAATATCCGATTGGAATTTCAGGAGGGGGAGCAAGTTTTGAATAGTCAGTTTCTAAGTCTTTTTGAATCCAAAATGGTGAATTATACCATCCTGTTATAAATTGAAAGAATGAGTTGAATAGACCAATTTGTGATTCAGGAGATACGAACTTACAATTTAAAAGTTCATTTTGCATCGCTGCAATATTTTTATCTTTTCCAAATATAATTCTTACGAATGATGATTGAATCGTTTTAGCTTCCCGAGGTTTTGGATGATTTAGTAACTGCTGATAGTCATCAAAATATAATCCCTGATGTAGCGGAGTATTGATTTCCAATTGAAACCCAAAGCAATTGCCAGCAGTTGTCTCAAATAATTCTAGCTCTGGCACTTGCATCTTAACTACCCGTGTTAGAGAGACGGTTATGGATAAATGTTGTACTGCTCGGTACATTCACTTAACTAAGCAACCCAAGCAATATCATCTCTTCCCGCATGGACCTGCTGAGAGCTAAAGTTCACACCCATTTGATTTTCTGACCAAGCCGCATCAAGAATAATTCCAATGATTTCCGCTTCCCTGTCGAGATATAGCTGTGCGATCTTTGTAAAATCTTGAATTTGGTATCCTGTTGGAATCTCAGGAGGCTTCACTTCATCCCCTATTTCATCTCCAAGAAACAAAGACTCCGAAATTTCAGATCCAAAGTTCCAATAACCCCAGTACGATGAAACAAAATGATTTTTGATGGCTGTAAAAGCACACTTTATCAGTACGTCTTGCGACTCTTCTCTCCGAAGCCACTTTTCGAATGTAATTCTTTGTGAATCCGTCACGTTTTTTTCTTCGTTTCTTTTAAAAAATCCTTTACCATAATTGTTTCCAACAATCACTTGAACATGGCTACTCACAGCTTTGGGTTCTGGCTGTGCAGTTGGATTTGCAAGTAATATTTCGTAGTGATCAAAATAGCTTCCGATTTTGTTCGCTGCACTCAACTCCATTTCAAATCCGAATTGTCCCCCTACAGGAGTACCAAGCAATTTAATCTCTAGGGTATTTATATCCATTTCCATCATCTGTGGAATTGCTTTCGTAAATCAATTATTCCAATAGGATAGCTTCGACTGAATTCTTACCGTACTCAATATCAATATATTTTTGACGTAAGATTGAGTCTGAATCCATATTTAGTTTTTTCCTAAAATGGTAATGATGACCTCATGACATGATTGCAGTATCAAGCTCTTCTGACATGCTTCTACGAATTATCGTCCTGTTGTTTCTCATGCCTAATCTGCTCGCTTTTTGGAGAGAAGCAGACGCAGCTTAAAGCCTAATAATAAAACGATTATTTAATCGTTAAACGGTCATCAAATACTGCTTTCAGGTTATCACGACTGAATAATTACTAGATCAGTTTCTTCACGAATGCAATGATCCAACCAAGCAAGAAAGTTTTTTCTTGCTGGAAGGATACGGTCGGACCACTCCATTTTGGCCTGTGCTAGTTTCTCAGAATCGAATACCCACTTGGGATCGTAGGAAAAGTCTTCTTGATCACGCCCCTCTAGCAGCTCTCTCTCTTCTTTTATTTGTTCAAATGTTAAATGAGAGACATTTTCATCTCCATCAGGAAACCCAAACGGAGGGGTACGTTTACCACTCAGTCTGGTTTCGAGATCTAAATCATAAATAGGTGGCATTTCAACAGACTCTCCTAATCCACATCCAAAATTCTCACAGATCCATTCAATAGACAAGAGTAATGAATCAGAACGTTCTTTCTTGCAGTTACCAAAACCAAAGATTTGCTTCATTGCTGATTCTTCAAAATATAACTCATCGTCGTCTTCGACTAATTCTTTCTTTTTTAATTCATCAATATACATTTCAAGATAAATCTCTTTTTCATCTTTGCTCAAGTTTTTAAGGGCATTTAATTTAATTGAATAACCACTAATATAAATTCCCATTGAAAAATGCTCTTTCTTAATGAAAAAGAAATCCTCATTTTCTTCAAATGGCTTAATAATAAATGTAGGATTGGAAACCTCTTCCATTATTTCATCTACCCTATCAACGGCTATTTTTCCACGCAGTGCACTCGCTAAGATACAAGTTCAAATGCTGAGCAGCTTGAGGACAGTCTTTCCAGATTCTTTGAAATTCAGAAAATCGCTGTCCCAGAATCGGGGATCGTTTCTGTGCTTGTGGGGAATTTGGAGTGAATAACAGGAAAGTTTGATTTATAAGAGCTTTACTCTCATATTCTACATTAGCGATATCAGCAGCCAGTCGTTCTGCTGATTCTAAATCTATTACCTTGGTCACAAGCTCAAGATAATGCTCTTCACAGTCAATACACTTCTTGATCAACTCCTGATCTTCCTGTGAAACTGTTTCGGGTGGACCGCCCCCTCGCTCTCCAGCCCCTGCCCAATTTAAAGCCTTTCTTCGATGCGTTAAAATGCTGATGCCGTGCTCGTAATCTAATGATGTTCTGAAATCAAATGCGATATATGAAACCTTGTTTTTATGCTCTGCCAGAATCGTAACGGTATTTGGTTCTACTAATTCGCAAAATCCATCTAAAGTATTCAGTCGTTTGCGAATGGCACGTTTTTCACCATCTAACGAGCTTAGTTCAGGAAGCGACTCTGAATAGTACGCTGATTTACATTGCTGGAAAGCATATTTTAAAGCGGCTTTTACAATTGGATTTGCATTTGCACATAAATATTCAAAAGCAGCTTCTTGTTCTTTCGTAGGCGGTTTCCCATCTACTGATTCGATTTGAAGCTGTAGCGTGACTGATCCATTATTCGGTTCGCTTTTTTCTGATGCTTCGGAGAGATAATCCGCATCGCAATCCCACATAATCCCACAGGATTCAAACCCCGATAAATCCACCTTCCCAAGCCATGCTTCATACTCAGGATCATAATTTACTTCGTCGATAATGTTCATAGCAGCAACCTATCATCATAAAGTTACGTATCTTCATATCCACCAAGCCTAATTGCATCGAAGTGCTTCTTTGTGGGCTGAAAGTTCTTCGCAAAAGATACACGAGCGGGAAAAAGGCTTTCGATAAACTCATGAAATGTTTTTGCCAATAATAGATGATCCATTTCTGACAGGGGTGTTACCTCATCAGGGAAATCAGTACCAAACTCTATGTCTTCTTCATAATCGTAGATCCATCCCTTCTTTTCATTGGAAAGAGACATATAAATCGGAGTACCGACTTTATCAAAGGCAATGAGTAACAATGACGTAGCATCATCTTGTGTAGTATATTTTGTTCCGATTGAGAGGGCTTCCAGATTTCCAGTAGATGCAGGATTTAACCCCAGAAAATGATCAATACGGGATGGTGAAATAGTATATTTCAATAGATCGCTTTGAATTTGATCTGGAATCACAATTTCAGGTGGCAAATCCTCTCCCTCAAAATCTTCAAGGTCAGGTTCTTTATAGGCAGATGGTACAGGTCTACCGCCATTTACTTTTAAAAGGAACTCAAAATAATCTTCGGGTAACGAAATTGAATATGACTGCTCGAAGTCCAAGATATCAGAAGATGTGATTGGCGGGTTGGCATCAAGAAATAAAACATCGCAGTATTTTTTATCCATTGAAATACCATTTGTTATCTATTGTTTTGGAGACCTGATCTAATATAGCCGTTTCGAATCAGAAAGCTATCGATTGTTTCGGCATCAGTTTTTGACGGGATATTCACTACTAAAATCTCTTTGTGCGGATCACCGAAACGTACAATATGCAATTCATTGCCATCTACGGTCTTTTGAATGACGAATTCTTTCAGATCATTTATCTGACTGATATATTTTCGGCGATTGGACCGTATTTTAACTTCATCATTTCCTATGTGTAGATAGCCTCGTTCTCTAAAGAAGAACCTCCGTTTGTTTTGACTGAAATGTAGAAACAAATATTCCTTCGCCCCTACTTCTTTTTGTTCAACTTGATTCAGTACCAGCATATTTAGAATTCGCTATTTGCGAGAATGTAAAACCAATATTCTCAATACCAAAAACCTATCAAATCAGCGTTTTCATTTGCAGCCGCTGCGATCCAGTCAAATATTTCATCACGGCCTGCTCTCACAATTGGTTCTGGGTGATTAAGATTTCCCTCAAACTCTTTGCACTCCTGATTTGTCATGTAACCAACTGATGGATACCCTTCCCATTCAGGTAGCTTAAACGGCATAGGACGTTCTACCAGTGGCAGGACATATTGAACCTGTTCAAGATAGCTGTATCGAGTTTCTTTAAATAACGCTGTTTCAAGACGCTCACCCATTGATGCAACAATTAACTCCAACGCATATCCATAGTCTGCTGGATCTAACTCACTATCCTGTGTGCCCATGACAAGGCATTCGAGAGCAGGCTTGGTTTCCTCAGAGACTGTCAGGTTGAATTCTTCATGTCCGTCAGAATTGTCTTCTGAAAAATCGTACTCAATTATCTCAGTCAGCTTGGTTTGATCTTTGCTATCAATGACCGCTTCAATAGAAGCAATATTTGTAAGATAAAGCTGGAGGGAATAACTCATGGACTACCTATTCGAAGAGTGTGTATAAAAACCATTACGAGTTCAGCCCCAGAGATTCTCGTGTGATTATGAAGTCCATCAGTTCCTGATCGAGTGGTTCTAGCTCACCACATTTCATTACCGCCAGATTCCAGAGGATCGTTCCATCAATACTGATGATAATGCTCACATCTTTGTCCAATTCTACTTTAATGTACTGTTTCATGTAATCTAGCATGGCTGCCCGTATCCTGTCCTTGTCATGCTCGGCAATCGCTTTCAAGACAGCAATGAATAATTTAGGGCGTTTTCGACGTGATTTCTCCAATCTGGTTACAAGTTCCTGAGAACTATCAAGTGACTTCTCCCTGATGAATCTCGCCAACACAATAAAACAGGTGTTGTCATCTTTTATTCTGTCCCATGATCCCTCATCAAAGAAAAGATCTTCGTCAGGGTAGGTACAGAGTTTTTCCAAGTTCTCATTATCCTGAGAGACTGTGATCGCAACTAGCCCTTCACGTAGTGGGTCCTGCCACTCCAGTTCTTTACGGCACTCATCTCGTGTCATTCCTTCTCCGTCAGAGCAACACGCATTATCTCGCCAGTCACCAAGAAAATAATCAACTACGAGATTGCTCATAAATTCGAGAGTCTCGTGAGTAGTTTTGAATGCATCTTCATATTGCAAATGTAGTAACTGTAGAATGTTTAGATTTGAAAATAAGTCATTTTGACGGCCTATATCTGAAAAATGATGTCCGAATGCTTTGCGATCAACATAACTTCCTTCATTTTTAATATCGAGATTAATGCTTTTAACCGTTTTAGAATAATGTTCCTCAGTAATTCCTAAACGCAGCCAGCGAGGCTCTTTTGGTTTATCCATGTTCGTTTCTTTCTGCTGTATCCTCTGATCTAAAATAATGAGTCCTGATAAGATATCGTTAAAATGACTAATTCGGTATCTTATTTTTCAAAGGATGAAGTTCCACAAGCTGAATGAATCCGATTATCATTTAGTATTTACAATTGTAGATGAAGTCAGTGAGAGGCTTACCAGAAGCGAACTCCGATTAATTGTACACAGAAACATTTCAATCTTACCCGCTTGGAAATCAGATAATCTGGACTAAATGAAATTAAACAGAAACGAATTTCTTTTGTTCTATCTACCGCTGGCCTGTCTGTTTTTATTGATTCCGGGTGCGTTTAACACGTTGTGGAAAACCTATCTCTCTGGGCCACTCATTCTGGCTATGGCCATAAGTATCATCACTGGAATTGTCCTCAACCTCAGACGAAATCGAATCCCACAAGATGTCATAGGACAACAGTCCCTACGGAAAATGCCTGAAACGATCAGACTTACAATTCACAAAGATCTCCAGATTGGGCAAACCGATGACGATACCCAGACCGTAATTAAAGGATCAGGTGGCTCTTACAAAATCACTGTTTATGAACTGCCGGGGGAAGGAATTGCTCTATTAGAATGTGTTCTGAATAATCAGATAAAACCAGTCACAAATATTATCCCCAGCGAAATCTTGGTCGATTCAGGTCAGATCTGGATTCGTGATTCCGAACTCGCCACGCAATCGTATGAACTCGCTGTCTGGCAGACAGAGGATTCATCCATGAGGCTGATTGTCGATGCCGATCAGCAGGTACGAGGTGTGGTGATCAATCCACCGTACGGGGATGGGGGCTATTCGCTTTGGAAGGATGCAACAGGATTTGTTCTGGAGTTGATTCCGGGCATCCATTCTGCTGAAAAAGCGAAATCGTGAGTGGAATTGTAACAAAGACTTGGTCTAAAGATTCGAGAGCGATGCATTGGTGATCGTTTCAAAAGGAAAACGTTAAGTATGTCCTCAGACAGTATGATGATTGCAAAAAAGTTGATTTCTGTACTCGAAGAAAACCAAGCGTTTTCTGATCTGACTGCCGCACCAGTCATGTCCATTAACGTTCCATTTCAGCGATCATCAGATACTGAATTCCTTGCTGTTTCAGTATTGCTCCGATCGGACAACGTATCATTAGGAAATGTTGAATCTATAGTCGAGATAATAGTGGATGCGTGCAAACTACAAGTTGAAGCATCAGAATTGTGGGGAGTTGACGTGTTGATATGCGGAGAATTACCTAGTGGATCTAAGAAAATCCTCCGCATAATGTTGCCTAAGTCGACTTTGGCAACGTTTACCACCAAAGAAATGCCTATAAACGAAAATCGGAACTTCAACGAATCTGAGGTTGGGGTCATCTGGTACGAGAATCTCTGATTTTACAGTAAATGGATATGACGAACTCTAATACAAATTCACTTATCTGAACTGTTCCAAATCCCAACCGCCGGTATTTACAGCCCCGCAGTTCTCAAAGAAAATTCAAGATAATTTCACCATTAGCATCCCGCCAGAAATTCCATTTTATGCAACGATCTTTCCATAGACGATTCTTCGCCACATGCAGGTCGCATATAAACACATAGGGGGCTAGGTCCATTATTAGCTCCCACCGGGGACAACCTTTTGACATAAACTATTCAACAATTCGCTTAATCTATTTTTGTAACGCAAGTGCCCCTTTCGATCTCAATCTGATGAGTGCTGCCAACCTGATCACATCTGATCGATCCCCCCAAGATCACTCAAGGGCATGTGCCCCCTTTCCCTCAGAACAATCAACATCTTACAACTCATTAAAGACTGATTGACAGCTATCTCTGCTGGCTGCAAGATAGTATCTTATGTGTTCTCTTCGATTCAATTTGGCAGGGGGAAATAAGTATGGCTCAAGGTAAGAAGCAAGAGATGATTGGTGCAGTTGCACTTGTTGTTCTTTGCTGGATTGTGCTTAGCGGATGTCAGGATGATCAAGGAGCCGCCCCACAATCCAAATCAGATGCCACCTCAGTTCAATCTGAAAAGTTAAAACAAGAGATGCGACAGGAGTTTGAACGATGCCTTAAAGCTGCTGAATCGGGAGACGCCGACGAACAATTAAATTTAGGATACATGTATGATACTGGAAAAGGTGTCAGGCAAGATCGAATTCAGGCGGTAAAGTGGTATCACAAGGCTGCAGAACAAGGAAATGTTGAAGCACAATACAATTTAGGAGTCATGTATGCTACAGGAGAAGGGGTCAATAAAGACGACAAGCAAGCGGAAGAGTGGTATAGAAAGTCTGCTGAGCAGGGATTTGTTGATGCACAATACAATTTAGCAGAAATGTATGCTAATGGTGATAAGCAAGACCAAATCCAAGCGATGAAGTGGTATCGCAAATCTGCTGAACAGGGAGATGCCAAAGCACTAAACAATTTAGGAGTCATGTATGCTCATGGAAAGGGTGTCAAGCAAGACCTAAATCAAGCGGTAGCGTGTTTTCGAAAATCTGCTAGACAGGGAGATGCAGATGCACAAGTTAATTTAGGAGACGCATATTATACCGGTGAAGGTGTTAATCATGATCCTAAGCAAGCGGCGGAATGGTATCTTAAAGCTGCTGAACAGGGAGATGCCAAATCACAATTTAATTTAGGAGTCATGTATCTAAATGGAGAAGGTGTCAATCAAGACCTAAAACAAGCAGAAGAGTGGTTTCGCAAAGCTGCTGAACAGGGAAATGCCAAAGCACAAGTTAGTATAGGAACCATGTATGCTTTTGGAGACAGTGTCAATCAAGACTTAAGAGAGGCGGTACATTGGTTTCGCAAAGCTGCTGAACAGGGAGATGTCGATGCACAATTTAATTTGGGAGAAATGTATTATAATGGAGAAGGAGTCAAGAAAGACTTAAAACAGGCGGAAGAATGGTATTGTAAAGCTGCTAAACAGGGAGATGCCATAGCACAAGTTAGTTTAGGAACCATGTATTTACATGGAAAAGGTGTCAAGCAAGATCTAATAAAGGCGGAAGAGTGGTATCGCAAAGCTGCTGAACAGGAAGATGCCGAAGCACAAATTAGTTTAGGAACCATGTATTATAAAGGAATGGGCGTCAAGCAGGATCGAAATCAGGCGGTGGAGTGGTATCGCAAAGCTGCCAGACAGGGACATAAACGAGCAATACAAAATTTAAAAGATTTGGGAGAATCTCCTTAGAGCAATGATCCCAAAAAGCTAAAGCCAATACTTTAAATTACTGTTTTGCTTTGATGTTTTGGTGAAAGAATGAGTTATGAAAATAAAACTGAAACAAGGTAAATGGCAAGTTGTTGTTGCTTGTTTGATCTTGCTTGGCGGATGTCAGGATGATCAAAAAGCCGTCGCCCAACCTAAACCAGCTTCCATCTCAAATAAATCCGAGAAGGTGAAACAAGATGAAAGACTGGAGTATGAACGATGCCTTAAAGCCGCTGAATCGGGAGATGCCGTCGAACAAAACAATTTAGGGGTCATGTATGCGAATGGAGCGGGGGTTAAGAAAGATCAAGTCAAAGCGGTGAAGTGGTATCGAAAAGCCGCTGAGCAAGGACATGCCCTTGCACAATATAATTTAGGAGTCATGTATGATACTGGAAAAGGTGTCAAACAAGACCACAAGCAAGCGGTAGAGTGGTTTCACAAAGCTGCTGAGCAGGGATATGCCCTTGCACAATATTATTTAGGGGTCATGTATGCTACTGGAGAAGGTGTCAAACAGGACTACAAACAAGCGGTGAAGTGGTATCGAAAAGCCGCTGAACAGGGATATGCCGATGCACAATATAATTTAGGAGTCATGTATGATACTGGAAAAGGTGTCAAACAAGACCACAAGCAAGCGGTAGAGTGGTTTCGCAAAGCTGCTGAACAGGGAGATGCCCTTGCACTCAATTATTTAGGGGTCATGTATGATACTGGAGAAGGTGTCAAGCAAGACTACAAGCAAGCGATGGAGTTTTATCGCAAAGCTGCTGAATTAGGAAATGCCCTAGCACAATATAATTTAGGGGTCATGTATGATACTGGAGAAGGTGTTAAACAGGACTACAAGCAAGCGATGGAGTGGTATCGTAAATCTGCTGAACAGGGATCTGCCGATGCACAATATAATTTAGGAGTCATGTATGTTACTGGAAAAGGTGTCAAACAAGACTCTAAACAAGCGGTAGAGTGGTTTCGCAAAGCTGCTGAACAGGGAAAAGCCGTTGCACAATTTTATTTAGGAGTCATGTACCATAACGGCCAAGGTGTCAAGCAAGATTTAGATCAAGCGGAAGTGTGGTATCGCAAAGCTGCCAGACAGGGACACGAATTAGCAAAAGGAATGTTAAAGGTTTTGGGAGAATCCCCTTAAAGCGAGGTATTTCAGAGATCTAAAGCCAATAATTTAAATTACTGTTTTGCCTCGATGTTTTAGTAGAAGAATGAGTTATGAAAATAAAACAGAAACAAGGTAAATGGCAAGTTGTTCTTTTTTGTTTGATTATTCATAGCGGATGTCAGGATGATCAAAGGACCGTCCAACAACCTGAATTCTCTTCCATCTCAAATAAATCCGAGAAGCTGAAACAAGAGGAAAGACAGGAGTTTGAACGGTGCCTTAAAGCTGCTGAATCTGGGGATGCCGTGGAACAAAACAATTTAGGAGCCATGTATTATTATGGAGAGGGTGTCAAGCAAGATCACAAGCAAGCAGTAAAGTGGTATAGCAAAGCTGCTGAACAGGGACATGCTGAAGCACAATTTAATTTAGGAGCCATGTATGATGCAGGAGATGGTGTTAAGCAAGATCAAATTCAAGCGGTGAAGTGGTATCACAAAGCTGCTGAACAGGGATCTGCTGAAGCACAATTTAATTTAGGAGCCATGTATGCTGCAGGGTATGGTGTTAAGCAAGATCAAATTCAAGCGGCGATGTGGTATCGCAATGCTGCTGATCAGGGAGATTCCGATTCACAATATAATTTAGGACTCATGTATTATTATGGAGAAGGTGTGAAGCAAGATCACAAGCAAGCGGTGAAATGGTATCGAAAAGCTGCAGAACAGGGACATGTCGATGCACAATACAATCTAGGAATCATGTATGAAAATGGAGAAGGCGTAAAGAAAGACCAAAAAAAGGCGGCAGAGTTGTTTCGAAAAGCTGCTAAACAGGAAAAAAACAAATGAAGTTTTGAAAAATGGGGGGGACTCGTTAGAGCAATAGATTCCAGAAGACCAGCTAGGGTTGAGATATATTAAATTTCACTGTCCATTGCGTTAGCCATTTAAGCCTAGTCTTATTGCATTGCGTCGCATAAGACAAGCCTTCCCTGCCCCACTCTTCTGGATAATATCTTCGATCTTAGGCGTGATGCTCTCGAATACCATCCGAGCCGGAGGTTGGATATTAGATATTCGGTGTGTGATTTCATTCCAGATTTTTCCAAGATGACACCATCATCTGAAGGTTACAAACCCTTCACGCCAATGATCTTCATTCAAGACATACCGATCGATCACGAAATCTTGAGGGTGTTCTCGAAATCCCGGCAACTCTATCATGCGATCACGGGCATCGTTAGCCAGTTTTACGGACGAATAAACTCCGATCAATTTCGACTCATCCTTACCATCAAGATCATAGGAGTGCCAAAGCACCCAAACCGTGGTTGTGTCCATTCCCCGAATCCCCTCTTCGACCGCTTGCACCGCCAAACGTGGCTACCCCAAGCTACCAGCAATCTCTAACAGCGGTTTGTCTCTTTGTTGATTAAGCACTGCACTATAGAGGTTGCGATCAATGTCAATGGGAAAAAAACGTGCCCATATATTAGGGTTGCTACAAATGCTGTGTTCTTGGCTCTTGATAACAAGCTCATATCCTCCATTGGAGATCCGAAAAAATGATGGCATAGATGAATGAACCTGTGGGCAACGCAATTAGGCCTATGGCAATGGTCTTAATCGAGAACTTTAACGGCAAAATATTTATCGCAATTAACACCGCAGTTATTCCAGTTAAGACTGCTGAAAGAAAGTTAGTGAGGACCACCAAATAAGAAGCATTTTCAAATCCACTGAGGATAATGGAAACCGGAATGAATATGACAGCAAATCCCAAACCACTTCCCCAGAGAATTAAACTTATGAAATTCATCTAAATGCTTTTCGTGTGTGTAGTCAAATATAATTAACGGGGGATTTCGAGAAGGCAAAGCTGTCAATGAATAATAGCCAATGTGAGAAGCCTACCCATAGTTTTTTATTTTTGAGTCTCTTGCAGATTGATATGCACGGTAGCCCCCGCTCTGCTAGGATCGATATGCGAAGCGACTGTCCCAATGCGATTTTCCTTTTTGAAATCTAGTGAGATCACATTCAAAACCCGCTCTTCCCCATTGCCATTCAATAATTCCCAACCATGCTTCGGTAGTTCGGCTGCAAAATAGTCTGCGACACCTTGAGAAGTTTCAATATCAGGTATTTGAATGAAGTAATGTGTTTTACCACTCGAACCAAGATTAGTTCCTGTCACTACAATTGCACTTTCAGGAAGCGGAATATCTTCTGGAACTTCGACCTTGAGTTTTCCCGGTTTCAGAATTTCCTTTTCTTTGACTTCAACGATCTCTTCGTTATCAGAAGTCTGCATTGTGGCATTACTATTGAGCTTAGATTCCATCCCTGACTGGTCTTGCTTTTTACATCCAATGATGAAGACACACGAAATAATGAGAATATATTTTAACACTTTTTACCCCTTGAAATTGTGAGTGAATTCTTCCAATAGATGATTAAAATACAAATGCTGCGACATAGTTGCTACAACGAAATTCGAATTTTATTTAAGACAAGCCTATTCCCTGCCCTTCATAACTCTCTCATACTTCCTTCCACTCACCCGAAAATACAATACCGAATCCAATTTCATCCGCTTAAGATTATCAGTCAATTTATGACCGCCGCCCAGCACGATCACACAGATTCCATCCCCTTTCACTAAAATCTTAACCATTTCATCTTCCCGTTTCTCCTCGGCACTTTTATCAATTTGAATCTTACCATCTTTCCTGATTGGATTTGCCTTTTCAAAAGCCTCACCATTCTCAAGAGGCAAAACAGAGTTCAATTCATTTGAAATCTTCAACTGAGCGGCTGCTCCCATCTGTAAACAGTCCCGCCTGTACTGCTCTCTCAAAAACAGATCCAAAGCACCATCACCATCTGGCACTTCGAATTCCCTAAGCGTTTTGATGAAGCTATTGAATGCACTCAGATTCTTCTCAGTAAGCCCTTCCATATGCACGGATTGAACTTTGTGATGCTTGATCAGATATCTCAGAGTCTGCTTCTGTTCTTTCTGGATCGCTTCGACATCATTCAAGAATTCAAGATATCGCTTCTCGATTTCAGCTTCTGATAATTTCCCATCTGATGAATCTGAGACATCAGCGGCAAAATCTGCTTTGGACACGAAGTGCCAGTTCAGCAGATGAATGATGGTCTGTTTGGGTTTTGTCTTGATCGGTGTAGATGTGACTGAATGGACTTCGGGGAGTTTACGGAGTTGGGAGATGAGATCGGAATTATCACAGAAAGAAAGAGAGGCTGCGAAGTGCAGGCATAGGATGATGGAGGCACAGCGGTAACAAGCAGTCATGTTTGTGGTTTATCCCTAAAGGATAAGTCAGATAGAATCACAGCAATCTGTGTGCCTGCTACAGACGGCTGATTTATTATACTACCATGAATGTGATTGCAAACTAATAAATATTAAAAGAACTCCTATAAATTTACGCATCTTTCAAAGGTTGAATCAAAAAATAAAATTGATTTACAGGTTGCCATTCTCATTGTGCTTTCGGTATGTATGGCCCTCAAATATCAATTGATATCGCTCAGAAATAGTCCTACTCCATCTCCCATAAAATAAGCGAACGGTTATTTTTGTTGGGATTTGAATACCTTGAAAGTAACCATATTTCAATAAAATTATCGCACGTCCATCATAATCAAGAAATAACAAACTCAGCGATGACATATCAAGTAGTTGAATTTGACTTACCCACTCTTTATGGATAGTATCTAAAAAACCACAAGAGTGTTCAGAGGTCCCCTTCAAGAGGCTATGTCATGACCCAAAAAAACTCAGTTCTACTTGCTCTTGTTTCGATGATCCTTGGTCTATTCGTTTCTGGCGAAGTTAAAGCCGAGGAACCAGAAACTACACGCAGTTATTTACAAGCGTCTTTGGGATATTACTCAGCCAGTGATGGATGGAATGTTTATTCCACGAGTTGTGCTGAGATGGACCGTTCCCTCGAATATAGCGAATACGACTTTAAACGGCTCAGCATCGAAAAGATTGATAGTCTAGCTCGACAGTCAAAGAAGGTAAGAGAGCTTTACGAACGGCACAAAGTCGCTGCCGATTCTCTGGGTTTGAAGCCTCATTCAAAAAAAACGTTCTGGGACTTTTCAAAGAAGCAATCAGAAGTTGTTGAAAACCTAGAGGACACTGCCGTCAAGTGGCCGACATACCGAAAGAACATGAATCGCTACAAGCTGACTCATAAATCGGCAGACGAGTTTCTTCAACTTGCCCCCAAAGAAAGAGAAGCCCTATTGGCTAAATCCGAGGGGACTCAACGTAGTTGGTATCAGGCATTGAACGGCAATTTTTCAGCAGAAGATGGCTGGAATACATACAAGAAATGCCGTCAGTCTATGGGACAACAGCTTGAATATTCATACTATGACTTCACGCATCTCGAAATTGATAAACTTGATTCCCTTGCAAGGGCGGCCCAAAAGACTCACGATCTTTACAAACGGTACTCAGTATCAATTTCTGCCATTGATTTGAAACCCATCTCTCGGGCTGAATTCTGTCGGAGAATTGAAGATCAATCACAACTTACCAGCCAAGCAGAAGACACGGCAGCCAAATGGCCCGAATATCGAAAGAACATGAAACGGTTGGGGATTCCCTACCATTCTAGTGAGGAGTTTCTTTCACTCTCGTCTGAGGCTCGAGCAAAGAATTATGAATTGTCACGAGGATCGAGTCGTTCTGCAACGCAATTCATGTTGGGCTATTATTCTTCTGAAGATGGATGGGATACCTATCAGAAGTCCCTGAAATCAATGAATCTCCCTTTGGAGTATTCTGAATCCGAGTTTATCAATTTCGGTATAATAAAGCTTGATCAACTCGCTCGGCATGCGAAAGAATGTGAACAATTATACTTAGAGTTTCTGGAACTCAGCAAACTCGCAGGAAAGCCCTCTATTTGTAGTGCTAGTGATCTCTATAAAAGCAAAGAACTAACCAAGTGGAGACAAGAGTACGAGAAAAAGCATAACGATTGGGCTATCCGAATTCTTTATTCTGATAGTTGCCGAAGAGTTGGCACAAATCCTAATTGGGCAGAGTTTGAATTAAGAAAGTCGGATGAGCAAATTGAGGCGGCAGTTCTTGCAGATTCGATTGCAAGTAATTTCGAGGAGTACAAGGATCTTTGTAAAACTCTCGGACATCCCACCAACACCGCATTTTTGAATCAATCTATTGAATCACAAAGGCAGAAGGTTGCTATTCTTGAGGATGAGTTGTGGCAACAACGAAAGCAAAAAATCAAGACTGGTGCTACTATCGTTGCGGTTATCGCAGCAGCTATCATAGCCAAGAAGGCATATGATGAGTTCCAGCCTACAACTTCTCCCACTTTGCAGCAAAATGGATCACAGATTGATCGGGATGCTTTCGGACAACAACGAAGGGACTTCTGGAAGACAGAAGCAAAAAGTAATCCCGAAAGATATTCAGATAGCTCCAAGAATCTCGAACGGATGACGCTTGGAAAAGCACCGATTGGAAATGATGGTTTTCCAATGGAACTTCACCATCCAAGAGGTGATCCAAATGCAATATTGATACCAATGACTCGAACGGATCACCGTTTAGGAGACAACTACTTAAAGAATCATCCATGGCTCTTTGAGAAGAAGCCCTAGCATTTATTTGGAGTTTCCGTTGGCTGGTCAAAATGCATTAGAGAAGTCGCATATTATTGGTGAAGAGTGCTTTATCGATTCCGTGTCTCCTCAAGGTCGATTCGCCGTCGTGTTTGAGGACGATGAAAGTACAGGCTATTTTTATGCCATGGAGATTTCCAAATCAGGTCAAGCTATTCTCGATGCACTTCATGTCTACGACGTTAACACAGTTCTGGATCACTGCAAACCATCAATACTGAACGTGGTATGGTCCAAGGATGGTTTGAAGGCGGGATTGATGGTATACCGTAATCTTCAGGCTGTATTTGATTTCTCGGCTCAGAAGGGCTGGTGCAAAACAGGCTTTCCACCAAGTCACGGGAGTTGGTCCCAAGATGGACACGAGTGGGATGGACAAGTCGTAAACCTGTTTAGTTAATTGATCGGTTCAGTCTGGCATCTCACTAATCCACCTTGTTATGAGGCAAGAAGTGCTTAGCGTTCTAAAAAGCAAAGACAATTGCTTGATTGGTTCCACAGTCCTATATGATTTTAGTTCCAAGTATTTGAGTGCAGCTTAAACCACTATGATCTTCCGCCTCTCCCAAAAGCTCAATCAGAAAATTAAAACTGGCACATTAGAAGCCCTTCCCTTACATCAGAATCCATTCGCAGATTGGTCGTGCCACATTTTCCCAGCCAATCGTCGTCAGTACATTTTGCTGAGCAATACTAAATCGCTGTATTCGTGCGTGATGCCAGCCAAAGGTGTTACAAATCAAAAACAGTTTGCTGAAAATGCTTTGGACTGTATCAGAGATTTTCTGCCGACGATGCCCAGCAATGGGCTTTCAGGAAATTTATCGTTCCAGAAAGTGAAACAGTTCAGTTTTCTAAAGCCTTGAATCGTTCTGTGACAAGCTCGATGAATCAACTGGTGGAATGTGCTCAGATCTTGCTGATTGAAGATCAGATGCCACCACATGAAGTAGGATTTAAACCGAATGACTTTTTGCTGTCAGCTATTGCTGAGAAAAAGTCAGATGGCTATGGCAGACCAGAAGATGCATTTAAGAGGATGGTGGAATCGAGAAAATAGAAATAGCTGATTTGGGCGTGAGAGAAGTTGATGAAGCGGATGATCTCACAGAATGGTTTGTGTACATTCTGAGATGTGATGATGGATCATTTTATACTGGCATCACGACAAATTTAACTCGGAGGTGACTTTAGTTCCGTACTCCCACTGCATCGCATCCACACATCCTCGAACTCTTGATGCGTGATTTGTGTCGGAAGAAACTGAGGATCGGAGGCAATATTTTCGATGGATGGTAGAGGCTCGATGCTTAGCTGGGTGTCGCCAGTTGCTCTCTCGTGGTCAGCAAAACAGAACTTACCATCTCGATATTGTTCGACCTTTCTGATTTCCATGCGATCTTCGTCGAGTTCTGAGTAGAGAAGGATCGGGTATAATTTGTTGCTGTGTAGCCACTCGACTTTCAAGTATTCCATCGATTTGCTCTAGCCGTCTATAGACTCATCGAAGAGATCTGGATTATCTTTTAAAAAGTCTGGATCAATCCATACATTTCCAACATCACCCGATTCAAGTACAACATCATCCACACTAAATGGTTGAAGATCAGATAGGAACTCCTCAAAGCTATTTGACAATTTTATCAACTCAGCCGTTTCATGATCCCAAAATAGTACATCTTCCTTATCATTTAAATCCAGAATCACATAGTTTCCACCTTCTGCATAGGCAAATGGAAATGCTCGTGGTGGTATATTTTCG
This sequence comes from Gimesia sp., assembly GCA_002706765.1. Classification (GTDB taxonomy): domain Bacteria; phylum Planctomycetota; class Planctomycetia; order Planctomycetales; family Planctomycetaceae; genus Gimesia. The sequence goes on from PAJV01000037.1 coordinate 124,528, forward strand.
ATATGTTCTCTTTCTTTGAGAATCATTTGGACCGGAATAAATTCATTCACACCTGAATTATTCGTATTGTTAATCTGAAATATATTTGATTCAGGTTCAGCACCATCATATTCTTTTAGAAATGCTTTAAAACCAATAGATAAAACGATCCCAAGAGTTTTCTCTAATGCGGAAATATCGTTTACAGAAGCAGCACGACTCTTATCTATTTTTATTGCCACTATCACTCCTCCATTTCGAATTACCGTAGAGCCAAAATCACTTCTTCTTCTCACGAAAAACCGGTGCGACATTTCTACATAATTGTTCTAGCTGATGAGCTACCTGCTGGATTTCTTTAGGAGTCAGTCTGACTCGATGATTCACAAAGAAGTTTATGGGGTTCTTAGGATTGATCACATAATATGAGCCTCGCCCAATCCGTTGTTTAATGTACCAACCGGGTAGTGCAAGAATTGGTTGTACCTGAACTTGAATTCCAACTGACGAAGTCAAATAGTTGGACAACCACTTTTCCTCTGCTTCTAACTGATTAATATCGATCTCTTCTTCACGGTCAGGAAACCGAAATACATTCTGCTGATGATCTATTATTACTTCTGCTTTCCCTTTTCCCTCTTTGGGCTTTTGTTTCATCTTCGTTTCAACTGAATAAACTCCACTTGGACTAACAATTACATGATCTATATTTCCGTAATCAAATGGGATGTCATGAAACACCCGGCAGCCATAAAGCATTAACTGGTTCAGTTCTTCCCCGACAAACATCTCCCCTTGTAAGCCAAGAGCATTATTCTTTCTTTCTGATAAAACCTTTGTGAGTCGATATCCCAGAAAGGCAATGGCTCCCAGACTTACGATGAGCATGATAATTGTGCGGGGAAGTGATTCTGGAACATCACCAAAATAGGATTGACTTACATGAAGTGAGTAGAGCAAGAAAGGGATTAAAAGAATAAGAATAAAAGAAAACGAGACCTCATCATTAAGTTCATTTACTTTCAGTTGAAGTGAGTATCCGGGGGGACGCATCAAATCCTGTGTCAGCGGTGATTGTCGGTGCTTCCGGTCTTGTTTTCGCTTCCATACGTAAGCAACAGCGACCATCACGCCTATACCGCACAACATCAGAAGTATGGGGATAAAGGTTGAAAATAAAAATGACCACATATCTTATGATGCTTTGCTGATTATTGTTGTTCAGATCCGGGAAAATTCTCACTCAACCCGTTAAAATCGGATGCAGTCCGATTATTGAACAAAACTGCATCATTTGGTACTCTGGGGATAAATTGTATCTACAATTTCATTGAGAATTATCAACTATAGATAAAACCACTTATGTCCAATCAACTGAGGAATAATAGTTAATCAACTAATGGCAAATGGAAAACACTCAATCTCAGTCTCACAATCTGAGATTAATGGCATTCTATGGAAAGCGTGTGACACCTTTCGGGGGGCGGTCGATCCTTCGGAGTACAAGAATTACATCCTTGTGATGTTGTTTGTTAAGTACATATCCGATGTCTGGCAGGATCATTACGCCAAGCTGGTTGAAGAGTACGGCGATCCCAAAAGCAAGACCGCACGGGAGCGGATCGAACGGCGGCTCAAGCGAGAGCGATTTGTGCTGCCGTCTCATTGCACGTTCACGGCTTTGTATGAACAACGCAACGAAGCCAACATCGGTGAGATCATCAATACCGCTTTGGATGAAATTGAAGATTCGAACAAAGAGAAACTCGAAGGTGTCTTCCGAAATATCGATTTCAATTCAGAAGCCAGCCTCGGTCAGACGAGGGAGCGGAACAATCGACTCAAATCGGTGCTGGAAGACTTTAGCGATCCCCGGCTCGATCTACGTCCCAGCCGAGTCGGGACAATGGATGTCATCGGCAACGCATACGAATATTTGATTGGACGATTCGCCGCTAATGCAGGGAAAAAAGCTGGTGAATTTTATACGCCACCGGAAGTTTCTCAGCTACTCGCCCGGCTGGTTGATCCGCAGCCGGGGGAACGCATCTGTGACCCTGCCTGTGGGTCCGGTTCACTGCTTATCAAATGTGGGCAACAGGTCGGCTCGAAAGATTTCTCGTTGTGGGGGCAAGAGAACATTGGAGCGACATGGGCACTCGCCAAAATGAACATGTTCCTGCACGGAATGGACAATGCCCGAATTGAGTGGGGGGATACAATCCGCAACCCAAAGTTGATCTCAGACGATAAACTCATGAAGTTTGAGGTGGTCGTCGCCAATCCTCCGTTCTCACTCGACAAATGGGGACAGGAGGAAGCCGGTGCTGATCATCACAACCGATTCCATCGAGGAGTGCCACCTAAAAGCAAAGGTGATTACGCCTTCATCTCGCATATGATCGAAACAATCACCGAGACTAGCGGACGGGTCGGCGTGGTCGTGCCACATGGCGTGCTGTTTCGGGGATCGAGCGAAGGCAAGATTCGGCAGCAACTCATTGAAGAGAATCTGCTTGATGCTGTGGTTGGCCTTCCTGCCAACCTTTTTTACGGGACAGGTATTCCTGCGGCCATTCTGGTTTTTAGAAAACAAAAGCCAGACAAGACAGTCATTTTCATCGACGCCAGCCGGGAATATGATGATGTCAAGACCCAGAATCGACTGGCTGATGAACACATCGATAAGATCGTCGCCACTTACACTGCACGGGAGAACGTGGACAAGTACGCTTACGTTGCCGACTTTGACGAAATCAAAGAGAACGACTTTAACCTCAACATTCCCCGCTATGTGGACACGTTCGAGGAAGAAGAGGAAATCGACATTCGAGCGGTACAGGAAGAGATTGACTCTCTTGATTCCGAATTAGCCCAAGTCCAAGAGCAGATGCAGGGGTATCTGAAGGAGTTGGGATACTGATGCGATTCACACTTCCAAAAGGTTGGCTGAAGAAGAAGCTAGTTGAGATTGCCGACGTGCAAACAGGGATTGCAAAGGGAAAAAAGAACATTTCCGATCCAGTCACACGTCCTTATCTCCGAGTCGCTAACGTACAGGATGGCCGCCTCGATTTGAACGAGATTAAGATCATCAATATCTCTCGTCATGAGATTGACCGTTTCTCCTTGCGGGAAGGCGACGTACTTTTCACCGAGGGAGGGGACTTTGACAAGTTGGGACGTGGAACAGTCTGGAGAGACGAGATTCCCGGCTGCCTTCACCAGAATCATGTATTCGCCGTGCGAATTAAAAACGGACAGATACTCCCTTATTACTTGTCTACATACGCTTCAAGTTTTTGGGGACGCACTTACTTTCTCTCTTGCTCGAAACAAACGACGAATCTTGCAAGCATTAACTCTACACAGTTAAAGGCTATGCCGCTACCCATTCCCCCCCTCTCCGAACAGGCGAAGATTACCACCATTCTTTCGACATGGGATCGGGCAATTGAATTGAACGAGAAGTTGATCGCCGCTAAGCAGAAACGCAAAGAAGCCCTTATGCAGCAGCTTCTCACCGGCTCTGTGCGGTTGCCTCAGTTCCAGCGTGACGAAAAGAATAGGGCGGCGGGAATTGTCCGAGTTCCTGCGGCTGTCCGCCGAGGGCTTTATCCTCCCAGCGTTCAACCGGGAATTCCCAAAATCACCTACAGGCCAGACGGGTGGGATGAGATAACGATAGACAAGCTTCTTCATATTGAGAAACGCCCCATCGAACTTAATGATGACGAGGAGTACCAACTCGTCGTTGCCAAGAGAAACCGAGGCGGTATTGAACCAAGGGAAAAGCTGCGTGGATATGAAGTGAAGACTCCTACTCAGTTCGAAGTTAAATCAGGAGACTTCGTAATCTCGAAACGACAGATCATTCATGGGGCTTGTGGCATCGTTCCCACTTCACTCGATGGGGCAGTAGTCTCTAATGAATACTCGGTTTGCACTGTGAATGGATCGTTGGATATGGTGTTTCTTAAGTACCTCAGTCATACACTCTATTTTCAACAAACCTGTTTTCAAGCTAGTGTTGGAGTAGCCCTCGAAAAGATGATCTTCCGGCTAGAGCAATGGCTGAAGTTTCCGTTTTTGATCCCGCCAATCGACGAACAACGAGAGATAGTTTCTGTCCTTGCTGCGATGGATCAGGAAATCGATTTGTTGAAAAATCGATCGACACTACTTTCTCAGCAAAAAAAAGGTCTGATGCAGCAGCTACTAACCGGCAAAGTCCGGGTTAACATGGAGAATGAGAAATGACTTATGGTGACAAACGCTACGACAATTACACTTGTGATCACTGTGGTGCTGAGTGGAGAATCGGTGGAGAATATTATCCAGACAAAGAGCAAAGATCAGTTAAATGCCAGTGGTGTGACGGAATTCTGTTCTCAGGACGTACAAGAGAGAGTTTTTCGGAATGGGACCTAAAGAAAGAAGGTAATCCATCGATGAAAAGAGATTCGAACTAATGCCCACAAGCGAGTTCCTTGAAGATTTGGTTTCGCACCTGCCAGCGTTACAACTGTTGCAACAGGTCGGCTACCAGTACCTCACGCCAACCGAGGCACTTGATCTTCGTGGCGGTAAACGCAGCCGAGTCGTGCTGGAATCAATACTGCTCGATCAACTCCGCAAGCTGAACCAGATCAACTTCAAAGGCGAGACGCACGACTTCACTGAGACCAACCTTAAAAACGCCGTTGAAGCTCTAACTAACATCCCATTTGATGGTTTGGTGAAAACCAACGAGCAGGCATATGATCTGCTGACATTGGGCAAGGCTCAAGAACAGACCATCGATGGGAACAAGCGGAGCTACACACTCCAGTATATCGACTGGGAACACCCAGAGAACAATGTCTATCACATTGCCGACGAGTTCGAGGTTGAGCGGACTGCTTCCCACGAATTGCGGCGTCCTGATATCGTATTGTTTGTAAACGGGATTCCACTAGCGGTCATCGAATGCAAGCGACCTGACGAACATGATGCGGTCGAAGTCGGGATTAGCCAGCATCTACGCAACCAACGTCAGGACGAGATTCCCGGTCTGTTCGTCTATTCCCAACTGCTCGGTTCGATCTGCCAGAACGCAGGTAAATACGCCACTGCGGGAACACCGAAGAAGTTCTGGTCTACATGGAAAGAAGATCACGCTGACGATCTGGACTTAAAACTGGCGAAGCTCATCAACACACCACTTTCACAGAAGCAACTTGATCGACTATTCGAGAGCCGGAAACCGTGGATTATCACCAAGATGAAGGAGCTTCTGGTATCAGGCGAAAGATTGCCTTCGCCTCAAGATCTATTGCTTTACTGCCTATTCCGCCCCGAACGACTCTTGGAGATGGCTTTCCGGTATATCGTTTTTGACAAGAACCAAAAGAAGATCGCCCGTTATCAGCAGTATTTTGCCATCGGTGAGACACTTGCCAGAGTCACAAAGTCAAAAGGGGATGAACAGAGACCGGGTGGTGTGATCTGGCACACGACGGGTTCTGGAAAATCTTTAACAATGGTGATGCTTGCCAAGGCGTTGTCACTGGAACCGTCTATCAAGAATCCTAAAGTAGTAATTGTCACGGATCGTGTCGATCTTGACCGGCAAATCTGTAAGACATTTCTTGCCTGCCGTAAATCGGTTGAGCGGGCAAACAGTGGGAAGCATCTTGTGGAACTGGTTTCACAGGGTAAGGCTGACATCATCACAACGATCATCGACAAGTTCGAATCGGCGGCATCCTCTCACGAACTGCGAGACGAGAGCAATAATGTCTTTGTTCTGGTAGATGAAAGTCACCGTAGCCAGTACGGATTGGCTCATGCCAAAATGAAACAGGTTTTCCCCAATGCCTGCTACATTGGTTTCACAGGTACACCATTATTGAAGAAGGAAAAGAGTACCGCTACAAAATTCGGTGGTTTTATCCACAGTTACTCGATGCGGAAGGCTGTAGAAGACAAAGCGGTTACTCCGATTCTCTACGAAGGGCGGATGTCGGAGCTTCATGGCGATCAGAAAGCCATCGATAAGTGGTTCGACCGAATCACAAAGGATCTGTCCGATGAGCAAAAAGCTGATCTCAAAAAGAAGTTTCGTCGGGAAGAAGAACTGACAAAAACCTCCGAACGGTTGTATGAAATCGCTTTCGATCTGGTGACACATTTCTGTGACAACTTCAAAGGAACGAAATTCAAGGGCCAGTTTGCTGTCAGCAGCAAAGCGATGGCTCTGAAATATCACCAGTTGCTCGAAGACATCGGTAAGGAATACCCAGAACGCAAGATTTCCTCTCGTGTAATAATTTCGCCACCTGACACACGGGAGGACAATGAGACAATAGAGGAAGAGGACGTTCCAGAAATCCAACAGTTCTGGAAGACAATGATGGATGAATTCGGGTCAGAGAAAAAGTATCTCGAACGTACCATCGACGATTTTGATAACAAACCGCACCCGGAAATCATTATCTGTGTGGACAAGCTCCTGACAGGATTCGATGCCCCCTGTAATACAGTATTATATATCGATAAGAGACTGCGTGACCACAATATCCTG
>PAJV01000038.1 GCA_002706765.1 Gimesia sp.
ATGCTGTTTCCCTGACACTTTGGACTCCTTGCTCATAAATTCCTCCTAAGAAGATTCTGAAGTATTCTTCAGGAGTCCGCCAGTCTTGGGCTATCGCAAGCTTTGTCTTGTACTCCATCGGAATCAACAGATGGAACAATGGTTTCCTCTGGTGGTACTGCTGGTTCCTATGGTGATGGTTGGGATTCCCAAGGGTTGGAATTCCGTGTATGTCCTTGGTGATTCAGATGAGGTTGAAATTGTTAGATTCATATATAATCAGATCTTAAAGAAAGATGTCTCTTACAATTCAATCGCTCGTGAATTAAACGAGAAAAAAATACCATCATCTCATGGTAATCAGTGGAGAGATGCAACCATTAAAGGCATGTTACGCAATCCGATTTATGCAGGCGCATCATATATTGGTAAATCCGAATCAGGGAAATTCAATCGGGCTAATAATGTCGGCGGATTGAAATATGGTGAAGCAAAAAAGCAAAATCAGACACCTGAATTGATTGTATGGGATCAGTTTGAATCAATCATTAAGAAAAAAGATTGGTTGAAAGTCCAATCAATTATGGCAGCCAGAAAAACAGGACATAAAAAACCAAAATCAACAGGTCGAGAATATCCTTTAACTGGTATCTTGTATTGTGGTGGTTGTGGTCGATCAATGCAGGGTCATACTAACCCTCAATTGCGAGCAGGTAAGCAAGTCAGATATCGTTGCAGTTGTAGACCTGCGGCAACTCCAGAATGTAATGGAGCGGTAAAAGAGCATGAGATATTACCAGTCATCTTGGAAGCAGTTAAGGATAAGCTTGGAGAGTTATCATCACCACAACGAATTAAACAGGTATCTGATACCAAGAAAAAACTTGCATCGATTGAAAAAAAGATATCATCTGTCATGCGAAAAATGAAAATGACTGACGATGATGAAATGTATCTGACTTTACAAGACGACCTTAAACAATTGCGAATTGAGAAAGCATCTGTAACATCGGAAGATATGAAAATGCTTCCAATGGAAGCAGCAGGTGAAATGAAAATAGCAGATGATGTAAAACCTATTACAATCAAGGGGCTTAAAGAGATGTTTATGACATGGTTAGATGATAAGCCCGTTGAAACAACTGTATTCAGACAATCCCTTAAAGAATTGGGCTTAAAGGTTGAGATATTTTTTCAAGACATGGGCGCTGATAAGAAATATGGAAGATGGATTTTAGACCTTGGACGATGTAAATTAGACTTAGGGGTTATCGATAATGAGTGTGGACGGCGTTATAAGCGAGATACAGAAAAAAAGGTTTGTCCTGGTGGCGGTCGATGAAGCTGACGGCTTCTCGTGTAAATGCATCAGTTAGATATGCTGTATCATTGACAGGCTGACCACCTCGTATGAGGGGATTATTAGCGTCGTAATCCGGTTCGTCGTATCCCATGTGAGTGGAATACACGAGGTTCTTAATGAGCCAGCGTCCCCTTTCACCGCCGGGCAGGGATTTGCGCCGCAGCATGGTGGTCACTCCCTGGTACGGCGGGGGAACAAAATAATGACCCTCGTGCATGAAACCGAAAAATTCATCGAAGCCGTGGCGGAACGGATGATAATCGGCGGCCCCTCCCAGATGCCATTTTCCGATCAACCCTGTGGTATATCCCTGGTCGTGGAGTAGTTCTGCTATGGTTTGTTCTCCCGCGGGGAGCCCGGTCCCCGGATCTTCATTGCGGGCTCCAATCGGATTGAACTCGTAACCAAACCGGGTGGGGATTCTTCCGGTGAGAAGTCCCGCCCGGGAAGGGCTGCAATTCGGCGCGGTGACATAAGCCTGTGTAAAACGAATACCATCACGGGCGAGAGAGTCAATATTGGGCGTCGGGATCTGTGGATTTCCCTGGCAGCCCAGCTCCCCATAGCCGAGATCATCCGCCAGTAACACGATGATGTTAGGTTGCTCTGCAGCAGGCAACATATGCAAAGAATAAGTCAGGCAGAAGAAGAGGGCGAGCATTGAGTGTGTTTTTATCATATTTCAGTACAGATTGAAAAATATAAGTGTGGAGGCAGATCGAAAATGAAAGGCTGATCTTCAGATCATCGATTGTAATAGGAGGAAAGAACATTTCCCAACAATTTCATGCAATTCAATCGGGAATGATTTCTGAGGAAGGGGTGTGCTCTGGTCTGGGACTGGAGAGGTCCGGTGCGAGAGCTTATACTGATTTCAGCAAACCTGAAGTTGATGGATCTTACTCTGAAACGAATCAATATTTATTGGAATTGAAATATGTCTTTACTGGGAGCGCACCAGTCGATTGCTGGTGGATATTATAAAGCCGTAGATACCGCCGCTGAGTTTGAAATGGACTGCGTGCAGATCTTCACGAAAAATAATAATCAGTGGCGGGCCAAACCGCTGACGGATAAAGATGTCAAGCTGTTTCGCGAACATCTGGAAGAAACCGGCGTGGGACGCCCTTGTTCTCACATGAGTTACCTGATCAATCTGGCCAGTCCCAAAGAGGAACTCTGGAATAAATCGATTGATGCTGTTGTGGTGGAACTGCAGCGAGCTGAAGCACTGGGACTGGAAGGTGCTGTGATGCATCCAGGCAGCTTTGTGACTTCCAGTGAAGAAGAGGGTCTTGATCGAATCGTGGCCGCCATTGACCGGGTCCACCAGGAGACGGAAGGATTTCAAACGCAAATCTGGCTGGAAACGACAGCCGGCCAGGGATCCAACCTGGGATTTCGCTTTGAACAGCTGGCGTATATGCTGGAACAGGTTCAGGCTGGAGAGCGACTGGGTATTTGTGTGGATACCTGCCATATCTTTGCAGCAGGATATCCCTTGATCAAGAAATCGGAATATAAGACGACCATGTCTGCGCTTGACGAGATCATCGGCTTTGATCGCATCCGCGCCTTCCATTTGAATGACAGTAAATGCGAATTTGGGAGTCGCAAAGACCGCCACGAGAATATCGGTCGCGGGTGCCTGGGACTGGAACCATTTCGCCACCTGTTAAATGATCCTGTATTTCAGAACCGTCCGATGTATCTGGAAACTCCTAAGGATGAGGAAGGGGGAGTGCCTCTGGACCAGATCAATATGCAGACGCTGCGTTCGCTGTGTAAACGCTGATCGATTTCTGAAAAGACTGATAAAATCCGAAATACCCTCTCATGCGATCAAAATCCCCCAGTCGATAAAGGGTAACAGACAATTTGTCGAGTGCTGTTGCGCGCTCGATGAATCAGCTTCCCTGAACCTCAATTCCCGATTGAGGTTACTACCCGCGACCCAGGCAGAAGATCGGTTCCCGTCCAGATCTCTGCATGCAGATGACAGGATTTGTCGTTGTGAAAATCGGCCTGATAAGACGAAATCTGCCAAAGGTATATTTATATCTGGTACTGCTGAGCTGCATCATGGCAGGGTGCCTGGGGCAGTCTGCGGATATGATTTCACAGAAAAATAAGAATGCGACCGGGCCCCTGGTTGCGTCAAAATCCAGCAGCCACTTTAATTATTTTTCTCAAAATGCTGGTAAATCTAAAGAAGAATCTTCGGTTAAGGTTAAGATCAGCGGCACTAACCCGGTTGAAGAATTCCAGGGTTTCCATCAAATTCCATTGAATACTCAGTCCACTCCTGCAGAGCAACAGCAGACGGAACTGACCTCATCAAAACAGCAATTACAGAAACCGGTCAAAAAAACGGCGACCGGAATTTCAGAAAACTGGCGATCAAAATCATTGATTGCGTCTGCGAAACGATATCCTGCTCAGATCGCCAGGAAGTTTGATGCGAACACTGACCGGATCAGACAGGTATCCAGTTCGATCTCCCAGGGAATCTCTACTGGGTTTCAGCATGTCTCTAATGATGTTCCCGCTGATGCTCCTGCGAATGAAGTCGCTGAGCAGGAACGAAGTCAAACGGCCTCTTCCGGAAAAAATGAATCTGAGGATTCCCGTCCCGATCATTCACTCGCGAGTGCCAAGGAAGTTGACCGGTTGCTGGCGGAGGCAAATCAACAGAATTTACGAGCAGAACTGTCAGAATTAGCAAAAGATTTACATCAGGATCGGGATCAGACTGTCCCTGCTTTCGAGGATGTCAATCAGGAAATGCGGAGGCTGCAGATCAATTCCGTAATGGAGCGCGCCCGGCGTGAACTGGCCGGGAAAAACTATGAGTATGCAGAGTTTCTGGCAGCACAGGCACTGGAGTCGAGCTACCGGGGCCATGTTGCTTTTGGACTGGATGAGGAATCTCCTCAAATGCTGCTGGACAAGATCAAGAAGCAGATCAAATCGATACCACCGCCTGAAGTACAACGAGTGCAGCATGCAGAACCGGCGGCTAAATCAAATGGTGGCCAGACAGTTCCCAATTTTCAGTTTACTCCTTCCCGCGTGCATCCCTTAAAACGTCGGGCAGTAGAGCAGCCTGAGAGTCAGGGAATTCAGCCGAAAACCAGGATCGGCGGCAGCGATGAAATGCCTTTAATCGTTCCCCGAAATCTGGGATCACAGCCTCAGAAAATTCAGATTCAACCAGGTCCATCTGCAGACAATCAGAAAACACCCCAATCGAGTGGTATTTCACTCGAACCACCGTCATTTGATACTCCGTCAGAAGCAGAATCCAGTGTGCCAGTGGTAGAGCAAGAAGTGGAAAAGAAAACGACTGCAATGCCCTCTACTCCCGCATTAAAGTTGGAACTGGAGGAAGTTCCCGAAGACCTGCCTGCAAAAATCAGGTTGAGTGGACCTGAAGCGATGACACAGCCACAGGTTATGGAAGAGAAGAAGGCGGCGGGGGCAGGTCCACAGTTGATGTTGCCTAAACTGCCGGCTATGCCTGGAGATTTAACTTCACAAGCGAAACCAGGTCGGGACACTTCTGCTGCCCCAGTCAATTTTCGTCCAAAAAATCAGGGGACTGCTCAGGAAAAGGGACTGGAAAATCTTCAGAAGCAGCGTTCCCAGGGAGAACAGCCTGTCTCTGAAACAGGTCTGACACTGGATGAGATCGAGTGGGATCTCGAAGAACGGAAGAAACCACAAGACGCAACTGGCTGGTGGGGAATTCCCACACTGTTAATGATTGCGGGTGGGGCAATCATTTTATTGCTGCTGTCCATTATTGTTATCTTACTCAAGCGGGGAACCAGCGCCAGCTGAGTTGTCAGGCCTCTGGTGAGCTGCAAATCGTGGCGACCGAGTGTGGTGTGCCTGTGCGTAAGCAGATGGATAGTTCTGGTCTGAAGATGCGTCTGTGTCGGGTTAATTTTCAGGCTTTGTGACAAACTCGCCACCGCTGATGAACATGCCGTTCTCGCAGGGAGTGCACCACATGATTTTAACGCGATATTCGAATTCGCGGGTTTCACTGGCCAGCTTGACATTGACTTCACCAGGATTCAGCATGCCTTTGTGCAGCAGGCCCAGTCCCTGACGGCTGATTTCCCGGGTCATGGCAGAAATCGTATTTCCACGCGCTGTTTTGACTTCGGCTGGCACTGAGAGTTCCAGTCGATCTACATCGCGGATGTTGACGGTATCATGCTTACCAAAGCTTTCCAGGACGTGTTTCAGGTCGTCCATGGTGGGACGGCTCCAGGGGGTTTCTTCCATTGAATCTACTCCGGTGTGAAGTCAATTTTCAAATACTGATCCGTACTCTGATTCGAGTCTGTTACTGAAATATAGAATATAAAAATAATCGAGGACTTCCTTAGTTTCAGAATACCCGCGGCACTCGATCGGGAATTGAGTGGGAGACAAGGTGTGGGGATTCGTCCAGATCCGGCGATTGTGATAGATAATCTCTGACAGTTATAACGTCAGGCGAACTGACAGAAGGGCCGAAACGCTTTTGTATTGTAGTGATTATATGCCCTGTGAAGTTGCGAGTTGTAACAGTCATTCCAAACACAGCACCTGATTCTGCTATAACGTCTGTTGTTTAGAAATTCCGAATGACGCGATATTCATTGGCGGTTCGATATCAGACTGGGATGGTCGCAGTAATAAATAGCTCGCATAAATGTGTTTGTTTTTTGCGTTGCTTTCAGTGATGTAAGAGCGTGCGCTGACTATTGATTACTCTGACATGAGTACTTGAACCGGCTTAAGCAAGAGAAAGCAGATTGATCTCCAAATCTTATGATGATCTCTTCCTTCTATAAAAAATACAGCAGGCAACTAATCTGGGGCGTCTTTTGCACGCTGCCGATTCTGACATTTCTGGCAGAGTTATTGCCTTCAAATAACGATATCGAAACCTGGTTGCCTAAAGACTCCGATGTGCGAATCGTCTATGATCGATTTAAAGCCGAGTTCGGAGCAGAGGAAGTTGTACTCGTTGCAGTACAGGGGGGGCTGGATCAACCCTCACTTGTGGAAGCGACAGCCGGCCGCATCGAGTCTTTACCGACGGTCAGGCAATGCTGGACACCCGAGCGACTTAAATCAATATTACATGAATTCAAAGTAGAACCGGCAGAAATCGACAAACGCCTGAATGGTCTGTTGATGAATTCCGAGAAGAATGTGGCAGGCATTCTGGTGCTGCTTTCTGATACGGGTATCAAAAACCGTGCCGGAACCGTACAGGGAATTCGCGAAAAGCTGGAATATAATCAGTTAACCGGAAATGAAGTTCAACTGGCGGGTGCCCCCGTTGTCATAGCAGAACTGGATCGTCTGGGCAGCCAGAAGAACAACAAAAAGTTCTTTATCATCACGTTACTGATCAGTCTCTGCCTGTTGTATTATTCATTCCGGGAGTGGAAAAAAACACTGGCAACCCTTGGTCTGACCATCTGGGCCATCAATCTCACCACCGCGTTGATTTACCTGGGTGGCGGAGAAATGAACTTCATTCTGGGGGCCCTGTCAGTCATGGTCCTGGTCTTCACCCTGGCCATCTCCATTCATGTTCATCATTATGTTGCCAGCTGTATAAACGAGCCAGATCCCTTATCGGCTGCGTTGAAGATCGCCTGGAAACCCTGCGTGCTGGCTACTCTGACCACAACCATTGGCCTGTTTTCTCTGACCGTCAGTGAAATTGGTCCCGTGATTCAGTTTGGGTATGCGGCTTCAGTCGGGACGTTCGTATCGCTGATTACCGGACTGGGACTGACACCCGCCGTCTTAACACTCTGGCCCATCGATCCGGAAAAGCTTCATTCCGGAAAACAACGCTGGGATTTTCAACGCTGTGCCAACTGGCTGATTGATCATTCCGGACGTGTTTCTATCGCCACGATTGTTCTGGTAATGATTACGGGAGTCGGGCTGTTCAGTCTGCGAACGAAAATCGACCCGCTGGATTTTCTCCCCGTCGAGGGGCGTGTGATTCAGGATGTGCGAGCAGTTCAGGATAATCTGACTGAACTCGATTCCATTGAAGCGATCGTTGACTTTGGTGATGAAGAGATTCCCTTTATCAATAAAGTGGAACGCATCCGCAAGCTGGAAGCAATTATTCAGCAGCATCCGGCGGTCAGGCATACGATGTCACTGGCCAGCTTTTTTCCGAAACAGTTTCCTGAGAGTCCATTTGAGACGGCCCGCCTGTTATCGCACGCCCAGTCAGCTCATGGGGATAACGATTTTACCTCAGATGGCGAACGGCTCTGGCGAATTTCAGCACGCATCAGCAGTGATGCTGATCTGCCACAGGATCAGGTCTATGATGAACTCACAGTGATGATCGATGATCCGAATGTGATTTTGACGGGGGTCGCACCCCTGCTGAGACGGGCACAGAACCAGATCTTTACCGGGTTTTGGGAGAGTTTTTCGATGGCATTTGTCATCATTACCGTGGTAATGATTGTTTCTCTCCGGTCCATTAAAGCCGGGCTCGTGGCGATGGTGCCGAATCTGACACCGATTTGTATCGTGTTTGGTATCCTCGGCTGGTACCAGATTCCCATTGATATTGGCATCATGATGACAGCCAGTATTGCCCTGGGGATCGCCGTTGACGGGACGTTTCATTTTCTTGTACGTTATCAGAGTCAGTACCGTCTGACCCGGAATTCTGCCCAGGCATCGCGGAATTCTCTGCTGATGACCGGCGAACCGATCTTTACGGCAGCCGTTATTACGGGAACAGGTATGCTGGCGCTCACGTTGAGCAATTTTGTCCCCACTGCCCGTTTTGGTTATATGATGACGTCTCTACTCGTAGCGGCACTGGTGGGAGACCTTGTTTTACTGCCCTGCCTCCTGGCTTTACGGCCGGAAAAAACTGAGGGGCAAAATGCTGCTGATCAGGCAGACAGCGAGCAGTCTGCTCAAGACCCGCAGCACGCACCCCATTTCCTCAAACAGCAGCAGCGAGGAACGAAAGATCAGTCTGGGAAAGCAGTTGCGTAATTTATTCCTGCTCCCTGGTACAATTGCCGGGGTATTCTGATGGCTTTTCTGGACCCCTAGATTGATATATGAAGCCAGTTCATTATCATTGAGGCTTCCGACCCGAAACAGGTCCGCTTCTGAAGGTCGGCCGGTCTATTCAATCTCGTTTTTCCTGACCCGATCAACGAAATCATAAAAACAGCACTATAGCAGACTCTCGGTTAATACAACACGACTTACTCTAACTTTCAGCTCACAGTGGAATACAACATGGGATATCATCTGATTACAGGTGCTACAGGATTACTGGGAAGATATTTAATTCGAGATCTGGCGTCTGCAGGAGTGCCACTGGCTGTACTGGTTCGTCCCACACGACGCATGACCGTCGATCAGCGTATCGATATGATCATGGCATTCTGGGACGAGCACCTGGGCCGTGAATTACCTCGTCCGATGGTACTTGAAGGTAATATCAACGAAGAAAATCTCGGATTAAGTGCGGAGCAACTGGCGTGGGCGACAGAGAACATCGATAGCATCATCCATTCGGCTGCCAGCCTTTCTTTTTACAGCACCAGCCACGAAAGTGAGCCCTGGCGTTCGAATGTGGGCGGAGTAAAGAAGGTTCTGGATTTCTGTCAGGCAGCGAATATCAAAAAGTTTTATCATGTCTCCACGGCTTACGTCTGTGGTCTGCGATCCGGCAAAATTATGGAATCGGATGTTGATGTGGGGCAGGAGTCCGGGAATGATTATGAGCGGAGTAAGCTGGAAGCAGAGCTGATGGTGCGGAGTGCAGAGCATATTGAATCTCTGACTGTCTTCAGACCCGCGATTATTATCGGTGATTCCAAGACTGGTTTTACAAATACATTTCATGGATTTTATGCAGCTCTGCAACTGGGGCATACACTGACCCAGATGCAATCTCCTGATGAAACCGGACGCTATTACGCGAAATCCCGTTTCACACTGAATGGAGATGAGTCCAAAAACCTGATTCCCGTAGACTGGGTTTCTGCTGTAATGTCACACATCGTTACCCACCCGAAACATCATGAAAAGACGTATCATCTGACGCCGTTACATCCGGTTCAGTCGCGGCTGGTCCATGATGTTCTGGAAGCGACCTGTAATTTCTACGGGTCTGAGTTTGCCGGTGCGGGAGTTGAACTGAAAGATCCTACGGAAGCCGAACGGCTCTTCTATGATCATATCCGCGTTTATAATTCGTATTGGCGGGATGATCCTGTATTTGACAGCACAAACACTCAAACCGCGGCTCCCCACCTGCCTTGCCCGCACGTGGATCGCGAACTGTTGACACGCCTGTCACAGGCTGCCATCGATATGAACTTCAGCTGGAACGATCGCACGCCTCACCGCTTCGAAGTCAAGTAGCCCAGGGATTATTCATGCGGGGTTTCGGCTTGGGAGGTGGCTCAGGCGGCTTTACTTCTTCCGGCTGAGCTTCCTGGGCCTGTGGCGGAGGAGGCAGAGGTTCGTCTTTCCGCTGAACGACTTTATCCAGAATGCCGTTTACAAACTGAGACGAATGCGCACTTCCGAATTCCCGCGCCAGCTCAACTGCTTCGTCAATGACGACAGCTGGAGGTGTGTCCGTATGCAGCAGTTCGTAGGTCCCCAGCCTCAGAATATTCCGGTCGGTGACAGCCATCCGTTTGAGTGTCCAGTTTTCAGCGACTCTTACGATATGTTCATCCAGCTGCGGTTTAAATTCCATCACCCCGGTAAACAGTTCCCAGGCAAATGTGCGAACCGTTTTGCTACGGCCATGTTCTTCGATCATCTCGCGGATTTCATTAATAGAAACGTCCGGATTCAGATCGATCTGATAGAGCATTTGAACAACTAAGTATCGCGCCTGTTTTCGCAGAGACATGAGAATATCGCTAGTTTAGAAAGAGGATGTTGTAAAATCATGTCGCCGGTGACGACAATAGGTCGTATGCCGTGAGCTTCTTACGCCTGATTCTGATCAATTGATTGTAATAGATTGACCATTTCGATGGCAGCCAGGGCAGCTTCTCCGCCTTTATTGCCCACTTTTCCACCAGCACGATCCATTGCCTGTTCCATGGTTTCGCACGTCAGCACACCAAACAGCACGGGCACTCCGCTTTCCTGGCTGCTCCGCATGATGCCGGCTGCGACCTGATGATTGATATAATCATGGTGCATCGTACTTCCCTGAATCACAGCGCCCAGACAGCAGACCGCCTGGTACTTGCCACTTTTCGCGAGTCGATCAGCAACCAGTGGGAGCTCGAAAGATCCGGGGACCCAGAGCACTGTGATGTTTTCTTCAGAACCGCCGTGTCGACGAAACGTTTCCAAGGCGCCTTCCAGCAGTCTGCGCGTAATCAGTTCATTCCAGCGGGAAACGACAATGGCAAAACTCGCATCACGAACCAGTAAATCGCCTTCAATCAGTGTGTGCTTCATCGAGGTGGTAACTTATCAATTTTCAAAAATGGCCATGGTTAATCAGAACCGGAAGAGTCAGAGATTAAAGCGGGAAAAGGTCTGATTCCCTGGTTCAATTCTGACCGTGATCACGTATTTCTGAGTGTCAGCTGATTTTTTTCGTTACTCAGCTGATCAACCCAGATTCATACTCAATAAAAACTCTTCATTCGTTTTGGAACGACGCATACGGTTGACAAGCAGTTCCATCGCATCTACCGGATTCATATCATTCAGCACTCGCCTGAGAATCCAGACTCTGCGCAGTTCTTCCTCGTCCATCAGCAGTTCTTCGCGGCGTGTTCCCGACTTATTGACATCGATGGCCGGCCAGATACGTTTTTCAACCATTCTGCGGTCCAGATGCAATTCGGTGTTACCGGTTCCTTTGAACTCTTCAAAAATGACTTCGTCCATGCGGCTGCCGGTGTCTACCAGGGCGGTAGCGACAATGGTCAGGCTGCCGCCTTCCTCAACATTCCGGGCAGCACCGAAAAACCGTTTAGGATGCTGTAAAGCATTCGCATCCACACCACCGGAAAGAATTTTTCCGGAGTGAGGGACTTCTGTATTCCAGGCACGCGCCAGGCGGGTAATCGAATCGAGGAAGATGACAACGTCTTCACCATATTCGACCATGCGTTTTGCTTTTTCGATGACCATTTCCGAGACCTGGATGTGGCGGCTCGGAGGTTCATCAAAGGTACTGCTGACAACTTCACAGCGATCACCGCCGACCTGGCGTTCCATATCGGTGACTTCTTCCGGGCGTTCGTCAATCAGCAGAATAAAGACATACGCCTCGGGGTGGCTGGCGAGCACGCATTTTGCCATTTCCTGGAGCATGACCGTTTTACCGGCACGCGGAGGCGAGACGATCAGGCCACGTTGTCCCATGCCCACAGGGGCAATCAGGTCGACGATGCGGGTACTCAGATTCCCTGCGGGAGAAGAGAGCCGGAGTCGTTGTTTGGGATGCAGAGGGGTCAGGTCATCGAAGAAGACTTTCGTCGTCAGGATCTCGGGATCACAACCATTGACGGCTTCGACTCGCAGCAGGGCAAAATAGCGTTCATTTTCTTTTGGCGGACGAATCTGTCCGGCCACGATGGCCCCGGTTCGCAATCCGAATCGTCGAATCTGACTGGGAGAGACGTAAATATCATCGGGGCAGGGCAGATAGTGATAATCGGGGCTGCGCAGGAATCCGAAGCCGTCCGGCAGAATTTCCAGAGTTCCCTCTCCGAACATCAGGCCGTTGACTTTGGTACGCTCTTTCAGAATCTTAAAGATCAGGTCCTGTTTTTTGAGGCCCGTGTATTCTGTGAGATTTTCTTCCTTGGCCAGCTGCATCAGATCTTTCATCGTCAGCTTCTGCAGGTCGGCGATATGAATCTCACTCTGCTTGATCTTCTCGTACCGTTCATCTGCTGCCCTGGTGATGGCAGATTCGCGCTGATGCCGTGTGGCGGGTTTGTCCCGCTTGGAGTCCTGGTCGATCTCGCTGATATTTTTTGAAGCCACTGTTCC
Source organism: Gimesia sp. (assembly GCA_002706765.1). Taxonomy (GTDB): domain Bacteria; phylum Planctomycetota; class Planctomycetia; order Planctomycetales; family Planctomycetaceae; genus Gimesia. The sequence continues at coordinate 12,398 of PAJV01000038.1, forward strand.
GTCATTTTCAGATGTCTGAAGTTTTATGGATTTGGCCATAGTGAATGCTTTCCGAATTACAAAAATTTAGTGAGATGAAGTCGTGTGGAGTTCTGGAGTCTATGCAGATGTGTCGAACGCGAAGATTAATTAACCTCTGGAAAGGTTCTCTGGCTGAAAAGCTTCAGTGGGCCTGTTATGGGATCATCAAAGAAGAGCTTCTTGTTTAAATAATTTTAATGACTGAAGATGCAGAAGAGACACCCTGGGTTAGTCAAAAAATCTGTTAATTTGTAATTTTCTGATTCTGAATTGAATCGATGAATTTCGACAGTTCCAGGCCCGCTGATTCCAGGTCCAGACCATTTTGGATCACACCATCTGCCAGTTTCCGTTTTTCTGAGAGAGGCAGTTGATGGTTCTCCCTTTTCATTAATTCTGCTTCTGACCATCCCCGATTTTGAATGACGCGTTTCTGGCGTTGCTGGAAAGGACAGTCGATATAAACGATTTGGTCACATAAATCTTTCCATCCCGCCTCCACTATGACAGCGGCATCAAGCAGGATCGCATCGACCTGATTGAGAGACCGGGCGGATGCAATTTCCTGTTCCAGCCTGCGATGGATCACGGGGTGGACGATGGATTCAAGTTGTTTTAATGATGTTTGTTGTAATTTTGATTCTCCAAAAACAAGTCTGGCCAGTTCAGATCGATCAACTTTTCCTTGATCATTGAACACGACAGATCCGAACTTCGCTCGAATTTTTTCTTGAATCTCAGGAAAATCAAGTACCTCATGCCCGATTCGATCTGCATCTATGATAATCACAGGTCGAAGCGATTTGACTTTATTGGCAACCGCACTTTTGCCTGATCCGATCCCTCCAATCAGGGCTATCGTGGGAATGAATGTATGACGAGACACAAGATGGTTGTAACAACTTGCAATGGTGGAAAATGGTTTGTTTACACATTCCTTCGCAACAGAAACTTACCACACAGGAGGTTTATGCTTGCTGAATCCCTTAGCAACTGGTAGATGAGACACATAGGCGTGCATTAATATCGTTACCGATAGCGTACAGGTTGTCAACAAAAAAAAGGAAAGATCGCTGTTTTACACTCAAATTTTATATTTCTGGCGGCCAGGTCTGCTGTCCCCGATCTGACCTGCCTGATCGGGGGAGTACCCGAATCAGTTTCTTACTCAAATTCAGTAACTATCTTCAATAACTATCACCGGTGCGGAATCAGCAGATCACTTTGTTCCAGCCAGTTAAGCCCACTTGACATATCCACAATCAAGGGGACATCCAGATCCATTGCGGATTCCATCTCTTCACGCACAATCAGCCCCAGAGAGTCCAGGCTGTCGAGAGGAACTTCGAATACCAGTTCATCGTGGATCTGCATCAGCAGGCGTCCCGTGTGCTGTTCCTGCTTGAGTCGATCGCTGACATTCAGCATTGCCTGCTTAATCAGGTCGGCGGCAGATCCCTGAATGACAGTATTAATCGCGGTCCTTTCCGGCATGTTAAGCTGTTTCTGCACGCCCCCCCGGACTCCCTGGATTTCTCGTTTTCTACCACAAATTGTAGTAACGAATTTCTGTGTAGCACAATCTTCTAGGATTTGATCCAGAAATTCTCTGACACCCTGGTATCTGGCAAAATAGTCATCGATAAATCCAGCCGCCTCTGATTGAGGGATACCGATGGCTTCTGACAGACCAAAGGGACTCTGACCATAAATAACACCGAAGTTGACTGCTTTTGCAGTACGACGCATGTCACTGTCAACCTGTTCGTGGGGAACCCGAAAAATATCAGAGGCGACAGCGGTGTGAATGTCAGCACCTTCGCGAAAGGCCTGGCTCAGTGCGACATCTTGACTCAGGTGTGCCAGGATCCGGAGCTCAATCTGTGAGTAATCGGCACAGAGCAGCCGCCAGTTCTCATCCTGAGGAATAAACGCTTTGCGAATCAGCCGACCTTCTTCGGTACGGACAGGTATGTTCTGCAGATTGGGATCACTCGAACTCAGTCTGCCCGTGGCGGCGACAACCTGGTTAAAGCTGGCATGAATCCTTCCTGTCTCCGGATTCACAAGATCGGGTAACGCGTCGAGGTAGGTACTCTTCAGTTTGGAGAGATGTCGATGCTCCGTGATTTTGGCAGGCAGGGCATGCAATGGTGCGAGCTTTTCCAGTACACTCTGGTCGGTGCTGGGGCCCGTTTTTGTTTTTTTGAAAACGGGCAGATTCAGTTCATCGAATAAGACCGTCCGGAGCTGAAGGGGAGAGGCGATATTGAATTCATGCCCCGCCATTTCGTGGATTTCGCTGATCAGGGTGATGAGCCGTTTCTCAAGCTCCAGACTCTGTTTCTTCAGCTCAGCGGTATCAACTTTAATTCCGGTAAATTCCATTTCAGCCAGAATGGAGATCAAGGGGCGTTCCAAATCCCAGTAGAGTTCCCAGAGTCCAGCGTGTTTGAGTTCCTCCTGCAGGATTCTGGAAAGCTGCCAGGCGATTTCCGCATCTTCGACAGCGTATTCCGCGACTTTATCGACGTCGACTTCAAACATTTTCTTCTGCTGTTTCCCGGAGCCGATCAGATCGGAAATGGGAATCATGGTATGATTCAGATACCGTTCTGAGAGTTTGTCGAGACTGTGTCCCCGTTCGCCGGCACTGATCAGGTAGCTGGCAACCATGGGGTCAATGCTGACTCCCTGCAGGAACACGCCCACCCGCATCAACACGACCATATCATATTTAATGTTCTGATTGGTGATCAGGATCTCGGGGTCTTCCAAGATCGGTTTCAGGTGTTCCAGCACATATTGAGGATCCAGGGCCGTCTGCCCGGAAGGGCCTTCAACCGGAATGTAGAATCCGCGATGTTTTTCCCAGCTGATCGCCCAGCCCACTATTTCTGCCTCTGCCGGCTTCAAGCCGGTGGTCTCCAGGTCGACACAGAATTCTTCCTGTTCTTTGAGGAGAGCCAGGAATGTTTCGAATGCTGATCTGGTATCGATGGTTTCACGGACCCGTTCGACTGGTTCTGAAGCAGCTTCGGTTGGAAACTCTTCCTTCATTTCCTCTGCGAAGCGGCGAAATCCAAATTCGAGGAACAACTGGTGCAACCGTTCGCGGTCGGGGTGAGTCAACCGGGAGGCTTCCCAGTCGATGTCGAGGTCCAGTGCCTGATTCAGCGTCACCAGTTCTCGCGACATACGGGCCTGGTCAGCGAATTCTTTCAGGTTTTGCTGTAGTTTCGGGCCTTTGGCTTTGTCAGCATTGGCCAGAACTCCTTCCAGCGTTCCAAACTGCTCGATCAGAGTTTGTGCCTTTTTAGGGCCGACCAGCGGTACGCCGGGGATATTATCGACACTGTCGCCGACCAGAGACTGAAAATCGATCACCTGGTCAGGTCGGATGCCCCAGTCGGTCTGAACGGCTTCCGCATCCATGAACTGATTTTTGCGAATATTATACAGCCGAATGGCATCATTGATGAGTTGTCTGGCATCTTTGTCATTCGTGACGATCGTGGTTTCGATCCCTTTTTCGTTTGCCAGCCGGGCAATCGTGGCGAAGACGTCGTCGGCTTCCCAGCCGGGACATTCGATGACAGGGACCTGAAATCCTTTGACGACATCCATAATGTGCGGGATCTGCGGAACCAGATCCTCAGGCATCGCGGAGCGATTCGCCTTGTATTCCGGATAGAGGTCATTCCGCGTCCCCGGGCCACTTGAGTCCATGGCAAAGATTAAATAGTCGGGTGAGTGTGTTTTGATGATGTTCAGGATATCACGGGTGATGCCGAATATGGCATTGGTGGGCTGGCCCGTGGGGCCGGTCATAGCCGGCACAGCATGAAAAACCTGAAATACCAGAGAAAACGTATCAATGATGTAAAGTGTTTCTTTCATAAAGATTTAGCTTTACCTGAAATTTTAAAATGAGATTGCCGAAACTGGAAACAGGCAGATGTTAATTCTGCGGTGAGAAGCAGTCGGAAAACTGAAGTTCCGTTTTTCCGATCTGTCTCGTTCATTATTGGTGAGAGTGGCTTTGATCGCCATCAACAGACCAGCTGAAGTCAAAACTCGATGAAATCTTTTCGTCAGAATGTCCCGTAACGTCGGGTTACTGTTGTTTTGTGTAGTTTTTCAACGAGTTCAAGCGGGAGAAGAGGGGGAGAACCAATTGTCAGCAAACTACATAGAATCAGAATGCTGCTTGACACTGGTTTTTCTGCATTTAAAATAAAGTAAAGCAGGATGCTGGTCTTTTGAGTTTTCAGAATCGAATCTACATGGCTCACTGAGGCTCCTCAGAGCCGATGCGAAATCATGGCTGAAAACGGTATTACACTTCAATATACGAGCTGTCATTGTGCTGAGCTGCACGCGACAGTCACTTGAAAATCCATAAGGTTTAAAAACATGGCTGCCAGTAAACCAACTGCCGTTCACTTTTCATTGATCTTTTTTGTGATGACTACCCTGATTGGTGGTGTTGCTGCTTATCTGGGTTATTCAGACCTGGCAGAAGCAAATGTCAAACTGGATCAGGCTCAGAAAGATTCCCAGCGCGATGGCGTCGCTGTTCGCAAGCTGGATGAAGAGATCCAGGCTTTGAAAAAGCTGATCGGTAACGAGCAGGAAGAAGTGGGCCTGGATAATAAGACCCCTAACACGGTGATCGGCGCTACCGAACTGGATATTAAGACGCATGCCGATGTGTTGGCAGAGCCCACAATCAAAAATACACTGATTAAACTCTCCGCCCAACTGAACCAGACCAAAACGGAACTGGCAGCAGAGCAGAAAGCCAAGAATGATCTGGAAGCTGCGTTGCAGCAGCTCAAGAGCAATATGGATAAAAAGGTTGACGAGCATCGCAAGGCCCGGGACAGCTCTGAAAAGGACTTGGCTGATACGCAGAAGGTCAAAGAAGAAGAAGTCGGTGCCAAAGATCAGCAGATCGCTGCCCTGCAGAAAGAGAATGAAGAAATTCTGATCGAGCTGGACCAGTTGCGTGAAACAAACGCCAAAACCATTAAGGATCTGGAAAACAAGAATAATACCTATGCTAGCCTGATTGATACGCTCCGCAGCCGACTGGATCAGGTTCAGAAATACAGTTTTGAAGTTCCCGATGGCGTCGTTCGTACTGTCGATAACAGTACCGGAGTTGTCTGGATCAATCTGGGAGAAGCAGATCGACTCCCCAAGCGGATGACTTTCAGCGTTTATCGGAAAGCACACCAGGGGATCGGCCGCGGTGAAGAAGATATTATTGGTGCTATCGAAGTGACCAAAATTCTGGGCCCCCACCTGTCTGAAGCCCGGATTGTAGGAGATGACATTTATCAGCCGATCAGCCCTGGCGATCCTATTTATACACCACTTTGGGGTGTGGGACGTCCCGAAACCTTTGCCATTTCTGGGATCATCGACCTGGACGGCGATGGAAAATCGGATATGGACCTGTTGACGCGTATCATTGAGAATGCAAACGCGAAGATCGATAATCAGGTCACTGAAAACGGAGAACGTATTGGTGATGGTCTGACCGTGCATACGAAATTCCTGGTGATCGGTGAATCGCCAGATGTCGAAGCTGCTAAAACTGACGAGCAGCGCGATAAAATGCAGGAACTGCTGGCCAAGATGAAAGAAATCCGTGAAGAAGCCCGTCTGAAAGCCGTGCGTGTCATTGGAATCAACGACTTCCTGAGTTATATCGGTTACAAGCCACAGCGACGGTTGTTTGTGCCTGGTTCCGGAGTGAAATCTCCCATTAAGCAGGGAGCGAAAGTGACCGGTGTGAATGACGTTTCCACGGGAACTGTTTCAGGAGCCTATACCAGAGGTAAAGGTCTAAAGCAACAGACCTCTTCTGGTCAGACATCCAAAGTATTTGGAACCAGTAATTAAATCTGTCCCGCACAGATTGGAAGTCAATTAAAAAACCGCGGTTGCCTGATAGCAACCGCGGTTTTTTTGTCGCTGTTTTTCCTGACTCTCAGACTGCAGTCAGCCTAAGCTTTCTGCTGTCTGGGTTTACCCTTTGATTTGAAACGCTTGCGTTTCGGGGCACCCGCTTCTGTTTGATCAAGTCGGGAGATACGTAACTGTTGTCCGGAGACCCAGACATTTTTCAATGCCCTGAATATATCGCGGGGCATACCTTCCGGAAGATCAACCGTACTGTACTCATCGAAAATATCGATACGCCCAATGTACTGACTGTCCAGGTTGGCTTCATTCGCAATGGCACCCACGATATTACCCGGTTTTACCCCGTGGCTACGGCCGACTTGAACGCGGAAGCGTTCCATACCTTCTTCGGGTGTTTCGCTGGTAGCCCGTTCCCGCTTGGGAGCAAATACTTTCTCTTTATCCTTCGTGAATTCTTTGTTTTTGAATTCTTTGTCCTTTGAGAAACGGCGTTCTGACTGGAACTGAGGTTTTCCGGAACTGTCCGGTTGTCGTTGAGGTGCTTCCCGGTGGGATTGTTCGCTTTGGGGTGTCTCTTTGAGGAAGAGAGGGCGTTTCCCTTGGAACATACAGGCCAAGGCGGCAGCGATATCAATCTCAGAACGCTCAGATTCTGCTTTGAATTCACTCAGCATTTTCTGGAACTGTGCGAAGTCAGGGCTGTCCATGGCTTTCGTAACAGATTCTTTAAAACGCTCCGTACGTCGCTGATTGATTTGATTGATGGAAGGCAGTTCCATCCGTTCAATTTTGAGTTTGATCGCCCGTTCGATACCAGACAGGGAACGCTGCTCACGTGGAGAGACGAACATAATGGCTTCACCTGTTCGGCCTGCACGTCCCGTGCGCCCGATTCGGTGTACATAGGATTCGGAGTCGCCTGGGAGATCGTAGTTGATCACATGGCTGATGCGATCCACGTCCAGTCCTCTAGCCGCGACATCTGTCGCAATGACGATATTGACGTGACCGGCCTTTAACCGTCCCACGGTGCGCTCACGTTGTTTCTGCGGGATATCACCATTCAGGGGAGCCGCCAGAAAACCGCGTGCTTCGAGTTTTTCCGAGAGTTCTGTTGTGATGCTTTTGGTACGTACGAAGATGATGACACCATCGGTTTCTTCTGCTTCCAGAATCCGGGTCAGGGCATCCAGTTTATGGTGACCTTTAGCCAGCCAGTACCGCTGTCGGATGGTGTCAGCAGTCCGGGTTTTGTCTTTGACGGTAATTTCCTGGGGTGATTCCAGGTAATTGCCGGCAATCCGCCGAATAGCTTCAGGCATCGTGGCTGAAAACAGTGCTGTCTGGTGGTTGTCGGGGGTCTGCTCCAGGATCCATTCGACATCGTCGATGAAGCCCATTCGCAGCATTTCGTCGGCTTCATCCAGAACCAGACAACGCAGGTTATCGAGTTTCAGGGTGCCTCGACGCATATGATCCATAACGCGGCCGGGGGTCCCGACAACGACATGGACGCCTCGTTTTAGTGGCTGCAACTGTCCTTTGAAATCAGCGCCACCATAGATGGGCAGAACCTGTAAGCCATTCAGTTTTGAACCGTATTCTTTGAACGATTCGCCAACCTGAATGGCCAGTTCCCGGGTGGGAGCCAGAACCAGAACCTGTGGGGCTTTGAGTTCCAGATCGATTTTTGAAAGCAAAGGCAGGGCAAATGCGGCTGTTTTACCCGTTCCGGTCTGAGCCTGTCCGACCAGGTCCCTGCCTTCCAGCAGATGAGGAATCGTCTGAGACTGAATGGGCGTGGGTGTGTGGTATCCAAGTTCGATCAGCGCGTCCAGGACGGGCTGGCAGAGTGCTAAATCCGTAAATTTTGCCTGCGAAGAGACATCCGTTAACATACATCAACCTTTCGACGAACCTTCAGCCGGTATGGCTGTACGTACACGTCGTGTAAAAGACAAAAATGGGTCGTGCAAATAATTAGAAACAGGTGAGAGTCGGCCATTCCGGACTCAGGGTTCATTTTCAGGAACAAGGCCTGAAAAGAGTTCTCCTTGAAGCTCTGCTTCGTATCACCCTATTGCTACTGTTTGAGAGCGGAAACCATACAGGGTTCGGCAAATGTAGCTTTAACAACACGATAAAGTTCAGCAAACAGCTGGTTCTTTACTAAGAGATTCTGGAGATCAGCCGTAAAGTGGTCAGGTTGTTTCTTACAGGCACCTGACATTTAGGGCTACTCAACGCGGGGATTATATCACTGGCGCGTTTTAATTGCACGTCTTGAATCGTGAAATTCGTAGAATATCTCGTAACGCAGGCAGTTCCCGGGAAAAGAAGACAAATAGCTGTCCGGCACTTAAGTCATGATCCCGTTTTATTCTACAATATCCGGATACAAGATCTGAAATTGAGAAAATCATCCTTTTTCACGGGAGTTGTTTTATGGATTCGCAGAATGATCCCTCGGAAAACCGGAATCAGGCAGAAGCCCCTGATGAACAGTCCCTGCTCTGGCTGGAAGAGATTGAAGGCGCGCGTGCGCTCGACTGGGTGAAGGAGCAGAATGCGTCGACTTTGCAGGTGCTGACCACTGATCCGCGTTTTGCAGAATATGAACGAGATGCATTACAGATTTTGACTGCCTCCGATCGGATTACCTACGGAACCCTGCGGGGCGAATTCGTATATAACTTCTGGCGCGACGAGCAGCATGTCCGTGGCATCTGGCGACGAATGACTTTGCAGCAGTTCAGGCAGCAGTCAAAGCAATGGGAGGTCTTGCTGGATGTGGACCAGCTGGCGGAAACCGAAAAAGAGAACTGGATTTATAAAGGTGTCGACAGTCTCGGACCTGCTCACGAGCGTTGTATTATTGAGCTGGCACCGGGTGGCACGGATTCCGCCGTCTATCGGGAGTTTGATCTTCCCTCACGCACATTTGTATCAGATGGTTTCAACGTTCCGCAGGCCAAAACCAATCTCTGCTGGGAGAACCGCGATCAGCTGCTGATTGCGACTGACTGGGGCGAAGGGAGCCTGAATACGTCAGGTTATGCACGGATTCTAAAACGCTGGAAACGGGGAACCCCTCTGGCTCAGGCAGAAACTCTGCTGGAAACGGATGTCGAAGAAACCTTTATCTATCCGATCGAACTGGAGCATGCGGGGCAGCGCGTCTGTTTTGTGATGCGGGGCCATGACTTTTATCATTTCAGTTTTTACCTGGTGACCTCAAATGGAACTTTAAGTCAGCTGCCTCTTCCCAAAAAGTGCAGTCTGTCGGGATTGTTTGCAGGGCAATTACTGGTGGAGTTGAAAGAGGAATGGCGGGGCTTCGCAGCGGGAGCACTGATCAGCATCTCGCTCTCAGAATTTCAACAGACTGGTGAAATCAGGCAGGTTCTGACGGTATTCGATCCTGGGGAAACAGGTACGGTTTCACAGGTGCGCTGTGCGAAAGATGCCGTTTATCTAACGGGAATCCAGCATGTCTCCAGTCAGATCCGAGAATTTCGGATACAGGAGAACCAGTGGCAGGGACGACTGCTTCCCTGGGGCGAAAATGATGTGGTCTCAATCAGTTCCTCAGACAGCGGAAGTAATGACCTGCTGCTGGCCCGCGATGGCTTTCTGCAGCCGAGCAGCCTGTATTATGTCAATTTTTCGGAAGGCATTGATGAGCAGCTGCAAACCACGCCGGCGCGGTTTGATACCAGTGGCCTGACAGTAGAGAAACACTTTGCCATCAGTCGCGATAAAACAGAAGTCCCTTATTTCATTGTGTACCGGAAAGGGATGAAACTGGATCATAGTGCCCCGGTTCTGCAATACGGGTACGGTGGATTTGAAATCTCGATTCTTCCTCATTACAGCCCGATTATGGGAAAGTTATGGCTGGAAAAGGGGGGCGTCTATGTGCTCGCCAACATTCGAGGGGGTGGAGAATATGGTCCCCGCTGGCATGATTCAGCGTTACTCGAGCATCGACAACGGGCTTACGACGACTTTTTTGCTGTCGCAGAAGCGGTGCAGAGTAAGGGGTTCAGTTCCCCCAGACATTATGGTGCCATGGGACGCAGTAACGGGGGACTGTTGATGGGGGTTGCGCTCACACAACGGCCTGAGCTGTTCAATGCGATCGTATGTGGCGTACCTCTGCTGGATATGAAACGATTCAACAAGCTGCTGGCCGGTGCCAGTTGGATGGCCGAGTATGGCAATCCTGATCTTCCCGAGCAATGGGAGTTCATCAGTCAGTATTCTCCGTTCCACAATTTAAAGGCCGAGCAGGCTTACCCCAAAGTCTATTTTTTCACGTCGACCAAAGATGATCGTGTGCATCCCGGTCACGCTCGTAAAATGGCAGCCCGGATGGATCAGCTGGGTTATGAATTTTTCTATTACGAAAATATCGAAGGAGGCCACAAAGGGAATGCTAATCAGAAACAGGAAGCCATGCTCAGTGCGCTGGAATACCTGTATCTGATGCGACAGCTCTCCTGATCCTTGTTTGACAGGTGAAGCAGGATGTGTTTGGATAGAGCATGTTTCCTGTGCCACTTGCCTGAAAATCTTCTACCTGATCTTTACCACTTTGAGGTTTCTTTCCATGAGTTTTCGCCAGTTCCGTTTCATAAGCATCGTTTGTTCGCTGATCTGTTTTCACTGGTGCGTGTCGATTACCGCAGCTGAAAAAACAGAAGTCAAACGCCCCAATATTCTTTTGATCACAGCAGACAATCTGGGATACGGTGATCTGGGATGCTATGGAAATCGCGTCATGAAAACGCCGGTGCTGGATCAACTGGCGACAGAGGGTATCAGGTTAACGGATTTTTATACTGCGTCTCCCACCTGTACCGTTTCCCGGGCAACGCTGTTGACGGGCCGCTATCCGCAGCGCATTGGTTTAAATCACCAGTTGAGTGCGGATGAGAATTACGGCGACGGCCTGCGAAAAAGTGAAGTATTGATTCCCCAGTATTTGAAGCCACTGGGATATCGCACCGCCTGTTTTGGAAAATGGAATGTCGGTTTTTCGCCGGGCAGTCGGCCCACCGAGCGAGGCTTTGATGAATTTTTCGGGTTTGCTGCGGGGAATATTGACTATTACCATCACTATTACGCAGGCCGTCATGATTTGTGGCGAGGTCTGAAAGAAGTCTTTGTTGAAGGGTATTCGACAGATTTATTTGCTGATGCCGCCTGCCAATATATTGCAACCAAAAGTGACCAGCCCTTTTTTATCTATCTGCCTTTCAATGCTCCCCATTTTCCCAGCAAGCGAAACAAACAGCCGGGACAGGGGGATGAATGGCAGGCACCTGACCGCGCTTTCGAAAAGTATGGTTATGATCCTAAAACCAGAAATCCCCAAGAACGGTATCGAGCCGTAGTAACGGCGCTCGACTCGGCAATCGGACGCGTCTTAAAGCAACTGGATGAAAGTGGTCTCAGAGATAACACGATTGTGATCTGGTATTCAGACAATGGGGCATTCATGTTGAAAGACCGTGGTCTGGAAGTCGCCAGTAACAAACCATTGCGCGACGGCGGTGTTACTTTATGGGAGGGGGGAATCCGTGTTCCGGCGATCATTCGCTACCCCGGTCAGCTTAAAGCGGGTACTGTCAGTCAGAGTCAATTGATCAGCCTGGATATTCTGCCAACCCTGGTCACCCTCGCGGGAGGCGAGCTTCCAGCAGGTCGGATTCTGGACGGACAGGATATGTTACCGTTGTTAAAAGCACAGGCGGAATCGGAGCCGCGGACCTTCTTTTTCGAGTACCGCAATTTCAGTGCTGTCCGAAGAGGGAAATACAAGCTGCTCCGCGTCAAACCCGATCAGCCGTTCATGCTGTTCGATCTGGAGCAGGATCTGTCAGAAACGATGGATTTGGCTGAACAGCGCCCGCAACTCGTCAAAGAGCTACAGCAGGCCTATGCGGAATGGGAGCGCGAAGTCGCTGAGGAGCAATGACAGCGGAGTTAAAGCAGTACGGAAGCAGGATAACAGGGGCTGAGCCTGCCACTGGTTAGATCAGTGGTGGCTCTTCTCCGTTTTCCAGTTCGTGATTGAGTGACTCTTCAAAGAGCAGCTGGCGTTCTGAGAAACCCTCATCCAGCGTATGCCAGTAGGTCACATCATCTTCGCCGGACTTCCAGCAGAGATAGACTTCCTTGCCATTCCGAAGTGCGGGAAAGTTGACCACGCCGAGTGCAGGATCTTCCAGTTCAACGCCCAGTTCCCGGAGTTCGTTGATATAGGTTTCGAGCTGTTCGGTATCATTTTCGATATCGAGTTCAGCCTGCAGCAGTTCTTCGCTGTAAGCGGAGTCTTCGTCACGTGCGGAAGCGCCGGGAAGACGCTTGATCTCATTGATGCGTTCACGGCGATCATGCAGATTCTGGTATAACTCGACAATATCTCTGACAATCACCTGGACGAGTGGAAGACGAAGGTTGGCCTCTTCAGGTGTGAAAATCAGCTTTCTTTGTGCTTCAGCATTCATGATGAGACCTTTATTTCTTCTTGACAGTCTTCAATTCAGTCAGCTGGCGGCTTCACTTCACTGCTGATGATGACTGTAACTGGTTTTTCATATGTGTTGGGGAATTATAAGAGGATGTTCAGATTCGGCAAGGCTTCTCGGGTGAAGACCTTCTGAATTCTCCTCTTCAATTTCAATTGTTTTATTCCCCACTAATCTTACTGGTAAACTTGATGAGATGTTTGAGTTTTTCAAATACTTTTCCCTCATCAATCAATTGAGCGACTTTTTGAACAGCTTGCTTCAAATTTGTCGCTTGATCCGCTGCCAATAAGGCAGCTGCGGCATTGGCAACCACAATATCCCGCGCAGGACCCTGTTCACCATTCAGGATCTCAAGAATGATTTGAGCACTTTGTTCCGAGGAGTTGACGACCAACTGACTTACGTCACATTCAGGCAATCCGAAATCAGCAGCAGTCCATTCATGGTAACGTAAATCAGCCCCGGTTATTTCAAAAACGCTGGTTTTTCCCCAGAGGCTGACCTCGTCCAGTTCTCCGTTCCCACAGACAACCAATGCATGTTTTCGACCTAATTTTAACAGGGCTTGAGCTATTTTTTCTGCTGCCTGTACAGAATTCGCCCCCAGTAACTGGTATTCAGCCTGCGCCGGATTCGTTAAAGGGCCGAGGTAGTTGAAGATCGTGCGGATACCCAGTTCACGCCTGACAGGTGCGACATATTTCATTGCCGAATGTAACAGGGGAGCGAAACAGAAACCGATGCCCGTCTCTTTCAGGCATTGCCCGATTTGTTCAGGTGTCAGTTCCAGTTTCACACCCAGAGTCTGTAAAACATCCGAAGAACCACTGGAACTGGAGACACTGCGGTTTCCATGCTTGGCGACGGGGATCCCCGCTGCGGCAGCAACGAGGGCCACTGCTGTGCTGATATTGAAAGTATGCAACTGATCGCCGCCGGTTCCACAGGTATCCAGCAAACCTGTGCAGTCGGCAGGTATCTTCAGAGCCCGTTCCTGCATCGCCCGGGCCGCTCCGACCAGTTCTTCAGGTGTCTCCCCTTTCATGCGGAGTGCCGTCAATATCGCGGCAATCTGCACCTCGCTGCATTCACCCTGCATGATGGACGAAACGACTTCGTAAGCAGCTTCGCTTTCCAGGTGCTCTCCCTCAAGGATACGATTCAGCATTGTGCTGAGGACAGTAGACATCGTTGTATTTCCAGATTCTCAAAAGCGGTCTGTTCCAGTCACATTGCGGATTATAGCAAAAGCTGTTGTAAGAATCAGCCAACGCAGTGTTTGATTGACCGAAGTAATTCTATTTCCCTTCATTCTTCTTCTTTTTCTCACACTTGGAATCGCCGGAAAAATTGCTGACTTACTTGTTGGTACCGGAATGAAACTGGTACAATCAGACTCCAAAGACTGAGACAATCCAGTTGGTCTGCGAGTTCGCAGTAGATCATTTTACGAAACGACATACAGCGGGAGATTCCCATGCAGCGAAGCCGTTTTCTTTACTGCCTGTTGTTCCTGTCCCTGGCTCTGACAACCGTCAAAGCGGATGATGTGGAACAGCAGATTAAGCAAATCAAACAGGTTCAAAAAGAAGGTCAGGGGAATCAGGCGGCGTCTCAGGCCGTCCAGCAACTTTCCCAGGCGGACGCTGCTGCATTGATTCCGATTCTGAACAGTTTTGCCGAGGCCAATCCTCTGGCCGTCAACTGGCTATGTGGCGCGTTTGAAGCAGTCGCCTCCAATGCGATTGAACAGAAACAGTTACCGGTTGACAAGCTGGAAGCATTTGTGCTGGACAAATCAAAGCACCCCCGCGCCCGGCGCCTGGCCTATGAAACTCTGATCAAAGTCGATCCGGAAGCAACCGACCGGATTATCCCCGGCATGATCAACGATGCCAGTGTCACTTTGCGACGTGATGCGGTTCAACGTTTGATTGATGAAGCCAAGTCACTGGAAAAAGCAGGCAAGAAAGACGAAGCAAAACAGATTTATCAGCAGGCTCTCAGTGGAGCGACAGATGACGATCAGGTGAAAGCGATTGTGAAGCCACTGCGTGCCCTGGGCGAAAAGATCGATCTGCAGAAACACTTTGGCTTTCTGTCAAACTGGAAAATAATCGGTCCTTTCGACAATACCGGGAGAAAAGGCTATGACACGGCGTACGCACCGGAAGAGCAGCTCGATTTTGCTGCCGCTGTAGAAGGCAAAGACGGGATGGTGAGCTGGAAGTCAGTGAATACCGAGGATGATTACGGTATCTTCGATATTGCCAAAGAGATTTCTCCTTACAAAGAAGCAGTCATGTATTGTGCTGCGGACTTTTACAGCCCGGACGAACAGTCCCTGGAAATTCGACTGGGCACACCGAATGCCTGGAAGATCTGGGTGAACGGTAAACTGTTATTTGCCCGCAATGAATATCATCGTGGCATGGTGATGGATCAGTACAGTGTGCCGGTCACCTTTAAGCCGGGAAAGAATATCATCCTGCTCAAGCTCTGTCAGAATGAACAGACTGAAAGCTGGGCACAGCGTTATCAGTTTCAGCTGCGGATTGCCCGTCCTTCGGGAACGGGTGTGCTTTCGGAAAAACCGGAGGCGACCACACAACTGTCTCGCTGAATTTTTCCCATTTCTGCCGCCCTGTAAGCAGCTTTCCTGAATAGGATCAAGTCATGAAATATATATCGATTCAACTTTTAATACCGCTACTGGCTGTCAGTTTATGTTGTGGTGCTGACTGGCCTCAGTTTCGCGGGCCGCTGACAAACAATGTTTCTTTGGCGGACGCACCTCCGGGGAAAGTAGACCAGGGAAGTATTGCCTGGACTGCTGATTTGGAAGGGAGAGGTGCATCAGGCCCGATTGTTGTGGGAGACAAAGTCTTTCTGACCAGCACCACCGGGTTCAAGCAGGACCAGTTGCACGTACTCTGTTTCGATCTGAAATCCGGCAAGCAACTCTGGGACCGTCAGTTCTGGGCCACGGGTCGAACGCAGTGTCACAATAAAATGTGTGTGGCAACACCGACACCGGCCAGTGACGGACAGAGAGTGTTCGCGACGTTTTCCAGTAATGATGTGGTCTGTCTCGATCTGGATGGAAATCTGCTCTGGGTACGAGGCTTATCACATGATTATCCCAACGCCAGTAACAGTCTGGGGATGGCTTCTTCTCCGATTGTCGTAGGCGAAACTCTGATTGTACCCGTTGAAAACGACGATGATTCATTCACGACCGGCCTGGATGTGAAGACGGGAATTGCCCGCTGGAAAATCCAACGACCCCGAGTTGCCAACTGGACCTCGCCTGCAATACTGAAAGCCTCACCCGAGGCTGAACCCCTGGTTTTGTTACAGTCCAGCGAAGGCGTCGATGCGATCTACCCTCAAACCGGCGAAACCGCCTGGCAGTATGAAGACGGAGCAGGACGGATACCTTCGACGACAGTCGGGGAAAATACCCTGTTTGTCCCCTCGAATGGGTTAACGGCATTGACCCCTGGGTCCAGCAGTGAACCTCCCAAAGTATTGTGGTCCGAACAGAAACTGTCTCCTGCGACCGCCAGTCCTCTGGTCTATCAGAAGAAGGTCTTTACCGTGAATCGTGCCGGTGTGCTCACCTGTGCCAGTCCGCAGACCGGGGAAGTGATCTGGCGCCTGCGGCTGAAAGGTCCGTTCAGCGCAACCCCGATTGCTGCGGCCAACCATCTCTACCTGATCAGCGAAAAAGGTTTATTGCAGGTGGTTCAACTGGGGGAAGAGCAGGGGGAAGTGACAGGTGAAGTCGACCTCAAAGAAACCATTCTGGCAACGCCGGCAATTGCTGATGATTCACTGTTCCTCCGCAGCGATCAGCATCTCTGGAAAATTTCGTCCCGGTAAGTCGCGCTTGTTCTATTGTTGAGAAATAGACTGAATAAAGGAAACTCGGGTGTCACAACTGCTGGCTGTTGGACTGGGCGGCTTTATCGGAGCAATTGCACGTTACAGCATTACGGAATTCATGTCACGCAAATACCCCGGCTTTCCGGCGGGCACGCTACTGGTGAATGCCACAGGCTGCCTGTTGATCGGGATTCTGATGGCAGTGGTGACACACAGGCAGTTCCATCCTTCCGATCGGGTTCATGAGCATGTGAGCCTGTTTTTAATTACCGGGTTACTGGGATCACTGACGACTTTCTCCACCTTTGGACACGAAACCGTGAGCCTGCTGAGGAATTCCGAGTTGCATCATGCCCTGCTGAATGTCTCCGGCAACCTGATTGTGGGTTTCTTTGCTGTCTGGCTGGGCTGGACTTCGGTGATGTTCTGGCTGCAAAAATAGGACAGCAAAACAGGCTGCTCATTCTGTCTCTTTCCTGACAGGGGCGATCTCATATCGCCTGATTTCATTCGGTTCTTCCCCCTGTCTTTTCTCTGAACAACTTTCCCATTGTTAAGATTTTCTGATTATAACGATTAAGCTGCACTCCTGTGCCAGCCGATATATACCCTAACGGGGGGAATTCTGCCTGACCTGATTCAGGCAGGCAGAATCATTTTTCCCCTGTTTTGTGGTTTCTCAGCGGAGTTCGCTTGGATATGTCTTACTGGCTTCGACCTCTGCGTTTTCTGGCAGGTGCCTTCAGTGGCGCTTCTTCTCCCCGTCAGCTGGCTCTGGGATTCAGTATGGGGATGATCATCGGCCTGGTTCCCAAAGAGAACCTCACCTCCGTGCTGCTGCTGTTTCTGCTGGCCAGCCTGAAAATCAACCTCAGCTCTGCTTCACTGGCAACGCTTCTGTTTTCCTGGTTGGCACTGTTGCTGGATCCACTGAGTCATTTGATCGGTCACAGTGTACTGCTGGCGGCACCAATGCAGGGAGTATGGCGCTGGTTTTATGAACTGCCTTTAGCGCCCTGGACTGATTTCAATAACACGATCGTCATGGGCAGCCTGATCCTGGGGCTGCTGCTGTTTTACCCGACCTATCGTTTGACTCGTCCGTTGTTTGAAAAATATACGCCATTGCTGGCAGCGAAACTTCAGAAATATCGGATTGTGCAGATCCTCTGGGGTACTGAAGCAGGCGTCGTGGCAGGGGAAGTCGCATGAAATGGAATTATCTGTTCCCTCGACTGGCACTGGCGGGAATCATCTGGAGTTTTTTCGCATTTGCTTTTGATCCCCTGGTACGTTCGGCTCTGGTGCAGGTCGGAAGCGCACTGACAGGAACTACGGTTGATGTCTATGATCTGGAAACCGGTTTCTTTCCACCTTCGATCAAGACGGGGCCCGCTTGTATCGTCAGTCCCCGTGATCACAAAAGTTATCTGGCCTGTTTTGATCAGATGCAGTTGAAATTTTCCGGTAAGCCTTTGTTGCATCGCAAGCTGATCGTTGAAACAGCGTCGATCTCCGGATTGGAATTGTTCGTTCCCCGGGATCTGACTGATGAAGCGACTACGGTGCCTCAGGATTCTGCTGACTCTGGACGCAGCGTCAATTTTGGGAGATTCCGACGACTCTCCAGTCAACTGGGACAATCCGGACTGGATATTTTGAAAACAGCGGCAGCAGAACAGCTGGATCCGGATCGCCTGGAAACCGTGCGTGTTTCCAAAGCCATCGAGGGAGAATGGAAGCAGCGTTTTCAGGCTTATGATACGCGTCTCCAGCAGGTCAAGCGGGAAATTGATTCGGTTGAGAACTCGGTCAAAACAGCGGAAGGTAAAACGCTGGATAAAATTAAGACTTATGCCCAGTCTGCTGAACGCGTGGATCAACTGGTCAACGAGGGCAAGCAGATCCGTAATGAATTGAACTCGCTTCCGCAAATTGCCCAGCAGGATTATCAACGAATTGAACGGGCCAAAGAACAGGACCTGGCAAATCTGGATCGTTTACTCGACTCTGTTTCGCCTGATCCCCATAAAATCCTGCATACCCTGGTGGGAGATGAGATATCTCAACAGATTGAGCAGGTCTTTGGCTGGACGAATTTCATGTTCCAGACCGTGCAGGTCATGAAGGATGAGCAGGAGCCGGAGCGGATTCAGGGAGAATGGATCGATTTTCGCAGTGATGTGAATGCTCCCGATATTCTGTTTAAAGACCTTCGCATTTCGGGCTTTGCCCGCAGGAACCAGGCACGCATTCCCTTTCTGGCGGTCGTCAAAGAACTCTCCTCTACCCCCAGACAATATCAGCAGCCGATTCGAATTCAGGCCCAGATCGACGGGCAGGCGGAAATCAAAGTTGCCGGAGAATTGAAATATTATGAAGACGAACCCGCTCATGAATTTGTAGTACTCTTTAAGTTGCCTCAGCAGAAGAAAATCAAGATTGAAAATTCGGATCGAATTTCGTTGGCACTGGTCGCTGATCAGACAGAGTGCCGCTCTCATCTGACTTTTCGCGAACATGATTTTCAATGTCAGATCGAGTTCAGCCAGACACCCGTCCGGTTTGAGTTTGACAGCTCCCGCCCCGAAGCTCAGTCGATCACCAGACTGTTACAGCAATCCCTGTCCGAGATCGATACTCTTGCAGTGAACGTGCATGGTTCCGGCTCGTATGACAGGCCCGAGTGGCGGATTGAATCGGCGTTGGGACAACAGGTGGCCCGTGGATTGACAACAGCCTTCCAGGCAGAGCTGGCCCGGGGAAAACAGAAGCTGGCAGCAGAAATTGAACAACTGGCCCATCAGGAACGAGAAAAACTGATTCAGAAACTGAATCAGGAATATTCCGCCATTCTGGCTGATCTGGAAGTGGAAGAGTCCAAAGTGCAGTCAGTGATACAAAAAGTATCAGGCCGCCCTCTGGGACTCCGCGGCTTACTCCGTTAAACGCCTATCATTGCCTGCCGGAAATCAAGATCCTGAAGCGGACAATTTGTCCCAGCCGCCGCTCCCGCTGATAATTCCCCTTGATTTCTGATTAATTCTGATATGATTACTGACAGGGAACGGAGTACGTTGCAGAATTCGATCATTCTTCTTTTTTCGCCTTTCCTGGCTGCACATCTCCTGTCCACTACCTGAACGTCACCTCTTTTTCAGTCTAAAGAATCTAATGAAATCAACTGGGAAGAGGAATGCGGACATTCCATGCCGAGTTCTTCGATAAACACTTGACTTCAGCAAATTTCAATACAAAACTCAGTAATTGGATCTACATTCAAACACACGTTGGGTTTGATCAGAGCTGGAACGGCACAATGTCCGGCAGGTTTCGAGTGCTCACCTGGCATTGATCATCAGTTAATGCAGGATGGATGGACCAGTCGTTCGAGGAATCAGTTGCGTGTCTTTGAGATGTCGTTAGATATTGTTTCAACCGGGAGTCGTTTATGACTATCGTGGCAGTGAATGCTCATGCACCTATCTCTTCAGGAGAAATTCCCACGTCAGACCCCCGTCGTGCAACTGATGTCGAACAAAAGCAGCAACAGATGATTGCACTCATGGAAGAACTGGAACTGGATGCCATACTGCTGCAGTCTCCCGAGAATATCGCCTGGTTCACAACAGGAGCAGATTTAACCCGTGCCGGTTCCAGTGAAAACTGTGCCGCCGTTTTTATTACCCAGGATGCACGACTGATTGCCTGCAGTAATGTGGATGCCAATCAGATCTTCGACCGTGCCATACCAGGCTTGGGATTCCAGATCAAAACCCGTCCCTGGTATGAGCCTTTATCTCAACTGATTCGGGATCTCTGTAAAGGTCGCAAAGTTGCCAGCGACACGGGGGTTGAGTCAACGTTGAACCTGTCTGAACGATTCAAGTCGTTACGGATCCCTTTCAGTGAACTGGAAGGCGAACGGATGCGGGAACTGGGGAAACTGGTTTCTCACGCAGTCGAAGCGACCGCACGTCGCGTGGAGCGAGGGCAGACTGAGCAGGAAATTGCCGGCTGTCTCTCACATCGTCTGTTAAAACATGGAGTCACGCCTAAACGTCTGCAGGTGATGGCAGACGGCCAGAGTATCCGCTACCGCCGCTGGGGCTATGGTGAAGATCGCCTGGAACGTTATTGTGTCATCTCCGCCGTGGGCTCTCAGAACGGATTACATGCAGCTGCCACCAGAACTGTTTCACTGGGCAAGCCTCCGTCCAGCTTCATTAAGTCGCATCACCTGGCCTTGCTGATGCAGGCCACCGGGATGTATTTTTCCAAACCGGACTGGGCATTCATTGATACCTGGAACCGTGTGAAACGCATCTATGAAAAATACGAATGCCCCGATGAATGGCAGCATGCAGACCAGGCTGACATTATCGGATATTTACCTGCAGAGACTTCGATTCTCCTGAACAGTGAGTTCAAACTGCAGCCGGGAATGGCTGCGTTCTGGCATCCCTCCGTAGGTCCCGCCATGACCGGGGATACGATCTTGATCGAAGCAGATCAAACCATCATGATTACCCCGATGGAACAATGGCCGACTGCTAAAATTATGGTCAAAGAGCATCAGCTCACCTTGCCTGACATTTTGATTCTGCCTGATGAAGCTTGAATTATCAGAGGCAGACTGTATTCAGTTTTACTCTAGCGTCTTCAAGGCCAATCGGGCCGAGCCTAATATATTGAGAGACGCTATGGTTAAATATGATCCCCCCTGGAATCTGTCAGCGAATGAGAAAACCCTGATGAATCTCCGCTTCCCTTGAAATGACACTTGTCAAACAGTGGGATACGAATCAAAATTAACTGAACGACTGGCCTGTCTCTGTTCGTTCTTTTCAGAAATGCTTCAGGCCTGAATGAGATTCCGTTTCTTTTTTCTGTTGTCTGACTAATGGATATGGCGAATTCCTCAGGAAATTCAGAGGCATCTTCAGAGGGGCCTCTGATGGAAGTCTTTCCGGAACCACTGGAAGTTTCAGAGGATGTTTCGCGCGTGCGCCGCCGGAGAACAACGCGTTTATTCAAAGTCGCCTGGCTGGGAATTTCAGTACGGCTGTTTGTGATTGTGATGGAACTGGTGGGGCTCTGGTTCCTGGGGCATTCGGTTCTGCTGGTAGACGCGCTGGCAAGTAGTGCCGACGTATTGACATCGCTGGCGATTCTGTTTGCCATCCGACTGGCCGAGCAGCCTCCGGATGATGATCATCCCTTCGGACATGGTCGCTATGAACCACTGGCCGGTTTTCAATTAGGGATTCTGATTCTGATTGTGGGGGCAGCGACGTTCGGCTACCAGCTGTTTGCTGCCATCAGTCATCCCCAGTCTCAAATCATTGGCTGGGTCAGCTGGACGATTCCTCTGTTTGCGGCAGTACTGCTGGAAGGGACCTGTCGGGTTGTGTTCAGGATGGCACAACAGGAGAAGAGCACAGCAATGATTGCGGAAGCCTATCATTACCGTGTTGATGCGATCACCAGCTTTGTGGCTGCACTGGGGCTGCTGATTGCCAGCCAGATTCCCGGTTATGGCCATCTGATCGATCATATCACAGCGATGATTCTATCCGTGATCATGGTTTACCTGGGCTGGGTGGCTGCCCGGGAAAACCTGCATGAATTGACTGACAAAGTGCCACACCAGAAGTACTTCGATCAGGTCAAAGCGTCAGCGATGAAGGTGGAAGGAGTGCTGGACGTAGAAAAAGTACGGATCCAGACAGCAGGGCCTGACGCACACGTTAACATTGATATCGAAGTGAATCCCAACGAAACCGTCGATCAGGCGCATTTAACGGCCCAGCAGGTACGCTATCAGATTCAGCTTGACTGGCCGACCGTTCGTGAGGTCGTGGTCCACGTCGAACCTTATTACGAGGCAGACCACTGATTCGCCTGCAGAAAAAAGCAGGTTTAGACCGTGTCCAGTTTTACGATAACGTCTCCCGGGCTATTGGGCCGATTATCATAGATTGAGAGACGCTATGGTTGGTTGTACTGCGTTCTAGAAGCGGATGATCACATCGCCGCCCAGCAGGACCTGGTAGTCAGACTGGAAGTTGCGATAGGGTCCCTGAATGTTCAACAGGTTGGATCGGGTATCCGACCAGTCGAAACGCAGCTCCGGACGCACAGTCACACAGGGATGCGGCCGCCAGTTGGCTCCCACGGTGAGTTCATAATAATTTCCCCCCTCGGCAACAAACTCGGGAACCTGTAGAACACGTGAGAAATTCTGATCCCGGAAGTATTCAAATCGGGCTCCCCAGGCAAAGGTCTCGGTGACATCGTAGTAAAGGTATTGATTGAACGAGTACCACTTGGCCGGCACGATCTGGAACTGATTGTTGATCGTACCGTTATCCTGCACTCCAAAATCGCTCTGGAATACATAGGTCAGGCAGTCGGTAAAGTTATGCGAGAGTACAAAACTGACCAGCGTTCGGTTGGCGGTATTACTCGCTCCGTTGTCCTGATCTCCAGATGTCAGTGTCAGGTTGATACTGGTGTCTTTACTGGAACTCGTCCAGCCAATTCCTGCCAGCAGCTCGGCATCATCATTCGGGTCTTCCCAGGCATCCCAGCCCCGGGCCACACCGGCGAGTAACTGCAGCTGTTCTGTGACCTGGAAGGTGGTCAGAATACCTGTGTGTGTAAACGGCTCACCATACTGCATCGTATAGGAGTGGGAATAGAAGAAGTTATCGGGTGCAGTCACTTTTTCATATCCAATCGGCGTATAGAAGTGTCCTGCTTTGATGCTGACACCTTCCAGCCATGGTACATATAGTTCTGCATATAGCTGTGGCATTGCCAGGCCATACATGGCATACGTGCTGCCACCGCTGGTACGTGGTCCGTTACCGCTATTCCAGTGCGGTGACCCATCAGATTCGGTTTCCAGACCGAGTGCCGTTGTATAGAAATAGTCAGTACCGTAGAGCAGGTCTCCCCGAAAGCCCCAGTCCAGTTCATCACCACCAAAGTTCACCTGGCGTTCCATGTACAGGTACAGCTGATTCATCTGATATTCATTCGAGCGGTCGTTAAATGTGACTGGCAGGTTGAAATTATTGGACGGTTTCTGAAAGTTGCCGGTAAATCCCTGGTCGAGCCAACCCCCAACCTGCACACGGTTCGATTTCATTGAGGGGTAAATCGGCGAATGACTCATCAGGAACTGGTCCAGAAAATTACAGCACTGGCATTCCGGCAGGCACATTTCATTCACACAGTCTGCTGTTCCGGGATCAGTGATCGCGCAACTTGAAGGTTCCGATGTATTGAGCGAAACCGGCAGATAGGAGCCTTCGGCTTCACTATGAATGTCTACCAAGGAATCTGCTGTGTCGATCTGGTTCTGTTGACCAAATCCAGGTGCTGGCAGACTGATCGCCAAGGCAACAACAATCCATTGTGAGATATTTTTTATTCGCATCTTATTCCGACTCGTGCGAGAGACTGGCGATTTGGACAAATAACGTATTCTGATGTTTAGTTTGTTTGTCTTGGTAATTCAAAATTGTAAAAACCATCTTGGACAACAAATGATTTGAATTAACCTGGCTCATGAAATCTAATGAAACTGACTGATCCATCATCCGGGTCAGACTGCTTTGGTCTCCAGAAGAGAGCTTTCGTTCCTCTGTCTTTTTCGGTTTTTCGGCTGAGGAAGAAGAACCTAATTGTTTGTTAAGTGATGCCAATACAGTGATTTTGCGTTTTAAACGCTACTCTCCCCTGATATTTACCTATCTTACTAAAAAATAATCCAATGTAACAAAATTACACTTTCTATTACTGGATTTGAGCAGCTTTCCATCATCATTGGAATCAGCTTCCTGGTCTGAGTGCCATGGATCAGATCACTGAAGAGTTAAAAATCTCTGTCCATAATGATTCATAAGTTGAACATATACGTTGATTTGCTGCATCATTCCTTTCTAATCCTGTTACTGTACAGAATACGATTTTCTGCGCTGACCTTCCTGACAGTCCTCTAATCCCAACCAGATTATCTAAACATCGCAGATTGCTATTTTATTAATTGCAATTAGTAGGCTCATAGGCAAAGATATTCCATTAAGTGTATTAATTCCTGCGATCTTGAGCCAAACTCGCGTAATCAAAAAAAGAAATTCCTTTTAATGAGCGGGCTGTTGACTGTTAGGTTTAATGCGTGCAATCGTCAAAGTAAGTGTCTATTTCGACAGTAAAAATCCCTCACTGATCATTCCGGTTTTAGCTGACCAATACCAAAACTGATACGAGTAAAAATTCTATGAAGAGCCTGAAAAGATTGTTTGGCCGTATGTCTACTCGCAAAGTAACTCGCCGATTGCCATTTCGGATTTCTCGTCCGATTGGTTATGCAAGCCACGTGGAGCGGCTTGAAGATCGAACACTGCTTGCCAGCAATATCCTGGCTTCATTGGAAAGTTCGGTGAATCAGCCGAATGACACAACAGAATTGCTTCTGAATATTGGACCGGGCAGCTCACCGACTCTCGGTTTCTCTGTGCATGCGACGGCAGGATCCGCTTTCAATCCTGCTTCGATTCAGATTATCAATACCAGCACAAACGCCGTGATTCCGCTGAATCTGGCAGAAAATGACCATGCCGGCACACCGGATTCCCTGACGCTGGCCACACTGGCCCCCGGAGAATACTCTCTGCTGGTTCGCGGTCAGACCTCTGCCACCGGTGGGTTTGTTGTAGATGTCTTTTTGCCTGGTGACTCCGATGGTAGTGGGTCTGTAAATGATACCGAGTACAAGCACGCGCTGGCTGCCTCTTATCAGCACCTGTTTGGCTACAATCATTTCACCACTCAGTTCATGATCCAGCAGATGGGCCTCAATCCAAACACCAACTTCTATTCCCAGGAGCTGGATGGTGATATGGATGGAGATGTCGATAATAATGACCTGCAAATGCTGAACTCCAACCGCAATATCCCGCCCATCCAGCTGGAGCTGATTGGCGACCAGGATGCACCCGCTGTGGTTGCAGGCTTGCAGTTTGATTCCGGAGTTTCCAATTCAGATGGAATCACCAACGAATTAACCATCGTTGGTAACGTGTCCGACGAAAGTCTGATTACGCAATTCAAAGTCTCCCTCGATGGGGGCAGTTATACGAATATCTTCGGGCAACTTTCCAGCGGTGCCAGCGGAGGAACCTTCACGCTGACTCGCAGCTGGCTGGAAACGAACCTGAACGGTGGGGCCAGCCTGGAGGGGGGCACACATACGCTGCGTTTCATGACGGCTGACGAACACGGTAATGTCAGTCCGGCTGGTGCGTTTCATGTCAACTTTGAACTGGATACGATTGCACCAACGACAGCGTCTGCCATTTCTGATCAGATTCTGAATGAAGACTTCACGCCGTTAAACCTGGGGCCTCTCTCTACCTATTTTAATCAGAATGGGGGGACACCGCTCAACTTCCAGGTGGATTCGATCACCAACGCGATCGTCAATGTGGATTTCTCGACCGGCGACTTGATTATCAATTCCATCCTGGATCTGAATGGCTCAACGGATATTGTTGTTCAGGCCTTTGATGTGGCGGGCAACGCAGTATTGTCCAATACATTTACTGTAACTGTAAATGCATTAAACGATGCCCCGGTTGCCGTGGATGACGCCGTCTCTACCGATGAAGACACTGAGTTGATCAACGGTGATGTTCTGGCGGCAAATCCAACTAATCCTGATTCCGATGTTGAGAACAACACACTGACGGTCACAGCAGTAAATGGTAATGCCGTTGATGTCGGAAATGCCGTTGCCATCGGAGCGGGAGGGCTGCTGACGCTGAATTCAAGCGGTACTTTCACATTCAATCCCAACGGGCAATATGAAGAACTGGCCGTGGGGGAAACCGCCACAGAAACATTTACCTACACGATCGATGACGGCAATGGCGGCACAGATACCGCGACCGTGACGATCACGATTCAGGGCGTGAACGACACCCCTGTTGCTGAAGACGATGACTTTACGATTGATGAAGACGCCACACTGGATATGAATTTTCACAGTGTGTTCAGCAGTAACGGCAATGGTGTGGATTATGATCCCGATGCAAGCGACACCTTTGAGGTGACGTCGGTCAATGGTTCTGCTGCGAGTGTAGAGAATGAGATTCAATTAGCTTCCGGTGCACTGTTGACTGTATATAGAGGTGGATTTATTTCTTATCGGCCAGATGGCGCATTTGACTACCTGGCTGATGGAGAATCAGCGTCAGAGACCTTTACTTACACGATCACCGACGTCAATGGTGCCACGGATACGGCAACGGTCACGATTACCATTAATGGTGTGAATACTAATCCCGTACCAGTCGATGATGCCTTCAGCACAGACGAAGATACCCTGTTGGCTGGCGGTAACGTGCTGAATGCCAACCCGACAGATCCCGATTTCGATGCGGAGGGTCAGACCCTGACGGTAACGGAAGTGAATGGATCTACGGGTGATGTGGATTCCCAGATTACTCTGGCATCGGGTGCTCTGTTGACGCTGAATGCGGATGGTACATTCGATTACGATCCCAATGGTCAGTTTGAATATCTGGTGGATGGACAATCGACAACAGACAGCTTTACTTATAAGGTCGAAGATACTCAAGGTGGCACCGCTACTGCGACCGTGAATATCACGATCACGGGTGTGAATGACAATCCGGTTGCCGTCGATGATGCTTTCAGCACCGATGAAGATACTACGCTGACGGGCGGCAATGTTCTGGATGCGAATCCGACGACCGCTGACTCCGATGTGGAAGGTCAGGGCTTTACGGTGACTGGTGTGACCGGTGGCAGTGTGGGGAGTGAGTTTGCCCTGGCTTCGGGCGCTCTGCTGACCCTCAATGTGGATGGTACTTTCACCTATAACCCGAACGGTCAGTTTGAACACCTGGCGGATGGCGTGAACGGGAGCGACAGCTTCACGTATACGATTACCGACGACCA
>PAJV01000039.1 GCA_002706765.1 Gimesia sp.
ATCAGATGCCCCACAGCGAACGCATGAAGCAACACAGGCAGAAAGTAACGCAATGGATATGAGCCCACAGGAACGCGAAGCAGCAGCGCGACGGATACCAGAGAATCTACTCACTGAACCGATGACGATTCAGGAACTGGCCGGGCTATTCAAGATCAACAGAAACAAGATGGCACTCATTCTGAAAGGACACATGCCCGAGGCGGTTCAATTCGGTAGCTTGTGGCGTTTGCCAGTCGCAAAGATGCCCCCCCAGTATTTCGAAGAAAGAAGTCTTTCGATATTCGATGCCCCTAATTGCAATGATCCGCACAGGCAATCTACTGCCGATCACCAGACCGGCGAGAATTAGAGCATGAATCATAACCTACTCACCATCACAGGCGCGGCGTATCTGCTGCGAACGACAACAGCAATCGCCCAGCGCTGTCCCATGCGATGGCCGTCCATTGTCACGTTGTAGGAATTTCCTGTCACAGTCGCCAGGCAGGCTGCCGGATTGGTATCCAGACTGGCAACCGTCGCGGCGGCGCGACCGAGATAATTCCCCGTCCCTCCCAGTTCCCGTTCTGCCATCAGAATTGTATTACTGGTTCCGTCTATAAAATCACGCATGCGAGTGTCCGACAGCCAGCCGAACGGCCCACGCGGATTTTTCGAGGAAATGTTATCATTAATCGTATCTCCCACGCTCAGGCAGTAGCTGCGCTGTGCCAGTCCCCCTTCAGCACGTGGAGGCACCGGCGATGACGGGCAGAGCATGATGCTCAGATGAGGCTGGGGAAAGCTGGAAGGATCATTTGGTCTGCCACCCTGACTGGGTAGTGCAGTAATTTGATTCCAGAGAGGTGCCTGATCGAGGAAGGGGAGTAAAAAGACGATCCCGCTCATCCAACTGCGATTTCCGGTACCGGTATCCAGCAGCCCGGCTCCCGTAACATCTCCTCCCGCGCCCCCTTTCAGGCTGGGGAGCATACCGTAAGTCTCTGAATAATTATGCATCGCCAACCCGAACTGCTTGAGGTTGTTTTTGCATTGTGATCGTCGGGCAGCCTCACGTGCCTGTTGTACGGCTGGGAGCAGTAAGGCGATCAGGATGGCAATAATGGCAATTACGACAAGTAATTCTATCAGGGTGAAGCCGCGAACGCGGCTTGCTTGAGAATGAGGTTTCATTTGAATCTCCTTTTAATAAATAGATAACGACGGCTATGTTAATTAGCAAAAATTGCTGGTTCCGCTTTCATCAGCATCTGTCTCGGATCGATTATCATCAGTCGGGTTGACTTTGGAGTGAGAAATCAATGATGTTTTCACCAGGTGTGACCTCAGCGGTAAGCTGGCTGTTTGAGTTGTAAGCTGACGGAATCAATTCTTTGGAGCCAGGCACCAGCGGCTCACCCCCTTCACCTCCCGTGGTGGCACGTTCCGTGGTGATTTTCACCTTGTGTGGCCCCACCATTGCTCCCGCTTTTTCGATGGAGAATTGTAATTCATAAACGCCTTCGGCATTTGTAGTGCCAACGGATGGTCGCCCCTCCGACGGAGAAAACTCAAGCCGTGCATTGGGGACAGGTTTACCGTCGAGCGTGACATGACCTTTCACAGCAGCGAGGTCAGGGCCCGAGGATTTCGCGCAGCCTGTTAATATCAACAAGACGAAGCAGTTTAATGTGCATGGACTCAATATCCTGGGCGGCATACAAATTATCCTTTTAATACAATACATTGCCTTGGGCAGAGATCTCACACGATTATTCTGTCAGCAAAACCATAGATGACTGTCATTGGTGAAAAATCGAGTGTCGTTCATCGCCCAACCCACCTACACAAGACGGGGTGGAATTAAGAATCCGCAGCAACAGATGTAACAATACATTCGAGGAGAAGATTAGAATTCACCAATGATCTGACCATCGGCAACGCCAATTAAATTTTCCAACGTGCTGTTGACGGCATCGTCCGTATTTAAATTGATGTTTTCGCTGATGAACCGTACGGCTCCATCACCGAGGCCGAAATGAGCTCCGCCGGTGTGTTGACTGCTGTATGCCTGGCGAGTCGACACGTTTGACGGATTGGTCGGGTTGATGGAATAGGTCGAACCGCCGAAGATGGCGATCAGTCCCTGGTTTCCACTTGCCTGCTCCGGTCCATTCGTTCCACCAAATTCACGAGCCGCGTAAAGAGTTCCTGCATAAAAATCGCTGGTACCCACTTTATAAGACCGCTCTCCAACCAGAATCGTATTACTCACTCCGTCTGTGATATCGCGAAACCGTAAATTGCTGTCGCGCCAGAACGCGCCTGTGGCACCTGAACCACCATTGGCGCCGTTCGAGGAACGAGACTGCCTCAAGGTACGGTTGTTATTGGAAGCGACATAGTTTGACACAGGAAGCCCATAATTCGTTCCATTATCCGCCTGGATTTGCTGCCCGGCATTTCCATTCAGAGCGGGCCCGGTATCGGAAGGACAGCGAAATGCGGCGAGTGGCTGTTGCATGCTGGTGCGGATGTTTGCGTCATTCAAAGCCGTTGAGGGCGTGATTGGGCCTGGGTTCATCTGGTTATAGAGGGGGGCCTGATCGAGATACGGCAAGATCATTGTGCTCCAGGCCCAATGTCCTTCGTTATCTGCAAGTGTTCCACCTGAACCCCGCTCGTCAACATAATCGGGAGGGAACATGTTAAATGTGTCGTGATAGTTCTGGAACGCCAGACCAATCTGTTTCAGATTATTTTTGCATTGGGACCGTCGTGCTGCTTCCCGCGCCTGTTGGACCGCTGGCAGCAGCAGGGCAATCAAAATTGCAATAATGGCAATCACAACAAGTAATTCAATTAATGTGAAGCCCCGGAAGCGTCGGGTGGGTCGTTGAGATTTCATAAATGACTCCTGATGAATAAACAATCGATATAGACAGCAGATAATGGCTTGTTTTGTGACCCGCGACTTTGAATCAGATGTAATGTGTTAACAATGAAAATAATCAACTGTAAAGGAGAATATATTGCCGATTTATGATCAGGGGCTGGCAACCAGAATTCGAAATTCGTCAACATAGCTGGTCCCCGTGAATAAAGTAAACTTAAGCGTTTTGCGGTCTTCCGACAGACTGAGAATGTCCTGGTGCGTACCATCTTTTGAGGCGCGGATTTCGATCTCCTGATGTTGAAGAGGCGGACATGCGCCACCCGCACACAGGTGGTTCAAGACAGCATCTGTCTCGGATAAGCGGTTCCTGGTTGTGATTACACCCAGTATGGGACGATGAAAGTGAACCACTCCTTCAGCCTGAATCATGTCATGATGGTTGCTGGCGGGATCGTAATAAACACGATAGCAATCGACTTTCATGCCACGGGGGACAAAATCAGTTTCTTTTTCAATCTGCTCTTCAGCCCGGTAGTCGCCAGGTTGAGAAATCGAAACAGGCAAATTTTTCGAGAGCAGAATATCGCGTTTTTCAGGAAACAGAAAAATCGCTCCGTCCCGTTCGAGTACCTGAAATTCTCCCCGGGCTATCTGATCCGGGAGTTGCTCCTGAAAAATAACGCTGTCAGAAAAATGATCTACCGCATAATCTCGCGCAATCAGCGGAATAAAATCAGTGCTGGTATAATCCCGGGATTGAATCGCATTCGTCACCGAATCGATCTGAACTGCTTCATTTGCCAGAATCTCGCGAGGCCGATCCGTCTCGCGTGAACCTGCGACCTGGACCTTGCCCCGATAAACTTTGATTTCCGTATTCAGTTCAGCACCGACATTTACGGAAAATGAGGTTCCCAGGTCGACAATCCTTCCTGTTCGCGTCTCAACAGTGAATCCGTGGCCTGATTTCGGGACGTCGGCAACCAGTTTTCCCTCCTTGAGGAAGATTTCATTTGTGCCATGGATGGTAAATATCGCAGGCGCTTTGAGATTGACGATCGAACCGGATTCGAAGCGAATCTCAATTTCGCCTTTCAGAAGCTGTCGTTTCGATCCGGAGAGTAAAGTTTCTTCCGGTGCGATCGGGCCGGATGACCACTGGCTGTTCGGCTGAGGGAATACATATGCGACCGGCGTCACCATATACATGAAAAAGATGCTCGCCGATAACAGGCATACGCAGACAGTGATATAGGCAATCAGATTCCAGTTCTTTCTGCGAGGCTTGCCCAGAGCAGGTAAATGCGACCATTCCTGTGGTGTGGTTGAATCGGTGAATACCCATTCCAGTTGAGTCTGTAACGTCGAGAACTGGATGAAAAACAGACGGGCTTCAGGGTCAGACTTGAGACGTGCCTGCAATTGTCTCAGTTCCCGTTCGTTGTAGCGATTATCAAAATAGAGAGCCACTAGCTCCGGCAGTGGATCCTCTCTGTCCGCAGAGTTTTCAGTGATCATTAAAACCGAGTCCTCGCAGCAATTGTTTTCTGAATGCAATCCTGGAGTCGTAATCGGATTCGTAACAACATGACACTGATGGCTTTTTCTGATTTCCCCCAATAGTCGGCGATACTTTTGAGTGGCAGAAACTGGCCGTATCGCTGCTGCATCAAGGTTCGTTTATCTTCAGGAAGCTGAGTGAGACAGGATCGCATTGCCTCGATTTGCTCGTTATAGATGTCGGGCATACTATTAATGGTCTCTGACATACTGTTTAGTAAATCATCGTCGAATAAGACTCGGCTGCGGCTTTGATCACGCCAGTAAGACTGAATCTTGTAGAAGGCCACTTTACGGGACCAGGCAAGAAAATTCGTACCCTGTGTAAAGCTGTTTTGTTTCTCCAGCAGACATTGATTAATGTCTTGCAGCACATCGCGGGCATCGGACGTATTTCCAACCAGTGACAGTACATAGGCATGCAACTGACCCTGGTGCCGAAGCAACTGTTGAAAAAATTCATTATTTACAATGACGTCGTTCATCAGATAATTCAGTTTCTGATCGGATGCGTGTTCAAATGTAGAAAACAGATACCCTTCTAACTACATTCCAGTAATCAGGGGAGGACTACAGATTATTTTCAATTTTTCACTATTTTTTGATAATACGTTCAAGAAACGCGTATCGAAAGCGGGAGAAGGGGGAAGTTACAGGTGGGACTGAATTGACTTACGTCGCGAAGAATATATCGCATCTCCCGCCCGCGAATGCTGGATTTACAGTGAGGCTGGCGGTCAGGTAGTGGATTGGAACGGGTATGTCAGGCTGGGGTTTATGTTTTATTGATAAAAATGAATATCGATACTGTAATAATATGTGAATATTCAGGGATTTCAACGTTAACTGCTCTGGAGATCGGATTTCACATCACCACAGGTTGAAATACTGCGAGAAATTCATGCGGGTAATTATGAAGCGAAATACTCAATATGTAATACGTGGAGGCATTGAAGGGCGGGAACGTCTCCGGATACTCGGGCGCGTGATGCAGGAGAGCACGGGAAAGTTACTGGACCGGCTCAATCTGACGGAGGGCATGAACTGTCTGGATGTGGGTTGTGGCGGCGGTGATGTGACGCGCGAGCTGGCTCGACGAGTGGCACCGGGGGGAAAAGCGGTGGGCGTTGATATTGATGAGACTAAACTGTCGATTGCCCGCCAGGAATCAGCAGAGCAGGGGCTGATGAATATTGAATTCCGCCTCGACGATGCCCGCGAAATATCGACCGCGCCGGAATACGATCTGGTTTACTCACGATTTCTGCTGACTCATCTGCAGGAACCGGTTACCGCGGTTAGATTATTTCTGAAGCAACTGCGGCCCACCGGCTTTCTGGTACTGGAAGACATTGATTTCAGTGGTTCGTTCGCTTATCCCGAGAGTCCCGCTTATCGAAAGTTCTTCGATCTGTATAACTCAGTCGTTCGTCACAGAGGTGGTGACCCGAATATGGGGCAACGACTTCCGGGAATACTGCAGGATTGTGGTTTACAGGACCTGAACGTTTCCGTCGTTCAGCCGACGGGGCTGCAGGGGGAAGTTAAATTGCTTAACGGACTCACCATGGAAAACATTGCCGATGCAGTCCTTGAAGATGGCCTCGCTACCCCAGAGGAGATCGACGAGATCGTCAAAGAACTCAATGATTACGCCGCAGACCCCAGAACGCTAACTGGAGTTCCCCGTGTCGTCCAGGTCTGGGGACGCTTACCGTTTGCTTGAAGAGTCGCTTACGATTTTCGGTATTGCTTCTAAAGTAGAAAGCTCTGTCAGGGGATCAGTGATATTCCCTGTACGCTTTAAATGATAACTGACTATTCCCACTCTGGATGGTCCCTCGACATCCGATTTCAGACTGTCACCGACCATGATTGTTTCGTGAGGCAGCGTATCTAGTTTATGAAGTGCCATTTTATAGATGGCTGGATCAGGTTTCATAAGACCACAATCGCATGAAAAAACAGTTACGTCAAAATAGCTTTCAAGCTGATGCCTCGAAAAAGGCAATTTGTAGGGAGTTGCCAGGTTCGAAATCACAGCTATTTTGATGTTTGATGTAGCGAGTACTTTCAGTGTCGGTATTACATCGGTGTAGAGCCGGACTCGTTCGAGATCGTTGTGTAGATTCTTTTCTAAAATATCCAGATCACTTTCCAGCATTAAATTTAACTGTGTTGCGCAGTCACGTAAGGAAGGGCAGTGATTTGTTAACGCGATCCTGAGGGCATCGCCGAGGCTGATTGCAGAGCTGGATTGTGCAAGATTCAAAAATGGTTTTGAATCTTGCGATAGTTCCAGTAAGGTTCCATACAAGTCAAAAATGACAGACTTGATCATCAGCTGTCTCGCTGATTTTTCTCACAGCCTGGATCGAGGGGCACAGGTTTGCCAGTTTTATCGACCGGCTGAGTGAACAGGTATTTCCAGACCGCTTCATGAATGTACTGGCCCTTTGCATCTTTACCGGCGCTGCCGCCGGGAACAACAGAGGAATGGGCGCGGCGGGTATTGTTTTTCACATCAAAGTCCGTAATCAAACGGCGCGTGTTACCATAGGGGGGCTTTGCTTTGTCTACATTCACGATGGGGCCAAATTCATTTAGACCAATCAACTCCCAGGATCGGCAGTAATGGTCGGCAGTCCAGCCGCCATCCAGTACATGAGAAAAACCGAAGTAGCGATTAGTGGGAGTCGCCGAAGGCAGGGTCTGCCAGTTCTGCAGTTGATCGCGCGGGCCACAGAACATGACCACGCGGCTCACCTTCTGATGTTTCGCGAACCGGGCTGCGGTTGTTGAGCCATGTGAACTGCCTGCCATGATCACATCTTCCCAGCGGAGATCTTTTCCATCGGGAGTGAGATAATAATCCCACTGACCCTGTGGATTTTCTTTTGCCAGCCATTTCACAAACTGCAGAGCCCGTTCTTTCATGCCGTCCGGCTGGGGAATCGAAACCTGATCGCTGTAATCTTCGCCGGTCGCCGCTTCCAGGCGGACATTTCCCCGACAGGTTTCACCGACCGGATTTTCGCGACAGACCTTGGAGAACCAGCGGTTGGCATAATGAACTTGAATGGCGTGCAGTCCGTAGCTGGAGAGCCGGTCAAACAGCTGGCTGTTATAACCCATCAGCCAGATCACCAGCTTGCCCCGTGGTTTAACGCGCGTGTCTACAACGGCGTGTTCCAGATCTTGGGGCTTGCCTTTTGCTTCGAAGACGTAATCAATCTCCGGATGCTCTTTCGTGCGGGGATCAATTTTGCTGGCACGCGCCGTCAGTTTGTATTCCTGTGGTGTTCGGTCTCGATAACGCAGTGTTCGTTCAGCCGCCTGCAGAGGAGCACAGACAACAAAAGACAGCAGGATAAGGAGACAGAGGGATTTTTGAGGCATAATCTTTCACCAGTTCAAGAGCAGTGTGTTCAAAGCGGTTATCATGACATGATGTCTATTATAGAAACCGGCCCTGCCTGAGTCCCGACTACAGTCCTTTCATCTGGTGAGAAGCAGAAAAAAACTGCCCACTGATGTCATTCATTCTGAAAGATCAGCGCAGCAGAGTACCTGACCTTGAGAAACAGAGAACTCGAAGTGGAATGAGCGTCAGCGGACTTCGCTTAAAACAGTCCGCGGACCATTTCCAGTAAGGATGAACTGACGGCAGAAGGATCATCGTAATGCCACATCGTACGGATGAGGTCATACATCATCAGACCGCAGATGCTCATTAGCAATGTTGAGATTCCAAGTGCCACGAATGTTCCGACACCCCATTCGGCTTCGGGAGCCGCCATCGCTGCGCCGCGGCCGCCTGCAAAAGAAGCAGGGGCGACAAACTCAGCGTGGCTTTCACCACTCTGGAAGGAATCATCGAAATCATCGTCGTCGGCATCGTAGATGTCATCGAAGTCATCTTCCTCGTCGAAGACATCCGACAGACCATCGTCGCTGGCGAACTCATCATCGTCAAAGATTGCCGACTCACCTTCCTCATCATCTGAATCCAGAATCACAGAGCCGGAAGAACCGCCGGCATCACCATCTTCATTCAGCATCAATACGCTGGTGTCGGAGTGAGAGTCTTCCAGGTCAAAGCTGCTGTCGGCGAAGTCTTCGTCATCATCCAGCGCTGGAATTTCCATTGTTGCATCTTTTCCGGATTTGGTTGAGACCATGGGAGAGGTCTTCTCATCGTCTTCCGAATCGAACGGTTCCAGCGAGATACCACTGTCGGCCGTAATGGAAATGTCGCTGCCGGTATCATCTTCCAGTGAAAGCCCGCTGGCGTCGTCATCGACAAGGGAGATTCCGCTTTCATCTGCAGATTCGAGAGAGATGCCACTGTCCAGTGGTCCTGCCAGCGAAATACCACTGTCAGAAGCCAGTGAGATGCCGCTGTCTTCCGCCAGGGAAAGCCCGCTGTCTTCTGCGAGGATCGAAGATTCATCGCTCTCGTCTGACACTAAGGCCACATCACTGTCACTGCCCAGGTCAAAGTCTTCGCCAATCAGGGCGACGTCACTCTCGCTACCCTTCGGGCTGGAATCGTCGGCGACGAGTTTCACATCACTGTCGCTGCCCATCTCCAGATCCATCACCTCAAAGTCCGGCTCCTGTTCACCGTCAACCAGTTTCACATCGCTGTCACTACCGAGGTCAATGCTGGAATCGTCCGTCAGTCGCACATCGCTGTCAGAATCTTCACCGACGGCAACCAGTTCCGGCTCACTGTCCAGCTGCAGGTCATCTCCCTCGTCAACCACCAGTCGTACATCACTGTCGGAACTGCTGAGTTCGACAGGTTCATCATCGTCATCGTGCACACTGCCTCGAATCACAGTTGCCTGTTCGCCGACTTCGTCTTCATCGATGACACTGTCTGATTCCTGGGTCAAATCATCATCGTCAAGAATGGCAGAGTCGAACATGTCGTCATCTTCCAGGTCTTCATTGTTGAACAGGGGAATGGCCGGGTCCGAATCCGCCTGGCGGCTGCGCCCTAATTCTTCCACATCTTCCATACGAAATTTCCAGGCGCCTCGATCAGCAAATCCCCGAATATCACCTGCTTCCCGTAAGCGGTTCAATTCTTCTTTTTCCATGCCCAGCTCGGCGGCTGCTTCTTCGAGGTTCAGATATTTTTTGGCCATGGTGGCACAACTCCAACATCATTGATGTAAATTAGGAATTAAGGATGTGTGTAAATCGTCATCGGACTATTGGCTGGGAAATTTCAGTGTTATCAAACCTGAAACCCGTCAGACAATGGCCTTTGCGAAGAACTTACGGGTTCTATTAATCGTATCAGCCTTCCCGGAGCCAACTCCGGAATTCCTGATCAGAACCCGAACTTGGGATCAAGAAAATATTCCGATCCGCCAGTTATCTATTTTAATTCTAAATTAGAACTGATCGGTTGCAAGTACCATCTTGTTGAATGGGCTATTCTTAAGCAACAATTTGAGCGTGAAAGCGTTTGTCCACTCCGGTTAAGGCTGAGGTTCCTTAAGGCAAATCGATTACCCGGGTTATAGCGAATTCTTCTTCGCTGACCCTGAACTGGTGCCGCTTGGCATCGGCGGCCGTATTACTGACCCAGTTCTCGCTTTAATTCAGCCAGTTCTGAATCGATCTGTTCAGAACGGGAAGGGGTCAGTGATGACTCGACATCTGCGGTAATCGGAGTGCTTTGTGACGGTGTTTCCGACAGTCCGGCCTGTTCCGTTAATTCCAGCTGTTTGCGTCGGGCTTCTGCTAATCTGGCTTCCAGGGCATGCAGAGTCGTGGTCAAATGCTCGCAGGTCGCGACTGCCGCCCGATGCTGCTGTTCCAGACCGGCTTTCAGATCGTCCACTTCCTGTTTTCGTACCAGTGAATTCCGTGCTTCCGTTTCATCGTTCAGCGCGAGGGCATTTTTCGCTGCTTCTTTCCACTGGAAGATCTGACGCTCATATTCAGCCAGTTCCTGCTGAATCGACTGTTCATTAGCCATGGCTGTTTTCACACTGCGGTTTGCCCCTGCAATTCCTTCTTTCATTTCAGAAATGATCTGCTCGATCTCCTTCACGGGATCTTCCGCATTATTCAGCAGGTGAGTCAAATTACAGGTAACAATGTCAGTGAGCCGACTGAAATAGCTCATGCCCTCTACTCCGTACTGTTGCATGTGTTAGTGAAAAGAAAGCAATTCTGCTGGCCCGCGGGAGTCAACGCGAATCGCTTTGATCGGGTTCAAT
The DNA here is from genome assembly GCA_002706765.1 of Gimesia sp. Classification (GTDB taxonomy): domain Bacteria; phylum Planctomycetota; class Planctomycetia; order Planctomycetales; family Planctomycetaceae; genus Gimesia. The sequence continues at coordinate 10,681 of PAJV01000039.1, forward strand.
TCTTTTTGCCATTCTCTCTAATATTATATCAGTAACTTAATTTTTTTGAGGACCGGTCACGCCGATGAGTGTTAATTTCTCTCTCAGTTTTTCCCGGGCCAGCCGAAGCCGGCTTTTGGCCGTCGCCAGATTCGTTTCCATAACCTCTGCGACTTCATTCAGTGTCAGCTCAGAATAATGATGCAGGGTAAATGTTAAACGCTGATCTTCAGGGATTGTTGCCAACAGTTCATCAACAATCAACGCCAGTTCTTTGATATTGGCTTTCTCTTCCGGCGAGACGACTTCACTGGCCAGGCGATTGAGCGAATCATCTTCATCAGCCTGCTTGCCTGTATACGCTTTGATCAGCGCATCATGGGACTGACGTCGGATCGAGTCGATCATCAGGTTGCGGGCCACCCGGTACATCCAGCCGCGAAAGCGTCCCTGCGGCAGATAGTCCCATGACTGGTTATAAACCCGCAACAGTGTTTCCTGGGACAAGTCCTCTGAAAGCTGAGAGTCGCGGGTGTTTCTGAAAAAAAAACCGATCAGCGGGCCCTGATATTTTTCTACCAGTTCATCAAAGGCGCGCAGCTCACCACTTTGAATTCGAATCATTAATTGATCGTCTTCTGTCATGGTGAATTTCCTGAAGCGAACCCGGCATAAATCCTTAGACCGGAATGAAACTGACAATGTAATCTGCGGTGACTTTCTAATATTGTGATCAGATATCCTGTAGAAATCACCTCTAAACCGCTAACATTCCAGTGTTGGTCCTCTTTTAACGGAATTCAACTCTCCAGTTCGTAAAAAAACAAGATTCTCAGTTGAATCAGCACGAAACCATGTCGAGTCAAGCGGGATGAAACAGCTTCGATGACGGAAACGGTCAAGATAGAATTGAATTATGGCTTTGACGGTACATTTCAATGTGAAATTCCGTCGGAGCGTCTGATCCATTATCACCAGTCGCCTGTCGGCATCGACGATGTCGCCTCCCGGATGCAGCAGGTGTTAAACAGTCCGCTGGAATTGCCCCCCCTGGACCTCGCGGTTGTTCCGGGAGATAAAATCACGATTCCCGTCGATTATCAGGCACCGGCTGCTGCTGAAATCATTAATGCGGTCTGGGAATACTTTAATGAGTGTGGAATCGAGGCCGGTGATGTTACGATTCTGCAGACGCGTTCAGAAACGAGTGCCTTGCAGGAAAAATTAAAAGCGGCAGTGACCTCCGAACTGCAGGAACACGCTTCATGGGTAATTCATGATCCGGAATCCAGGGAAGAGGTCAGCTATCTGGGAACTTCGGCTGGGGGAGAACGAATTTATCTGTCGCGACATCTGCTCGAAGCGGATTTCATTCTGCCGATTGAAAAAGTGGGCTTTGATCCGTTACTCGGATATGCAGGTGGCGGCAGTTCCATATATCCGGGATTCTCTTCTCAGGAAGCGATTGTCAAGAGTCGCGGGCAGTCTCACCGTGAACTGACTCCAGCAGAAAGTCGTCCCTTGCGTCAGTTGATCGACGAGATTGGCTGGATGCTGGGGCTGCAATACAGTCTGCAGGTCATCCCCGCTGGTGGTCAGGCCGTCGCGGAAATTGTATTTGGCAGCCTCGAATCCACCTTCCGAAAAGCCAAACAGTTTCTGGATCAGTACTGGAGACTGGAGCCGGAATATAAGTCAGAGATGGTGATCATCGCCGTCGAAGATGGACCTACCGGACATCAGTGGAATCAACTGGCAAGCGTGCTGGAGACGGCCCGAAATCTGGTGACCCAGGATGGTCGCGTTGTACTCCTGACACAGATTGAAGCTGAACCGGGTATAGGGCTGCAGATTCTCTCCCGCTGCCATGAACCCCTGGATGCAATCAAGCCTCTGCGTGATGCACAACCGGGAGATTTACTGACAGCGACGCAATTGGCGCTGACCGGAGACTGGGCATTGATCTGTCTGCTCAGCAAAGTCAGCAGTGATGAAGTGGAAGACCTGTTTGCCATTCCTTTGGAGGATGAAGCAGAGGTCGAACGCCTGCTGCAATCGGACGAAACCGTGTCTGTGATCGCCTCTGCCCAATATGCCTACGGACAGTTGAAACAGGCATGATCTGAATACGGGTGAATCAGGTGACAGGCAGACTGGCTGACTTCAATACGGTTTCCTGAACGTCATAGTCATGCTGGTAAGAGAAGTCGATGTCTTTTTCCCGACGGATAATCTTCGCCATGTCTGCAACATCATCCGTATATCGGGTGTAACCCGGAAACGAGATTTCCTGTTGACCTTTCCGGTATTTCCCTTTTGCCTGCGAAAGCGTCAGGCTTGCGGAGGGCCTGCCAAAAGGCTGCAGATGGAAGGTACCTTCTGAGCCGCAGACTACGATATGTCGTCGATCAAATCCCTGAACTTCATTGCAGCTTGATTTGACAGTTGCCAGTGCCCGCGGATAACTGAAGACCGCCAGCATGTTATCCTGGAGCGTGTCGTCAATGTCCGAAGCATGCTGTGCGAATGCAGTGACCTGATCAGGTCGTCCCAGAATCTGTACGACCAGATCGATCACATGGCACGCCAGTTCAAACATCATGCCTCCAGGTTGGGGTTCCAGTTTCTTGCGACTGGCGGCATCCATTTTCTTACTGATGACAGTGTGCACTTCAAATGGTTCACCAAGCCAGCCTTTGTGCAACAGATCACGCAGGAGAACGACGCCCGGGTTGTAACGATACATATAGCCCATCTGCAGCAGCAGATGCTTCTGCGCCGCCTGATCCAGAATCCGCTTGAAGTGAGGCAGAGATAAACCCGCGGGTTTGTCCAGGTGGATATGTTTGCCGGCTGCAATACAGGTCTCTGCTGTCGGCAACAGATCGGGGACCAGTGTCTCCACGGCGACTGCCTGCAGTCCGTCGATGTTGAGCAACTGCTCCTGTGTCAGGAAAGGAAGACCCTGGTAGATGCCTGTTGACTCTGCATATTTGCGTAATTGAGTGTCGGGCTCAACCACGCCCACCACTTCGTAATCTTCCGATTTACGGAACGCCTGCATTTTTCCACCCGCGTGCGGATGACCCACTCCAATCTGTCCTACTTTGATTTTCTTCACGACAGTCTTCCTCACAGGAGAAATCAGGATTTCGAAATAATGCTGTGGTCTTTTCTTGCAGTCGGCGGAAATTCTGTCCCGGGGCAGCCGCAGCCATGACAGGAAACCAACGGGAGCTTAGAATAATCAGCAGACAAAGATCGTAATCAAACGATACAGGAAAAACCACTCCTTTTCATTCTGGAAGGAAGTCAGATGCCACGTACCCTGGTGATCGCGCTGTTGTTCTGCTGGCATCTCTCAATGGTGTCGCCTGTTGATGCAGAGAATCAAAGGCCGAATATGGTCCTGTTTTTTATTGATGACCTGGGTTGGCGCGACGCAGGCTGTATGGGAAGCGACTTTTTCGAAACGCCTCACATCGATCGACTGGCGGAAGAATCGATGAAGTTTACCGCCGCTTATGCAGCGGCTCCCAACTGTGCTCCCAGCCGGGCCTGCCTGATGTCAGGTTTATACGCTCCCCGGCATGGGGTCTACACCGTCGGGGATCCGGCCCGTGGCAACGACCGTTATCGAAAGTTGATTCCTGCTGAGAATAGAAGGGTGTTGGATGACCGGTTCACCACGATCGCCGAGCGGCTTTCACAGGCTGGTTACCGTTGTGCCAGTGTGGGGAAGTGGCATCTGGGCAAGTCCCCTCTGTCGCAGGGCTTTCAGGTGAATATCGCCGGGAATCAGACGGGTAGCCCGCGCGGTGGCTATTTCAGTCCTTACAATAACCCACAACTGGGCGATGGAAAGCAGGGGGAATACCTGACAGATCGCCTGACGACGGAAGCATGTCAATTCATTAAGGACAACGTAAAGTCTCCGTTTTTTCTGTATCTCACGCACTATGCTGTTCACACTCCGTTGCAGGCAAAAAAAGAGGACATCGCTTACTTCAAAGAGAAACCAGCCGGGAAACTGCATCAGCATGCCACTTATGCCGCAATGATCCGCAGCATGGATCAGAGTATCGGTCGCGTGCTGCAAACTCTGCGGGACCAGCAGATTGACCAGAATACCATTATTATTTTTACCTCGGATAACGGTGGATACGGGCCCGCCACCAGCATGCGTCCGTTACGTGGTTCGAAGGGGATGCTGTATGAGGGGGGAATCCGCGTTCCGTTGCTGATCAAGTGGCCCGGCGTGACACAGCCCGGAAGCTCAACCGATGAAGCAGTGATCAACGTCGACCTCTATCCGACTTTTCTGGAAATGACGAACATACCGGTTCTGGAAAGTGAGTTATTAGATGGTGAAAGTCTGGTTCCTCTGCTGAAAGATCCGCAATCTCGACTGGAATCGCGGAGCCTGTTCTGGCACTTTCCCGCCTATCTGCAAAAATACCAGGGGATGCAACAGCGATTTCGCACGACACCTGTCTCGGTGATACGTCAGGGAGACTGGAAGCTGCTGGAGTTTTTCGAAGACGGACATCACGAACTCTATAATACGCGGCTCGATATCGGAGAATCAAATGAACTCTCCGGCAGTCACCCCGAAAAAGTGCTGGAATTATCACAGGCACTTCATCGCTGGCAGAAACAGGTTCAGGCGGCAATCCCTGCTGAGTTGAATCCCAGATACAACCCGGAAGATTAAGAATCTGAATTCACTGGAAAGAAGAGACTGAGTATGGCGTGGGACGATATTCTCAGAGATTTTGTTTATCTCTGGGCCGTCATCGATCCGATTGGTTCGATTCCGGTATTCATCGCGGTTACAGCGGGCACGAGCAGAATGGTGCAGCGCAAAATCGCGTATCAGGCGATCATCACGGCTGGCCTGGTTCTGCTGCTGTTCATCGTCGGCGGACAGATCCTGCTGGATCTGCTGGAGATTCCACTGGCCGCATTTCAGATTGCCGGCGGGCTCGTCCTGTTTCTGTTTGCTTTAACGATGATCTTCGGCGAGAGTAAACCGCAAGCTGAGATTGAAGAGTCCTCACACGTGAGTGTCCACCAGAATAAAGCCGTATTCCCTCTGGCGATTCCCTCAATCGCATCACCGGGTGCGATGATGGCTGTTGTGCTGATTACCGATAACCATCGTTTTCATATCGGACAACAGCTGATCTCCACACTGACGATGCTGGTCGTACTCCTGATCACCCTGGGGTTTCTTCTGCTGGCAGGCAGGATTCAGAAATTGATCGGAGATGCAGGAGCAAGTGTTGTCAGTCGAATCGGTGGCCTGATCCTCGCATCAGTTGCCGTCGACAGTGTATTGAGTGGCATCAAGGTCTATTTCGAGATTTGAAACTGCTGATCGATTTCAGACAGAATCGGCGTTTATAAACAAAAACAGACTCGTTTCGATAACGAGTCTGTTCGGTAATGATTGACTGGAGTGATATTTAGTTCAACAGTGTGGGATTAGGATCCCAGCCTGCGACGACGGCGTCAGGAGCGAGTACAAAGATTTCCACGCGACGGTTTTTCTGTCGAGCCGAATCGTTCTGATTAGGCACGACCGGCTGAAACATACTGTACCCGGCAGATCCCATCCGTTCCTGCTTGACGCCGAATTTGGAAAGCGTGAGCACAACTGAGTTCGCACGGTTTGTTGACAAATGCCAGTTGGTGCGGTGCTGACGCTGGGTGCTGGCTTTTGAAATCGGCTTGTCGTCAGTGTGTCCGACAACCAGCACATTCAATCGCTTGGCATTGCCGTCATTCATAATGGCAGCAAACTGGTTCAGGATTTCCTGTGCCGCTGGTTTGAGGTTATCACTACCTGAGGAAAAGAGAATGTCCGAGTGAAATTTGCTGACGCCGGTATGGGGGTCAAATTCGAAATCAGGATATTTGTCAGCCAGTTCCTGAAAGCGACGGGTGGCTTCGCCATCCAGCGGACTGGGCTGTCCCTTGGCTTTCTTCATCAGGCTGACGTATCGCTGCTGCATCTCGGAACGTTCTGAGTTCAGATTGTCGAGCCGTTTATTGGCGATACTCAGGTTGGATTCCAGTGACTGGGCCCGCATTGCCAGCTGATCCCGTTCGTGCTGCAGCGCGTTGGCAGACTGCTGGAACTGATCTCGCTGCATTGCCAGTTCAGAGTTCTGATCATACAGCTGCTGCGAGCGGTACATGCTCTGACGCAACTGGGCGTTCGGTCCACGCTGACAGCCTGACTGTGAAATCGTAAATAAACTAACTGCGGTAAGCAGGCATACCCGTACAAGTATGGGCATCTTGAGTGCTCCTTTATCGATCTCTGAATAGAATCACGTTTCCCGGGAGCGCGTTTCCAGAACTGAGCTGTTGCAAAGGCATCAGTCTAATTCTGAAGATTCACACACCCTTGAAAAGCCACGCTGATTCAAGGAAAGATGAATGGCATAAAAATCAGTTTTGAATGGGATGGTAGGTTTTTCGAGATATGATATGCGGCTGCATATCCTGTTGTGCTTTTGAATGAGTATTGTGAAGTGAGAGAATTTTACTCATGCGAAAGTCGACAGAGGCGGATTTATAATGCGTCTCCTTTTTTCTGCCAAGAGCAACATCACAAAAAAAGATTGCTTTTTAAAAGATTGAAATATCTACAAAAACAGCTGGAAAAGAGCAGAAGTGGTACACCGGGAAAAGAAAAAACAGGTGAAGCCTGATAACCATATCAAGCACCACCTGTTTTGCTGGAGAGTCGTATTTAAAAAGTCTGCAGACTAAAAGCCTTGATCAGTCTTGAGATTCCAGTCGTTTTAAATCGTTCTGTAACTGTTCAATCGCATCTGACAGATTCCGGCGTGCGACCAGAGAAGCCGTATTCTGAGTCAGGTCGAATTTAAAGTTTTTCAATGCCCGTCGGGTTTTCTCAATCTTCTCTTTTTTGGAGAGTTCCTGATCTCCAAATTCAGTATTCCGTCTTTGCCAGCTGGGAGTAAATCGAGTTTTCGTTTCTGTCGTTTCAGCAGGCTTCAAAGCTATAGCGACAGTCGTTGCGCCAGCTTCCTGTTCCAGGTGAGTAATCTGTTCCAGCTCCAGCTCATTCTGTTTCTGCTGTTTTTTCAGATTGATCGCATACATATCCAGGATTTCCTGCAGTGAATGCTTATATGTTCCTGAAATTTCGGAAATCACGGGACCACCCGCGTATTCGTACTCGCGGTAAACCCAGTAGGGGCCGTCTTTCTGGCTTGACTTCAGTGAGGCATCCTTGGCCTTCTGGATCTCGGGTAAGAGTAATGCGATCAGTACGGCGATCGTTGCAATCGCGACCATTAATTCGATTAGTGTGAATCCTCTTCTCATTCCTCTTCTCTTAGATGGTAAGTGGGACACCATCTCTCCTTTTAAAACAGGTTGGCAATATGCTCATCAAACAACTTCGAGCACATTCTTTGAACGCCCGGAGTTATACGGGCACTTGTTTAAGAGAATGTTTCTGTTTGATGATTATTGTGAATTACAGAAAAGCGAATCATGTGCCAAACAGGTTCTACGGAATTGACCACACTCGTCTACCGTGTCTTATCATGAGTCATAGCAACAAGATAAAGCTATTCAGAGCAAACCGTCTTAACGGTATATTATTTTTTGAATCATCAAACTCCCGCAGTCAATCTCGAGAAATGCCTGATTGTTGTGCATTCTATTTCAGCAGGAAAATCAAAGATCGTATTATGTCCACTGCCCGATTCCTGCAGGAATGCTGACAGTCTGACGGAGTCGTCAAGCTGCGACAGGGTTACCGATTCTTTTCCAGCCACCCTCCAGCGGAGCAAACAGCGTTACTACAGTCTGCACGCGGATTCGAGTAAGATGCTCTCTGCTAAAATTGCATCGAGATAACTGGAATGCGGTGTGATCCGTGCCTGAGACGATTTGCTTGAGATCCATGAGGTAACCCACTTGAAGAAAATAACAGGTTTAGTCGTGATCGGTGTGGCACTGATTGTGGCACTGGTATTCAGTCAGCAGCGACATGTACCGCTTCGGGTTTCCGGTTTTATCGAAGCCGACGATATCCGACCCGGCTCACGAGTGGGGGGGCGCGTGAAACAGGTACTGATCGAAGAAGGGCAGTTTGTCTCCCGCGGCGATCTGCTGATTGAACTTGAGCCCTACGATTTGCTTGAAAAACGCGCCGAGGCAATCGCCGGACTGGCAGAAGCCAAAGCACAACACGAAGAACTTGTAGCCGGCTTCCGACCCGAAGAAATCGATGAAGCCGCAGCGAAAGTAGATCAACTCAAAGCCCGTCTGACTCTGCTGGTCAATGGCCCCCGTCAGCAGGAAATCGATTCAGGCGTCTCCGAACTGCATCTGGCAGACGCAGAATATCGGCTGGCAAAAGCCAAACAGATGCGTGTGGAAACTCTATTCGGTCAGAAATCGGCTTCAACGGATGAAATGGATACTGCCAACACCGAACTGCAGGTTGCAGCGTCAAAAAAAGAAGTCAAACAGAAATCCCTGGATCTCCTCAAAGAGGGAACCCGCAAAGAAGAGATTGATGAAGCCCGGGCGCAGTTAAAGCAGGCAGAAGCATCGTGGCAACTCTTGAAAAACGGGAACCGCAAGGAAGACATCGACCAGGCGGCAGCCAGTGTCAGAAAAGCGGAAGCGGTTCTGGAAACCATTGAAGATCAGATCAAAGAACTGAAAATATTTGCTCCCCTGGATGGGACGATTGAGGCGGTCACCCTGCAGCCCGGTGATCTGGTGGGCAGCAATGTTCCCGTTGTTTCGATCCTGGACTGGAATGAGCTGTGGGTCCGCTGCTATGTACCGGAAAATCATCTGGATATCAAAGTCGACCAGGAAGTCGAAGTCACCATAGACAGCTATCCCGATAAAACCTTCACGGGTCGCGTCAGTTTCGTGTCCCGCCAGGCTGAGTTTGTGCCCCGCAATGTGCAAACGCCGGAAGAACGTTCCAAACAGGTGTTCCGGATCAAAGTCCGCATCCAGGATAAAGACCATCTGCTCCGTCCCGGCATGGCCGCTGATGTCTGGCTGGATGGGAAGGAACAAAGTTTATGACGGCCGTCATTGAGGTAGACCAGCTTACGCGGGAATTCGGGAATCTGAAAGCCGTCGATCAGGTCAGCTTTACAGTACAGCGCGGTGCCATCTTCGGATTGCTGGGGCCCAACGGTAGCGGGAAATCAACGATCATCCGCATGCTGTGTGGTGTACTCGAACCCACAGGTGGGGCCGCGCGCGTGCTGGGATTTGATGTAGCGACTGATGCAGAGTTGATCAAGCGACGCATAGGCTACATGTCACAGAGCTTCAGCTTGTATGCAGATCTGAGCGTTCGGGAAAATATCGAATTCTACGGGCGCATCTATGGGCTCACTCCTGAAAAACTGGAACAGCGCTTTCAGGAAATCATCGAACTCACATCACTGCAAGATCGACTGGATCAACTGGCTGGAAATCTGTCGGGAGGCTGGAAGCAGCGACTGGCACTGGGATGCGCTTTGATCCATGAGCCGGAAGTCGTCTTTCTTGATGAACCGACGGCTGGAATCGACCCGGTGGCCCGCCGCGATCTCTGGGATCTGCTCTTCCAGCTGGCCGGGCAGGGAGTGACCCTGTTTGTCACCACTCATTATATGGATGAAGCAGAACGCTGCAGCGACGTGGGTTATATTTATAACTCACATTTGATTGTCTGTGGGAAACCGGGTGAACTCAAGCAGTTACCTACGGTAACGCCGGAAGGAACCGCCCGTTGGGAAATTGAAACAGAGAACCCCGCCACGCTGCTGTCTGCATTTCGTGATATGCAGGGTGTGAGAGATGCAACCCTGTTCGGACAGACGATTCATATACTCGCAGATCAAAGTCTGTCTGAAGACGATTTTGTCAATCAGGAATCAGGCGAACCCGGGTCTGTTCAGGTCAGGCCCATTACACCTTCCCTGGAAGATGTGTTTGTTACCTTAAGCCGGGCGGAAGAACTGAATCACCAGGATACCAGCGTTTCCACTACGATGACTGCAAGCCAGAAGCAACCAGAGAAAGAGGTTCAAGCTAGCCCCGGGGATGAGTCTGCGCCAGAGCAGAAACCATCTGCCAGGCGCCCTGCTGCGGAACGGCATACCCCGGGAATTATGGCCGGGTTCTGGGCGATCCTGGTCAAAGAGTTTTCTCATGTCCGCCGCGAGCCATCAACATTACTGTTTGTGTTTGCCGTCCCCGTTCTGCAGACACTCATTTTTGGATTCGCCATTGATACACAGATTGAAAAGATTCCGACGGTGATCTTCAATCTGGATGGCCGCGCCAGTTCGCGTGAACTGCAGGACGCGTTTGCCAATACGCGCACGTTTCAGATTATAGAACCTGTCTACAATCACGAAGATTTTCGGAATGCATTCGAGTCGGGCCGCGCCAAAGTGGGGGTGACCATTCCCCCCGATTACTCTGATCGCCTGTTAAAAGGAGAACAGGTAGCGGTACAGGTTCTGATCGACGGGAGTGATTCCCAGGTGGCAACGACGGCCCTGAATGCCTCGAATCTGCTGGGGTTTAATCTCTCAACCAGCATGACAAAAAGTTTTGCAGAAAATCTGAATGTCGTACCAGCCCGCGACGCGGAGGGGCAGCCCGCGCTGCCTGTCGAGATCAGGCCGCGGCTGCTGTATAATCCGGATCTGGATAGCTCCCATTTCTTTGTTCCCGGACTGGTCGGAATTATTTTGCAGCTGGTGACCCTGTTTCTGACGTCGTTTGCGATTGTCCGGGAGCGGGAACTGGGCACACTGGAACAACTGTTTGTAACCCCCGTCAGTAAATCAGGGCTGCTGCTGGGCAAGCTGGCGCCCTATGCCCTGATCGGATTTGTTGAAACTCTGATCGTACTCACACTCATGGTCTTTTTCTTTGGCGTGCCCATTCATGGTAGTCTCTGGGAACTGCTGCTGTTGGCGCTGCTGTTCCTGATTTGCGGCCTGGGACTGGGCATGCTGGTCTCCACGGTCGCCCGGACTCAACTCCAGGCCATTCAGTTTGCCTTTCTGATAATGCTGCCTTCTGTCCTGCTGTCGGGATTCATGTTCCCCCGGTCCCAGATGCCGCTGCCTATTTACCTGGTGACCTTCATCATCCCGGTAACCTACTTCCTGGAAATTCTCAGAGGAATCGTACTGCGAGGGGCCGACCTGGTTGACCTGCTGCCTTACGTTTCAGGGCTCACACTCTGCTGCATTGCGATCATCGGCATCAGTTTAAAGAGATTCCAAAAGCAGCTCTCATAACGGCTGTTGAGAATTGGTCTCTCACCTGCTTTTCGGTAGGATAGGGGACGCGTGCCGAACTTGATGGCATCAGGCGAAGCGAAAACCGCTGAACCGGAAACTGACACCCCCTTGATTTCACCGTTCAGGAGTCCTGACTGTATGAGACTTTGTCGCTATCAATCTGAAAATCAAATTTCCTGTGGTTTCTACTCGGAAGATACCATTATCCCCTTCAGTGCTGCCGCGGAGTTGGCGGGCGTTCTCCTGGATGAGTCGGCGGGGCTGCTTCCTTTTCTCCCTGGCGGTGCGCAACGGGAATTGATTATGGCTGTCGAAACCCAACTCAAGCAGTCCATGGATGAAGAACTGTTTCCCATTTCCATCTTGACCGATGAAGTGCAGTTGCTGGTCCCTGTTCCGGAACCGTCCAAGCTGTTATTGCTGGCAGGAAATTATTCCAAGCATATTGAAGAAGGAGGGGGTAAAGCGGAAGAACGACAGAAGACCTTTCCGTATGTCTTCATGAAACCCCCATTGACAACGCTCACAAACCCGGGGCAGCCCGTGAAAATCCCCGAAGTCTCTCCCGATTACATTGACTGGGAACTCGAGCTCGGAATCGTGATCGGAAAACCCTGCAAAGGAGTTTCAGAAGCGGAAGCGCTGGACTACGTAGCTGGCTATACCGTGATCAACGACATCTCTGATCGGAAATTTCGACCCAATCCCGGGCGAACATTGCGTGAGAAAGATACCTTCTTCGACTGGCAGCACGGAAAGTGGCACGACACTTTCTGTCCCATGGGCCCGTGTGTCACACCGGCGGATGACATTCCAGACCCGCAAACTCTGCAGATGAAACTGTCAGTCAATGGGACTGTGGAACAGGACGCTTCCACTTCAGAGATGATCTTCCCGGTCGCCGCGATCATCGAATTTATATCCAGTTTTGTCCAGCTCGAACCCGGAGATGTGATTTCCACGGGAACTCCCAGTGGCGTCGGTGCTTCTAAGAATAAGTTCCTCAAAAATGGAGATGAAATGAAAGCAGAAATTGAACAGATTGGGGTATTATCCAATCCGGTTGTTTGATTTCTGACGAGTAAATTTACACTGATAATCTGCGCGTTCAGTTCAGCTGAGTGTGGTCGTTGAACGGCTTTGTTGTTCTCTTTTCGACCACACTTTTTTCATTTTTACAACAGGTCAATTCTGCATCTTATTGCAGAATGAAGCTAAATATCCGCCAAACTCTGCAGTTTCATATGGTTTAAGTCCTTTAAGCACAAATTCCTCACGATTGGCACAGCTGTTGCGTCTTACCTGAAGTAAGAAACACAAATGAAATATCGTTGGTTGCCGGGGTACACTCAATCGGGAGTGGTCACGGCGGCAGGTTCTTATCAAGGAGACAAGACCATGAAACGTGCACTCACCATTGCCACGCTGGCATGTAGTGTCTTATTTATAGGCGCCATCGAATCATCAGAAGCCAGACCACCCGCCTGGAAGCGGGCACGTAATCATTATCGCCATTTCGAACGTAATTATAATCGCGGGCGACGGCACTACAGACATCACTACAACAGATATCGGAATAATTACCGACGTTATAACCGTGGGTACTACCGCGGCTACAACAACTACTATAACCGAGGCTATCGGGGTGGATATAGCTCACCCGGTTTTGGCTTCTACTATGGATTCTGATCCATGTTTTATAATAAATCCGCCACGATCAGGAACTAGCTGATCTTGTCGGGCCGGTTCCTCTCAGCAGGTTCACGCAGGCAAAATTTCACAAGTCTCTTTCTTTTATGGTTCGGCCCGACCATTTGAGTGAGAGACTTGTTTTTTTATAGGGTCTTTACCGGCAGATTCAGCCGGTACAACGGATTTTGTTGACGTCCGATTGATCCCAACTGGTGCGATTAAGAGACAGTTTTCAAGCATTTCTCTGCTATGCAAAAAACAAGTCGCTGAATAACTCTTTTAATTTAAATGAGTTACGAACTCATAAGGGAGAAAATCAGTTTCTGGCACGCTTATCGCAATTCATTCAATAATGGCAGACGGAGGCACAGAGGATGAATGATTGAATCTCAACCGTGCTGCATTCGAGTGACAGAGAATCAGAGAGGACGCTTACCAAATTTCTGCTGCACTCATTTATGGTTCATTTTTCCAAGGAGCGAAATAATGCGAAACAAATCAGTTACGGTTGACCAGACTGGTTCAACTCCAGTCAAAAAGCGAAAAGGCCTTAAACTGGCAGTATGTATGGGACTGGTTCTGGGGGGAGCACTGTTATTCATGCCTGCTCAACAGGCAAATGCCGGTCATGGCTGCTATTCAGGCTACGGTTACGGGAGCGGTTATGGCTACGGCAGTTATGGTTACAGCCGCGGCTATTCTTATCCTTCCTATGGATCAGGCAGCTTCTATTACAGCAGTCCTTCCTTCGGGATCGGGATTTACAGTGGTGGATCCGCGTATGGACGCGGCGGATACTATGGTGGTTATCGTAGCGGATACCGCGGTGGATACCGTGGCGGGCACGGTCATCACGGACACCGTGGTCACCATGGACATCGCTAATGGCCAATGATTCCCAGGTGGGATTTTCGTTAAAGATCACTTCAATAAATGATCTTACAGGCTCTGTTTTCACGAACAGAGCCTTTTTCTATAGATACGTGGAACCACTGGCAGCTTTGGAGTGTCTCAAGATCAGGTCCGGTAAAGATCAAAAAACGTTGATACAAGTGAGTTAATAAACCGCAAAAATCCTGTATTCGGCAGCGAGAGCGGCTGAATTCGGCACAAGAGCTGGTAAAAAGATTCAAATCCAGCTTGCGAAAGACTTTAAAAGGGAGAACGCTCTCGCTAAAATACGCTTTCCCATCCGGGACAGGCACCCCTAGCTCAATTGGATAGAGCATCGGTTTACGAAACCGAAGGTTGCAGGTTCGAACCCTGCGGGGTGTACTTTGATTTCCCCTCGGGACAATCTATCATGAAAAGGCCTTCGTCATCATCACGGAGGCCTTTTTTATTCCCCCCCTCTGAAGACTGCATTCCCTGACTGAAAACGACAGAAGTGCTGAATCCCCGGATCACCGCTCATTAATAATTGATGAATCCAGCGGGAGTGACTGGATAATCATTTCGTCGAACTCTAGCCTGTGGGCTGTTTAGATGTCGTGTACTCCAAAATCGTCGGGATATCGCAAAATAGACCCAGGCGCGTCATTCTCTCACGACTGATTTCACAGCCTCAGGTTCCAGTTTAACAAAAGGTCTGGTGAATGTTTCAATGGAAGTTCTGTTCCGTCTTGTTGCTGGTCCTGGTCTGTCATAATTCGACAGGACTGGGACAGCAAACGTTTCAGTCGCCTCTCTACCAGGCGCATGCCCATAATGATTACAGGCAGAAACACCCGCTGCAGGATGCTTTGAAAAATGGCTTCTGGTCTGTCGAAGCGGACATATTTCTTGTCGAGGGAGAATTGCTCGTTGGTCACAGCCAGGATGAATTATCAAAGGACCGCACACTCCGGAAGCTATACCTCAATCCGTTAAAGAAACATTTTCAGGAGAAAAAACAGGAGTCAAATGAAAGTTCTCCACCGTTCACCTTGCTGATCGATATCAAAACAGATGGAGAAGACGTTTATCAGGTTTTACGGAATCAACTGCGGGAATATAGAGATTTCCTATATACATATCATGATGGGAAAACAATTCGTCACCCGGTGCAGGTTGTGATTTCGGGGGATCGACCTGTCAAAATGATCGCAGCGGACAATCCGCGGTTTGCAGGAATTGATGGTCGCTTGAGTGATCTCAGTTCTGATAAACCCTCCCAGTTGATGCCGCTGATCAGCGATCGCTGGACTACTCACTTTCAATATCGCGGCAAAGGGAAGATGTCCGAAACGGAACGCACAAAACTGAGGGAGATTGTCAGACAGGCACATGCTGCAGGACGACGAGTGCGTTTCTGGGCGACACCGGAATCAGAAGAACTCTGGGAGGAACTGATTGCTGCGGGAGTCGATCACATCAACACTGACAAGCTTGAAAAACTGCATGATTTCCTGTCACAGCAATCGCAGGCGCGTCCCTGAAGACCGAATCCGCATAGCAGCATTTGGTATCCAGCCGGTTTAGATTACAGAAACTACCAATTTTCTGCGTGAAACATTTTCTGTGTATCCGCACCCGAGAATACTTCGAGCTGACATTGAGAAGAAATTCTCAGCTCACACCGTATCTGATTTCCGTGACGGATGTAGACAATAGGTTAGATTCGCCCTGTTTTTTCTCTAATCAACGCGGTTTTTGGCGTAGTAAGTGAATAGCGATGCCTGTACCGGGGTTATATGATTGAAACAGTAAAGTATCCCTGCTTTGGTGTCATCGTCCCTGGTTTCAATCCCTGCAAGCAATGATGGATTTTTATGTCACCGAATGTCCGCGCGCTCATCCTGCTCGTCCTGATAATCATCATCCCGATTGCCACCTGGCTGGTTCTGCCGACATTACCTTCGCTGGGGCAGCCTGCAGAAATCTTTTCGGGGGGAACTACATACCCTGCTTCTCCAGTGAAATTTGAGCGGGCCACGGTCGGCGCCAAACCGGTGGGTTTACCACTGATCACAAATGTGCAGATTCTGGATTTTGACGGCGATGGTCAGAACGAAATCATCGCCTGCGATGCCGGGAAGGGAATTATCTCGCTGTTTAAGCAGGACGGCTCCGCCTCCTGGCAGGAAGAAGTTCTACTCACCGATCTGGCGGCACCCGCGCATGCGACCGTGGTCGACATTGATGGAGATGGCGATCTGGATATCATCGTTTCCATTCTGGGAAATCTCATGCCTGATGACCGGGTGATAGGACGCGTGGAACTCTATGAACGTGAAGGCAACGGTTATAAAAAGCATGTGATCCTGACAGATGTCCGCCGTGTGGCTGATGTCCAGCCGGGCGATTTCGACGGCGATGGCGATCTGGATCTGGCAGTGGCTGTATTCGGCTACAGCCGCGGCTCTGTCTTATGGCTGGAAAATCGGGGAGAGCTGCAGTTTCGGGATCATGAACTCTTGAATGCTCCCGGGACGATTCATGTGCCCGTCGCTGATTTTGATGGTGATGGTGATCTGGATATTGCAGCGATTGTGACACAGGATGAAGAAGAGCTCTGGGGGTTTGAAAATCTCGGAAATGGCGAGTTCAAAAAAAGGCGACTCTGGTATACCGTCAATCTTGATCTGGGGGGGGCAGGCCTCATCTATGCCGACCTTGATCAGGATGGCGATCAGGATCTGATTCTACCGGCAGGCGATAACCTGGAAGATCTCGATGCCTACCCGCAGCCTTATCATGGGTGCTATTGGTTTGAAAACAAAGGAAACTGGGAATTCGAACCACACCGCATCTCTGATCTGGGGGGAACTTACGCTGCAGATACCGGTGACATTGATGGTGATGGTGATCTGGATGTGGTGCTGGTGAGCATGACCAACGACTGGTACGACCCGAAAATGGCCAGTGTGGTCTGGTTGGAAAACGATGGAAAACAGAATTTCAAAACCTGGCAGATTGACAGCGATCCCATTCATCTCGTCACCGTTGCCGCCGGTGATCTCGACGGTGATGGCCGTGATGATCTGGTGGCTGGGGGGTTGAATCTGCGGAAACCATTTCAGAGGATTGGTCGAATCACTGCCTGGCTGAATCTACAGGAGGACAAACCATGATTCAACTTCTGCGTCTGCTCCTGATACTGCTGGTAGTTGAACTGGGATATTGTGGTTATCTGATAGCAGATCGAATGGCTCGTCCTCTGCCTGTACTGCCAGATGCAGAGTCTATTGATCCTCTGCTGATGACGGATTTTCGGGAGCTTGCCGTACAGGCCGAATCTGGTTCCAGTAAGGAGTGGATCCGCCTGGGACAGGCTTTTCTCGGACAGGGTTTTTATGGTTATGCGGAAAACTGTTTTCGACAGGCAATTCAAATGGATCCCGACGATGCGTTAGCGCAGGCCAGTTATGCCTTTTGTCTGGAACGAACGGGGCGTCTGCAGGCCAGTACGCGCGAATACGAGAAGCTGGAAGCCTTCGACGGAAAGACAGACGTACCATTTGCTAACCGTCGACACTATCTGTATGCGATAGGCCGGAATTATCTGCGCGAGGAAAATGCGGAGAAAGCTGAAGAACTGTTTCGTCTGAATAACGGATTCCAGCCGGCAGACTATCAGCTGGCCAAATTACTTGTGCGGTCGGGACGCGCGGAAGAAGCGCTGCCTTATATTGATCGGAATCTGGCAACGACTCCCAATTCGCTTGTCTTCCGTCAGTTGCAGGCGGAGGCTTTGGAATCACTGGGACGCATGGCAGAAGCAAAGCGAGCTAGAGATCAGGTCGAGCACGCTTTGTATGTGGTGGAACTGAACTTTAATACGACGTTTCTGACGCCTTACAGTAAACGCCATGGAATCTTGAGAGAGCTGGAAGCCTACAACCAGCTGCTGGAACGCAATGATATGGATTATCTGGCACAAAAGCTGGATGAAGTACTGGCTTTAATGGATGAACGTCTTCCTCAGTATAAAGCCACACTGATCAGTATGCTGGAAGTGGAATACCAGCGAAAAAATCCGGAACGGATGCTGCAGTTGATTCAGAAATTAAAAGAGAACGGTGTTGTTGATGCAGAGACCCTGCAGTTTGAAGCGGGGGCTTACATGCTGTCAGGTGATATGAAAAAAGCGGTACCCTTGCTGCAGCGGGTTTTGGAGATGTCACCTACGATTGAAGTGCATCAGACCCTGGCTGATTATTATGATCAACAGAAGGATCTCAAGAAACGCGACTATCATCAGGCAAAGATGGCGTTACTGTATGCCATGATGAGTTTTCGTAACAATCAACTGAAATCCGCTGAAGAAGCAATAGAACGTTCTGTGGAGCTGAACCCGGAAGATCCTCAAGCCTGGTTTTACAATGCAGAAATTAAACGGCTGCTGGGGAAAACAGAAGCCGCAAAAAAGAGCTACGAGCGTTGCCTTGCATTAAATCCCAACCATGGTCGAGCCATCAGGGAGCTGGATCATATCAATACGCCGCAAAAATTGCAGGCCGCTGACAAATTGGACTTCTGACGTTGAGTAACTTAATTATTCCCAGGACATAAAACAGGGGCTCATCAAAATGTTGACGAGCCCCCTTTATCAGATAGACGCTATGGTGTGATGTCCTCTAGAATTCACCAACCACTTCACCCCCGTTGCGGGTGACGAGTTTGTGGTAGGTGGTATTGGATCCGCCAGCGCTCATGTTTTCGCTGACAAAACGAACGCGTCCATCAGTAAACAGCATATGCACGCCGCCGACATGTGAGCTGGAAGCACACCAGTCATCGCCCCATGTCGCAGCGGAGCCATTGATCAGATAAGTGGCATTCCCACCGCCGAAATTAGTGACGTCGTAATGCAGAACGCCGGGATGCCAGGTGGATGTGGAAGAGGTATAACGGGGGCCAATCCACAATCCACCCTGCCAGTTACAGGGGGTGGTTCCGCCACAGTTCGTTGAGTTGCCGCCATCATTCTGAGTAGTACGTTCAGAAACTAATACCGTATTACTCGTACCGTCTGTGATGTCGCGGATTCTTGTATCGGAATTACCATACAGAATACCGTTGCTGGTGGTGGCAGCTGCCGTACCGTGGCTACCCAGGTAGTTCGATTTTCCAAAGCTGTTTTTATCGGTGTTCACGCCACCCATCGGATCGGAAGGGCAGATGTAGGCTGGCAAAACTGTTTTCGCCAGCTCGGATGCGCTGACACTCCAGTGCTCACCGAACTGGTTGGTCTGGGAAGATAACTGATTATAGAGCGGCGCCTGGTCCATGAAGGGAAGGATGAATCCTCCCCAGCCCAGCCCATTATTATTCGCGCTGGGATCTGCTGTTTTCGAACCAGAGAAATCAAGTTCATTATCAATAAATCCGGGAGGAAATACACGGTGTGTCTCATGATAGTTATGCAGCGCAAGACCGATCTGCTTCAGATTGTTTTTGCAAGTGCTGCGACGGGCTGCTTCACGTGCCTGCTGCACTGCTGGCAGGAGCAATGCAATTAAAATGGCAATGATGGCAATAACCACCAGCAATTCGATCAGCGTGAAACCACGCTGCCACATAGAGCGGAATCGGGACGGTAGACGTTTCATGATCTGTACCTTCTATGAAATAAATAAAGATAAATTGTGATCAATTGATAGTGTCTGAGTGAGACAGGAGATGCTTCTCTGCCAGAAAAATTGAAGAGCCTTCAGGGAAGTCGGCACCACGGCAATAGCGTGGCAGACGGGTCGGAATTTCCCTCGTAAGTGCCTGAAGCATCTATTGATAATTTTAGGGAATTTAGCGACAGGACATCCAGTGAACATAGAATTTCACTGGTTAACTTCGCGAATATATGGCTGGGAGATTCAGGTTAACAGGAATAACCCGACTTTGAAAATGGCTTCGTTGAAACACCCTGCCATGGACACTTAGCTGTCTCAAAAATGTGGATGATATTTAATGAAGCTAAGGAATGAGTTCTGCAAAAATGAAAGCCCGATCACTTCAGAAAGATGTGATCGGGCTTTACTGTTAATTAGCAGAATCGCTGATAATGCTGAGGATTAAAACTCGCCAATGATTTCCTTTTTGTTAGGAGTCACCAGGGCCAGGTAAGTTCCCAGGTTGATGTTCTCTGACAGGAAGCGAACACTGCCATCGCCGAGAACAATATGGATTCCACCTTCATGGCTGCTGGATGCAATCCATGAAGCACCCCAGGTCGCTGATGAGCCATTGATGTTATAAGTAGTGCTACCACCACCACTGTTACCAACATCCAGTGAGGATAAACCTGGGTGCCAGGCAACCGTGCTGCCGGACAGGCGAGGCCCAATCCACAGTCCGCCACTCCAGTTACAGGGATTACCGCCACAGTTGGTTGAAGTACTGCCATCATTTTCGGTTGTACGTTCCACGACAAAAATCGTGTTGGTAGTTCCATCGGTGATGGTTTTCATTCTGGTGGGGGAATTCACATACATCACTCCGTTACGTGCATTGGCACTGGTGGCTGAACTGGCCAGGTAATTCGATTTACCAAAGCTGTTCATATCCGTATTGATGCCTTCCATCGGGTCGGTCGGACAGATAAATGCAGGAAGTACTGTTTTCGCAGCGGGGATGGCGTCTGCAACGCTTCCTGATCCATCGTGATTTGAATCCTGCCAGTTGTAGGCAAAGCCGCCTGTCTGTGTTCCGATCAGGTTGTACAATGGAGCCTGATCCATAAAGGGCAGAAGCATGGTTCCCCATCCCAGACCATTCAGGTTGTCCGGTGCCAGATGGGATGTATCTGTGGCAGGAGTATTATCGATGTAAGCCGGCGGGAAAATACGATGTGTTTCATGATAGTTGTGTAACGCCAGTCCGATCTGCTTCATGTTATTTTTACATGTGCTGCGTCGGGCTGCCTCCCGTGCCTGCTGGACTGCCGGCAAGAGCAATGCAATCAGGATAGCAATAATGGCGATTACAACCAGGAGTTCGATTAGAGTAAAACCGAATTTAAAAAATGATATGCCTTTGCGTTCAACTTGTCTCATCAGTATCGTTACCTCCAGAATAAGAAAATGAAGTGGTAATTGAAGTGGATAAAGAACGAATAAACTCGAGCGAAGCTATTCCGTGAAACTTTGAAACTAAAGTTGTGATTATTTTATAGCGGTGGATGAAAATTTAATTATCGAGGTATCTTTCAAAGATCTATCAATGTTAGTGGCGGGGATTCACTCTCTTGACTCCATTGGGATGAGAAATGTGTTGGCTATCCCGAACATATCTATTATGACCGAAATATCAATAAAATATAACTGGAAAACGGCCAGGATTTAAATTTGGCGCATTGAAAATGACACACCGAATCAAACACGCTAGCGTATGTTCACATTGAATGTACACTGTATTGAGTGGTGTTTGTGTTAAGATGATACGCATCCACACTCTGGTCTAATGAAAGTTAAGTTATTTACTTGGATTCCAACTGGAAATCAAAGGTATTGGCTCCCGCTTTCACATCTGCTGTCAGTGTGGTCTTCGAATTGTATTTAGCAGGAATGGGATCCTTGTAAACTTGTCCGGGAGGGGTCGGGTTTTCCTGTGGTGTGGTGATGCTCACAGTATGTTTGCCGATGACTGCCCCTTTGGTTTCTGCCAGATAACCCAGTTCATAATTGCCGGCTTCATCAGTACGGGCAATCGATGGTCGGCCATTTTCCGGAGTGAAAGACACCATCACATTCGACAGTGGTTGACCATCCATGGTGACCACTCCCGTCACTGTTCCCAGATCGGGTTGATCACTGCCACCGCTGTCGCCACAACCGGCAAGCAAGCAAAAAGTGAGGATGAACAGACACAAACTTTCGAACGACTTGAGTAACTTCATTTTCACTCCTGATACGATATAAGAACAGCTGCAATCCGGAGAAACAGATTGCTATAATTGAGCTCGGAATCAATAAATCATACCCATGTATTTATCTTAATGTCAAACTGATCTGAGCCTGTTCTCGGCAAGTGCAGAATGAAATGCTAAGATTCAGCCACATTAAATAACAGGCCTATACAACGTTCATATTCTTAAGTTCTATTCGAAATACACTCCCGAAACGACTATCAGTCAATCGGAGCAGCAAACGACCGTAAAGTTTAATTAAGTATACTACTCAGTCAGGAAGGAGTAGCCAGATGCAGGTCTGGGTTGATGCAGATGCCTGTCCGGCAGAAATCAAAGAAGTGCTGTTTCGCGCCGCGAAGCGAACGCAGATCAAAGTCACCCTGGTGGCCAATCAGCCGCTGCGCACACCCCGCTCCGAGTTTGTCGACAGCCTGCTCGTTCCTGCAGGATTAAACGTGGCCGACCAGCGGATTGTTGAACTGACCGCAGCAGGCGATCTGGTGGTAACAGCTGATATCCCTCTGGCAGCGCAAGTAGTAGAGAAAGGTGCGCAGGCACTTAATCCGCGTGGTACACTTTACACTGACGAAAACGTCGGGCAACGACTCGCGTCCCGGGATCTGATGGACGACCTGCGGGGCGAAGGACTGGTGACAGGCGGTCCCGCCAACTTCAATGCCAAAGATCGCCAGGCGTTCGCCAATCAACTGGATCGCTGGTTGACCGCCGCTAAAAAACAACGCCCGGCAAGCTAACTCACCGGGCGTTGACTGTTTCAGTTTGAAAAAGCTTAAATCATCTTCGTGATGTGATAGTGCTGATCTTCAGAAATATCGACTTCGGCCAGATCGCCGGCCCGTTCAATCAGACGTTTACAGTCGGCATTCAGATTTCGCAGGTGCAGGCATTTGCCTTCCTGGCGATAACGTTCTGCAATCTTGTTAATCGCTTCAATCGCTGACTGATCGTAAACGCGCGAGAAGTAAAAATCGATCGCCACGATCGGCGGATCATTCACCGGATCCAGCAACTCACGAAAACTGCTCACCGAGGCAAAGAACAGCGGGCCATGCAGCTGGTACACTTTTTTGTCGTCATCTTCGAAGTGAATGTCAGCCATCATATGAGTCGCATGGTGCCAGGCGAAGATCAATGCCTGCACGATGATTCCCAGTAAAACAGCGACTGCCAGATTGTGGAACAACACCGTATAACCGGCCACCAGTACCATCACCAGCACATCGCTTTTGGGAACTCGATTCCAGGTGTGCAGCGTACTCCATTCGAACGTTCCAATCACCACCATGAACATCACACCCACCAGCGCTGCCATGGGCACCATGGAGATCACAGGCTTCAACAGCACAACCAGGACCAACAGACCCACGGCTCCGACGACACCCGACAGACGCCCGCGCCCGCCTGAGTTCACGTTGATCAGTGACTGGCCAATCATCGCACAGCCGCCCATGCCCCCAAACAGGCCACAGACAATGTTCGCAGCACCCTGGCCAATACATTCCCGATTACCGCTGCCCCGGGTCTCGGTTATTTCATCAATCAACGTCAGCGTCATCAGCGATTCAATCAATCCGACCCCTGCCAGGATCAGAGAAAACGGAAGGATAATCAGCAGCGTTTCCCAGGAAAACGGCGCCAGTACATACCGCGAATCCAGGAAGAACAGCATTGGCAGCGGCTCTTTTGCCGGCTGTACCGAAGCCACTACCGTTGCGATTTGTGTTTCATTTAAAACGGAAGTCGCGGCAGGCTGTTCTGTCGCATCCACTTTTTCAGACGCCAGTGCTTTCTGCTCAGCTTCCGTAACCGCTTTCGCTTTCAGATTATTCATCATCAGGTCGTCCACGGTCTGGACAACATTATTCTGTCCGGCAGGAATCCAGTTCTCCGGGGCGAATTTATTGATTCCGACCGCGATCACGGAGACCATGATAATAGCGGCCAGCGAACTCGGCACCGCTTTCGTCAGTTTGGGAAGCAGAACAATCACCGCCATCGTGAGGGCAACCAGACCGATCATAATTGTCATGGGAGTCCCCGACAGAAACGTCATCGTTCCATCAGCGCCCAGCGTTTTGAAACTTCCGATCTGGGCCAGACCAATCACGATCGCCAGTCCATTCACAAATCCCAGCATCACCGAGTGAGGCACCAGGCGAATCAGTTTACCCAGCCGCAACACGCCTACTGTAACCTGCAGCAGACCACACAGAATGACAGCGGGAAACAGGTACTGAATTCCATGCATGGCGACCAGGGAGACGATCACCACGGCCATCGCGCCGGTGGCTCCGGAAATCATACCGGGGCGGCCCCCAGCCAGGGCACTGACAAAACCAATAAAAAATGCGGAGTACAGACCAACGGTCGGAGGAACTCCTGCGACGAATGCGAAAGCAACTGCTTCCGGCACCAGCGCCAGAGACACCGTTAAACCTGACAGTACATCATCCTTGACAGAAGCCTTATGCTTCGAAAAAAACGCTAACATCAAATCTCCAATAACATTCTCAAGGTTTGTCTGCACAGTTAGCCTGGAACGCGAACCTTTCGCCAGCAGACTCTCCGTGCCAACACGGAAACGGGGGTGCACAGGAAACGAAGCGCTCAAGTGCAAAAGCAGGCTTGAATTTCAGAATCGCAGTCGCGCAATTCCGGATATTCAAGCTTCAGCAACACAAACTATTGGTCCATCAATCCTGTATTAATCAGATGGGCAATGTCAGGCGAGCGCGTCAACGAGCGCATATCATTTCGGCCAACATGCCAATTCAGGTCTGATAAGACACTTTTCAATGTTCAGATTCAAGCAGAACCTTTCGACGAGACGCTAAACCATCACAGGGAGCGCGTTGCAGAATAATCGGGTGGGACGTTGAAGGGCTTAACCTTTTCGAGCTGAAGACGTACTGTCCCTCAGTTCTTTACTAATCCACGACCTTTGTAATGCATTCTGCCACCTGTCACAAGCGGGAACCTGTAAGAAACACCGATTTTATGCCACATTCATCTGTTATTCACATTATTTTTCAGGATCTGGTACAGATCAGTATTCTGATTTCTGTG
The DNA here is from genome assembly GCA_002706765.1 of Gimesia sp. GTDB lineage: Bacteria > Planctomycetota > Planctomycetia > Planctomycetales > Planctomycetaceae > Gimesia. The sequence continues at coordinate 35,593 of PAJV01000039.1, forward strand.
TCTGAAAGATGAACAATGCCTGCTTGTCTGTATTCCACCATCGCCACATGAGAAACTCTTCCAATACCTGATGCTCAAAGTACGCTTTCTCAACACGAAATAAAAACCCCGGTGGAACGGACTGCGAAAGTCGTTCAACATTCAGAGAAGCCGGGATGGTCCCGAATAAAATTCGGGACGAGCGCAGCGAGCAGGAAGTTGCAGCAGACGCGTTCCTTCTCGCTTCGGGTTCCTTTTACTCAGCGCCCGGTCTGATCTTCCATCAGGCGGCGTGCTTCCAGCGTCGCCGTTTCCCAGTCTCCTGCATTTGCTGATGCCACAATCTCATTCAACCAGTCTGCTTCCCGTTCATTGATCTCTTTTTCTTTGAGGGAACTCTGAATCAACGTCTGCACCGTTTCCAGACGTTCCTTGCTCTTCTGATTACAGACTGAGTACAGAGCTTTGGAAATTTCATACGTTTTCGGAGAAACAGCCGGGTAGCCACAGCCACTGGAAAGCAGCAGTGGCATCTGAAACAAGACGGTCGAAAACAGGATGGTTCGATTTCGCATTAAAACTCTCCAATCACTTCACCCTCGTTGATACTCGAGAGTTCCGCCCACAGCAGCAGGTCGATATTTTCAGAAACGAACCGCACCGAGCCATCACCCATGCAGACATGCCCGCCCCCCGTGTGCTCGGAGTACATCTGGCCGACGTGATAAGTCGGGAAATTGACAGGATGGACGATCGGAAAGCCGGTGATGTCAAGCTCTCCCCCCGAAGGGCCTGCGTGAATCAACGCCAGCGTCGCAGCCGCATCCGGTCCGTTCTCAGGAGAAGTAAACTGCGGATGCGTAAACGCGCCCGGCACCACACCCACCCAGGTTTTATCACTCAGTTTCGACGAATGCTCGCCCAGGAAAATCGTATTGGAAGTTCCATCCGTCACGTCTCGCATCCGCGTTCTTGAGTTTCGAAAGAAAGGCCCGTCTGCGACTTTCGAAGCATCGCCATTGATGGTCACCGTTTTAGTGGTCTTGGTATAAATGTTCGTGAAAACCTCACCTGTTGTACTCGAACCACATTCCCCCCAGCACGATTCCTGACCATGACTGGCTACATAATGCGAACGACCAAATCGCAGCTGAGAACCCCCTTTGAGCAGCGGACTTCCACTGGCATCCTGTACGAGAAACGGCTCATCTCCCCCCGAAGAACTCGGACAGAGAAAGACCGGCAGCTTCGTCTGGGCGGCACTTAAATTAGCCAGATCCCAGCAGGGCAGATTCAGATTCAACGCGTTATACAAAGGAGCCTGATCCATATAAGGCAGCAGCATCGTTCCCCAGGTCCAGCCCGGAGCCGCATCCCAGGTAGCAGGATCAATGGCTGCCCAGGCAGGTCCGGAGCCGTTACTGGTTCCATACGAATAATAGCCCGCAGGAAACGAGGAATGCGTATCGTGATAATTATGCAACGCGATTCCCAGCTGCTTCAGATTGTTTTTGCACTGACTGCGTCGCGCCGCTTCACGTGCCTGCTGGACCGCCGGCAGCAACAGAGCAATCAGCGTCGCGATGATGGCAATGACGACAAGAAGTTCAATCAGCGTAAATCCACGAGTCTTTAACTGCTGGTGGGATAGATTCATTCGAAAAGCCTTGATACTTCTTTAAAGGTGGTAAATTTAAAAATGTAGCATGGGCTACACTTTGTCGTATTGTAGCCACGGCTACATTTCTGTCAATCGAAAACCGGGAAAATTCTTGCCGGGTTCCCGGATTACCCTCCCTGCTGTTGAATTTAAATCCGGGTGACGAGCGACTGTCAGCAGGATCCTCTCATTGAGGTTCACTTTGATTCCTGAAAACAGACCACCGCTGATCAGACTTCCCGCAGCGAAACAAATTCCACTTGACCTGCTCGCGCCGATCGCGATTCTCTTATATCTGAGTCGCGCGCGTGTCCAGTTTCTGTTCAACTGAATGTTTCTGAACCAGTTTGTTCCAGCACCATAAAACTCAACTGATTTTTGCAAAAATGACCGATTCCTGTTTTTCACTTGTTCCCGATTCACAGTCGAATAACCTGCGGATCGACACACTTCAGTCCGCTACCGCCCCGGCATCGACCCGGTTCAGGCTTGGATCGCCCCTGTATCAACCCGTATCGCCACAGCCAGTTAGAGCTTATTACCGGCAGACTCCCTCTGAAAGCAGATGACATGACTGGTCTCCTCATGAAAAAACTCCATTACAAAAAGTGAAAGCAGAAAACAGTCCAGCCGTACCAGCGCTGATCGGTTACCCACAGCAGGTCGGCACTGCCTGACGGTACGTGCGAACGGATCGCCCGGCGTAATCAACTATTTTACCGAAGGGCACAGGTGGCGAGAGAGCAACTGCGGGAAGTGAAAATCCTGAGCAGTGCAGAGCCACTGATGAATGTGCTGCAGTTTCCGCAGCAGGCGCTTAACGTCGTTGCATCACAATTGTCGCCGTTTGAGTTCTCAGCGATTCCAGGGTGATGCCCTGCTGACGCTGCAGTTGTCCCAGTCTGATATCACCACTGAAATCGGGGTGAGTTAATTTGAGCCCCAGTTCAGGCGCGTCAGGCAGGGCCTCTCGCACACGGGGATGAAATTGAAGCTGGTCGTCTGCTGGAACATTATTGAGTCGCCAGCGACCGTCGGCATCCGTTACCACATCATCCTTCTCAGCCAGACACGACTGCGGCTCAGGGCGAACTCCTGGCTGCCGTGGTGTGTTATCGAACATCGCCAGCGGGGTGATTGATGTGATATTTTCAACGGCAACCCGGACGCCGGCAATCGGTTGTCCCTGTTCGTCTTTGACGATACCACCAATCGACGTCCCCCGTTCCAGTTGAAACGTGAATTCATCCGGAATCTGACCCCCATCGGTCTGAAATTCCCGCGCCCACCAGGCATGCAGCGGACAGTATTTGTCTTTACTGACCCACATCCGCAGATCGACGTTTTTGCCTTTCATTTCCAGCACAGCGATGCCCCGTGCGTCTGTTGTATGATGGCTATTCTCGAGCAGATGTTTCTCCGCGGCTTCCGCGAAAAAACAATGGTTCTGAAAGATCCGGACATCAGCAAGGGGCTGCCGGTCTGCATCAATCACGCGAACCGTTAACGTTCGAATCCGAAAGGGTTTGACAGCACTCACCGGCTTTTCAGCCATCAGGACTTCGGGAATAATTACCGTGAACAGACCGGCAACGGCAGCAAGGATCATAATCAGAAATCGACGAGTCATATCTATTTCAAATCGCTGCACAGTGATAACTCCCTAATGTGAACTGATCGAATGACCAAAGGTATCACCGACCCCCAAAACGGTCAAGATGAGCCGCAACCCAGACCCCATGAGTCGATTTCAGGGATGTCGGCAGCTGACGGGAAACGATCAGATCATCTCACCGAACGGGCAAATAATCACCTGCTCAACTTTAATAATATCCATTCAGTAGACTCAATCATTGATGTCACGGAAAGATGGCCCCCGAGTCCATGATCACATTCTCAAAACAATGTCTGATACAAGTACATCAATCCGATTCAGCTACATCAGATAGACGGCGGAATGCGACTCTGGTTAGAATCAAACCTTGAATCCATACAACTTCGAACAACATCGAAAGGACAGACGCATGAAGGCGGCTCCGTTACTGGCGTTGATCGGGATCATGATTCCCACACTCGTGCAGGCACAAACTGATTCGGCGAAACCCGAACTCTTCAATCAGCGTGTGGCCGATTCAAATCCGTTGCGGACGGAGCAGGCCCGTGAACTGGATGAATATATCAAAACTATTGCCGCAGATCATCGGCGGTTCGAACAGCTGTTCCAGCCCGATTATTCTTCTGTCGAAGCCTTCGAAAAATCGGCGGAACCGTTGCGAGCCGCGTTCTGTGAGAGCATCGGTTATCCGCCTCCTGGCAAACGGCCCGACCAGGCTGCCTCTTATAAAAAGATCGGCGAAGACAGCCTCGGCGTGTACTATCGGGCGATGTTTCCGATTCTGCCACACGTGCATTCCGAAGGGATTTTGATCGTCCCCAAATCAGCGAAAGCGAAAACGCCGCTGATCATCTCCATGCACGGGGGCGGCGGTTCACCCGAAGTTGCGTTGTTCAACGGCGGAGCCAATTATCATGACATGGTCCGCGGTGCCGTCAAACGGGGTTTTATTGTCTATGCGCCGCAGCATCTGTTTAAGGCGGACGGTTATCCCCCAGACATTCGTCGACAGATTGATGACCGGATGCGTCTTATCGGCACTAGTATCACCGCCGTGGAAATCGCCAAGATCACTTATGCCATTGATGAACTCATTCAACGTCCCGATGTCGATGCCAGCCGGATCGGCATGGTCGGACTTTCCTATGGTGGCTACTACGCACAAGTGACTCCCGCCGTCGACCCGCGGATTAAAGTCTCTGTTTCCAGTTGCTACTTCGGCGTACAGGAAGGTCGCTATGCGAAAGAGGAACTTTCAGTTCCCAGCGACTTTCGGTTTATGAATCGCATGACGCTGTTCAACGACGCCGACCTCGTCGCGCTGATTTGTCCGCGGGCGCATCAGATCCAGGCCGGTTCACGTGACAATGCCTCGCACAGAGAAATGGGAAAACAGATCTCACCCCAGGCCGCAGCATTTTACGAACAGCTCAAGCTGAGTGACCGCTTTGAACACGTGATCTTCGAAGGGGGCCACGAATTCAACGACAAAGCCGCCTGGGCATTTGTCGAAAAATATTTGTAAGCTGTTCCTCTTCAGTCTGATTCAATCAATACTGAAAGACCAGCCGGGGAGGAAGGAATAGAAAAATGGCTGCTATTTCTTTTCCGGAACTTTGATCACACCCAGTTCAATAGTTTCCCCGGGTTTTACCTTGATTCGCTCTGGCAGATGGTAACTACCCAGAACAGAGAAGAGCGAGTATTCTGCTCCAACCAGCAGGTTGTGAAACTCGAAGTCTCCGTCTGGTTCACACTGGAAACTTTTTTCGACCCTGATAATATCGTGGTTCGGCGCTGAGTCTGTTCCCGGAATCGCACGACGGAGAAGTTCGATTCTGGATCCAGTCAGAGGGATGCCTTTCTCTGTAGTCAACTGGCCTTTTACCGTACCCATGGGCTCCAGTTGAACCTTCTGTACAAGACCATCTTCGGGAACACCGGAAATGGTGACGGCACGCCCCAGGTGCAAACCACGGTGCTGGAAGAAAATCGTGTGGGTCTGATTCTCATAGAAGCCATCTATTGTGGAATGATTCCCTTTTGTCCTCGTATCGGGACGACCATTTATTGTATATTCCGTGAGAGGATTGCCATCGGGGCCGACCACTTCAAACGGGACACAAGCACCGCGGTCAATCTGTAGTTCCACGTTGAATTCTTTTTCTCCCGGCGGGACCGTGACCAGCTTCAGTGTTTGATAACTGGTAATCGAACAATAATCGTATGTTTTTAATGTGCTCACGTTTTTATTGATCAGGTCCTTTAATTCTTCCAGTCCGGCTCCTGTCTGGTAATCCGGATTACGGAGCTGCGCAGCGATGATTCCTTCTCCCGGAATGCCCAGCAGCGAAAATGATCCATCCGCAGCAGACTTGAATCGCTGGCGCATGGGTTGCACGGCGTTTCCGGGAGCCTGATATCGCAGGTATTGAATCGCATTTTTGTTGGAACGTAGGGGGAAGTAGTCAAAGCGGACATCGGGAACAGGCTTACCCGTCCGTTGATCCGTGATTTTTCCTCGAAACAGGATTGCCCGACGCAGTTTCACATCGAGAGAAACAGGTTCATTCCCTTCAGGTTCTGCAAAGTACAAGGGCGTTCTAAAGTAGGGTTGATCTCCTTCAGGAATTACATTCAGAAACACTTCGCTGTGACGGGGCAGGTTTTCGATACGGAATTTTCCCTCAGCGTCGGTCGTACAGTCAAGATCGATATCGCGGATATGCGTGTTGTTATATCCGGGCCTCTTAATACGGTAACCAGTTCGGATTGCTGTGATGCGTGCTGAAATCGGCGCACCGGTCTCCCGGTCGCGAACAATTCCATCGATCACGAGATCCGGTTCCGGAACCAGTCGGAAATCAGCACCATAATAAGTGGCATTAACGAGGTCGCTGCGTTCCAGCGGTCTCGCCTGAACCAGCTGCATTTCTCTTGTCACCACCGCAATAAACTGGGTGGCAATGCCGGGGCCTTTAATCTTCAGAATGGCGAGGCGGTCCTTTCCGAGATCAGGAATCAGGAAGCGACCTTCGCGATTTGTTTTGAACGTAGAGGGGATACCTGGAGTATTCGCGCTAACGTGTGTATCGACAGGAAACTGGCCCGCCGTGGATTGGTCGCTGTCTTGCAGAATATGATTTTCGTAAGAAGGTAACAGTCCCTGCTTACGAAGTTCGGGTAACTCCTGCAGCCAGCGATCGACGGCGCCTTCATTCGTGTTCCAGAGCGAGACCAGCGATACAGTCAGTCCGTCAATCCCTTCGCCTGCCTGGTTTACCAGTTGTCCACGGATGGGTGGCGTATTTTCTCTGAGGACAAATTGCAGTGGTTTGCCCTGAGTGTGGTCCAGGGTGGAAATCCAGGCTGGTGCGTGTTCCGGTGCTGTGGCCAGAATAATGGTACCAGGGTTGGAACCAGAAAGTATTAGTTGATTTTTAGGGTCGCGATGAAAACGGGTCCATCCGTCATTAAATTCTACGCGAAAATGACCGTCTGTATTTGTATGGACTCTCGCCAGAGAATTATGAGTCGGAACAAAAATATCCGCACCCGCATTCAATCGATGCGCGCTCGAATGCACGACATTGATCGTGGCTCCTTCGACTGGGTTCCCCTGTGAGTCAATAACCTTGCCGGTGTAGCTGAATGCCTGATCTGTGGGTGCGCTGTTTTTTTTTGTTTTGTCAGTGACAGTCGGTTTCTTAACGGAGACGTCAGGCGTTTCCGGTTGTGTAGAATTCGATTTCTGAGACGCATTCACTGGCTGATCTGATTTGACGGTCTCAGCCGCCGCCATTGAGACCGTGCCCGAAGCGGTAGTGATTGCAAGTCCTGCTGAAAGGACAATAATTAATGACCATGCACGCAGACTCAGTCGCGTCACCAGGCTGCGGCGTTCATCCAATAGTCCCGCCACACGCTGCTCCAGTTTCCAGCGAGAAGTAAATAATCCGACGGTACCAGGAATCGCCCGTGGAGTATTCAGAAGCTGGGACAATGTTAATAGTGTGAGGCTGTATGAAGAGGCGTCGGTGACAGACAGCACGTAGTTATCACAGACTTCCTCTCGGGACTGGGCAACCTGTCGATTTAACAAACCGACAAGCGGGTGCAGCCAGAATAGGGCTCGAATGATATTTTGCAGCAGCACAACGATTTGATCGCCGCGCAACAGGTGTGCCAGTTCGTGAATCAGAACGTTTCGCAGTTGTTCGGCATTGACCTGCTCCGGTAAGCTTTCCGGTAAAATGATCCCTGGAGAGCGGATGCCCACTGCAACAGGGCCTGAAACCTGATCTGAAAATAACAGTCGTGGAAGCCTTCGACCATGATCAGGATTCAGCGCCAGCCAGGACTGGTTCAGTGTTTCTGCCAGATGCCCGCTGGTATTCTCTTTTGCTGTCTGTACCAACTTTGACAACCGCAACCAGTTGACAGCGAACCGAATCAGCAGCCCCAGTGACACGCAACACCAGATCATCAGGCTGGCTGCTACAACAGGTGGCAGCAACCAGCCTCCCTGTGAAGAAGCAGCGGTATTCGCAAAGTAAAAGATCGGTTCTGCTGGTTCGATGGAGTTTTCCAGTGCCGACACGGGGACAGCGTCTTGAACTGGTCTGACAGATTCAACATGATTTCGTGTAGGCAGAGCATTCGTCTCGGGATTGGAGATGGTAGAAGGATCAGTAAGAGGTAGTCCGGTAGGCTGCACTGCTGCCAGAGTATCCTGAGAAGACATTAGAAGCGTAGGCGATAAATGATTTCTCCGGGGAATCGAAAACAGACTGTATCCAGTTGATTGCAGCACGGCAGTGTAGATCGGGCAAAAACTGATCAGGAATAATGCGCAACACAATAACCAGTAGCGTGCCGCCGGTGATCGCCGCAACACAAGACCAGCCAGAATCGCGACCAATGCAATGAAGCTGATCTGAATCAGAATATTGAAAGCCCAGAGGATGACCTGATCAGTGGGACTCCATGGCATAAAATTCATGGCTGGTTCTTCCTCCGATTTTCCGACTGTTTTTGTTTCGACTCTGCCTGTTCAATCATGGTACGTATCCGTTCTGTTTCGGCAGCAGTCAGGCCGCGGTATTCTATTAATGCCGTGACCAGATCCTCCGGGGAACCAGCAAAAAGCCGGTCCACCATCTGGCTGACGCGCATGCCGAGTGAAGCAGTTTTGGGACGTGCCGCCGAGTACACAAAGGTGCGACCCTGCGTTCGATGTTGCAGCCAGCCCCGCTCTTCGAGTCGCACCATCATGGTCAGCACAGTGTTTCTTGCCAGATTCCGTTTTGGTTCAAGGAGATCCCGTACCTCAGTGACAGTGACTTCACCTGAGGCCCAGACAATTTCCATGAGTTCTCGTTGTGCTGTGGTAAGTGGAGAAGTGTCGAGAGAGGTCATACTGGTTATTCCAGATCGATTCAGGTTCGTTAAATCATTCTAATTTTTGCGACTACAGTCAGTAGGCATTATGACTACATCGTGTAGTTAATTCAAGGATTTTCTTTAGATCTATGTATTTAAATTTCGAATGGATGTATGTGGCGACTGGCACAAGACGGCTCGGCTTGCGTGGGCTGGGGTGAATAGGTTGTTCTGATGGGGTGGCTTGAGGTGATCACGGGGTATCACGGTTTAAAACGCATCTGAATTGACCACATCAAACGGCAAGTTGCTGTAAAGCTGTTGAAGTGTGACGGACGATATACAGGGTATTCATTGAGATTCGATTTGTGGTCACTTTGATCACAGTTTTCCGTGCGTGCTTCGCGGAACAGAACGAATACCTGCCGTTAACTCTCTATCGATACGATTTGAGTGATATTGTCCGATGAAAGTGCTGCGTCTGTTTTTGATCGCCCTGATACTGCAACCGTGCCCCGTCTGCTGGGGACATGGGGTGTCTGCGATCAGCGAACTGGCACATAAGGAATCGGAGCAGGCAAGTGGTGTGACGATTCGTCCCGCGTGCTGTTCCCATGAATGTCATCTGCACGATCACCCTGACTCAACAGCACACGATGAGCAGCATGATTGCCCCTGTGTCTGCCATATTTCTGATCTCGTATTTGCACAAACTACACCCGCCGTGAATCTCCGCAGCATGACCACCACCCACAGCATGTTGATCGTCGAGGATCAGACACCGGGCCGCATGGCCGTTTTCAATACCACCGCCATCGATACTTCACAAGCTGCGATCATAGCACCATTGCGCTTATAGATTTTCTTCTCGGGCCCGCTGGTCCCGCTTCGGAATTCAGCCTGCTGTCCTGCCACTGGTATGAGGATTGCGTGAGACAGCCATTCCGATCCGTTTTGTTCCGCGACAGTCAGTCTCCTTATGAGAATGCCACTCCGGAACTTCCATTTGAAATAAATACAAATCATTAATACAAAACCAGGGGAACTTTAACATGTTCACACGTTCGAATTTCAGTTCGTTGAAAAATAATCGACTGCAGTTGTGTATGGTCTGTGCTTTTGTGATGGCGTTGTCGTCGGTCAGTTCAGCTGAGGAAGTACAAAAGATCGCATCGCTCAGTAAAGTCGAAACCTCCAGGGCCGCGGCAGCGAAGGAGAACAAATATACTTTCATCATGTTCTGGAAAAACCAGGACGATGCCACCAAGGCCATGTGGAGTACCCTGCAGCAGAATCTGTCAGGCAAAAACGACACGACCACATTTGTCGCCGTGAATACCAGCGATCCTGCGGAAGCGAAGATTGTCGAAGAGTACGGCGTTTCCCGCGCGCCGATGCCGTTAACCCTGGCGGTAGCACCCAATGGTGCGATCACCGGTTCTTTTGTCAAACAGATCAATGCCGACTACATTCAGCAGTCGTTCGTGTCTCCCGCCAAGTGCCGCTGCATGAAGACACTGCAGAGCCGCAAAATGGTCCTGCTGTGTGTGAATCCGGGTTCCGGTTCAGAACTGCCTCAAGGCGTGAAAGACTTCAAGTCCGTTCCCTGCTATCAGAATGTGGTGGAAGTGGTCAACGTCTCACAGGCAGAAGCCGGGGAAGCTGACTTTCTGAAAGAACTCGAAGTACCACAGGATGGACAGAATACCAAAGTTGTATTCATGGCACCTCCCGGCGTGATGGTGGGTATGTACAACGGAAGTGTGACGAGCGAGCAACTGATTGCCGAACTGAAAAAGGCCGGTAAAAGCTGTGGCGTCGACGGCTGTAAACACTGTAAATAATTCGTCTCATTTTTAAAGGGGGCTGTCTCATGACAATGAGATCAATTATCTGGAAAGAACTGCGCGAGCGACCGACCGCGTTGATTGCCAGTCTGCTGGCGATCATGTTGAGCGTCACCGCATTAGTGGCGATCCGCAATGTGACGATTTTCTCCGAGAAAGAAGTCGCCGGCAAGCTCGATAAACTGGGAGCCAATGTGCTTATTCTGCCCAAAGGCGTCACACTGCAGGATTATTATACCGCCGACATGCACGCGGAAACGATCCCGGAAGAACATGTCGCGGAACTGGCACTTGCCGGGCTGACTGGCGTGGAAGCGCTTTCGCCCAAGCTGTGTGTGCCCACGGAGATTAACGGTAAAAATGTCATTCTCACAGGCATTCTGCCTCAGGCCGAGATTCAGAAAATGGCCGCCTGGCAGGGGGGCATGATTTTTAAAAAGCACGAAGGCTGTAAAGCGAAGATCAATGTGATCGATGAAAACCAGGATGCCCCGGAAGCTTTGGCAGAAAGACGCGCATTACAGAACCTGAATGAGAACGAGGTCATTCTCGGCTCAGACTATGCCGCCAGTAATGGACTGGCCGCCGGCGATACCCTGGAACTGCTGGGCGAAAAGTTTGAGGTCCTGACGACACTGCCGTCGACGGGAACTGTCGACGACAGTCGCGTCTTCGCACACCTGCATACAGTGCAGCGTCTGTCGAAATCAGGAGAAGTCGTTAACATCATCGAAGTCATGGGCTGCTGTGAAGATGTCGCCAACGGCCTGGTAGGCGATCTGCAGGCGCTGCTGCCGGGCACGAAGGTGGTGACGATTGCGAATGTAGTGGAAACCCAGGTTTCCATTAATCGCATGATGACCAATCTGTCGTACCTGTTCCTGGCGATTCTGATCGCGGTCGGCGGTGCGAGCATGGCCAGTGCCAGCTTTGCTAACGTGATGGAACGTCGACGCGAAATCGGTACTCTGATGGCCCTGGGCGCCACACCCCGCTTTGTCACGCAACTCTTCCTGGCCAAAGCGGCCCTGCTGGGGTTGGCAGGCGGTATTACCGGTTACATTGCCGGCAGCGTACTGGCCATCTTCCTCGGGCCGGCATTTGCCGATGTCTCGGTTCTGCCCGTTCCCAGTCTGGCATTCATCTCTGCGGCGATTGCCGTGCTGGTGACGATTGCCGCCAGTTATATACCCGCACGACAGGCAGCGAAACTCGATCCCTGTATGTGCTTCAAGGAGGTTTGATCCATGCTCACGTTAGAAGCAGTTCGCAAAGTATATCGCAAAAAACAGGACGAAGTCGTCGCCCTCGATTCGACCAGCCTGGAAATTGCGCGGGGCGACTTTATCGCCATCATCGGGCCCAGTGGCAGTGGAAAAACAACACTGCTCTCCATGCTGGGAGCAATGTCCGCTCCCACGGAAGGACGGATTCTGCTGGACGGGGAGTCAATCTACGATCTGCCCGTCAATCTGCGCGCGGAAGTCAGGCAAAATAAGATTGGCTTTGTGTTTCAGACGTTCAATCTGATTCCTTATCTCACGGCGATCGAAAACGTACAGGTCCCGATGCTGCTGGCGAAAAAACATCGCGGCGAGCAGCAGGAGAAAGCAGCAGCGCTGCTCAGAAAAGTCGGCCTGCAGGATCGTCTGCAGCATAAGCCGGCAGAGTTGAGTGTGGGGCAGCAGCAGCGCGTCGCTCTGGCGCGCATGCTGGCCAACGATCCGTCGATCATTCTGGCCGACGAACCCACAGGCAACCTCGACCCGGATACCAAAGATCAGGTGATGGAGTTTCTGACCCAGTTCAATGAAGAAGGGCGTACGATTATCATGGTGACCCATGATCTGTCCGCCGCCAGCTGTGCCAGAAAAACACTGACACTCTCAGAAGGAACGATCTGCGATACGCAGCAGAAGCAGTTATTGAAGACGGCGTAAATCGCTTCTGATTTCAATCGACTCCGGGCTGGTTCAGATTGTTGAGCCAGCCCGGTTTTTTATTTGCCTGAAAGAAATGAATCTGGATGATCATTCCTCTTTCGGCTCTTCTTTCTTCATGAGTGCTTCGTGTGAAATGACACACTGATAGAACTTCTGCCGTTTCAATGAACGTTCGAGTGCACCCCGATTGAATGGTCCTGTAGTCTCAAATGAGAATTCTTTATCACCTTCATTGAACTTCAGTGTTTTAAGATCAATCCAGGAAAATCCGTCGAGCGCATCCCGTGCACTGGACAGTGGTTTCCCTTTGGATCCTCCTCCAAACAGGCCGTACTTGACTGTCACTTTCACGTTTTCCTTTATGGGAGCAGGATCGGCTGTTCGTCTGGCAGTCATTCCAGGTTGCAGCGGATTCCCTTTTCCATTCGATGCAGGCAGGGTTGTACTCAGATACTTACACTCCAGCATTATCGCGGATAATACATTGATGATATATTCAATTTCTTTGGATTCATTTCCGCCGACGCGTACTTTAAAGTTCAATATCCCGTGCTCAAAGTCCATCTGCAGTGTATGAGGAATATAACCATCCACTCCACACAGATTCATATTTGCTGAATGCATCTTCTCGATTTCGTCATACTCGGGGAGAGGCTGACCGCTGTCGACAAAACTGAAATACATGGTTTTTTCATAGGATTCCGGGTCATATTCAAAATCATCCACTGAAATCGGTTCATCTGCAACAAGAACACCCAGGGAGTCAATTTCATTCACCATTTTAATCAGGTCAGCCGGCGGGACACGATCTATGAGAAAAGCTAACTCCATTGTGTCAAAATTAATGCTCACTGATTTTTTGAAATAACCGGGCAGACCACCATCGATTTTGTAATCGAGATCAGAATGAATATTTTGCAGTGTATTCACATCTGATACGTTTCCGCGATAAAAGGGATTGGTGAGTAATTCTTCGGCATTCGTGATTTTCAAAACAACCCGTTTCATAGGTCTGTTAGGAGTCCAGAATACCGGTCCGGGAGGTTCAATCGATATGGGGGTGTTTGAGAGTTGCAGTTTCACCAGTAACTCTTTATTGAGTTGTTCTGTGAATCTGATATCGGGAATATGATCAAGCTGAAAAGTAGCGGTCTTTTTTAGCAGATCGACGTCGAGGGTGTCTTGGATATACCCTGTCGATTTTGTCTCCAGATAACTTTGCAGACTTGATATCAAAGCAGTTCGCCAGAATGTATAGGAGTGCGAATTTTGAATTTGTCTGTTTTCAAAATCATCGATGGAGGTAATCTGGTAAGTCACCTGAGACGGATTGAGCTGCTGCTCGGTTCTTAATTCGATTATTCGATATGGCATCGCGCTAATTGCGACGGGTAGTTCATAGAGGTTGTTGATCTGAATTCCCAGGTTAGAACTGGGATATGTGATGACTTGGAATATCATTCTTCGATATTTCAGGTTCAACTTAAGTGAGTCAGGCACATATTCGGGCACCTCACTTTTAAAGCGTTCGTTTAAGATCAGACGCAGCGCTTCCGAACCGATCTGAAAATTCTGGTCCACCTGTGACTGATATTCAGGACTGACTTTGAGAAGGAAATAGTGCAGTTCCTGTTTCACCAGAGAATTTTCGCCTGATTCTGCTGCCAGTGTTTCACGGAGCGTTTTATCCAGCGGAGCGATTGTCACATGCTGATAACAGACCTCATTTATCTTTCGTACCAGGTCACTGACATCTTCCGAAGTTAATCGGAGCGTGAGCCTGTTTTGTCTCAAATCGACGCGTACCGAACCAGGCTGATAAAAACCGAAGTTTTTCTGTAATGTTGAATCCAGTGATCGTTGTGCTGAATTGGCAGCCAGGTCGAAGTTCTTCTCTGACTTTTCCAGAAACTGTTTCACATTTTTATGTAATGCCACAATCTTAAACACCAGTTCAGTCGAATTGCTGGTCGACGGCGTGGCAGGAGGATTGGCATAACTGGAGATTTTCGGAGTCCGACGTTCCGTCGTACTGCGGGGCACAGTATCACGATTCCCGGATTCCTGACCTGTTGAGGAATTAATTTCGTGGAGTGGGATCAATTTCTGTTTTTCCGAGGGAGACGAACTGCCACAGGCAGTAGCCAGGCAGAGACACAGTCCCAGCAGGAACCAGGAGTTGATAAAAGACAACCAGCGTTTGTTGTCTGTCATGTTCTGTTTCACAAAACCTGTTTGATCAGTCGCAGAATCAGAAATTACGAATGGATGAATCATGGCGAACCCGGTGGTAAAACTATTCTGGTGTGAACCATAAGACGGTGTCCAGTTTTACTGTAGCGTCTCCAGGAGAATTTGAACCGAGTAAAGTTGATTGGGAGACGCTATGGTGAAATGTGACGCCCTATAGATTAAATTGATCATTAACTGTAAACAAGATTAGCTATCCGCTATTTATCACAATTTCATCCAGGTTCTCCGGATAATCCTCCCCGGCACCGAGGGCTTGTGCTGATAGTGTTAAGCGATGAAACAGCTTGCACTTGGATGTCAATTCCCTTTCCCTGAGGCTGTCAAAATGAATAAGATCGCGGTACCATGGAACGCCAGAATATTCTCACGACACTCAAGGCGAGACAGGATGGCTAAGAAGCAGCAACCTAAGAATCAACACGAGCGCACGCGTGTGGATCATGCAACGGAAATTGCAGAGGACTATGTAGAAGCGATTGCGGAAGTGATTGAAGAGCAGGGCGTCTGCCGGGTGAAAGATCTGGCGGAACATTTCGCCGTGAGTCACGTGACCGTCAATCGTACCGTGGCCCGTCTGCAGCGGGACGGTTATGTCACCACCGAACCTTACAGTCCCGTTGAATTGACCACCCAGGGCGCGCGGCTGGCCAAAGACTCCCGCCGTCGCCATGAAATCGTGCTCAGTTTTCTGATTGCGCTCGGCGTCAGTGAAGAGACCGCCGCAACCGATTCCGAAGGCATCGAACATCATGTCAGCCCGGAAACACTGGCGATCATGGAATCATTCGTCTCCAACGTTCGGGGCTGAAGCAGTTGCAGAAAATGATCGCACTTTTCCTGCTCCGAAATAATATTCTTAGCTGAATTCGTTCCCCGGGTCTGCTAGCATGGATGTACACAGTCTGTATCATCCCTTATCAGTCACTACGGAGCGCGTTCATGATCTGCAGCCTCGGTCGATTCATTGCCAGTTTTCTGTTCTGTCTTCTTGTTACGATTCAGTCTGCTTCCGCCGCCGACAATCGGCCCAACGTGCTGTTTCTGATCTGCGACGATCTGAATTGTGATCTGGGTTGCTACGGTCATCCCCAGGTACAGTCACCGAACATCGATCAACTGGCAAAGCGGGGCGTTCGCTTTGAACATGCCTACTGTCAGTTTCCCTTATGTGGACCCAGCCGGGCCTCCTTCATGACGGGCATGTACCCCGATCAGACACTCGTGCATCGCAACGCGATCTACATCCGCGAACATGTACCCAACGTAAAAACCATGTCGCAGATGTTCCGTGATAACGGTTACTTTGCCACCCGCGTGGGGAAAATCTATCACTACAACGTACCCTTGCATATTGGCACCGGCGGACACGATGACCCTTATTCCTGGAATCAGACCTTCAATCCCCGCGGCCGCGATGTGGATGATGAAGACCAGATCTTCAGCCTCGTACCGGGAAGCTTTGGGGGCACCCTCAGCTGGCTGGCTGCCGAAGGAACCGACGCTGAACAGACCGACGGTATCGCCGCCGACATCGCCATTCAGCAGCTGAAAAAATTCGCAGCTTCGAAAGAACCCTTCTTCCTCGCCGTCGGCCTGTATCGACCGCATACTCCGTATGTCGCACCCAAAGCCTATTTCGAAAAATACCCGCTCGATCAGATCAAAGTGCCGCAGATCCCGGACGGCTACCTGAAAACCATTCCCGTACCGGCGCGGAAATCGGTGAACCGTAAAAAAGATCAGATCGACCTGCCCGATGAACTGGCACGCCAGGCGATACAGGCGTATTACGCATCAATCACCTTCGCCGATGCCCAGCTGGGACACATCCTGACTGCTCTGAAAGAAACAGGCCTGGATGAAAATACGGTCGTCGTTTTCACCTCTGATCACGGCTATCACATGGGCGAGCATGGTCACTGGCAGAAATCGACGCTGTTTGAAAATGCGGCTCACGTGCCGCTGATCATTGCCGGTCCCGGTGTCACCGCGAAAGGGCAGGCCGCCGCGACTCCAGCAGAAATGGTCGACTTTTATCCGACGCTCGCCGAGTTGTGTGAACTGAAAGCACCCGCGTCAGTGTCCGGTATCAGCCAGGTTCCGGCTTTAAAGGATGCGACAGCAACACCACGTAAAACCGCCCTCACGCAATATGCAAACGGTTACAGCATTCGCACCCCCACGTTCCGTTACACCGAGTGGGGCAAGAACGGCAGTGAAGGGGTGGAACTCTACAATCACACATCCGATCCTGCGGAAATGCACAACCTGGCAAACCTGGCTGATACGCAAAAATTGCGGGATGAACTGGCTGAGATTCTTCACGAACGCATCGCACACGCGAATGTTGCCCCCCAAGGCGTCAAGCAGATTTCCTTCGAGAACCGTCGCCGCGTTCCCAGACAAAAATGAGTTCCAGACTTGAATTTCCTCAAAGGGTCGTTTTGAATGGAATCACCACGACCCGATCTCACCATTACCGAACTGGAACGAAATATGAATCTCTCCCGCCGCGAATTTTCCAAATCACTTCTGCTGGCCAGCCTCAGTGCCGTCGCCGGTCAATGGCCCACCAGAGTCGTCCGGGCTGCTGAGCCCAGCATCAAAGCGGGCACCGGCTTCATTGACGTTCATACCCATATTGGCACCTATACCGACCCGAAAAAAAATCTGACGGCGGAAGGGCTGATCAAATGGATGGACGAGAATCAGATCGAAAAATCCTGCGTCCTGCCTTTGACTTCACCGGAATCGACCAAGTATCTACAGACGACCGAGTCCGTCCTGGCTGCTGCCAAAGATCATCCTGATCGCCTGGTTCCCTTCTGCTCCGTCGACCCGCGCACCACGCACGCCGGCAGTGTGAAAGCATTAGTCGGCATGATCCAGGCCTGGGTCGATCAGGGTGCGAAAGGTTTCGGCGAACACAAGGTAGGACTCAACTTTGATGATCCACTGATGATGCGCGTCTACGAAGCCTGCCAGGAAGTGGGCATCCCGCTGCTGTTTCATATCGATACCATTCGCGGCAAAGATGTCCCCGGACTGAAGCGTTTGGAGAACGCGCTGAAAACATTCCCCGGGCTGAATTTCATCGGCCATGGTCCCGGCTGGTGGGCTTCGATTTCCGGTGGACTCACTCCGAAGGAACTGGGCGGGTACCCCAAAGATAAAGTCAAACCGGGCGGCGCCATCGATGATCTCATGACCCGCTATCCCAATATATATGGTGATCTCTCGGCAGGTTCCGGCGCGAATGCGATCTCACGTGATCTGGAATTTGGAACCGAATTTTTAATCCGTCGCCAGGATCGAATTCTGTTCGGCACCGATTACCTGGCGCCAGGACAGAATGTTCCGCAGTTTGAACTGTTTGAAAAACTGGAATTGCCGGCGGAAGTCAGTGCGAAAATTAATCGGGAAAATGCGATCAAACTCCTGAAACTGACTTAAGTTTCAGCTTTCACGCCTTCCGAGAGTGTTCTGCTGGCAGGTATTGCAGGAATTATATCACCGGCATACTGTGTTTATGAATACATATTGTTGGATTCTCAATATTTCTCAGGAACTTCCTGTTGTTATTTCCGATCATATTTGTGTATGCTGATACTTATTAAATGTCCTGCCTGAGCTGCTCACCACAGGGGATATGACAGAAAAGAAGCTTCCTTTTTATTTGGGAGGCCGATTTCTATCTAACCCTAAATAAATAATCGAACCTTCGATTACCTGACGGGAGAATTCAAATGTCCCAGCCACTCAATCGATCCCACAATTCCCACGGACTACATCACCAGTCGGGCAGTGGATTTTCCGCGTTTGCCCCTGGCTCTGATCTGGTTCACGTTGGCAGCCGTCGCTGGTTTCTGCAGATGGGAATGGCGGGTCTCGCCGGTCTCTCGATGCCGGAATTACTCAAGCGACAGGCACTGGCAGCACCGCAGGCAAAACTTACACATTCGGTTCAGGCCAAGTCGGTGATTATGATCTGGCTGTCCGGTGGACCCAGCCAGCTTGATATGTGGGATCTCAAACCGCAGGCGCCGAAAGAGATCCGTGGTCCCTTCAATCCGATTCAGACCTCCGTCAGTGGTATCGAAATCTGTGAGCATATGCCGCAGCAGGCTGCGATGATGGACAAGTTCGCCATCATCCGTTCCATGGATGCGACCGCCAGTAACCATACCCCGACCACTTTCCAGGCCTGTAATCCCAAGTCACGCCGCACGAATGACAATCGCGATGGCGGCGGATATCCTTCCATGGGTTCAGTCGCCGCGAAATTCCGTGGTCCCAATGTACCGGGTATGCCAGGCTTCGTCGCATTGGCCGACAGCATGGCTGCCGACATCTATGGGGCCGGCCATCTGGGCCATCGCTATGAACCACTGGATGGCGTCAAGTCAGCCGGAAAATTCGGTATGCCTGACGGTATGCAGACCGCTCGTTTGACGGACCGTGAAGAATTACGCCAGCAGTTTGATCGACTGCGAAAACATACAGAGCTCTCGCCCGAACTTTCCCTGCAGGATCGTTATGTGCAGGAAGCGTACGACATGGTGCTCTCGGGCAATGTCGCCAAAGCCTTTGATGTGAACCGGGAATCAGCACAGGTTCGCGAAAAGTACGGCAATCATTCCTTCGGACAGAAATCGCTTCTGGCCCGCCGACTCGTTGAAGCAGGTGTGACATTTATTACCATGAGCGATGCCTGGGGCCACTGGGATCATCACGGCGACGAAGTCAAATGGGGCGGCATCAACAAAGGCCTCAAGCCGATGCTGCCGGTTCTCGATCATGGCATCGCCACGTTAATCAGTGATCTCGATGAACGGGGCCTGCTCGATACGACGCTGGTACTCGTACTGGGTGAATTCGGTCGTGGTCCCGTCATTACCAAAACCGATGGACGCGGACACTGGACTCCCGTAATGTCGATGCTGGCAGCGGGCGCAGGTGTACCCGGTGGTCAGGTGATTGGTGCCACGGATCGTCGGGGCGGGGAAATCGCAGAACGCCGACTGGGGCCCGGAGATCTGGGTGCCACCGTCTTCAAGAAACTGGGCATTGATCCCTACGGTCACTGGATTAAACCGGGCGGACGTCCCACACCACTGGTCGAAGGGCCTTCCGCTCCGATTGCCGAGCTGGGTTAATTTGTGTTGGGCTGATCCGTAAATGGATCCGTTGGATACCTCGCGTCCATATTCTGCAGCGTTTGTTTCAGTAGAGTCCCCAACTGCGCCGTGCGCTCAGGTTGGCTGTTGCTCAAGTCGTGCTGCTCACCCGGATCGTTACGCAAATCGTACAACTCCCGTTTTCCCGATTCATAAAACTGCAACAGTTTCGAGTCCCCCACACGAATCGCCGATACCGGGCGCGTTTTACTGACCGCGAAGTCATTCACGCCGATGGTCTCCCTGGCTTTCTTGTATCCTTTCTCGGGATGATAATAGGGAAAATGCCACGTCAACGCCCGTTCGGGCCAGGCGGCAGTTGCCCCGTGAAACAGGGGGAGCAGGCTTTCTCCATCCAGCGTCAACGCCGAACAATCGACTCGGGCCACATCACAAAACGTGGGAAACAGATCGATACCGCTCACCGGCGTAGCACACGCGGAGTCAGCCACAACATGCTGCGGCCAGCGTACCAGTAGAGGCACACGGATGCCCGCTTCATACAGATTCCATTTACTGCCCCGCAGTGGCGCATTGTCAGCATATTCGGGAGTACCGCCGTTATCTGAAGTGAAAACAACCAGCGTCGAGTCGCGCAGACCACTTTGATCTAACGCTGCCAGGACCTGCCCCACATACGCGTCCAAAGTTTCTATGAACGCACCGTAATGCGTGCGGCGATTCTCATCACCGGTGTCATTAACGACGCGCTTCTGATATTTTTTCACCAGCCAGTCCGTCGGTGCGCGGACCGGTGTATGGACATGGAAGTAGGACAGATACAGGAAAAAAGGCTGCTCCCGTTTCTGCTTGAGAAAATCAATCGCGTGTTCTGTCACCGCGTCAGGCGGGAATTCGCCCTCCGCGAAATCGCCGGGCTTCCAGTCGAATTTCTTGGCATAGGGATGACTGCCGAACGTTTCTTTCGCCGTCTGAAATCCCTGTTGTTGCGGTCCATGTGTCGGACTCCAGCCCAGATATCCCTTGTAATGTTTGCTCACGTGCCATTTGCCGAAGAAGCCGGTCGCATAATCTGACTGTTGCAGAATTTCTGCAATCGTGACTTTTGTTAAGGGCAACTCCCGCGTATAAGGGGGCGGCTGCAGAGAGCGGGACGGCGGCTCGACACCAGCGGGCTTTGTCACAAATTCAAAATGCAGCCGCGCGGGAGTTTTTCCCGTCAGAATCGCTGCCCGTGAAGCAGAGCAGATCGGCGCAGGAGAATACGCAGCAGTGAACCGCAGCCCCTGTTTTGCCAGTTGATCCAGGTGCGGCGTCTCAGCAAGTGTGCCTCCATAACAACCCAGGTCTTTCCAGCCCAGGTCATCCGCCAGAATGAAGACAATATTGGGTGACTTCTCTGCAGCGGAAACCGGCAGGCTGAAACTGAACAGGAACAAAACAGATAGAACACGCCACATCTGTGAACCTCAACTTTGAGGGAACATGAATTATTTGATTTCGAACGGCAGTGTCACAGTCTCTTTTCGTGGGCTTGAGTCGGACCGCTGTTTCGAAAGATCCACGGCGAAGGGCTGCTGCAGACTGTTACCTGCCAGATCTTCCAGCACGGTTCCTACGACAAGTCGATAGTCGCCCGGCTGCCACGCTGTGACTGGAATAAACTTCCAGACCGACTCCCCTTCGTCCAACTGGATCTCACCCGGGATCGATTTGCCGGTTTCAGTCTGTACGCGCAACTGGCTGTGCAGCAATGCGAAATCCAGCGACTCTCCCAGCTGGCAGATCAAAGGTGCGCGGGTGCCCGCATCAGGCGTGGTTAATTTCCAGTCGTCGATTTCTGGCTGGCGTTCATCCATCTCAACTGCTTTGAATGTTTTTTTGACTTCGCTGCCGAGCGCATGCCCCGACAGTGCGGCCCAGTGAGGACTGATTCGCAGTTCGTATTCCTGCCCTGCATTGAGAATGGCCCCCAGTTCCACATTCAGATTCACACCCGTTTTCTGACGACCCGGGTGAAACCAGAGCGTGAGCTGTTTGCCATCGCGTGACCAGAGCTCCGTATGACGAAACGGACGGGGTACCTCCTGCTTCTGCGTTTTATTGAACAGAGAAAAGTGTTCGAAGATATCTCCCTGCTGCATTGGCTCGGAGAATTGAATATAAAATTTCAGATGGTTAGCGGGCAGTTGGTTTCCTGAAGGATAAATCGACAGTACGCGAGGCGGTAAACTTTCAGACAGAGGAATCGCGTAGGTTGCCTGCAGACATCGTTCCGGTTTTTTTGTGACCCGTTTTAAGGCAGCGGGATCAAAGGTCGCCTGGTAGCGGTTTCCACGCACCAGGGGAAAGGATGGTTTAAATTCCAGGCGATCCTCCTTCAAGCGGTAGTTACCCAGCATCGCAGGCAGACTCTGATCTGTTTGCGTCTCCCGTTTCAGAAAAAGCACCCGTTCAAACTGCGTGTCGTCCGCATCAGCTAATGACGCCCAGGACCGGACATCAGCAGCGGTCACCACGACACGACACAATCGCGAGTCTTTCTGATCCGCTTCAAATGACAGGTGAAACGGTTCATTCTTCGGTGCACCAGCGGCGAAAACCAGTGTATCCATGAAGAGAATACAGGCGGTGAACAGCATGATGTGTCCGCTGTAGGGCCAGCCAACTGCAGATGATGGGTTTAACATCAGAGACACTTTCCCCCAGGTCGAACGACGCTGGATCAAGCGAAAGTAGATTATGAAAAGAACAGGCTCTTTCCCATTCCCAAACCTGAACAGAAAAGAGCCTGCGAACCGGAGGAGTTCACTTGTTATGGCAATTCGGTAATTTCCAGATCGCGGTGCCCGTCGTTATCACGCAGCACGACGATTTCTTTTTTCTGCAGCTTGTCGATGTGCACCGCGCCGGACAGTTGATCGACAATTTCGATGCCATCAGGGCCAGTCTTCTGTTTCACATCGCGGCGGGCTGCTTCTTCGTTAATATCTTCTGCATCCAGGTAATCCATATTCACACGCACGCCCCACCATTTACTCGGGCCATACATGTTCTTTTTCCAGTGTACGCGGAAGGTGTTGGTCAACAGCCATTCCTTGCCGTCACTCTCATAAGTCAGCATGTCCAGTGGGCGGTTGCCCGTACCCAGTTCCACGACGCTGGTTCCTTTGACTTTGCTGCCGGACTGCAGTTCATCCAGGGGGAACTTGGCGATCGGCGTACAGGTGAAGGCACCGACAATGTAGTTTTTGCCCTTGCTAGAGTAAGGCACGAACGATTGAATCGGTGCCTTGGTTTCCCACTTGCGGTGTGCGACATGATAGGTTTCCGCGCTGTAGATGTCGGCGGACGTTCCATGCGTTAAGGGCAGGGGAATCGAATAGATCTTGTTGGCGAACTCTTCATTCGACTGTGCTGCCGCCAATAGACGGTCGCTGGCCAGAGCCACGCCGGTGATGTTGCGGATTTTGGATTCTTTTCCTCCGGGCAGTGCGACCTGGATATAGTCGACTTCCGCGAGATCAAAATTCTTGACCTTACCCTTAGCATCAATCATCAGAATCGCGGGCTGTCCGTCGGTCTTGCGATTCACGGAAAGGTAGACGTTACCGCTCTGCGAGTTGACGGCCATGTCGGCAATGTCGATCTGTGAGGGTTCGACGCCCAAGCTGGAAGCAACCGCGACATCCACTTTGGGAACTTTCTGTTCCAGTTTCTTCATCGGTCCCACATCGTGAGTATCAATGACTGTAATTGTTGCCTTCGCAGGGTCCGCCACCACCAGCAATCCGCCGGGTCCAAATGTGATTTTTCCAACCGACTTGAAATCGGGATTTCCTTTTTGCACATCTTTGAGATACTTGCTTGCTGCGTCTTTGGTCACGCCCGCCTGTAACAGCGGATCGCCCGTCAGTAGCAGCATCAACGCCAGGATACTGACGGTGCCTTTCATGAGTCTTGATCTGATCATCAAACTGGTTCCCTTAAAAAACTTGAAATCGAGGGTCTCCCCTTCCAACCACCTGACCTCAATCCTAATTCTCTGAATTTTGATAGTCAACAAGATTGTCAGAATCAGCTGGCTTTCAACAGATTCTTCATAACATTCGAATAAAGTGAATCAGATCGGAAAATCCGCTTTAGAATCGTTTCTCCCTCATCGCCCGCATGCTAAAGTGAATGTCTCAATCAGCGAAGTCGCACCCTCCGTATGAATTACGTCTTCCCTGGGAGTCTGACCCGATGACGAAACTCGCTTTTATCCTGTTTGCATTCTGCAGTCTTCTCGGTCCGACTGTACGGACTACTGTGGCCGATGCAGGGTCAGAAACCCGTTTCTTACAGAACGGCGTCACCGCACATCGGGGTAACTCAGGTGAATATCCTGAGAACACCATGCCTGCCTTCCGCAGCGGGGTTGCCGTTGGCGCGGACTGGATTGAACTTGATATTTTCATCACAAAAGATGGACAACTGGTCGTGACACACGATCAGACCACAGGCCGCGTTGGCGATAAAAATCTGGACGTCGCCGGTTCCACTTATGAAGAACTCAAAACAGTCGACGTCGCGACAGACTTCCGTAAACGGCATCAACTGACGAAAAAAGAATGCCCGCCCGCGCGGATGCCGCTGTTGGAAGAGGTGCTCAAAATGATAAAACAGCAGCACAAAACCCGCGTCTCGATTCAACCCAAAGCCGACTGCGTGAAGAAAGCGGTGGCTCTGGTGAAGCAACTCAAGATGGAGCCCTGGGTCGGCTTCAATGACGGGAACCTGAAATACATGACACAGGTCAAACAGCTGGCGCCTGCCATCCCCGTCTTCTGGGATCGCGGCGCCGACACGGATATCGATGTCGACATCAAGATCGCACAGCAGCGGGGCTTTGCAGCACTCGTCCTGCACCATCAAGGCATCACAGCCGAGAAAGTCCGCAAGATCAAAGCCGCCGGCCTCGAACCGGGTGCCTGGACCGTCAACGATCCCGCAGTCATGAAACAACTGTTAAAGCAGGGCGTCGAACGCATTTATACCGACGAGCCCGCTCTGCTGCTGCAGTTGAAACAGCGCCAATCTGAATGAGCTGTCTGAGGTCAGATGTCACAAAACTGTGAAAAGTTCACAGATTCACCTTGAAGTCGCGTGCAAAGTGTGAAAAGATCACAGATAGGAAGGGTGTTTCCTTATTTTTGTCAGAGGATCTTTGATGGATCAACCCAATCAGAATGAACTGGAAGTGCTGCGTCTGTTGTGGAACAGATCGTCTCAGAAACCGGGTGAAATCCAGGACGCTTTTGGCTGGGACATCGATAATGGTACGCTGCGCAGCGTGCTGGTCGGCATGGTCGAGCGGGGTCTGCTGACGCGGAAACGCAACGGACGGGCTTATCTGTATGCGCCCAAAGTCAAACGCGAAACACAACTGCGACAAACTGTCCGGCGGCTGGCAGAAGTCTTTACCGGCGGTTCCACGGGACAGTTGCTGATGGAACTGGCCGAGAAAGAACGACTCACACCCGAAGAACTCAAACAGCTCAAGAAAATTGCCCGCGGCGAATCGTAACGGACGGCTTCTGGCTTACTTTCGAAATTTCAATCTGCAGAGGACCTGGAAATGGATGACATCTCTTTCATCATACACACTCTGGTCCGACTTAGTCTGTTGCTGGCACTGGGTTGGGTGACGCTGCGACTGATCCGCAATCGTAATCCGCGCTGGTCTGTATTCACCTGCCGTTCTCTGATTTCAGCGGCCCTGCTCATGCCAATCGCCTGTCTGTATCTGCCTGTCACCAGTCTGGCGGTTCTGCCGCCGACCGTTTCAGAAACCGAAGATTCAGAAACAGAGGATCTGGCTGAGACATCGACCGCAAACAAGACGCCGGTCCTGAGGAAAAGTGTAGACCCTGATCCCATCGGTCTGCTGCCACCTGCTCACTTACCTGCGCGGACTTCTCCTCTGGAATCAGAACAATCCAGCACGAAGAGGAAAGCAGAACCGTTAATTGCCGAACTGCCGCAAGTCGCAGCTTCCAGTCCTGACCGGGCTGCAGAGAAAGCAACACCTGTGAAGCAGGCAATACATCCGATCTCCACTTCCATTCCGCATGCAGCGTTGCCTGTTCAATCTGAATTCCGTTGGTGGCTGGTCTGCTGGGTCGCCGGCAGTTCGCTGTTACTGCTGCGGATCGGCTGGCAGATTCAACGGACGCGAAAACTGTTACGTCGTTCTGAAATGGCGCCTGCTGCACTGCAGAGAGAATGCGATGTGCTGGCAGCGCAGTTCAAACTCAAACGAGTGCCTACCATATATATTTCGCGGGATATTGAAGGTCCGTGTACCGTTGGTCTGATACAACCTGCCATCTTACTGCCTGCTGCCTGGGTTCAACACCTTTCTGAAACCGAACGCCGCGCGATTCTGGTACATGAATTATCGCATGTAGCCGGCAGTGATTTACTCTGGGATTTCCTTTCGCGGCTGGTGATTGCATTTTACTGGTTTCATCCACTGGTCTGGAGACTGCCGGCCCGTCATCAACTGGTATGCGAGCATCTTTCAGACGCACTGGCTGCCACCGCGACCGAAAGTCTGAGCCATTACCGCAGGATGCTTGCCCAATGGTCGCTCCGTCGTCAGGGAGCGAAATCTCGTCTGGCTGCCCTGGCGATGGCGGATCGTTCGCAGATGCTGCGTCGGCTGAAATGGCTGGAAAAACCGTCTGCTGTGGATCAACTGACATTTTCATGGCGGTATAGCTTCGCAGTCATCACACTTTTAACGGTCACTGGTGTTGCGACGGTTCACTTCAGTCCGCAGGTACTGGCACAGAAAACAGAGCAGCCGGAAGAAGTCAAAAATGCAGAGCCGAAAGACAATACAGAAAACCCCAAAGCAGATCCGAAGAAAGCCGCCGCACCCCGGATCAGAAAACCGGGTGAGCCCGATATCAATCTGAAGCAGACCACACCTAAAATTGTGCGCGTGGTGAATGAAAAAGATGAACCCATTGAAGGTGCCAGTGTTCGCGTTGGCTGGTGGGAAGATAACGAAGGTGACATGCTGGGAAAAATTGTCATCAATCCTCCAATCACCGATCAGAAAGGGGAAGTGACGATCCAGGTCCCCGCGGGTGCCGCCCGCGCACAGATCTCTGCTGAAGCGGCTGGGTATGCAAAAGCAGGAAAACAATATTCACTCAGCGGCAATCCAAAACTGGTTCTGCAGCCGGGGCGGATTATTCGCGTCAAAGCGCTGGATGTGAAAGGAAACCGACTGCCCGAAGCGTATCCCCTGCTGGAAGAAACCCGAGTGATCGGACGTGAGTTCAAGCAGGATGCGCACCGCCTGGGTTACTTTACTTCTCCGGTGGTAAAGCTGGACCGTCGTTTGATGCGAGTTGTGGCGAGAAACGAAGAAGGACTCGTTCTGTTCAGTCACCTGATCGATGTCACGAACCCGGAACGCGTGGAAGAGGACGGCACGATTGTGGCCATCCTGGAACCGGGAATCCGCCTGGAAGGTCGCCTGGACGACTCGGTACCGCGGCCGATCAAAAATGGGTGCGTCGAACTCTATATCGATGAAGTTGCCGAACATAAGATCGGCGGTGGCTGGACCTGGCAACAGACCGCGGCTGTGAAAGAGGATGGTACGTTTGAATTTGACTCGCTGCCGACCGGTGGACACGCGCAGCTGTTTGCCCTGGTGGACGGTTTCCAGTCGACGCGACCGACGGTTGCGTCATTGAAAAACTATCTGCAACTGCACAACGCCGGACCGGAATCGATCCTCGACAATGCCATCGAGCGTCACGACGCGTTCTGGCCACACCTGTTTCCGCTCACTCCGGGACTTTATAAAACCGAGGTGGAGCTTCCCTGCACGCCGACTACGTCTCTGGATGTCAATGTGGTCGATCCCATTGGTCAGCCGATCGAAGGGGCCCAGGTCAAATTCAATCCTAACGGGCTGTTTTTGGGTGGGGAACTGTTCATTCCCGCCACGGAATCTTTGACGATCGAGAATCAGATAGTCCCTCGCAACATGGATGAGATCAAGCAGCGTTATCAGTGGGCACAGAACACATTTCTGCGCGTGAGGACCGATGCGCAGGGGATCGCCCGGGTCCGGAACCTGCCCGCCGACGATCGGGAATCGTACAAGGTTTCCGTCGACGGTTATCAGATGCCCGTCTATCCGACTTCTTCCTTAGACGATCCCTCGCGGTATGCACTTATTGATCTGGCAGGGGGTCAGACGCTGCGGCGGACGATTACGATGGAAAAATTTGTTCCCAGCGCGTCACGAAAAATACTGGTGGTCGACCGCCAGGCAGAGCCGGTTCCTGATATCAAGATCACCGTCAGCGAGATCGCTTTTGAGAATGCTCCCGACGACTGGCAGCTCTGGGCGTCTCAGCGTTTTGGACCGTTGGCGACAGGCAAAACGGAAGAGGACGGGAGCGTACAACTGCAGGTGCCAGTGGAAGTGAATGGCCAGGCAGTTTCCCGTCTGCGAATTACGATTGCGGGACGTATGAAAATAGAAAGTACTTTACGCGACGCTTATGTACAACACAAAAGACTGATCATTCCCCGCGAAGCTGACGGGCGGGTGGTTGTACTTACTGTCTCTGACGAAGAACCCAAAGAGAAACACGCATTCTTTGATGTCGCGGTTGATTACCTGCAGCCAACTGAACTACTCAGCGATTCGCCGAAAACACTGATTCAACAGTTGCAGAAACAGCCCTCGTTGATCGTGTTAAAGCAGTTGCTCTCGTTGAACGATTTTGATGCTGCGAGCCCCCTCCGCTTCCGGGGTGATTGGAATCTGACCAGCAAGCCCGGCAAAAAAAAATCGGAACACACACCGGTCATTACCGTTCCTGCGGAAGGGGGAGAGCGATTAGTGGTTCTGTGTGATGTCCGTCCGCAGGATGCAAGCTGGAATACCAAACCGCGTCTGCGCTCCCCGCCCATGGCGGCATTCGTTTTTAAAGCCGACGATGGTTCGCTGATTCAGATGATCGGGGGCTGGGCTTCTTCTAAAGGTGATTACGCGCATGTCATGTTCAACAACCTGGGGGGGACTGACGATTATTTTGTTTCTACCTCAGCTTTTGAAATACATAATCCTTTTGAATATATCCAGCAATGGTACCAGATCGGACATGAAGATAAGCCGGCGATCACCTTTTATAACTATGCAAACGCGACCGGTTGGAATGGCAAGCCGGGGCCCTCAGAGCCGCTGGCAGAATTTGGCTATCTGGATTTGAAATTTAACGGCAAAAATCTGGATCATCTTGTTAGCGGCGTGTTACCCAATGGAGCCCTGGCACCTCGTAAACTGTACTGGGATGGCGTTCGCGAGCAGTTCATTGGCCCGGTCCGCGCGAGTGTGGACGGTACGCCCCTCTACCAGGTGGATCTGCAACATTCCTATCAGTTTAACCCACTGGAGGTCGAGCCTGGCGAACTGGTCGTGGCCGGCGGTCGTCGCGGCTATAAAAACTGGCATGCGTGGAACTGTGTGGTTCCCCTGGGAAAAACCGCCAGACTGCGGCTGTTCGCCGTGGATGAGTCCGGCAACAAGCCGGTCGAGACAGAATATTTCACACATGATCTCGCCGCAGGACAGCACAATCTGCAGCTGCATTTCGAAGACACGAAAGATGACCCGACTCAGTCAGAAGGACAAATTCAAATTGATGATTCGACGAAAGAAAAAATGACGGTCCCCCGTGTGCCTGTCACTGGCGTTCCCTCCGTTAAAGGAGTTCCGATTTATCGCACGGGGAAAGAATCGCTCGACCTGTTCAATCGCCCGACCGCTCAAAAACAACAACGGCTCATCTGGCGGGTGGAACTGAAATAAATTCAGATCCGTTTCAGCTTACAAAGTCGGGCAGATTGCGATTCGGCTGATTCCATTTGATCCGGCCGAGCAGTACATCGCCTTTGGCTTTGTTGCGAGGCATCCATTCGCCGACGGTCACGCAGGATTCGTCCGGGCTGACGTTGGTGACGTCGAAGTTGCCCATCAGCGCGACCTGGTTGGCATCGTTCACGCCGTCGCCGACCAGGGGAAGAACGACCTGCTCGGTCTCGCGAATCAGGCAGAGCTTCTCCGGATCGACCTGTGCGACCCAGAGCGGGGATCGCCAGCGGATCACATTTTTGTTCGTTTCATCCTGGCGGGTATAAACCAGAAACAGGCCGTCAGAATGTGTGAGCCAGTGCTGCTGCGTAGTCGACATGCCGATCGACGTACCATCGTCAAAGGCCCAGGCGGTCTGTCGCTGGTAGTTCAATCCGTCCGGGCTGACCGCGACATAGCCGTGACCGTCTTCAGCACGAATGGTCATGAAGTACCGGTCCTGGAACCGCGTGATCGAAGGTTCCAGCAAGCCACGCCCGACTGCATTTTTCAACGGCGGTCCGACTTCGCGAATTGTCAGCTCAGAGCCGTCAAACGCGCAGCGGACGCCTGCCACCATTCGCGGCTGTTTGTTCGCGCCGAAGGTGAATGACATCATGATATCGCCGTTGGGCATGACGAAACGCTGTCCACAGTTGTTGGTATAAATCTCCGAGCCGCGCGGATCATCCCATTTGAGCACGTTCCGCTCAGACCATTGCCCTGCTTTGTCTCGAACCGCATACACGGGGTAGCGGGCCAGCTGATCCCCTTTGGCAAACCGGGGACCGCGATAAAAGACGACATGCCCGAGCGCGAGGATGGTCCCGGTCTGCGGATGATATTGCGGCGTGACATCACACACGCCTGCCTGCAGCCCCGGATGCCCTTTGACCGGATCGCGGTCCAGCGCAGGAATCGCTGTCGGCTCACTCCACGTCTTCCCTCGATCATTCGATTCACACCAGTGAACCGGCCCGAAATAATCCGAGCCCCCAATCTCCTGCAGGTTCATAAAAAACGTCGCGTTTCCGTTCGGCCCGGGAACCATGCACCCCCGCGGATGAAACCAGGTGACCCCCGCACCATCCCGATTACGAAACAGCGTCTCTTTGGAGATCGAGCCCATCAAAGGCTTCGATTCCGCAGCCTGCAACGAGGCTGTTCCAGCACCTGAAGCAGCCGCGAGAGAACAAAGGGAGGAATGGAGAAAGTCACGACGGGTGAGGGGCGGGGATTGTGTCATAGAATGGGCTTTCCAACTGTGGCTTATACTCTTGACATCTGAATTCAGAAATGAATGTTGTTAATTTGATTATATTACAACATCAGAAGAAATCATGTTAGAAAAATGTGTTCTCGATGTCTTTGCAGACATTCCTGATCCGGACGGAAGCGAGTGGGGAATTGAATCGGTTGTCCCTCATGGGGTTTGAAGAAGCGGCTCATGGCTTCGACTGAATACGATTCACGCAGTTGCTGAGAATAGATCAACCGGAATTTCTCATCCAATGTGATCAAACCACGATCAAATGCCTTGTCGTGAAGTGCATTCAGACAGAGACCATTGTGGGGATCTGCCCGTTTCGTGGGATCATCACTCCAGGGAATAATGTGGCTCGCAATGAGAAGTTCTTTATTCTGTATTCCCGTGACACAACAGCGTTCCTCATAGGATGCCATGACCGTCGAACGGAAAAAGCGTTGGGCACGCCGTACTTTCGTTACCCGGGTCGATTCTGTTTCTCCTTCGAACTGTGGTCGTTTCTCAACAGGCTCATCCTGTTGCAGGTTCATTTCCTGTTCGAGCCGTTGACTTTCATTCGCAAGCCCTTCCCAGTCTGCATGGAATTCCTGCCAGATTGATCGATCCGCGTTAGATGCACTCGAAAGGCCTTTGACACCTCGCTGTTGATGGTACGGATCAAGAGACGCCAGATTTGAGAGCTTCATGGCTACACTCGAAGACGAACGACCAATGCATTCTGCCAGTTGTATGACTTCGCTATTTCTTTGATGAAACTTACCAAAAGGGAGACGGCAATAGAGGCTCATGGCCAGAATCAATTCGTCACGAGTCCAATTACGTGCCATCGTGTTTTTGCCCAGGTAGAGTTTTCAAGGTGAACATGTATTATAATCAAATAGTTGAGCAATACCAGGAGCAGGGTGTCCCTGCAGAGTCGAACGGCACTCGATAATTTGCAGCGATATTTCAACAACAAACAATCATTTTGTTCTGTTTTCCGGATCAACCTTTCCCATTAAGGCTAAGTCGACCCCTGATCGGGGTGGCATTGTCTTTGTGGGGGCTGGGATGCGGGTGACCGGTCTGCTGTGTTTCCGGGTGGATCTTACCGATGCCGGTTGGCTCAGATCGCTGCACAGGAAGCATGGTGCTGGTTGAAATCAACTGCGGCGTTTTGCCGGACCTGAGGCGGGGAGGTCCGCAGATCGACTTGTAATTGACTGCAGTTTGCAGTATCTCTCCGGAAAACCTCTCAAATCTTCAGGAGATCCTGTTCGAGCTTGTCAGTGATCTGTTGGCGATCCCTTTCGGAGTTGTTGAGACGGTAGGCGAGCAGGTAGAAACGCTGTTGATGAGATCGTTTCTGTCCATGTCTGCCTGGATATTCAAAGCTCGATTGGAATGAGTATTTCCCCTGCCATTTGAAAAATATAAGTATTGAGAAAATCAAATCTGCTGTATACACTAAACTCACAAAATACCTGTCCCATGGTTGTCGGCCCGGTATGGATCAGGTTTGTGGCTGAGGACGGTCAATCAGAAGTTGATGAAGTCCTGCGCTGCCTTTTCCCTGTCAATCAGCGTCACGAAAGAGACGCGGGTATCTGAATAAAAGATCAGTTTGAATGCGGGGTGAATCACCATTGTCAAATTCCCTTCAATGATGGCTGAAATGAAAGCGTCAGTTTAAAAGTGTTTCTGGCAAGCAGGAGTGAAGGCAGAGTGGATGATTGAGTTCTTTTCGAAGCTCTTTGATACATCGGACTATCCTGCGCGCTGGAATTGTGGCAACTGGACGAGTGGTGAAGGCTGGCTGCACATTCTTTCCGATATCGGTACGTGGTCCGCTTATACAGCGATCCCGATCGTGCTGATCTATTTCACCTATAAACGGAGAGATATTCCCTATCCCAGACTGTTCAGTTTATTTGCAGCTTTCATCCTGTTGTGCGGCGCGGTCCATCTGGTTGAAGCGATCATTTTCTGGTATCCGATTTATCGGATTTCAGGATTGTTGAAACTGGCGACGGCAGTGGTCTCGTGGGCCACTGTGATTGTATTAATCAGATATACGCCACACCTATTGCAGATACCCTCGATCGCAGTCACCAACAAACGTCTGGTAGAGGAAGTTGAACAGCGAAAAGTCATCGAACGGGATCTGCGCTGGATGCAATCCCGGTATGAGGCGTTTTTAACCGGCACCAGCAGTATTATCTGGACCACAGATCCGCGGGGGAATTTTATTGTCCCCCAGGTTTCCTGGCAGCGTTTCACGGGACAGACCTGGGAAGATCACCAGGGGGACGGCTGGCTGAAAGCGCTGCTGCCGGAAGACCGAGCGGAACTGGCTGCGCTGTGGAGTAAACCGATCGGGAAGCAGACCTGTTTTCGGGTGCATGGGCATATCTGGCACGCGGAGAGCGAGTCCTATCGCCCCGTGATTACCGAAGCCGTCCCCGTATTTGATGAGGAAGGGCAAATCCTGGAATGGGTGGGCACGGTCAGTGATATTCATGAGCAGCGAATGGCGGAAGAAAGCCTGAGCGCCGCCGAGGCAGAGTCCAGCCGGCAGAAACGGGAACTGGAGCTGATTTATGATACCGCACCTGTGGGGATGGGGCTGGTGGATCGCGAATACCGTTATATGCGGATCAATGATACCCTGGCCCGCATTAACGGGATTCCCCGGGAAGCACACCTGGGGCGCGTCTGTTTCGAGTTGATTCCCGAACTCGCGGAGCGAATCAAACCACTCTACGATCAGGTATTTCAGACTGGTAAAGCGGTGAAAAACCAGGAAGTACGCGGCAAGACTCCCGCCAGCGAAACGGAACGCTGCTGGCTGGTGAACTATCATCCGATGACGCACAGGACTGGTGAGGTCTGGGGTGTGAGTTCGACTGTTCAGGACATTACTGACCGCAAAGAAATGGAAGAAGCATTACGGGACAGCGAGCAGCAGGCGTCGCAGGCGAATCTTGCCAAGAGTGAATTTCTGGCAAATATGAGTCATGAAATTCGGACTCCCATGGCTGCAATCCTGGGGTACGCCGACGTTTTGATCGGGCATCTGAGTGACCCCGATAATCTGAACTGTGTCATGATCATGAAGCGGAATGGAGAACACCTGCTGGAGCTGATTAATGACATCCTGGATTTATCACGCATTGAAGCGGGTAAACTCGAAGTGGAGTTGAAAGAGGCACCACTGCGTGAACTGGTTGCTGACGTCCAGGCACTGATGCAGGTTCGTGCGGACGAAAAGAATCTGATGTTGAATGTCAAATTCTCCGGACAGGTTCCAGAAACGATCATCACGGATTCCACCCGACTGCGACAGATCCTGATCAATCTGATCGGAAATGCCATCAAATTTACCGAGCATGGCGAGGTTCGCCTGGTGATCAGGCTGCACTCCGATTCTGAAAAGCCGATGATCGAATTTGCCGTCCAGGACACCGGCATCGGCATGAGTGAAGACCAGATCCAGCGCCTGTTTAAACCTTTTTCGCAGGGAGATTCTTCGGTCACACGCGCTTATGGAGGCAGTGGTCTCGGACTGGCAATCAGCAAACGCCTGGTGCAGATGCTCAAAGGCCAGTTAAAGGTGAAGAGTGAAACCGGCCAGGGCTCTGTCTTTCGGGTCCGTATTCCCACGGGTCCCATTAAAGGCATTCCACTGATTGAGTCCGGAATTCTGGAACGAAAATCAAATGCGGGCGAAGCTGTTTCGAAAATCCATCGTCTGAATTGCCGGGTGCTGGTTGTGGACGACCGTCGTGAAGTCCGGCATATCAGCCAGCACTTTCTGGAAAAAGCCGGTGCCTCAGTCGCTTCAGCCGAAGATGGTCAACAGGGCATCGACATGGCATTGATTGCCCGTGACGCAGGTGATCCGTTTGATGTGATCCTGATGGATATGCAGATGCCTCAGGTGGATGGTTTACAGGCGATTGCAGAACTGCGGGCTGCCGGCCTGGATTCGCCGATTATCGCGCTCACTGCCGATGCGATGAAAGGGGACCGCGAACGCTGCCTGCAGGGAGGTTGCGATGATTATTTATCCAAACCCATCGATCACGGGCAGATGGTAGAGATGGTCTGGCGGTATTCTGAGGAAGTCACCGCAGACGCGCTCCAGGTACAACGTCAGGAGCAGGCGGCTCGCTTCCGGAATTAACTTCTGCAGTTTATTGAGACCGCCCCTGAAATCAGTGGACCTGAAATTCTCTGTGTCTTCCTGCGCTCGACAGGATGCTGCCGATTTGTGCCAATCCTGATTCTCCCCAGAAACTGAAAGCGATTCTTCCTCTATTTCAGCCCGGATCCGCGCCAGCTGAAATCCGATTAAAAACGTATTAAAAGCGAGGGAGTTTCATGGATTAAATTAGCTTGCTCTGTGTAAATAACGTCATTGTACACATTGGTTTACATGAAATTCATAACGTTTGAACAACTGTAAATCGCTCATTTTGAATAGTTGAAATAAATCAGTCTAATTTGAATGGACACAGGAGGGAATGAAAGGATATATGGAGTACTCTGCATATCTTAATCAATAATCCTAAAAAAATATTGTCAAATTTATTTTGCATAGGTTCTATGTAAAAGCCGTGATTCTACACCTTGATCTATCTGGTGTTCGCGCTGTAGCAGGCACCTCAATTTCCTTTCAAGATCTTACTATTGATGGAGACTCAGTTGAATACGACTCTACGCAGAAGGGCGTTCACATTAATTGAACTTCTGGTTGTGATCGCCATTATCGCCATTTTAATTGCTTTATTATTGCCTGCCGTGCAACAGGCGCGTGAAGCTGCCCGCAGAAGCAGTTGCAAAAACAACTTCAAACAGATTGGGTTAGCGCTTCACAACTACCATGATACTCATCGAATTCTCCCTCCCGGTTACTGTCGTGCTGGCTCGGGTGATTACAACAATTTCATTGGCTGGGGAACCTTCATACTGCCATTTCTGGATCAGGCAAATCTGTATAACGAGATTTCCTCCAACGGTGCGTTTGATATAAAGTGGAATACGTTGACTGCCATTACCGATGGTCCCGCGAAAACGGTTCTGCCGGCCTATATCTGCCCTTCCGATCCGATGGGCGGAACCAACTCTGATATCTCCGGCGGCTATGGAAAGTCCAACTACCTGATGGTGGGTTCAAAGTATCCTGCTTCCGCTCCGATTATTGCCTTTGGCCGTAACAGTGCCGTCCGCATTCGCGATTTCACAGATGGCGTGAGTAATACTATGCTGGGGGGCGAACGCACCACACAGGGTTCGAATAATATTGGCGGAATCTGGATCGGGGCATCCGGGGCCAGTGCCGGTTATATCATCCACGGCGCACCTCAGTTCCTGCGAGAGTCTGATCCTTCTCTGTATCTGGTTTCAACTCAGATCAACGGAACAACGACGAATGATGGTCGATATGGTTTCAGTAGTGCACATGTCGGGGGAGCTCACTTCCTGCTGGGTGACGGCCGGGTGCGTTTCCTGAGCGAGAATATCGACAAGACGACTTACGACAATCTCGCTTCCATCGAAGATGGAAGTGTACTGGGTGAATTCTAGATTGCATCGAATTAACCATAGCGTCTTTCAATCGACCTTTCTCGGTCTGAATGACTCTGGAGACGCTACAGTAAAACTGGACACATTCTAATCGGGTGACTGGTTAACCTGAGCAGAGCGTTCTAAAATGGCCCGGCTTCTTCTACTTGAGAAGTCGGGCTTTTTCGTTTTTCCAATCGACCAATCGAACCACAGCCTCGCAACCTGTATGTCAACAGAATCCGGGATGAATGAGCAACGATCAAGCGAAGCCAGTTCACAGCAGGTGGCAGGGAGCAGGCATTTACTGCCTGGCGCTCTGCGTGCGTCTGTTCTACCTGGTGTCGTATCTCAATTCTCCCCTGGCGGGACATTATCGCACCGATCACCAGTTCTACCGCGACTGGGGGCTTGATCTTGCCCGGGGAACGGGAAACACCGCGGAAGCGTTTACGCAGGGGCCTTTATATGCCTGGATCCTGGGTTTCTGGTATTGGCTGTTTGACACGCCGGAAACGTTGATTTTTATCCTGCAGGCTTTCGTAGGGAGCGGAACCTGTCTGTTAATTTACGCTTCGGCGCAGAGACTGTTTACTCAACGGGTTGCCATCATCGCCGGCATTCTTACTGCGGGCTTCGGTCCGCTGGTCTTCTATGATGTCATGCTGATGAAAACATTTCTCAGCCCGTTTTTTACCGCGTTGATTCTTTATGCCTGTCTGCGCTATCGGGAACAGCAGCATCTGCGCTGGTTGTGCCTGGCAGGCTTATCCATCGGGCTGGCAGTTCTGGTGCGTGAAAATCATATTCTGCTGTTAATCCCGGTGATCCTGTTTCTCTGGCAGAGTTCCGAATTGCATCCGCTGACGAATCGGGTCCGGTTGAAAGCAACGCTGGTTTTGCTCTGTTCCAGTGCAGTGGTGCTGGTCCCGGTGGCGATTCGAAATACACTGGTGACGGGAGAATTCGTGGCGGTGACCACGGGTGGCGGCGAGGTCTTTTATATGGCACAGGGGCCGGAAGCAAACGGGTATTATTCACCACCTCCTTTCGTCCGCACACACCCTCTGTTTGAGCACGAAGATTTTCGCCTGGAAGCCCGGGAGCGGACGGGGCAACCAGCGCTCTCTCCCGCGGAGTGTTCGCGTTACTGGTTCTGGCAGGGAATGAAAAGTACTGCCGCTGCGCCTCTGCGAACATTGAAGTTGACGGCAACGAAATTACAGATTCTGCTGAATGATTACGAAGTACCCGACAGCGCTTATTTCCAAACGACGCGAGAATTTATCGCGCCGCTGGCGTATCTGCCTGCCTTTGGGTTATTCAGCGGACTGGGGTGCCTGGGGTTGCTTGTTTCCTGTAAAGAGAGAAAGCAACTGCTGCTGCCGGGGGGCCTGCTATTGGCGCACATCATCTCAATATTACTCATCTATAATTTTGGCCGGTTTCGCGCAGGACTGCTGCCTCTCTGGCTGCTGTTTGCCGCTGTAGGGATTGACTGGTTGTGGACTGCCTGGACCAGACCGGCTGTGAATCGCTGGCCCCGACTGGCTGCTGTGCCGTTTGTGATTCTGATCACGTTGTTTTCCATGTTGCCTCACCCTGGCAGAATTCAGGCTGGTTACCCGGAGGATGAAGCTGCTTATCGTCAGTTTCTGCAGTCGCGAGCACAGCTACTGCAGCAGTTGAACCGCATGCGAAAGCAGGTTGATCCTGAAACTCCTGAGGGAGCAGTTCAGCTCGCTTCAATTCTGATGCAGCTGGAGCGTTTTCACGAAGCACGTGATCTGTTGCTGCCGCTTGCTGATCAATATCCCGACAATCTGCAGGTACAGCGTTTTCTGGGGAGCCTGCTTACGCAGACACGGGAGTGGCCGGCGGCGATAAAACATCTGGAACAGGCTCACAAGCTGGCTCCCGATGACGCAGAAATCTGCAATAATCTGGGGAGTGCCTGTGAGAAAGCCGCCGAAGTCTCCCGGCAGAAAAACAGGGCGGAACTGTATGCAGCGGCGGCCCGATACTGGGAAAAGGCACTCAGTCTTGATTCACGGAATGCATTAGCACGGTATAATCTCGCGCGGAATAAAATACGATTGCATCAGTATTCAGCAGCGCTGGCAGATCTGAATCAGCTGTTGAAGGATCATCCCGAGTTTGAGCTGGCAGAACGGGGACTGGAACCGCTCGTCATGTCGCCTGATTCAACACTGTCTGCGGAAGAGTTTCAGACAGCCGCCCAGAACCTGAAACAGCTGGCCCGGTTCTATGAGCAGACCGGACGCAGGCCATTCCAGAAGCACGCACTCCAACTGGCTGAAATAGCAACCCGCCGCAGTGAATCGCAAAAGAAAGCCGCACAAAAATAACGGCAGAGCATTCCAGCAAGATCGATTATTTTGACTGCAGATCAAAATCGATTGTATTTTCGCCTGCTTTCACATCAGCCGTCAGTGTTGTGTTTGCGTTGTACTGAGCGGGCACCTTTTCTTTGGGAACCTGCTTTTGTGCTTCCTTCGTTTCCAGGTTGCCTTCAGGAGCGTTAAATGTGGTAATGCTCACTGAGTGTTTCCCGATTTTGGCACCTTTGAGCGTTCCCGAGTAATCTAACTCATAGTGGCCCTCGGCATCAGTTGTTCCTGTGGAGGTTCGTCCGTTTTCTGGTTGAAATTGAACCTGGGCGTCTGCAAGCGGTGCGCCGTCGAGGGTAACGGTTCCGGTAACGGTCCCGGTTTCCGGCACATCATCGGGGCCGGAGCTGCAACCATGAAACAAAAACGAGCTGCAAATCAGTAGTACAAACATACGTAGTGGAGCG
The DNA here is from genome assembly GCA_002706765.1 of Gimesia sp. Lineage (GTDB taxonomy): Bacteria > Planctomycetota > Planctomycetia > Planctomycetales > Planctomycetaceae > Gimesia. The sequence continues at coordinate 74,973 of PAJV01000039.1, forward strand.
TTGATTTTCATGAGGAGCGTCTTATTCCTGAAAGATAGGTTTAAACGATGCAGAGGGCGATTCAAATCGACCGCTCGAAGTTAGCGAAAACACTCTGTTGTATCCACGGTACACCTGGCTTTTACCGGGAAATATTTTGAAATCTTTCTGCACCTCTCAGGGCAGATATACAAACCAGTATGCAAAGAAAAAACCAGGCCTCTGCACACCCGCGAGACCTGGCTTCCAATAACATTTGAATCAACTTTGATACTGTTCGATCAGTCAGCCTGAACCAATGATTCACTTTTGGTGGTGATGACTTCCATCAGTTCATTCCAGGATTTAACGAACGACTCTGCGCCTTCTTCCTGAAGCCGGGCGGCTAATGCCTGGTTGTCAACTCCGGTTTGCGTGAATTCATTGAGTATGGATTCACTATCACCCCCGTCTACGGCCAATGCGTCTCCGAGTTCACCATGATCGGCAAAGGCATTCAGAGTCTGTTCAGGCATCGTGTTGACGGTAAAGGGCGAGGCGAGCGAAGTGATATACAATACATCGGAGGCATTGGGATCTTTCGATCCTGTACTGGCCCAGAGCAGACGCTGTGGACGGGCACCAAAGTTCAATGCTCGCTGCCAGCGCGGTGAACTGATCAGATCCAGATAGGCTTTGTATGCCTTGAGTCCAATGGCAATCCCGAGGCGATTGTGGAGTGTTTCCGGCACATCGTCGACAATGGCCCGGTCCCAGCGGCTGATAAACAGGGAGGCGACGGAACCGACGGCGGGATTCAGGCCTGCTTCAATGCGTCGTTCCACGCCACGCAGATAAGCTTCGGCAGCCGCAACATAATGCTCGCTGGAAAACAACAGTGTCACGTTCACGGGAATCCCGGCGAAGGTGGCTTCTTCAATCGCGGGCAGCCCCTCTTTCGTACCGGGGATTTTAATCAGCACGTTCGGGCGACCCGCGCGGGCATGCAGATCTTTCGCTGCCGCCAGGGTACTCTCGGTGTCATAAGCGAGCAGAGGAGAGACTTCCAGTGAAACCCAGCCATCAACACCATCAGTGCGATCCCAGACGGGGCGAAACAGATCGGCGGCCTGGGTGATGTCTTCGAGGGCCACCTCAAAAAACAGTTCTTCGCCTTCTTTGCCGTTTTTATATTTTTCCTGAATGGTACTGTCGTAGGACTGACTGTTATTGATGGCCTGATGAAAAATGGTGGGATTGGAAGTGAGGCCGGTTACCGAAAGTTCATCGATATAACGCTGCAGAGTACCGCTGCTGAGCAGATCACGCGTGATGTTATCGAGCCAGAGACTTTGTCCCAGGTTGTGAAGTTGCTGATTCGCATTCATCAGTATTACCTCCGGATTTGGTGGTGAATTTTGTATTAGTTTCAGATTTGTCAAGAATCTATTTTATTGTCGTCAAATTTCTCCGGCAATGGAAGGCTGAGTCCCAGGCCATCTGATCGGGTACGACAATATTTCGTGACGACTGCTGAGAAGATGCGGGATTGAAATTCAGTCGACTGGGAAAAATTCCCGGTAAGCATTATATTGAACTGTTCGAAATCCAGGTTTGCAGGAAGTGATATTTTTTCTCACTTCCTGCTGATCAAGAGATGGTAAGCGAATCAAAATTGTCGACGGCCGCAATTCTGATCAAGTTCAAATGAGAGAGAATCATCAATGAAGAAACAACTGCTCAGCGCCCTGTTTATTCTGCTCCAGGTACTGCCGGTCGGACTTTCCGCACGCGAGCAGGTAGACGGGAAGGTCACCCGCGCTGATGTCCTCGTTTATGGATCCACGCCCGGTGGTGTCTGTGCAGCGATTGCAGCCTCTCGCGAAGGTGCGTCAGTCATTCTTCTTGAACCGACCGGACATGTGGGGGGCTTGAATACAGGCGGGCTGAGTTTCAGTGATTCCAACCAGACTGTGCGCAGTACGCTGATGGGCCTGTTTGATGAATGGCACACGCGTATTGAACAGGATTATGCTGCACGGGGTATCCGGTTACCTTACCAGGTTCGAATCAAAGATCAGTCCAAATGGACTTATGAACCACACGTGGCGCAGCGCGTTACAAATCAGATGCTGAAAGAAGCGAACGTCAAAGTTCTGACGAAACATTCCCTGCAATCAGTCACAAAGGAAGGAACCCGGATTACGAGCCTCGCTGCTGGCAAAGCGAATTTCGCTGCCAGCACATTTATCGATGCAACTTACGAAGGCGACCTGATGGCAGCGGCCGGAGTCAGCTGGACGATTGGCCGGGAAGGAAAAGCAGAATTTGGCGAATCTCTCGCGGGTAAACGTTATCCGAAAAGCAGAATAGACATCGATGGATTCGACAGCGATGGTCAAATTCTTCCCTTCATCACCACGACTGATGCCGGCCCGGAGGAGGAAGGAGATTCCAATGTCATGGTTTACAGCTTCCGGCTGTGTCTGACTGAGGATCCGGCTAACCGCGTACCCTTCCCGAAACCGGATCACTATGATCCTGCCCGTTTCGAAGTGATGCGTCGTTTTGCCAAAGCGGGAGGTCGCCTGGGTTGGGACCTGTATCCACTGCCTGGTGGAAAGCTGGATGGGAACAATTCGATAGGCGGTCAATTCTCACTCGGGCTGGTTGGTGCCGGGAATGGCTGGAGTGAAGCTGACGCAGCGGGGCGAGTCGTCATCTGGGAAAAACATAAGCAGTATACGCTGGAGTTCTATCACTTTTTGACGACCGATCCTGCCGTCCCTGAGAAAATCCGGAAATCCTATGCCCGGCTGGGACTCTGCAAAGATGAATTTCCTGAGTACGGCCACTTTTCTCCTGCCTTGTATGTCCGTGAAGGACGACGCATGCGAGGCATGTATGTACTCAGTCAGAAAGATATTCTGGAAGAACCGGAAAAGCAGGACCCCATCGCGGTCTCTTCATTCCCGATCGATTCACATGACTGCCAGCGGATTGCCTTGAAGGACGGCGGTGTGATCAATGAAGGAACAATCTTTCCCGTCAGGAAAAGCAGTCCCAAACAGGGATACGCCTATCATGTTCCGTATCGATCCCTGTTACCTCAACCGGAAGAATGTTCTAACTTAATTGTGCCTGTTGCACTCTCCTGCACTCATGTGGGTATCTCATCCCTCCGTGTGGAACCGACCTGGATGATACTGGGACAAAGTGCGGGAGTGGCAGCAGCATTGTCGGCTCGCAAGGATGTCTCCGTTCAAGAACTGCCTTACAAACTGCTTCGCGATCGTCTTCTGGCACAGGGCCAGGTACTCGAATTGCCTCCACCCACGGAAGCGAACGAAGAGAGGCATTCGATCGATCCAAAGACTCTGCCCGGAATCGTGCTGGACAATCAGAGTGCCAGGCTGTCTGGTCACTGGAGCCATTCGACCAATTTCAAACCACATATTGGTAAAGGTTATCTCCACGATGAAAAGCGGGGCGACGGAAAGGCGATGGCTGTCTTCCGCTTTAAGGCGCCCCAGAGTGGACGCTACCAGATCCTGTTGGCATACTCGGCCCATGAGACCCGTGCGAAAAATGTTCCACTCACGGTTTCCTCCGGAACAGAAAAAACGACACTTGTTGTCGATCAGACCAAGGCATTGCCCCAGGGAAAACAATTCCGTCCGCTCGGTATTGTCGATCTGGAGGGCAATACGGAAACCACAATTACGATGACCAATGATAAAACCAATGGATTTGTCATCCTGGATGCACTTCAGTTACTGCCAGTCAAGTGAGGTGACTCTCGTGAACCGGATGTTTTGCGTCAGGGCTTCGTGAAGACACGCTTATGATTTACCCGTTCCGGCTGTGGTGAGAGTTGCAGGCTCCTGCGTGTGTGCCGAGTTGTTGCTGGCTGCGGGCTTCCGTGCGAAGCGTCGCAATACAACATAGAAAACGGGTGTCAGAAACAGGCCGAACAACGTCACGCCCAGCATACCGCTGAAGACGGCTGTTCCGAGTACCCGGCGCATTTCAAAACCGGCACCGGTGGCAATCAGCAGTGGTATCACACCCAGAATGAAGGAGAACGCCGTCATCAGAATGGGGCGTAACCGTAACCGGCAGGCATCGACGGCGGCCTGGAAACGATCTTTGCCGGCATCTTCTTCCGCCTTCGCGAATTCGACAATCAGAATCGCATTCTTACACGCCAGTCCCACCAGTACGATAAAACCAATCTGCGTCAGAATATTATTGTCCATGCCTCGAAACCAGATGCCGATGATGGAAAACAACAGACAGAGGGGAACAATTAAAATGATCGCCAGTGGCAGAACCCAGCTTTCGTATTGGGCAGCCAGGGTCAGGAACACGAACAGAACGGCCAGCGGAAACAGAAACACAATTGTATTCCCTGCTTGTCTTTCCTGGTAAGCGATCTCCGTCCAGGCATAACCAAAGCCCGGAGGCAGATTTTCGTCGGCCAGCTGTTCCATCGTGGTTAATGACTGCCCCGTGCTGTATCCCTGCATGGTATTTCCATTCAGGTCCGCCGCCGGGAATAAATTGAACCGTACGATGCGATCCGGGCCCGCTGTCCTTTTCAGTTCGACGACTGATCCCAGAGGCACACTCGTACCGCGGGCGCTGCGTGTCCGCAAACGCAGAATGTCGTCCGGTTCGTCACGGAATTCCGGTTCCGCCTGGGCGGTCACGCGATAGGTTCGTCCGAGGAAATTGAAGTCATTCACGTAGACAGAACCAAGATAGACCTCGAGTGCTTCAAAAATATTACTGATGGGAATGTCGAGCATCTGGGCTTTGGTGCGATCAACATTTGCATAAATCTGCGGGACGCTGATCCGGAAGTTGGAGAAGACCTGCACGAGCCCCGGCTGTTGATTCGCCTGCGCCACCATCCGTTCGGTGACCTGGTTTAACGCATCCACGCCGGCGCCCCCCTGGTCCTGCACATACATTTTGTATCCGCCGCCCCGTCCGATTCCTCGCACCGGTGGAGGCGGAATAATGAAGACCTCTGCTTCGTTGACCACAGCGACCTCGCGTCTCAGATCATTAATGATTTCATTGACGCCGCGTCCTCGCGCAGCCCGTTCCTTCGCATCTTCCAGTGGTAGAAATGCCACAGCGGCGTTGGGACTGATGGTAAACGTCGACCCTGACAGTCCGGCAATTCCTACCGAGTGCGCGACCCCGTCAATCGTGCTGCCAATCGCGGCAACGCGTTTTGTGACGTCATCGGTTCGTGCCAATGATGCCCCGTCGGGCAGTCGGATACTGACAATGATATAACCCTGGTCCTGGGCGGGGATAAAACCCGAGGGAACCAGGCCGAAGCTGAACCAGGTAGCGACCAGCAATCCGCCGTAAATCACCAGTGTCATGCCGGAAAGTCTGATGATCCGCGAAACGATGCCGGCATAAATATTGCCGGTGATGTCAAAAAAGCGATTAAACGAGCGGAAGAACCAGCCAAACAGCAGATCGACGATTTTGCCCATCCGGTTGCGTTCGGCTGTTTTGGGTTTGAGCAGCAGCGCACAAAGTGCCGGGCTCAAAGTCAATGAAACAAATGTAGAGAATCCCGTAGAAATGGCGATCGTGAGGGCAAACTGCTGATAGAACTGACCGCTGAGACTGGGAACAAACATCGTGGGAACAAACACGGCGATCAATACCAGGGTGGTCGCAATCAAAGCGGAGCCGACTTCATCCATCGCTTTATGAGTCGCTTCACGCGGCGAGAGCCCGTCCGCAATCAGTCGCTCCACATTTTCGACAACCACAATCGCGTCGTCAACCACGATGCCAATCGCGAGCACGAGACCAAACAGTGAGAGTGTATTGAGGGTCACACCAAACAGCTGCATGGCGGCGAAGGTGCCGATGAGCGAAATGGGAATCGCGATTACCGGGATGATCGTGGGACGCCATCCGTGCAGAAACAGAAAGACGGTCAGCACCACCAGGATGGTCGTGATATACAGGGTTTCGAAGACCTCCGCGATGGATTCTTCAACATAATCGGTCGGGTTGTAGGCAATTTCATAACCCACTCCGTCGGGAAAGTCTTTGTTGAGATTTGCCATGGTCTGCTTGACTTCATCAGCCGCATCGACGGCATTCGTTCCAGGTCGCTGATAGATGAGAATCGCCACGGCAGGCTTGCCATCCAGGTAACTGATGCGCGAGTAGTCCTGAGCGCCGAGTTCGATGCGGGCCACATCACTCAGACGCGTGACGCGACCATCGTTGCCGCGTTTAACCACGATCTGCCCGAATTCTTCGACTTCCTGCAACCGTCCCTGTGTGGTCACATTCAACTGAAATGCACCACTTTGATCAATGGGGGGCTGCCCGATGACACCAGCGGCCACCTGTACGTTCTGCTGACGGACCTCATTGACTATATCACCAACCGTAAGGCCCACGTGAGACATCTTTTCGATATCCAGCCAGACCCGCATGGAATACTCATTCCCACCGGCCACACGGATATCGCCAACACCGTCCAGTCGCATGAGCGAATCGCGAATCCGCAGAAAAGCAAAGTTGCTGATATAAAGCTGATCGCGACTGTTATCAGGGGAATTCAGATGCACCACCATCAGCATGTCGGGGATCTGCTTGCGGGTCGTCACTCCAATCTGACGCACAGCTTCAGGCAATCTCGCCTCGGCTACCGCAACCCGGTTCTGTACCAGTACCTGGGCATCGTCAAGATCAGTGCCCAGTTTGAAAGTCACAGTGAGTTGCATGGTTCCATCACTGCTGGAGGATGACTCCATGTAAAGCATGTCGTCAACGCCATTCATTTCCTGCTCGATGGGCGTAGCCACGGTGTCTGCAATCACCTGGGGTGTTGCTCCGGGATAACTGGCACGGACCACAATCGTCGGCGGAGCCACATTTGGATACTGAGATACCGGCAATGCGATATAGGCAATGGACCCGATTAAGACGACCATGAACGATAATACGGAAGCAAAGATCGGCCGCTCGATAAAGAAATGCGGAAATTTCATTGAGCATCCCCTGGAGCGTCGACAACCGCAGTCACCTTTTGAGTTCCAGGCCGGGGAAGCGGATCAGGGGCAGGGGAGATCCATTGCTCGGGAGGCAGCGGTTCATAATCGTCGGGCAATCCATCTTCGACCACTTCGATTGTTCCCTGCTGCGAAGTCACTTCCATTTCTGGGCGCGCCTGCAGCAGACCTTCAATGATGAGCGATTCGCTTCCGGATAATCCCTCGCGTACCACGCGCAGTCCGTCTACGATCGGCCCGAGTGTCACAATGCGACGCTGCACTACATTATCAACAACATGATAGACGTATTGAGACGACTGATCGGTGCCAATAGCGGAATCTGGAATCAGAACTGCCTCGTAAGAGGCACTGCCGGGAATCCGGATGCGGGCAAACATCCCCGGTACGAGTACCTGGTCTTTGTTGGGAAACACACATCGCGCCCGCATACTCGCCGTATCGGCATCAAAGCGGTTATCGACGAAGTCCATGTGTCCCTGATGCGGGAAGCCGGATTCATCGACCAGTCCCAGGAAAACCGGATTCTTGGCTTCGCGTGAACTGGCTCGTTTCCCTGACTGGGCCTGGCGAATGTATTTCAGAACGTCCTGTTCGTTCGCGTCGAAATTGCAGTAAATCGGCTTTACAGAAGTAATGGTGGTCAGCAGGCTCGAATTGGTCGTCCCGCCGTTGATCAGGTTGCCTTCCGAGACGTGTTTACGACTGATACGCCCGGAAACGGGGGCAAAAATCTGCGTGTAATCCAGGTTGAGCTGGGCCGTTTCGATTCCGGCTTTGGCTGCTTCGATCACCGCCATTGCTGTTTCGATCGTCGCTTTCGCAGAACTGATACCGGCCTGACTTGCTTCGTGGTCTGCTTTTGCCTGCAGGTAGGCGGCTTCCTGTTGATCCAGCTCATCCTGCGTTGTTACATTTTTTGATTTCAGGGAACGCGCCCGTTTCAATTGTGCCGTCGACAGGACCAGCTGCGCTTCTGATTGCTGATATTGTGCTTTCGCTTCCTCTAACTGGGCTTTCGCCTGAACCAACTGCGAATTTGCCTGACTCAACGCTGCCCGCGCGCCATTCAGTTCTGCCTGATAGGGACGTGGATCGATAATAAAAAGCAGGTCCCCTTTGTTGACGATTTGTCCTTCGTCAAAATGGGTCGATTTTAAATAGCCACTGACACGCGCCCGGATCTCAACGAAATCAATCGCTTCGAGTCTCCCCGTGTACGCATCCCACTCCACGATCTGTTTGGTAACCGGTTTGGCTACTGTGACGACCGGTAATACTTTCTCAACAGGGGCGGAATTCTGCGAGTTGCAACCAGTGAGGGCAACACAGAAACTGAGTAAGAGTACCGTCATTAATTGCGGTAGAAAATTCAGGTGACGTATCAAGGTAACAATGCCTCCGCACAGGCAGGGATGTCCTGCCACATGTCGTAATTCGGTTGATCTCGGGTGAGCTGTGTAGGCGGGTTTCAGCAGACCGTAAGCCTGACTAATAGTCTTTGCGGGAATGATTTACATGTAGTCTATGTCTGCGAGGTGAACAAGGCAACTCAGCAAAATGGAAATTGGGAGAAAAAGTTTGAAAGTCAAAGGCTTGCAGGTTCCAAAATGAAAACCAGAAACAGACTTCAGGTGACGCATGTACTGACAGCGAACTGTTTACGGTGTACTCAACAGGTTGATTCCTATAGAATAAATGACCCTGATGCGCATGGTTTCCGTGACGCATCCAACACCATCAAGGGTGTCAACGTACTTTCATATACAGGACTTCTGATAAATATCTCCAAGAGGAAATCACTCGATGTCAACATCTCAAAAAATTACGCGCCGCAATTTTATTCAGGGAGTCGCCTTCGCAGGGGCTGCCACTGTTTTGAGTCCCTCGGCACATCGAGCATTCGGATATCAGTCGCCTAATGATCGACCGGTTTTCGCGACGATCGGTCTGCGGAACCAGGGTTGGTCAATTACCTCGAAGTCATTCAAATTCGCAGATTTTGCGGCACTCGCTGATGTGGACGCGAATGTACTCGGTGCAAATGTCGAAAAAACAGAAAAGAAACAGGGCAAGAAACCGGACGCCTACAAAGACTATCGCAAAGTGCTGGATCGAAAAGACATTGATGCCGTGATGATCGCAACCCCCGATCACTGGCATACGAAAATCGCGGTCGAAGCGATGTACGCCGGGAAAGACGTCTACTGTGAAAAGCCACTGACGCTGACGATTGACGAAGGCAAGTTGATTGAAAAAGTCGTGAAAGAAACGGGCCGCGTCTTCCAGGTGGGTACGATGCAGCGATCGGAATCGGGACAGCGGTTCCTGCAGGCGATCGCGTTGATCCGCGATGGTCGTATCGGCACCGTGCAAAAAGTAACCTGCGGGATCAACGGAATGGAAGGCTCCCCGGTAATTCCTGTCACTGCAGTTCCCGAAGGACTGGACTATGAATTCTGGCTGGGGCCGGCTCCCAAAGTTGATTACCGGGCTCTGCCTGAAATGCGCGAAGGATATGGAGGTGGCGTTCCGCTTTACAGCAACTGTCATTATTCCTTCCGAAACTGGCACGAGTATTCTGGTGGAAAATTAACCGACTGGGGTGCGCATCACGTCGACATTGCCTGCTGGGCCCTGGGTGCCAGTGATACTGGTCCCAGTAAAGTTTCTCCCGTGGAATACAAATTACCCGTCGAATATAAGGACGGTTTCCCCACGGTCAACGATCAGTACAATGCCGCCACGGAATTCAAAATCAAAGTCGATATGCCCAACGATGTAGAAATGATTATCACCAGTGAAGGGGATAATGGGATTCTCTTTGAAGGTACCAAAGGCCGCTTCTTCGTCAACCGCGGGAAAATCGTCGGGGCACCTGTCGAAGCGCTGAAAGACAATCCCTTGCCGGAAGGTGCCATCGAAGAAGTTTATGGCGGCAAGGTGAGTGCGAACCACACTGCCAACTTTATCGAAGGCATGAACTCACGCAAGCAGCCCATTTCCGATGTCTGGTCGCATAACCGCATGTTGGAGATCTGTCATCTCTCCAACATCTCCATGCGTCTGGGACGTGACCTCAAATGGGATCCCGTAAAACGCGAAATCATTGACGACGCCCAGGCAAATTCGTTCCTCTCGCGTGAAAGCCGCAAGGGTTACGAAATCAACATGTAAAAAGTGAAGTAACGGATGTAAGAATCTGCTGAAACCGGAATTCCTGCCACAGGGGCTCCATTCCGGTTTCAGTTTTCTTTCCTGGCTTCAGCGGGTGAGATCAGACTGTCGTGGTCTTCGTCCAGTCGATCAGTATCAGACGCAGTTTAACAGAATACCTGAAAAGCTGGCTTTCTCTGTCTGGAGAACTGGCCGGCATTCAGGGGTTAAGCACTGGTAAGTCTTGAACATTCTTTTGAGGAACCTCATTATTTCTCTGAAGGTGTTCTCGGAATGCATCAGCAAGCTGCTGGCCTTGCCAGTCTGCTTTCTGACCGGCACCATATATGGTCCGCTGAAGTTCCTGAACTGCCGTTTTGAGTTCTTCACTGATTCTCTGTCCCGATGCCTGGGACCTTTCCCATTGCTGCCAGGCCGATTCTGCAGCCCCGGGGTCATTTTTATGGCAGGCGGATAACAGTGCCCTGGCTGCCATCTTCTCAGATGGGTTCCAACGTTGTCTGAGCTGATGGAGAACGCTCCTGATTCTGCGCTGCTGCCAGTATCCGATTCCCAACAGCATCATCAGTAATCCCCACCAGGCGTACGACAACGTTCGCGTCTTTTCTACCGGAAGCTCTGATTTAACGGTTGAAGTACTTTTGACTTGAAAGGTGACTGCTGGCAATGTCTGCGAGCCGAATTCTTTTTTCTCCGGATCCCACCACTGGTACCTTATCGCCGGTAACGTCCAGTTCCCAGGCTGCTGCATCTGATAGGTAATGGTGTCGCTGCGTATTCCAATGAAATCGCCGCGCTCGGTGCGGTCAGTAACTTGAGGACGATTCAGATAGATTCGAATTCCTTTCGGCACGGTTCCCGGAGGGGGGGCTAATGCCATCCCTGTCACGTTATCTGCAGTCTGGGTAATCGTGCGACGAAACACAGCTCCCTGCTCTGTGACTTCCGGCTGAGGGTCCCAGCTTTCCGTTATCTTGAGTGATGTGGTGGTGACCAGAAAATCGTCCCGGGAACTCCCTTGGGGACGCTCTACTTTGATTTTGACAGCTGGAACCTGAGCCGTCTGGTCATGTGACGGGCCGGTAAAACCATTGCGATGACTGAAGCGTACTTCAAAGACCGGGATTTCAAGAGTTCCGCTCTGCTGGGAAAACAAGGCAAATTCATGCGTCTGTACAAACCACGAGTCCCCATCAATCTCTTCAGAAGAAACAACGGGTCGCCCCGTCTTAACGATGATCACGCGGGGAATTTCAGGCAGGGTAAAACTGGCGGCACCCGAAAACGAACCATTCGCACGCAGCTGCACGGTAAAGGGGATCTGCTGACCGACCCACCAGCTTTGTTCCTTGATTTGAATGCTGGCCGGCCGTACTTCTGCGGCATGGATCATCCGGGGTAACACCAGCAACAGGTATATCGTCAGCGTCAAACATAAAGAAACCTTCATTGCTGACCCTCTTCCCGTGCATACTGATAAGCGAATTTGGAACGAAGAAAATCAGCAGGATTCGTCTGCACTCGTCTTAACCAGATTGACTGGATACTCGCATCAGACGAGGCTTGTTCTCCAGCTGTTTCTGTATCCTGTCCGCCGGAGTCCTGCTTCCTGTCATATACAATTTTGTCGGCTCCCTCTCTCTGATCACCCAGGTCTCCCCCTGTTGATTCTTTCATTTTCGCGCGTGCTTCCGCGATGGCACGATTCTCCTCTGCCTCTTTCCACTCAGGTCGAAGTTTGAGTGCCTGGTCATACTGTTCGATGGCAGTCTCATATTTACCGAGCAGCATCCAGGCATTGCCGGCATTAAACTTCGCCTGGGGTGTTGAGGCCCTGGCATATGCCTGCGCCGCTTTTTCGAACTCACCCGCCCGGTACCAGGCCGTTCCCTGCCAGCGTGGATCTTGGAATACTTTCGCAGCTTCCTGGTATTTCTGTTGTTTAAACAGACGCTGCCCCTGCTGGTCCGTCGTTAACCACCAGTTGGTCCATGACAGCGCAAGCAGTGCAATGATCGAGCTTCTCATGTTTCTCCCCTGCCGCTGGTTCGTTCCTCACGTCGGAAAGAGAATGCTACCATCATCGCGAGTAAGGGAACCAGCCAGTATCCGGCTTCTTCCCAGCGCTGGTCTTTTCCAGAGACGCTGATCACCGATTTCCGTTCGGCCGTTTTTGAAATATGTTCCAGATCTTCATCGTCCGGCGTCAGCTTGACCACTGTCGCTTGCAGAGATTCCGCTGCCTGTTGAACGGTCGCATCATCCCTGAGTGAAAGAAACTGGATGGGGTACGCGGCGGTTTTCTTTTGAGCGTTCTTCAATGCAGCTGAATCGGCTATCACACTGTCTGCTATGACCAGCAGGGTTCCACCTGAATTCTGCCCGGAAAGAATCTGGTCTGCTTTCTCGATTGCCAGATCAAGCCGGTCGCCGGGTTCAGGCATAATCTCTGAACTGATTTGTGAAGCCATCTCTGCTACAACGGAGGTGTCCCGCGTAGGTGGTAGCACCAGATGGGCCGAACCAGCATACGCGATCAAACCGATTGGCTGTCCTTTACGGATTTTCACCAGATCGGCAATTTTCAGCCGGGCGCGCTCCAATGCTGAGGGCTGAGGATCGGGCTGGTTCATACTCTTGTCAGCTTTTAGCAGCACCATCAGGGGCGCAGCATCCGCGGCAAACGGGTTGGGTTCCTGTTTCCACGTGGGGCCGGAGCTGGCGATGATGGCAATCATCCAGCCAGCGAGTAACCAGAACGTTGCCTGGTCTCGATGGTTCAAATTTCTGACAATCAGCGCCTGCAATAATTCCGGAGCAACCTGCTCGCGCCAGCCGCGTAATGGTTCCGTATTTCGATACCAGAGCCACCATAATCCTGCAGCGAGTGGGATAAGCAGTAACCAGCCGGGACGGAGGAAATGAAAGTGGGTCCAGAATTCCATCATGACACTACCTCCAGCTGGCCATTCTGCGGATTCACCCTGACTTCCGTCTGTTGAGCTTTTAATGGAATCTTACGGCGGGATCGGTAAACGGTATACGATTTCTCAATCAGGGAAACAAACAGAGCAGCCACGACGAAATAATAATACAGGTCTCGGCGCGGACGATGGCTGATTGTCTTTACCTCCCGGGTTTCGATTTTATCCAGTTCCTGGTAGATCGATTCCAGTTGCCTGCGATCGGCGGCGAAATAATATGAACCCTTTGCCGCTTGGGCGACATCCTTTAATGCCTGTTGGTCGAGCTTATCCTCGCCAGCAGTCGTGGGATCTCCCATGGCAACGGTATAGATGCGAATCTCACGCTGGGCAGCGATCCGGGCTGCTTCCACCGGTGGGACTTGACTTTTCGTGTCATTTCCATCTGTCAGGGCAATGATTGTTTTCGCAGGCACCTGGCTGTCCTGAAAGAGATTCACTCCCAGTCCGATCGCATCGCCGAACGCGGTCTGCGGTCCGGCCATTCCCACATCACATTCGTCAAGCAGCGTTCGGGTGAGTGACAAATCGGTCGAAAAGGGAGCCTGGAGATAGGGTGCCGAGCCAAAGACAACCAGACCCACACGGTCTCCCTTGCGTCGAACCAGAAAATCCCCCAGAACTTCTTTCACCGCTTCCAGCCTGGTAATCGCCTGGCCTGCAGGGTTCATAAAGTCTTTCTGGTCCATTGAACTGGAGAGGTCCACCAGCAGCAGCAGGTCACGGACAGGAATCTCTTTAACGACCGGAGGCTCAATCCACTGCGGGCGTGCCAGCGCGCACAGAACCAGTAGCCAGATGAGCGCGGGCAGCATCAGTTTCCACGTCTTCCTGACAGTCGCCGGAACTGCTCCCTGCTGCTGCATCACTGCCGACAGACGTGCGCCAAAAGGAACACGTACAGCGATTCCTCCTGTTTGTCGGGCGGGGAAAAAAACTCTCACCAGCCAGGGAAGTGGCAGCAAGGCAAAGATCCAGGGATACGAAAAGGCAAACATAAGGGCTAACCGATCAGCGTTGTTTCGCAGGTTGGGTATCACACAGCGGGTTTTGGTGATGTCGTCTGATCCATTGGGCAGCATACGCTTTGAGCTCTTTTATATCGCAGTCAGATTCCGTTGAATCGTAGACGCCAGCCGACAGTTGTTGACGAATCTGGTCCGGCATACTGACAGGTGCCCGGTCTATCAGCCATTCGGTCCAGCTCGAACCTGTTTTTGCTGCTATTTCGGATCGAGGGGCAACCGCAAGCGCCGTACGCCTTAAAAGTTCAGAGACCGCTGGAATCGAACAAGCCTGTTGCAGTTCGACCAGCGCGATTCGGCGATAATGATTAGATCTCCAATGCTGCCAGTAACAACAGCCCAGGTACAGAATCGCGCAGAGCAGAACCACCAGGACCACATACCAGCCAGGTGCCCAAGGCCACCAGGAGATCGGTTCGGGGACGATAATATCGTGCATCCGATCAAGGTCTGTTGCGTCATTTTTCATTTTGCTGTCGTCCGATGCCCCAGCAGCGAAAGAACCTGCTTACCTGCCGAAACCGATGTGGAAATCGGCATGACGGGAACTTTCAAGTTGCGAAATATTTTCTGCCATTCATCGACACGGTCCTGGAACGCCTGTCGGAACTGACTTTGAAACAGGCCGCCTTCCGGAATCTCCCATATTGACCCTCTATCGACGGCCACCATGCCGGGGGCACCGCAAAGTGAAGCTCCCAGTGGATCATAGACGGCTGCGACCAGCATGTCGTTGCGCGCGGCAATGAGAGTCGAGAGCCTGCGCGTTTCCGCATCAGCGCCATCCAGATCACTGATCAAGACCACCAGGCAATCATGTTTCGCCACGTGTAACGCTTTTTCCAAGGCATCGTTTAAAGTAGTTGTGCCTGCTGCTGGCTGGTCTGACGCCAGTTGCTGATTCATTTTGACGATCTCATGAAACAGCCTTAACACGCGCGTTCGGCTGCGATGCGGTCTGATTTCTACCACTTCGTTTTCATTAAAGACGATGCCCCCCACCCGATCTCCGGCTTCCAGCGAGCGCCAGGCACCTAATGCAGCCAGTTCCGCTGCCACCACTGACTTGAATGCCCGGCGCGAGCCGAAAAACATCGAAGAACGCTGATCCACGACAATTATAACCGGGCGTTCACGCTCTTCACTATAAGACCGCACGTGTGTTGAGCGGAGTCGTGCTGTTGCTTTCCAGTCGATGGTCCGGACGTCGTCTCCCGGGTGATAATGCCGCAGTTCTTCAAAAGTCAATCCCCGCCCCCGCAAACGGGATGCGTGGCGTCCCGACAATAATGAGGAAACCGGTTGCCGGGGCAGCAATGAAAATCCCCGTGCTTCGGCTTTCATCAATATCATTTCTTTGAGTGAGATGGAGACGCTCATTGGCTGTCCTCAGATGGCGACGACCATTTTCAGAAGTTCTTCGATGACATCCGTTCGCGAGATACCCTCTGCTTCTGCTTCGTATGTTAAATGAACCCGGTGTGCCAGACATGCGGGAGCGACTGCGCGAATATTATCCGGCGAGACAAAATCCTGATGATTCAGCCAGGCATGTGCGCGGGCCGCCGCGTCCAGGGCAAGCGTCCCCCGGGGACTGGCACCCAGACGAATCCAATGGGAGAGTTTCCCCTCGAAGCGATCCGGATGTCGGGTAGCCAGAACCAGATCCACAATATATTGTTCAGCAGCTGCGGCGACCTGGATATCAAAGATCTGCTTGCGGGCTGCGAAGATTGCTTCCTGAGGTACAGGAGTCGGTAACTGCTGGCCTTGCGAGGCTTTTTCTTTTCGAACCAGTCGCAGAATGGCAAGTTCATTCTCACTGACAGGATAGTCTACATTGACATACAGCAGAAACCGGTCCATCTGCGCTTCCGGCAGAGGATACGTTCCCTCCTGTTCAATCGGGTTCTGCGTCGCCAGTACGAGAAACAGATCAGGCAGTCGATGTGTCTCCCCCGCCACCGTGACCTGACGCTCTTCCATCGCCTCCAGCAGAGATGACTGCACTTTCGCCGGTGCCCGGTTGATTTCATCAGCCAGAATCAGATTTCCGAAAACAGGACCCGGCTGAAACTCAAACGTCGCGTTCTGCTCGCGGTAGATTTCTGAACCTGTCACATCAGAAGGTAACAGGTCCGGAGTAAACTGGATGCGACTGAAGCTGCTTTCGATCAATCCGGATAGCGTTTTGATAGAGCGCGTTTTGGCAGTTCCAGGCAGACCCTCAAGTAATACATGTCCATCTGCCAGCAGCGCAATCAACAATCGTTCGACCACCGTCTGCTGTCCCAGGATCGCCTGATTCATGGCTTCAGAAATCTGCAGAATCGATTCACGCGGATCCATGCACGTTCCTTTTATCAGTGTCTGGCAACTTCAGGAGCATTGCCTGTCAAAGAGATCAAAGCGGAGCGCCTGTTAAAAGTCGCTCCGCTTTGAACGAAATACTTCAGTCAGTCAGGCAAGGTTTATTGTGCCCCGCCAGTCCCTTCCTGCAGTTTTTTCATCACATCATCCAGATTGAAACTGGATGGTTTCTGACGGGGAGGAAACTCTTTGAACGTTTCCAGGAAATTCCCCGCGTATTGCTGAGCAGGAACCAGCAGGAATGCGTGGTCCAGCATCCAGTCATAATAGGTATTGGATGTGATGTCTGCCTGTTCGTAAGGATCTGCCCTCAGGTCAAACATTTTTGGGAGTCTGAGTGGTGTAAAAGGCTCTGCCCAGACTTTGAGTGTTCCCCTCGCACGCTGTTCCAGAAAGACCAGTTTCCAGTTTTCGAATCTTAAACCCACCAGTTGTCCATCGTCATTAAAGTAGAAGAACGAATTGCGTGGGGACTCTTTCTCCTGACCGGTCAGATAAGGCAGAATGTTATACCCATCCAGGTGAACTTTAAACTGTTTCTCACCCGCGGTATGCCCTTTGAGCAGTTTGCCTTTGATGTCTTTCTCACCCGCGGCTGCCAGTAGAGTAGGTAACCAGTCGAGGCCACTGACGATTTCATTTGAAACAGTACCTGCTTTGATTTTTCCCGGCCAGCGAATCGCACAAGGCACGCGGAACGCACCTTCCCAGTTGGAATTTTTCTCATTGCGGAAGGGGCTCAGGCCAGCATCGGGCCAGGAATTTTTATGCGGACCGTTATCAGTTGTGTAAATCACAATCGTATTATCGGCAATTCCCAGTTCATCGAGTTTCTTTAATAGTGTTCCGACCTGCTTGTCATGCTCAATCATTCCGTCTGCGTATTCTGTGCGCGCCGTGAGGCCTGGTTTGTCACGATGCTCTTCCCGGACATGGGTTCGAAAATGCATGCGGGTGGCATTCCACCAGCAGAAGAATGGTTTTTCCGCTTTTGTCTGGCGTTCAATGAAATCGATGGCGGCAGCCGAAGTTTCGTCATCGACTGTCTCCATTCGTTTTTTCGTCAACGGGCCAGTATCTTCAATTTTGCCGTCGGCGCTTGATTTAATCACACCACGAGGCCCGAATTTCTTCCGGAATTCTGGATCACTGGGGTAATTGCGGTTTTCCGGTTCTTCTTCCGCATTCAGATGGTAAAGGTTACCCAGGAACTCATCGAAACCATGATTGGTCGGCAGGAATTCATCCTTGTCTCCCAGGTGATTTTTGCCAAACTGCCCGGTACTGTATCCCAGTGGCTTAAGAAGTTCTGCGATCGTGGGATCTTCTGCCCGTAATCCCAGATCAGCTCCGGGAAGTCCCACCTTGGAAAGTCCAGTTCGATAAGTACATTGACCAGTCAGAAATGTGGAACGACCTGCAGTACAGCTCTGTTCCGCGTAATAGTCAGTGAATATCACACCTTCCCGGGCAACCCGGTCAATGTTCGGCGTGCGGTAGCCCACCAGCCCCATTGAATAGGACGAGACATTCGTCTGCCCGATGTCGTCACCAAATATAACGAGAATATTCGGTTTGTTACTACTTGAGCTGTTCTGTTGCGCAAACGACTGTGTCACCAGTGTGGCACAGACCAGGAGCGCGACAGCCCCAGACAGAGATAATCTTTTCATAGCGGCTGCTCCCTGACAGGATTTTGAAATGACAATGTCTCAAGCGAGGGTTCAGTCAACTGAATACGAAAATCAGTTTGTTTGACAGGCCCGGAAACTGAACTGCAAAGTGACACTTATTCATCGATACTACCCAAAACGATTTCTGTTAGCCAGTGAAAAAATGATGAAATCGATTCGGAATGATTGCCTTAATCTTCTTGTTGATTTTAGGAAATAGAGACAGCTTTTTATGCAACTGTTGCTGCAAAACAACAGAGTGTGAATCAGACTTCCAGATATTTTGGTCTAATAATCTTGTGGGAGATACAAGGTGTTCTGCCTGACATCATGATTCATTAGGTTTGCTCATTAATTACCGGTCCTGCGAGAAGCTTTTCCTGAGCCTGAAATCGCGGGTGACCTACCGTTCCTCCGGATGCAAGATTTTAGACAGCGAGGTTACTTTGATCAGTCTCCTGAAGCAGAAAATTTATGAAAAGGATTTTGCACTCATCGTGACAGAACCCATTATCTCTGTCCTGTAAAATGAGATAGCGCTGCTTGCCGACATTCTGAATCGGGGTTTTCAAGACGACGTTTCTGTGATACAAATTGCGCTCTCATTTCTTCGCCTTTCTCCGAAATCTATTGCACCTCTCACCTCTCCCATTCATCATGCAATTGATCTCAATCAATATTGGTACCTTTCTGTTCGCGATTGCTGCAGTTGTCACCAGCGTCGCAGCCAGGGACATTCCCTCTTCAATTCCGCCTGCGCCAGCTGCTCAGGGAGAAGCGGATCGGTTTCCTGATTCTGAGACAGAAGGACCCGGCAGAGTCCGGTTTATCTTTGATGAGAATGCAGACCTGGATTCTTATGAGAGTCCAGAGTCACGGTCTGAAAATGGGATTGTCACTCCGTTGACGATGTCTACCGGATCCGAAGAAGTGAATCCGGAACTGTTGGCGAATCCTTATTTTACTGATGCGAGAAAATTCAATGTGGGTCTGGATCTGTATTCTGCTCCTTCTTTTTCGGACGGTTTGATCATCTTTGGTAAAGATGCCGCGATGAAAATCGGCGGTCTGGTGAAAGCCGACTTCATCTATGATTTCGATCCGATTGACTCGACAGACTCTTTTGTGACATCCAGCATTCCAATCGGGGCGCCCCATCGGACCAATGCCCGGTTTCATGCCCGGCAGTCGCGGATGAGCTTTGATACACGGTGGCTTACCAACGACCGGCTGATTCGCGTGTATGTGGAGGGAGATTTTTTCAGTGACGGAAATCGTTTTCGTTTACGACATGCTTTTGGTGAATCGGGGTCGCTCCTGGTCGGACAGACGTGGACCACTTTTGCCGATGTGGCAGCTGCCCCGGCGACTCTGGATTTTGAAGGTTCCGTTTCCAGCGTCAACCGACGACAGGCGCAAGCCCGCTGGACACAAAATATCTTTAATGAAAATACCACCTTCGCGGTATCGGTGGAGGATACGAATTTTATCATTGAGCCCCCGATGGGTATCACGGGAGAGCCACGTAATCCCTCACCCGATTTTGTGACCCGACTGCGATATGAAAACGATTGTGCCCAATATCAGATTGCCGGTCTGTACCGGGTCGTGGGCTTTCAACCGACCGGTCAGTCAGTGGTCACGGCGTTTGCCTGGGGTTTCAACATGACGGGAGTGCGGTTGATCACAGAGCGCACCAAAGTTTATTCGCAGATTGTTTTCGGCGAGGGAATCGGCAGTTATCGTTCTCTGCCGGATGCAGCCCCTACAGCGGCAAATCAGGCTGGTCTGCTCCCCATGTTTGGCTGGATGGTCGGTTTAACTCACGACTGGAATGATTCACTCAGTTCCAACTTTACCTATGCCGAAAACAGCCTTGATACCACGGCATTTCAATCTCCGACCGATGTGAAACAGATCACTTACCTGGCTGCCAACCTGATCTGGAGTCCCATGAATAATGTCAAAATCGGAGTCGAATATCTCTACGGAACAAAAGATAATGTAGGAGGTGACTCAGGTGATGCCCATCGATTACAGACTTCCTTCATCTTTGACCTGCCCTGATCCCGGGAACAGGTGGAAAGTCACTTTCAGTCCGGAAAGCTGATCTTCCTAGCGCCATTCGCATACGCAGAAATCCAAGCCGGTTGGGATCAAGAGGTAAACCGTAACGAAACACCCAAGCCCATCTGACTTTTTTGAACCGTTATAAGTCGATGACAGCTCTCAAGCCGACCAGCAGGGCGGTGTCTACTGTCTGGCGGGCCGGACGGAGTACCTGCATGTCGGCGGTGAGATGAAACCATTTTGTGACTTCGATATTGTAGAACAGTTCCACGCCGTATCCATCCCCCACGCCTCCCAGAATGTTATTGATGAAGGGAGCCAGTCGGTCACTGGTGGCGGAATAATACCAGCCTACCCCGAAGGTATCTGCTTCGCGGCTGGAGATCGGGCTGTTTCCCCCGACACCAAAGCTGAGGAACCATTCAATCGGGTTCGTATCTGCGTCCGCAATACCGGCACGACCAAAGACACCCCAGCCGCGCGAGGGATCACAGGGGTCCACAAAAAGATATTGATCGAAGTTCCAGTACAATGACCAGGAATCCGTTTTGCGATCGATGGGAATATCAGGCAGAACGATAAACGGATCCTGTTCAAGAGCCGCATAATCTCGACTGCTCCAGCTGGCACCAAACAGGAAATGTCCAGGTCGGCCAAAAAGATTTGTGGGAAGTCGCAGTTCCGGGATGACGGAGGCACCGTTGGCAAACAGTTCCTCAAAGCCACTGGTGCGGGAGGTATCGGTGGAGTTGATCACGGTGAAGGTAAAGATCGGCTCACCATCCCGCAGAATCAGGAAGCCGGTTCCCAGCGAAGAGTAAACAATGGTACGCAGGCCAATGGGAGTGGCAACAAAAGCGGCGTTCGAGAATTGTGTTTTACCACGACCGTGTGCGAATGCATTCATGTCACCATCGAGTGTATCCAGTTTACCGGCGAAAACCCCGAACGATTCGGAAAACATCTGGGTAAACAGAACATTAGTCAGATAGAGCTGATCACTGTCGGCGACCGGGAGATCAGTCAGTACGTTGGCCGGGATGATTGCCCCTGTGGCACTGTTAATACTTTCGCCGAAACGGTGCTCTGCGCGAAGCTTCACAAACAATCCCTGCGGGCCGCCGAGCTTGCCCGAATCGATATTCATTACGTAGTCGCCGTGCCCGGCGTAGCGGAATTCCTGCTCAGCGCCTCCTGCTGCAACCCCCATATAAAACTGGGCGACGTCGGCATCGAATGTGATACCTTGTTCCGCCAGACAGGGACGTCGTTGAAACAGGTTTTCCGTCAGAGTGGTTTGAGTCCAGAAGTCAGGTTCACTCCATTCGCAGCTGGTGCACGCCTCTTGATCGCTGAGGTCTGCTGACTGGGACTCTTCGATCAGCGACTCCGGTAACGCATCGTTGGCGAATGTGCTGCGAGCGGAAATGACTAGACTGGCAATGCAAAGGGAATACCCGACCGATCTGAGAATCGGACGAATTTGCAAATTGTGGCGACGTTTCATCAAGCCTGTGAGCATAGCAAATCTCGAAAAGCATCCTGAAAAATAAGCAGGTCCTTTCGGTACTTTTCGTCGTGTTTCTCCCTCGACACGATGAATTTTCCATTCAATCCGAATAATCAGAAC
>PAJV01000040.1 GCA_002706765.1 Gimesia sp.
ACGGCCATCATGGTCGGCATCCACGGAAGTGACATCCCAGTTCTCCAATTTGTTGGCCGGTAATGTCATGCGGTATTCGTCTAATGAGAGTTTTCCATCATGATCCAGGTCAAATCCCGGAAAGGTATAGCCAGTTAAAGATTGCAACCATTTTGCTGTCTGATCGAATAATTCATCTCGATCCAGGTAACCGTCCAGATTAAGGTCCATCTTTTGAAATTCAACGATGGGATCCAACAAAAGCCCGGGCATCTTCGCCCATTCACGTAAGGAGATCATCTGGTTATGATCGGTATCCCCTTGTTCAAATCTTTGCTTTCCTTGCTCCTCACCATATAGCCGATAATAACTCAGAAATTCTTCCAGAGTCAGCTGATCATTGTGATCACGGTCCAGGTTTTTGAAATGCCACCAGTAAACGATCTGCCCCGATGGTAAATACAGTGGCTGACCATCCAGGCGCCGCAAACCGTAACAAGCTTCGAGCACCTGTCGGCAATCGTCGCGACTGACTTGTCCGTCTGCATCGCGGTCCCAGTCTTTCAGTACCACCGGCGGTAGTCCTGGAATCTGCTCAGTAATCTTCGCGTTCTGCAATTCATCTGGAGACAGGCTGTTATTCCCATCTGCGTCCCATTGCTTCCAGTGTTTGTCGATGATCCCCATCTGCTTTTGGATCTGGGGCATCAGGGGATGTGGCAAACCACTGCGCAATGCCGCTGGAACCAGTCCCGCAATTGAACGATACTCCTCGAAGGACAGATTATCATCTCCATCCCGGTTGAACAGCAAGAAATCCCGTTTTGCCTCCGGCTGTTTTTCCTTGGGAAAGGAATCCACAAATTCTGTCTCTGTGACCCGTCGGTCCCGGTTGGTATCCCGGCTGTAATAAACAGCCTTTAACGCAATTTCTGCAGGAGCTTTACCACCATCGACCGCCACTTTGAATTCATCAAGATCGAGATAGCTATCCTGATTCAGATCCAGTCGCTGAAAATATTCCTGTCGCAGCAGGCTTAGTTCGAGCCCCGGAGTCCAGGCCATTTCTTTCAGGCTCAGACGGCCATCATGATCAGTATCCCGAGAGATCACATCCCAGTTTTCGACGCGATTTGCCAGTAAGGTCAAGCGATACTCGTCCAGTGAGAGTGTGCCATCCTGATCCTCATCAAATCCTGGAAAGATAAATTGTGCCAAGGGTCTCAGAAAGGGGGCAACTTCCTCGCTCAATTCGTCCTGGTCTACGCGGCCATCAAGGTTCTGATCGAGCTTTTGAAATTCAGCGACCGGATCGAGCAGGAAACCGGGCATTGCAGCCCATTCTTTCAAAGAGAGTGATTTATCATGGTTCGTGTCTCCATCCTGAAAGCGTTTTTTGGCTGCTTCCTCTCTAAAGCGATTGTAATAAGCCTGAAATTCTTTCAGGCTCAGCTGGTCATTGTGATCGCGATCCAGATCTTTAAAATGCCACCAATAAACGACCAGACCGGACGGTAACTGCAATGGCTGACCATCCAGACGGCACAAACCGTAACAGGCTTCAATCACCTGTCGACAATCTTTCCGGCTGACCTGACTGTCTGCATCCCGATCCCAGTCATCCAGAACTACCGGCGGTAAGCCGGGGATCAGTTCATTAACCTTGGCATTCTCGAATTCTTCTGGAGACAGGCTGTCATTCCCATCCACATCCCACGACTTCCAATGTTTTTCAATAACTGATAACTGCTTATCGACCAGAGCAGTTAAGGGATGGGTTAACTCGCCACGAAGTTCGACCGGAGTCAACCCTGGGATTGTGCGATACTCATCGAACGATAGATTTTTATCACCATCACGATTAAACAACAGAAAGTCCCGTTTCGCTGCCTGTTGCTTCTCCATGGGGAATGAAGCGATGAACTCGGCTTCGGACACATGGCCATCCTGATTGGTATCTCGAGAATTATAACTCACTTTCAGTACAATTTCCGCAGGGGTTTTTGTTGGGTCGACGACGTAATTATATTCATCCAGATCGAGAAAACCATTCTGATTCACATCTAGACACTGGAAATATTCCTGACGCAACAGGCTCAGTTCCAGGCCGGGAGTCCAAGGCATTTCTTTCAAGCTCAATCGCCCATCATGATCTGTATCACGTGGTATTATGCTCCAGTTTTCTATACGATTTATGGGAAGTGTCATCCGAAATTCATCCAGTGACAACTGACCATCATGATCCAGATCAAAACCTGGAAATGTATATCGCGCCAAAGGACGCAGGAAGGGCATGACTCCATCCCGAAATTCCTGCTGATTTATTTGGCCGTCCAGGTTTATATCCATTCTCTGGAATTCAGCGACAGTATCAATCAGGTTACCAGGCATCTTTGCCCATTCCGACAGAGTGATCAATTCATTTCCATCTGAATCTCCCTGTTGAAAACGTCTTTTAGCATCCTCTTCACCAAAGCGATTGTAATAGGCCTGGAATTCCTTGAGAGTCAGTTGATCATCCCGATCTCGGTCCAGATCTTTGAAATGCCACCAGTAGACAACAAGACCGGTTGGTAACTGTATTGGCAGACCATCCAGACGCCGCAAACCGTAACAGGCTTCGATCACCAGACGGCAATCTTCGCGGCTAATTTGCCCATCTGTATTCCGGTCCCAGTCTTTAAGAACCACTGGCGGTAGCCCTGAAATCTGCTCATTGATTTTCGCGTTCTCGAATTCTTCTGGAGACAGGCTGTCATTCCCGTCAACGTCCCACTGTTTCCAATGTTTATCGATGACAGACAGTTGCTGTTCGACCAGTGGAGTCAATGGGTGCGATATCGAACTGCGAAATGATTGAGGAACCAATCCTGGAATGGAGCAGTATTCATTGAAGGAGAGAACATCATCGCCGTCCCGGTTAAACAACCGAAAATCCCTACCAGCAGCAGCTTGCCGATCTTCGGGGAAGGAAGATATGAATTCCTGCTCTGTTACACGTCCGTCCTGATTAGCATCGCGAGCCTGAAAAGCGGCTTTTGTTTTTTCAAGAGGACTCGTAACAGAAGCGGTTTTTGGCTTTTCCTTCTTTGAATCGATGGTCTGATTCTCAGGATCTGCCGCAAGAGTTGAGTGACTGTAGAGAAGAAAGATGAGAATGAGAAAGCAAGAATAAAAGACAATTTTGTAAGATGGATGGATGAGATACCTGAAGCCCAACATGATCTAATGTCTCCAAGGACAAATTGACAGTTCGTTTTTCTCATACTACTCACATACCCACATATGTACAACAGCTTTTATTAAAGATATTGAAAAATCAAGAACATACCAAATCCCTGTTTTTATCAATGAGAGTTTGGTCGATTCTTATTTTTTTCTCTGCTGAAACAGCCAGGCAAACATTCCACCATCAATTGCATATGTCGGAGTCCAGCTGTCATGTTTGATTCCCTCCAGCTCCTGATAAATGGGATTCCCGCCTGCCTTGCAAAACGCATCTACCATGTCTCTTGAACTGGTAACGGGAACGATTTCGTCCCGCGTGCCATGCGCGACCCAGATCGGGAGATGGACAAAACCGGAAACCGTGTTCGTGTTGCCGCCACCACAGATGGGAACTGCCGCTGCAAACAGTTCGGGATAACGGGCGATCATACTCCATGTTCCAAATCCTCCCATCGAGTACCCTGTAATGTAGATCCGCCGTTTATCGATTGGATATTTGCGGGAAATATCCAGAATCATCTGGTGAATCTGGTCCAGCAGGTTCTGATCATTGTCATCGGGAGAATCTGCTGCGCATGCAGGAGAAGACCAGTTCATATTGCGCGGGCACTGTGGTGCCAGTAGAAAACAGGGATACTTTTCCTGCCAGGGGGACTGCGCCATTTGCTGCGCCAAATATTTGAGTTGCCGCTGATTGTCGTTCCCGCGTTCCCCTGCGCCATGCAGTAGAACAATCAAGGGATAGAACCTGCGTGCTTCAATTCTGTCAGGCTTCAAGATTCTTGCTTGAAATTCGATGGGTTTATTTGAGTCCGCTGGGATGACCAGAGTTCGCAGGGGGGCAAACCTTCTGACTAATTCGGGAGCCAAATTTACTTCTGTTGGGTTTTCATAATCATTTGATTGCATGTATACAATCAAACCGATGTTTACGAGACCCCAGAAAATAATCGTTACAATTGTGCATTTTGTGATTTTCATTTTTGACTCAATCACATTCAAATATTTTTAATCAATATCTTATCGAATTGTCGTATCAGGATTGCAATCTGGAATATACTCACATGCAATTCGAATCGCGACAACAGGGCTGGATTGACAGGAACTGGCTTAGGATAATTGGATCTACACTATGCTCCTGAAATGGGCCAGTTTTTTCCACTAATCACTTTGCTATATTCGTCTACAGGAACTTGAGGAGCTACCAGAGAGGCGTATTGGCAGGAATTTCGATCTAATCGGCCTGAACACCTTACCCAGACATTTCCTCTCATAATCTTCACAAGCCAAACTCTTTAGCAGAAAATATTCCAGTCTTTATCACAAGAAGTGGAAGCGAATTCCGGTCGCTATTCCAGAGGAGCATGTTCACTTCATCTCAAATTGAACTGACAGGGTCACCTCAAATAAGAATTCAGCAAACGCAGTACGATAACGACTGCAATGCCTGCCAGGATCAGATGACAAGCGATTAAAACAGAAATTCAATGGGTGCTTCTTTTTGTTTTTCGCAAAATAAAGACGATTGCACCAATAAGTAATAAACCATTTAAAGTAAGAACAACCCATATTTCAGTGTTTCCGCCAGCCGCCTCTGATCCATCAGTTTTACCGACAGTCAGACTACTCATGTTTTTTTTCTTTTGAACTAGATTGGGGGCTATCGCTTCCAGACTTGGTTCACTTTGGAATTCAAGTTGATCAAGTTTTTTATTTATATTGATATCAGCTTTCCGAAATGCATCTTCAAGCCGCGCAAGTCGGGTTTCGTAATAAATTACCTGCTTTTCGTTGGCATTTGGAGGTAGCTTGAGGTTCCCCGAATACTCTTCAAAAGAGAGACTCCCATCCTGATCAAGATCAAGTTGTGCAAACATCGTCCCCAGGTTAGCTTTAGAAGGAGCTGCATTGAAATTAAATTCATCCTGGTCGAGTTTCTGGTCTTGATTGAGATCCAATCGCTCAAAGTATTCCACTGTCAATGTCGCTGCCAGCAGACCATCCCCCCAACTGAATTCAGAAAGATTCAAAGCTCCATCCTGATTCCGATCTGATCGCAATGAGTGCCATTCGCGGGCCAGATTTGAAAACGGCGTCTGACGGAATTCATCGAGCGAAAGATGTTGGTCACTATCTAAATCAAAGGCTCCAAGTAGATGCTCGCTCACGTCTTTCGTCCAAGACTCGGCAGCCGCGACATGTTCTTCCTGGCTTAACAGTCCATCTCGATCTGTATCCGCTGCCAGAAAGATTCCCACAGGATCACGCCAGTGACTCGCATCCGTCTTCCACTCATCAATGGTTAGTTTTCCGTAACCATTCTGGTCCCACAGTTTAAAGAGAGTTGACGTTTGCTTGCCATCATGAAAACCAAATTTTGCTATCTTTGCTTCTTCCCAGTCAATCTGATGATCGTCGTCAAGGTCCAGATGGTCAAACAGCATGGTCGTCAGCATCCGTCCCGAAGGTTCCCAAAGCAGCTCTCCTGTGGTATACCGCAAACCGTAGGCAATCTCCAGTACCTGTTCGGCATCCTCCAGATCCACAAAACCATCAGTATTACGGTCCCAGTCTTCCCAGACCGTCAGTGCTAAGCCGGGAACGGAACGCGCAAGACCGCTCCCGGAGAACTCGGTCTTATTCAACTTGCCATCACTGTTTGTGTCCCACTTACTCCATTCGGGCTTCAGTTTCTGCAACCGCTCAGCTACGCGCTCGACAAACGGATGAGAAAGTTTGCGCTGGCTCGGGGAAACGAGGTTCAGATATTCAGCGAAGGTCAGACGCTGATCCTGGTTTTCATCAAATATCTTGAAATTACGCGTCAACTCCGACAGCCTTTCGGCAGGAACTGAGAACAGAAATTCTTCTGGCGTCAGAATTTGGTCGCTGTTATCATCTAATATTCGGAATTCGTTTTCCAGGATGATCTGTTTCGGCTTCCGGCGTTCCGTAAATTCAGTGAGGCTCAACTGCTCATCCGCGTTGCTGTCCCAGTCATAAAATTCACGTTTCGCTTGCCTGCGACTTGCTCCTTCTTTTTTGCCTAGATACTCGGCAATCGACAGAAATTGATTCTGATCTGTATCCAGTTCCTTGAATTTCATCGCAAAATACTGAGGGTCCCGTTTGGTGGTATTAAAAGGAAACTCTTTGAGGTCGAGTTTCCCGTCCTGATTAAGATCTAACTGCTCGAAGTATTCTACAGTCAAGGCGGCTGCCAACAGACCATCCCCCCAACGGAATTCAGCGAGAGTCAAAACCCCATCCTGATTCTGATCAGTTCGCAAAGAATGCCACTGACGAGAAAGATTCGAAAAAGGTGTCTGGCGGTACTCGTCCAGTGAAAGACGCTGATCGTCATCCAGGTCAAAGCCTGGCAGCAGATACGCAGTGACTTCTTTCATCCAAGGCTCGGCACTTGCGACAAGTTCTTCCTGACTTAAATAACCGTCATAGTTTTTGTCCGCTACCAGAAAAATCCCCACCGGATCTCGCCAGTGCGAGGGGTCGGTCTTCCATTCGCCAATCGACAAATTCTCATTACCATCATTATCCCACAACTTGAACAGAGCTAAAGTCTGTTTGCCATTGCCGAAGCCAAATTTCGCCTGTTTTGCTTCCGCGAGGTCGATCGATTGATTTCTATTCTGATCCAGATAGTCGAACAGCATACTGGTGAGCATCCGCCCTCCTGGTTCCCACAGCAATTCTCCTGTGGGATAACGTAGACCGTAAGCGATCTCTAGTACCTGCTCTGCCTCCTGCGGATCAACAAAACCATCTGCATTGCGATCCCAGTCCTCCCACTTCGACAACGCCAGACCGGAAACTGTACCTATAACATTTGATGTCGAGAATTCTACCTTGTCCAACTTCCCATCGTTGTTTGTGTCCCACTTGCTCCAGCCTGCCTGAAGCTTCAGCATCCGCTGAGCCACTCGATCTACAACTGGATGAGATAGTTTACGCATGTCGGGAGAGACCGTGTTTAAATATTCTTCAAAAGTCAACCGTTGGTCATTATCCAGGTCAAACAACTTAAAGTCTCGAATGAACTGTGGTTGTTCTTTGGGGGGTACTGATGAAAGAAACTCTGGCAGAGTCAAACTCTGATTGTTATCCTCATCACGAAAACGAAATTCATTCTTGGGAATTGTTTGCTTCTGTTTTTCACGTTTGGAAAATTCGGCGAGACTCAACAACCCATCTGCGTTACTGTCCCAATCATAGAAAGAACGTCTGGCCTCTTGCCTTTGTTTGTCTTTCTTCTCTCCCAGAAATTCAACCAGCGTTACTTGCTGATTTTCATCAGCGTCAAGTTTTTGAAATTCAACGAGATAATATTGAGAATCCCGTTTGGTGGTACTGAAGGGAAACTCTTTCAGATCGAGTTTTCCATCCTGATTGAGGTCGAGTCGCTGGAAATATTCTGTGGCCAACGCAGCTGCAAATACTCCTTTTCCCCACTGAAACTCAGAAATACTTAAATAGCCATCATGGTCTCGATCTGTTCGCATAGAGTGCCATTGCAGTGCCAGATTCGAAAACGGTGTCTGCCGATATTCATCCAGAGAAAGACGCTGGTCACCATCCGCGTCGAAACCATCCAGCAGATATTTGCTGACTTCTTTTGTCCAAGACTCGGCACCGGTGACAAGCTCTTCCTGAGTCAAAAGACCATCTTGGTTTTTGTCAGATGCCAGAAAGAGTCCCACCGGATCCCGCCAGTGACTGGTATCTATTTTCCACTCGGTGATGCTCAGCTTCCCATTACCATCCTGGTCCCACTCATTAAACAAGACCGGTGTCTGTTTGCCATCCCGGAAACCGAATTTGGCCTGTTTCGCCTCCTGTAAATCGATCTGATGATCGCCGTTCAGATCCAGATGATCAAACAGCATGGTCGTCAGCATCCGCCCCGATGGCTCCCACAGCAGTTCCCCCGTAGGATAACGCAGTCCATAGGCAATTTCCAGAACCTGCTCAGCATCCTGTGGATCAACAATACCATCTGCATTGCGATCCCAATCCTCCCACTTCGACAACGCCAGACCGGAAACTGTGCCTATAACATTTGATGTCGAGAATTCTACCTTGTCCAACTTCCCATCGTTGTTTGCATCCCACTTGCTCCAGTCTGCCTGAAGTTTCTGCAAACCATGTTTGATACGGTCCGCTAGTGGATGAGGTAGCTTGCGCTGACTGGGATGAACTATGTTCTGGTATTCCTGGAAGGTGAGCTGTTGATCGTGATCTCCATCAAACACCTTAAAATCCCGAATCAATCGGGGACGCTCTTTTTTTTCGGCTGTTTTCAGAAGCTCCTGCTGTGACAGTCGCTGATCCTGATTCGTATCCAAATTATTAAATCTGGTAACATCGGATTCAGAGTCGCGTTTTGCGTTTTGAGGGGGTGAAGTTTGTCCCAACAGATACGCCCCCACTGAAAAGGTCAAACAGACCACTAACGAAAAACAAAACAGATATGACCGCCCTAAAGAGGGGATGGAACTTGCTCCTGAGTTTGTAAAACTTTGGCAGTAGTGTCGGTTCATCTGATTATTCTCTTTGTTAATGTTTTATTCTGTTTCATGTTCATACAGGCGAAAGACAAGTTCGCAATAATATTCCTGAAAACGGACTTCTCCGACTTGTTTCCATCCAACCGGCATGGGAACACTCCAGCTATCTTGCATCCAACGATTGGCATCAAGTGTCCAGATCCATTTCGAATCACAGTTATTGATTCTGTCCCGCGAAAAATAATCCTGGTCCCGCATTACCGCGTTTCCGTAAAAATACGGGTAGTTCTCATCACCATGATAAGTAAATAATCCTTCACGGTTTTGCGTGTAGGCTATTGCTGAAGTGAACAGCATGGGATTACAAACAAGCAGATTCTCAGACGGTTTTCTCTGGGAGTCAAAATATGCCATGGCTGCCGGCAATCCGGAATACTTCTTCGAGATTTCACTTCGTCGCAGGTAGTTCTGAAAGCAGGAATACAACAATAAGCCCGACACCAGAATGCAGGTAGAAATTCGCAGCTTTATAGAAGGGATGCGACAAACCAGAACTGCGATTGCGACTAACAGCAGCAAATGCGCAAACAGAAAATATCGAGAGACAAAGATATTCCGAGACATTACGGAATAGATTGTCGCTACAAGAAATGAGACAAAGATGGCAATAAACAGATAGAGATCGGTGGGACGACGTCCGAGCAGCAACAGAATTAGCGACAGAAAGACAGCCTGTGCGACTCCCAAACCAATGACCATTGATGCAGGCGACCAGCGAGGCGGTGCAATGAACTGATAAAAGACTTTTCCTACATATTCCAGGTCAAATGGTTTCGTCCAGAATTGATTTTGTACCTGCTGGCTTTGGCTCAACAGACGAAACAATAACGGTGACCACGCCAATGCCAGCACAAGAGCTGACAGCAAGACCGGCTGCACTCTCCTGAATCGACTTCGATTCACATCAACGGGTGTCTGAAGCCAGCGGTAGCCGAAAGCAAAAATGTACTGGGCCAGCAGAATAAAAAGCCCGAAATGATGTGTGTATGCCAAGGCAATAGCAGAAACTGTGAAAAAACTCCAATTCCATGCTGCATGAGATTCATTACGAAGAGCCCTGATTAAAAGCCAGCTTGATATGGCAGTCAATGCAGCGCCTGGTGCATACATGCGGACCTGAAGAGACCAGGACACCTGGAGCGGACTCAAAGCGACAAATAATGCAGCAACAAGGGCCGATAATACAGCAGTGCTGTTCTCTTTCGAGGTACGATTGTTGTCGACTCGATAAGCCTCATACACGAAAAGATATGTACCAATAACTGTGAGCAGTCCACTTGATACGCTGAGCATCCGCGACGCAATCACGGAGGTTCCAAATAGCATTCCCCAAGATTTGAGCAGGTAAAAATATAATGGTGGATGCGTATCCTGAGTTGTTCTCGTCCAAATTTCGGCAAAGGAAAATTCTGCCATTTTCAGACAGAAACTCTCATCGAACCAATATGCAATATTTGTAATACAATGCAACCGAAAAAAAAGTGCAATCACCAGTATCACAATCAACACATAGATCGGATCTTTCCTGTAGTATGAGTAAGTGTTTGACATAATTGATTCTGAGCGCTCATGATAAATTACATCTGTCAATATAAAGTTGAATCACTGTTTCTTTTCAGGATCTGGTTTATTGTTCCAGCGAGGTACCACTCAAAGCCGCTCCCTGGGGACTGGCGAGCGCTGCATAAACTTTTCCATCGATATTTTCCGAAAGAAATTGGATGTGCCCATCACAGTAGCCGACATTGACGCCACCTTTGTGTAATGAATTGGGATAAGGGGCACTCCCTTCCGGCTTAGCGATACCAGCATTGATTGCGCTGGATCCTGAATTGGCCAGATTATAATCGACGTTTCCCTCAGAACAGCTTCCATTTCGACAGGGATTGCCAATATAAAAACTGGTGAGATAAGGATTGGGGGAAGCCCAGTTGGAAGCCGAATTTTCAGGATTATAACCGGTGCGAATATTCTCTGAAATCAGCATGGTATTGGATGCACCATCCGTGAGGCCGGCCATGGTATAGTGTCGTTTTGCTCGGATTTCACCTTTCCAGGTTTCATTAAAAAACAGGCCCATCTGGAAAAACAGTTCCCGATCGGAAGGGGTTCCATCTCCTTCCGTGGATGAATTACAGGTAATTCCGTTTCCATTCAGATCCAGTTTTCCACTGGAAGGACCAATGGGGCAATCATGAATACCAGAAATCTGCGCTGAAAATCCAACTCCACTGCTGACAACATAAGTTAAATTCCCCTGGCCGGGAACTTCCGAAATATCGTCCGGGCAGGTTAAGACTGGGATATGCGTTTTTGCCAGCGGTGCGTTCACTGGATCTTTATAATTTTTTTCGACATCCCATTTATTATAGAGAGTCGCCTGATCGATGTAGGGCAGGGTTGCCACGACCCAACTGCGATAAGAGCCCCCCGAACCCGGAGTACCATCACCAAAATAACCACAGGCCGGAAACCGGTTAGCACTGTCCGTTGCCTGCAGTATTCCCAGCGTAACATTTCTCATGTTGTTTAAACATTGTACCTGCCGGGCTGAGTTACGTGCTGACTGCACTGCCGGGAGTGCAAGTGCTATTAAAATGCTGATCACTGCCGTGACAACCAACAGTTCCAGGATGGTATAACCGCTTTTCAGGCGAGATGAATCTGTAGGTGGTATTTCCATCACGTTATCAGCAAATGCTCGTTTACACTTCATCAGCGTGAGTCTCCAGCCACCAGGCGGCAAAGTAGGTTAGAACTGCGACAAATATCACGACATCCACAAAGTACATCCAATAAGAGAAATGAGAACATTCTCCTATGAGCGGAAAAATCAATTTCGCTTCGGTAGGCTTCCGCGAAGGAAAAATCATGCTCTGTTGCTCTGACCAGTTTAGCAGGAAAAACGCGGTAATATTGGCTGTCACAAGGGCGGCTCCCAGTTTGTAGCCGAGACGCAGATAAGGCGAAGCAACATAGACTAGTAGCGGCACCAGTGTGATGCTCACCAGGAAGGAACAGGCCGAATACACGAGAAACAGTAATGGAGTGGTTTCACCGATCAGTGGAAAGTAGAGTTTTCCCTGGCCCATCCAGCTGACAAAGCCGTAAATGCCGACACTGGCGCACAGGACCAGTACACAGGCAAGAATCATCTTACGAAAGACTGGATGTTCTAGAAAAGAAAAACTGATCGCGGGTACCATCTGCCGGGGATGTGGCACCTCATCCTGTTTGGGAGCCCGCGCGTCAATCCGTTCAACGGCTGCGTTCACCGTCGATGCCCAGGTCTCTTCAGAATACGCGCCTGTCGATACAACATCCTTCGCTGTTTCAACGGATGCGTTTGGCTCTGGCAGAGTCTCAGTTTCAGACTTGATCTCGTCACCGGGAATTGCAGAACCGTTCGGGGCAGGTCGACTGAGATCAACACTGACTTCGAGATGAGGATCAACGGGCACCGGAGGGATTTTGCTGTTCCTTAAGGAAAGCAGTCGCTTGAGCCAACCCGGCCGTTCAATATCCTGTTGCACAACGTCGGTACCAGTTCCCACAGGCTCATCTGATTCTTCCAGAAACGCGTCCAGATCATCTGCGCCAGCGAACTCATCATCTGGCTCATTAATAGAATTATTGACAGGAGGTAGTGTGGCGGGATCTCGTCGTGCCATATGAAATAGTCCGACTACGGAATCAGCTCGCTGCCATTCGTCCATATAATGCGGACGCACCATGGTCTCAGGCAAAAGCTGCTTTTCCCGCACCATCTCCACCATATGACGGAAGGTACAAGGCCCCAGCGTTTCATCTGACTCTTTGTAGTACCATTCGGTTGCCATTTCCAGTCATTCTTAAACTATGGATTTCCTAGTATGCTAGTAATACTTTATCAATTCAAAACGCATAGATTTTCGAACACACCGAAACTTAAATACAGTATATGATGTCTTTGTTTTAAAAGCAAACATCAGTTCACCAGGGATTAAAAACTTGATAAAAATGGCTTGCCCAAACTGTCGAGTCGGTCACTAAAAATATTTCAAACGGGGGGATGTGTGAGC
Organism: Gimesia sp.; assembly: GCA_002706765.1. Lineage (GTDB taxonomy): Bacteria > Planctomycetota > Planctomycetia > Planctomycetales > Planctomycetaceae > Gimesia. Next base: position 12,854 of record PAJV01000040.1, read on the forward strand.
AGTGCCTAAAATATCATCTGCGCTGTTGGAATTTTCCGCACTTTTGATGACAGCGCAAACTGATGTTTTGTGCTGTATTTTTTTTCACATCAAATATGATATGAGTATGATTGATACATGTACTTCATGGCAGGCATGATGTGCAAGTGGGCTTGTATAATCATCTTCTATCGTAAAATAAAGTAGAATCGTAAAAGTTTCGCATCTAGAATTACCTTGTAACTCTGGTTTGACCATGGAGTCGCCTAATCAGTGGCAACAATGTGAAAGATTCGAATCGAATAACCGACTCGCGCTGAGAAGGGACGTTGATTTAACCAGGCAATCTCATTCCTTCCCCCAAAATAGTTCTCGGAACGATAAAGGTCGTTAATGCTGACCGCGTACCACCCCGGTTTGAGTGGATATGTCTTTTTAGGATTGCTGCTATTACCTGTGGGAGAAATTGGTTTGAATTGGATACCTGCCACGTTCCGCTTTACGAAACCATAATACAACATGTAAAGCGGGTGCGATTCAGGGTGTGAATCACACCAGATTTTCAGTTCCAGAAGATCTTGTCCCCAATCGATGTTTTCATCAAGCAAGTGTTCTGGACCATTCGCTGGCCCAACGAATTCGTTGAAGTAAGAGAGGCTGTGCGGAAAGACTGCCAGAGAGCTCAAAGCCGAAATCAGTGCAAGGAAGATAATACAGAATCGGCGCGATAGAATCAGAGACCGTATGCGGGGTACTACTGCCGAACCATTCGTAAGAAAAGCCCAACATGCCGAGAAAGTAAATTCGTGTTCAAGCTGAGTGGAATTCTTAACTATGGGAACCTTGCTGATCCAAATGTAAATAAAGGGGAATGCAGGTAAGGCATAGCGTAGACCTCGATTGATGCCGGTTTGCGAACTGACAAGAATCAGGACAACGATTGCAGGTAGGATCAATACAAATTCATCAATGAGCGTGGGGCCAGTTTTCTCCGGTAAGGAAGTGCCTGTTAATTTCACAGGTGTATCTTGATTAATCGTAGCAATCGATAGATTTCTCGTATCAGTTTTCGCCACTCGCCTCCAAATACAGCAAACGATAAACCAAATTCGAAGCGAAATCAAAAGCAACACTCCCACAGGCATTTTGACTCCCATTGCGTACAGGTAATAATACCACCAGCCCCCTTTTTTGTGCTCGCCGCACAAGTAAGACATAAAATCCCTCTCGAAGTCATACCGTTGCACATCAATTCCCATCAGATAATTGGCGGGTACAGGAACTGGCAATGCGCCCAGCCAACGACCAGTGAACCAATTGCCTGGGACGGCGTGTGCATTCGTGCCGCCCAACGTACGGCTAATGAATTGGAATTCGTCTAACCGTTGCCATGAATTTTCGAAACCATAGCCCAAATTAATGAGGTAGACGGCGATTGCAAAAATTATAGTTAGTTGCAGGATACCGGGTAATAGTACGGATTTTTCGGATTGTGGCTTGGAACTCGGTAACATAGACCCGGAGCTGCTAGCTTTAAACAACCTATGACGTTGAGTCATCACCCACGACAACCATAATACTGGCAAGAGAGCGAAGAGTATTACCCATGTTAATTTTGCGAGTAAGGCCAGACCAAGCGCTAGTCCGGCATAAAACGCTTGCAACCAATCAGGCGCCCGAAGCCAACGCCAGAAAAAATATCCAGCCAAGACCCCGAGAGATGCTGCAGCGACGTCAGGAGTGATCAGCGCTCCGTTGCCAATAATATTGGGGCAAAAACACCATAATACAAGAGCGACCAAACCGGACCAATGTCCGTATAGGTCACAAGCCCAGCGATAGCAAATGTAGCCACCAACCAAACTGAAGGGAATACAAACCCAGCGTGCTAGCGTAAAATACCAGAACAAATCTGAGTCATTGTCTTTCAAAAACTTCCTGCCAACAGTGAACTCTCTGCGGGAATAAGGGGATGCTTCTGTTGCTTCATTAACTACACATTTTGGTGCCACAACAAGAATAGGCAGTGCGGCTACCATTCGAACTAACGGTGGATTAACACGGTACAGATCAAAATCACCTGATTTCCAGTGGCTAATCCCCGACGCAAGATGGGCCGGCTCATCTGCTGTAGGACTGTATCGATAGGCCTGCCAGGCGAGCAGGCAACCTTGCACTAGCAGTAGAAAAATGACGGCATAGCGAATCTCCCCCTGAAGTGTCGGGCAATATCGAGCGAGCATGATGATTGTTCCGACAATGGGATGTAGTAATGCACTACTGATTTCACAAATGAGATTATAAACGAGTCCCTGTATTCTTGACCGGTCGTTTCAGGGTTGCCACATTTAATTACTACCATCATCTTCAAGCCAGAATTATTTTCAAAAATCCCGTATGGACTGTATGAAGTATAGTTCGTTTCTCAAAACCGTAGAACAAAACGAAAAATATTATAAAGAATTATTTCGACGTATTTGAAGTCTGCACCTGCTCACGACGTCTAGTTCTCAACGTCACCTTGATCGTTTTCTCAAGGGTTTCTCCGTTCTCATTCGTCGACTTCACTACGACGTTGCTTTCCTTTATCAAATCATCGCCATTAAATTCTGATTCCGCTTGAATGTTAACAATACCATGTGTTCTTTTTTTACCATGTATCAGGTCTACCGGCGAAATTTTCAACCAGTCAGCATCACATTGCGTAATTATCTTCGTTGGAAGGAACGCTGGGTCATTGAATAATATAGTCACTTTTCGAATCAAACGGTCCGGTTCGGGAGTGTCGAGATTAAAGTAGATACTCTGCGGAATAGCCCGAACTGGATCTACCTTTACCATTCGCAAGAAAATTGTGGATCGTTCCTGACTGGAATCTAAAGTAACAACCTCCAGATGTTCTCGCCCACTAGAATTGGCATGAGCGGCATCTGCCGGAGAAAGAGTAACTCGGTACAAATAATTTCGCTTTACTTTATCAGGCTCAGCAGAGTTCGAGTCCTCGACTTTAATTTGTTCTACAATGGAACCTGAGTCAAGTGACTCAAGATTGACTGATTGAATCCAAGGATCAGAACCGCGTTTTTCCATTGTGCGAATATAAAACAATGCGGTTGCTTCTCCTTGCCCCACCCATCTCACAGGTATCTCATAGGGACAGTCCAACATATCCGGAATTGGCAAAGGTTGCCCGTTTAAAATGATCAGCGAGGAGAGTCGATGCCTGACTTCATCTGCGACCACGACAGCATTCACTCGCGCTGTGGTTCGACCGTGATCTGGTAAATGCACAGCGATCGGTATTTCCACTCTTGCTTCAGGTGCGACTACTAAATTTGATGGTCTTTCAATTGACGTGCATTGACAAGAGCCACTGATCTCTTCAATTCTTAGGGGGGATGAACCTTGATTAACAATCAACAATTTTGCTGTGCAATTCTCTGTAGTACAATTTTCATTTTCTGCAGATAAGTTTAGTTCCACTGGCTCCATTCGAATCGCTGCTGGTACGTTACGAGCAGGCGACGGGTTACATCCATTAACTGATCCTGCAATCAATATGACAAACAGACAGGCAGGCAAATTCAAACATGCTCGATTTGTTACTGCAACAGATTGCTTTTTTCTGCTTCGCCTCTGAAAAAAAACAATCGCAGACACCACAACAACGATGCTGAATACGATTTGTTGTCGACATAACAAAAACCAGATCCAAGACATTGACCAATAATTATCAGTGCAGTGGAGGGCGTACCCATTCCAGCTGTAGATCTCCCGAAATTTATTATAATCCATCCACCCTCCTCTGGGAAAATCTACAACGAAAATTCGACCTGAGTTACTGACTGAAGTAACGACTATGAAATGCGGCCCGGCTTTGGTTCCTACGGGAAGAATCGCTGGCGCTCGTTCAGAAACAAAAGGCCGATCAGCCCAATGCACAAATTTCGTCATCAAACCGAGACGTTTAGCCCCTTCAGCCAACTCAGGAATGGTTGCCCCCTTTTTTTTATCTGCAATGGATACCCATCGTACAATTTCACTATCACTCACAGGTTTATTTAGTAAATTGGCGCACAATTCAAGCGCAAAGGGTCCACACCGATCATTCGTCTTACTTTTCAGCACTTCCTGTATGCTGAGAATTTCAGGTGTGCTGGGACGACTTTCTTCGGCGAGAACGCGTTCACATAGTTGCAATACCTGCAAACTTATCATTGCAATCAACAAGAAAGACAGGAATGACCGGTGCTTCATTAAAACCTCCCAAGTTTTTAGTCCTCAGATATAGGTGGACAGTTTGCTTCTGCAGATTGAGTCTCAGCGTATGTGTAGTTTCGAAAGCACATACCTGTCTGACACCCCACCATACAATTAGAACCGAGAACACATCCATTTACTTCATTCCCACCACAGGGCTCACGGCATGTGGCGCACGAATACGCTTCCCCCCCCTCAGGGCCAGAAGCGAAGTAAGTAGAACATCCACCATCTGCGTGCGAATTTAAACACTTATGAATTGTCACACATTGCGAACAGGCTTCGTCATGGATGCTACTAACATAACAATTTACATAATTGCTCGGTGCACATAAGCCGCTGATCTCAGCACCCTGCGAAAGTGATAAGGATATGCCCGGATTGGGAAGACAAATTGCGATAGTCACACCAAATATTAACAGGATCTGAGAAATTCGATAGAGTACAGTTCGCATTGAGATGTTCCTTGTTTGCTAAAGAAAAAAATACATTTAAAACTGTTAGCGTGATTTTGATTTACGAACCCACCACAAAACAAAGGCTATCAGTGCCAGAAAAACAATGTTTACAGCAATAATCCAAGTATAAGCAAACGAGTCACTTTCAGTAGCACGTGCATGATCTGCTAACTCGTTGATTTTTCTATCAACTGCAGCTGTATCCCCCGCTAGAGTGACTCGTCCCCCTCCTTCAGCAGTCATATTAAAGATCGTTGTTCCTGCTGGTATTCGCGGATTGAATAAATTCTCTTCGAGGTTCGCATTGATTCTGGTATTTTCAAGCGATAACTCAAATAACGGAATTTTTTTTACTCCCCCTTGTTCAAGAATCCCCTTTACAGGAAACCAGCGTTCCGTGCCAGTATACTCATCCACAATGCGTCGAAACTCTAAGTTATACCATCGCTGGTACCATAACCGATGAGATTCCAAAAATGCTTTTGTCTCTGGAGAAAATTCCACACGTATATTGGATGGTAGCATACCGTACTCGGGATCTAGTTCACATGTGACATCGTAGCGATAGACCTTTCCTTCAGAGGTCGTGCCATTCGGGATGCTATTGATCATGAGTCGATAGAGCTGCTCTTGATCAACGGCTTCCGCTGTCACGCTGGCAACTTGGTTCTCTTGGCAAACAGCAGGAATTGATTTACGTAAATCAGGCAGGCGCATGCCAAGCATGTACTCAGGGCTAAGAAGCGGGGGCTCCTGAAAATCGTGAACTTGAACAGTGCCTGTAAGTGCGGTACCATCAGGTGACTTTGTCACAGAGTACGAATAAACCCGTTCTCCATCAAAACAGACGGTTCTACCAACCTCACTCTCTTTATCATCGGCAACCGAAAATTCCGTGATATGCCATTGGTGGCCAAATCGTGCATATCTGCATCGCCTGGAATCGAGAACCTCATTATCCATTTTTTGGATTTGAGTGAACTCGCAATACAATGAATCAATTGATGTCAATGTTTCAGTGAGGCCCGCCACCAGTTCCGCTGCCGAGTTCCCCTGGGGCTCTGTCTTAGCTTTCGCCTGGGCAAAGATTGGCTGCGGTGCTGTAACCAGACAAAAAAAAACACCCGAGAGAATGACTTGACAGAGATGCAACCGGCTAGCACCAGTTCGATCTCTCAGCTTATCAAACAAGGAAATAACTGGTGAATTCCAATGGGTTCTCATAGTAACTCCATTTGCACAATAATATCATTCTCGAAGTCATTTTTTTTTCAACGAAACTCGAGTTTATATCTAACGTAAGGGCCTCATAAAATCACTCATTTGAATATTTTTGAGAAATCGAAGTGCCCCAATATTTACTTTCCTAGTTCATTTAAAAATCTGTTGGTACACAACCTTTGAACTAATTTTTAAAGGTGAATGAATTCCAAATCACGAGCCTATACATTGTACATATACACAAAAGCGTACTTAAGCAAGAACAAATTGTCAGTTCTTCCAATTTTTTTAATATTCACCAATGTCTCTATAAAACATGTACTTGTGACAGATGTATATAACTGCCTTCCTGTAAAATACTAAAGTCAATATTTCCCTTAGTGGGCCAAATTAGAACCGCTACGGTCCCCCCGTTTCTAACGCGTGGTGTTTTTTCTCTACTTTTGTGGCCCTTCTATTGCTGGAATCCGCAAACAGGCACTCGAACGAACTGTCTCCTGAACGCCGCGGTCTGTCTGTGGAGATCACGGCGGAGCCCCGAAAAAAGGAGGCTTGACCTTTAGAAGACTTCGCATTGAGCCCTGTTTTAAAGTGTTTAAACAGGGCTTGGCAGCGCCGCGCCGATTCCGACAGTGCGGAGATAAAGTCGCGTGCGCGAGCAAACAGGATCAGCATCAGTAAACACACCGCAGCCCTGCAGAAATTCGAAGCATAACAGTCTCAGTGTAGGGTCCGTTTTCTTGAAAATCGCTGCGGCTGCTTCCGAATGCACCCCATCGCATCGTCGGACTTCGCAGGTCTTCAGTGACATCTCGTTGAAGATCATAGGGCTCTCATGGGACTTCAAGAGTGGTTCATTTCCCCTTTCCCACTTGACCCCCACGCGCCGTTCAGCAAGATACAACGGAACCACAGCCAGCCAGGTAATCCACCAGACAAAATAGAAACAGCATCCATGACAATTCTCAACCTGCATTAAACAATGCGATCCTGTAAATGATCGGGAACAGGCCCAGCTGAAAATAAGCAGCCACTATCAGAAACGGGAGAGACATTCATCCGAGTAATGGGAAGTATCATAGCCATGGTCACGGAGCAGGGGAGATACACATTGAGAACTTTTGCGTGAGTGATCACGCGAACAAGCAGAGTTAACAGGACAGTACCCAAACGATGTCGCTACTGCATCAATGGCGAGATGATGTTGGGTAAAATCATTGCCAGTAAGTCGAAGCAGCTCTGGATTCGCTCCAAACACCTTTTTTACCGGCCAGTAACACTCTCTATGATCAGTGTGTACGCAAAACTATTATTCATTTGACAATATGTAGCTCGCTTGTTATAACGATTACAGGTGGACAAAAGGATTGTTTTTATTAATGGTTCAAGTAGTGGTAATCGTAATCAATGTCTTTTTTCAGATGTATTACTGTAGTTTCAACCTTCGTCGCCGTTATCGGAATTTGGCTTGCATCGCATTACTTTGGGTGGCTTCCCATCAATTGGAGAGGCGACAATGGTGCAGCTGAAGTGCATTTGGAATATCTACAATCATGGGATTCACGTACAGGCCATTTTGAATCGCTGAGGCAAAAAAAGTTTATTCACCCAGTTAAAGAATCAGAATATCAAGAGATCGTCGGCAAGTTACAATTTATATGGCCGCGTAAAGGAGAGCGGGCTGGTTACATTCTACATTTCTTGCATTTAAGGGATGTTGTACCTGACGAATTAAGGCCAAAAGATGGACTGACCTTCGACGAAATGCTTCTGATTTTCCTCGACTCTACTGCTTGTGAAAAAAATTATGGACGTGAACAAAGCATGTTTGAACTGACACGTTACGGATTGCGATATACTATGCCTAACCGACCTTCAGTTACTGCGCAAGGTCACGACGATCAGGTGATTTCCATGCTGGCTGAGCAAAGGCTTCCATTAGACACAGAATTGCATGTCGAATCCAAATTGGCACGAAATAAATTCACAATTAATAATTTAATGACCGATCTTCTGGCGAGATTTTCCACGAGACATGAGTTTGAATGGTCACTCTTATGTATCGCCCAGTATGATCCCAAATTGAACTCCTGGTCCAATCGATTCGGTGAGAAATATACATTTGAAGAAGCGGTACATGAACTCATCAAGAAAGATCTTGCCCGTTCGAGTTGTTGTGGAATGCACGTTTGCACGACTGTGGCGGCACTGATGCAGCTTAACGAAAAATATGATATATTTTCTCAAGAAACCCGTGAATTGATGGATGCCTATTTAATAAGTGTACTGCTTGCCGTTGATGAAACCATGGCAGGAGCAGGAATTGTCAATCCTCTGTGGCACACCTCATCCAGCTTTGCCCAGTGGGCACCATCAAATCAAAAATCCCTTAAAAGTTCAGCGCCTTCCAGTCTTATCGATCAAATGTTAGTGACTTCTCATTTCATTGAATTCTGTTCCACTCTACCGGATTCCGTTAAATATGACTCCCAAAAATTAACTCCCATGTATCAATTTTTGAATTCCTCGATCAGACAATTGCATCCTAATCAGGGTCGACAATATATATGTCCTTTTTCACACAGCCTGAAGGTTGTTCTTAGTGCTAGGGATAAAGAAGGAAAAGAAAACTAACTTTAGTTAACCATTTGAATGGAGATTATTATGAGAATTATAAGTTTTGGAATACTACTGGCATTACTATTTCTATTCTTGCTTGCTGACAGTCAAGGCAACGGCCTTACACCCGTGACCGATGCCTACGCGAAGAGTTTGACAGGAGCACAATTTCCTGATTGCAGTGAATATGTAGAAGATGAGGCTTGCGTTAATAATTTCTGTAAAGATATGTGTAATGTTATGGAGTATTGTCCCAATAGTATCACCTATACATCTCCCACTGCAGGATCACCAGGCCCTTTCTTATATTATGAAGAACTTATTCTTGAAACAGTTGCTAACTGCCAAACCACGTGCCAAAAAAGTTGTGGTGGAAGTACATTTATAGCAAACAGGAGTATTCTTTGTGATACTGAATGAGAGATGGTTAATGCCAGTGAAAGTATTTTGCAATTGGGTTCCGCAAGTTTCTCAATGGTTCAAGTGGCTTTTACATACAGGTGTCTTTTGGACTTTAGTATCTCTTCTTATCAATTCCACTGCTTACAGTAGAGATGAAATGGACTGGAGAAGACAAAAATTCTGTGGAATCAATTCAACCTACATGTTTCTACGGCTGCACGGAGAAGAGTATGAATACGAAACTTTAGTGGATGAAATGAAACCGACTAATGGTTCACTTTCGCTTCTCAATTTGAAAGAGTCGATATCTCAACGGGGGATTTCTTGTTCGATCTATTCTGCGACTCCACAGGTTTTAAAATTAATTCCCGTTCCCTTTATAGCGCACATTGAGTTTGAGTCGGATCGGATCATAGATTATGACAAACGGGGGCACTTTGTCTTGGTCTTTGAAGTCAAGAATGATTCGATTCGATATCTGGATGGCACAACGGCTGCCATTCATACCGTTGATATTCCAGTGTTCGAAAGAATGTGGAGCTCACATGTTCTCGTGCGAGATGAACCATTTTTTCTCACATCCAATTTGTTTCTGATCACTCCAGTTGTTATCTTGGGCGGATATTTTCTCGTCTGGAGAATGCGGATAAAGTAGACTGAGTATATTGGGAAAGCCGCCTATAACCTTCGATATTTCTAATGGGATCAGTCATGTTGCTAATTCACTCCAGAAATCGATTATACTTTTTTTACCTCTGCTATTCCCTACTAACATTAACAAATTGGTCTTCAAGTTGTTATGGCGAAGTTCCTCCACATCTAGTCGAAGAATTTGTGAACTCCCGGAATAAAATTAAATCTCTCTCGCTAAAGATTCAGTATGAAACCGAGTCCCCATTGGAATTACTCGATTTTGCCAAATTAACGAATATGATTTCGTTCAAAAAAGGAACCGAGATAGTCGCATTTGACTCGAAATATCAAGTCCATCGATTCAAATATGACGAAAAGCCCGTTGCTACACAAGATGAACAAGGCAACTGGAAGCTAATAACCATTCCAGAACTCGAAGAGGTTACGGCAACAAAAGAGGGGCTCAATAAAAATATAACTCTTCCAGGGAACATGGGAATGCTGTATTCAAAAAATTATTATCCTTATGAATACTTGTTTACCAGATCGTATTACATGACTGCCAATTCCTTCTATGTGGAAGACCCTCTTGCATCGCAAGATGCTAAAAACAGAATAAAAAAAACCACTCTTCCAGATGCCTTTGCCTTGGTCGACTTTCAGTTAGAGAACCAAGACGATAACGAGTTTGTTTTTAGCCGTATTAAAGAAGCCACGGATAAGCGAAAAGCGGGTAAACAAGTAATCACGGTTAGTAAAAAATTTGGTTACCGAGTCAAAAGTATTGAGTATTATTGGCTGCCGGAGATGCAACCCATTTCTGCTTATCGATGTAGCGATTTTCGCCTAGTTTCTGATGATGTCTGGTTACCTTATCAAGCGGAATATATTCAATATCACGAAGGAGAGTTTGTGTGTCGAACTTTGATGAAAGTACTTGAGGTTGAATTGAATAAGGGTATCTCCAAGCGAGCAGAATTTGAGTTCGCACCCGGAACTCAGGTCAAAGATTTTTCTGGTGTGACTCCCAAACAAGCAGCAGAAATTAAACGTACTCGAAGAATTACATCCGTTCCTACTTTTACCATTGCCGCCGATGGTGCCATTATCGATCAACAATTGAAAGTACTCCCCAAATCCAACAGGAATTTTCTCTGGATAATAATTGCAGTGAACGTTGTTCTGGCGTTAGGACTTATCACCTATTTTCTGTTTCAGAAACGAGCAAAGTAATCACTCTTGAGATCGCTAAATGATTCTAATATTGCTCAATTTTACAATAATCTGTGCATCTAACAGCCCTGATACTCATGAGGTTGATATTCAGTCCATCTTGAGTTCCCATCGTCAGTGGGTCAATTCCATTCCTTCTCTATACTATGCCGGTGAATTTGAATCTGGGAAAGTCATTGATGGAAACAAGACGATCACGCAGAATGTACGACGTGTTTCTGCTGTTGATAATCTCAGGCGTAGTGTCGAAGGTCTCCATTATGACCCTGGGGCTAAAACTAAAACGCTAGATTTGATTTGGTCAAGAGCACTAAGTACTCCACAAAATTTGTATGTGTTTTGGGAAACGAATCGAATCATTGAAGTTACTTCTGTGGAAAATAATCCAGAAGTTAATCCCAAAGTCAGTGATTTATTTCGCGATGCCTACTGGGAAAGTATTAGTTGGTTTGCTCCGAATTTTGATCGATTCAACATCAATTCTACAGATTGGCTTACTCGTCACCTCGAAACGCTGATTTCTAAGGACATTCCTTACAAAATAGAATTTGTATCAGATGTGCAGAAAATGAAATACAAAATCGACAATTTGGAAGTCTGCATTTATTGGAATCCTGAATATGAAGGAACGATTAGCCGCGTCATATTCCACGATATTATTAAGAATTTTGAAGTAGAATATTCAAGCACAAATTTTCAAAAAATCAAAAAGGGAGTTTGGCTACCATTCACTGTTACGCGCCGAGTTACCAGTCATGCGTCTCCAAGTGATGAAAGATTTTGGACAATTAATCTTACAGAAGCCACTATTGGTGATTCGGCTCAAATGTCTGATGCTTTTGACGATCAATACCAACCAGGGAGTATTGTTCATCTTATAGACAGTAATGATTACAAGCATGTTCCGGGAGGGATTGATTTGCTGGATACAAACATTGAACATGTTCAAGCAACGATTTCAAAATCACAGAAAAGCTCAAGTTCCAATCGCCTCAACATGATAAAAATTGTCCTGGCAATTGTAGCCACCATGATTTTTTCATTTTATTCACTGAGGGTGCGTCGCAAATTTCGGCACCGCAATGATCATTAACTTGGCATCCCAACCTTTCCTCGGTTCTCTGGCCCAGATGGAATGAAAGGTGCTTTGGTTCTTGTGATTTAATGATGCAGTAGTTCAAGTTGCACCTGACGAGAATGATACCTGAAATCACACGGGGGGATTATTTGAGATCTGATTCTTTGATATGAAAAATGTAAATGGAATATCCCGCTGTTGCCACTGGCTGATATTTCTGGAAATAAGAAAATCCGTTTTTAGGCTGACGCCAACCATAGCCCTTTAGATAATTAACGCTGATGGCATACCAGCCGGGGGGAGGTTGAAAATCTGGACTTTGATTTTCATTAACGGGTGGTAATGAGGAATCAATATCAAGGTCCTGGGGGTTAAGGTAACCGTAGTAACATAAGTAGAGCGGCTTTGCCTCCGGGTGTTTTTTAATCCATTCATTCAAGAATAATAAATCCTGCCCCCAATCGATATTGCTGTTGATAAGGTGATTGTGCCCATATCTGGGACCACCAACGATCTCGTTAAAATAGGAGAGGGAGTGTGGATAAATCCATAAGCTGCTGCCAATCGCCCAGGCTAAACTTAAGCCAGTCAATATGGCTGCAAACTTCTTCTTTTCAACAAACCACAATGCAGATTGCCCCATCCAGATGAATGCAAAAGGAAGGACCGGTAAGACATATCTCACATGATGATTAAAACCAGTCTGGGAACTGACGAGAATTAAGACAGACAAGGCAGGAGCTGCCAGGACCAATCCATCACGCCAGGAGGCACTCCCTGATGATCCAGCGTAACAGGCATGGATTGCCGTTAAACCCAAAATGATCCAGTAGCCAATTGGAACTTTGATGGCCAATGCATAAAGGTAATAATACCACCATCCATGTTCTCGAAACTCACCACGTAAATAGGAATCACGTCCAAAGTTTTCGAAGTCATTTTTCTGAACATCGATTCCAAGAATGTAATTTCTGGGGAACGGAACTGGTATTTCGCCGATCCAGGAATCGGCAAATCGATTTACGTTTTTTTCCTGTGCTCTCTGCCCATCGATTTTTTTCCTGGTTAAAGAATTGCTGACAAATTGAAAGTTTCTGAGTTTTGTGAATGAACCTTCAAATCCATAGCCGAAATTCAGGAGATAGATTCCCAACAATAGAATTAAAGTAAGTTGGGAAAACTGTCTTTTCCAGGATATCAATGGGGTTGTATTTCGTGTACTGATCCAGACCAGCCATATCAGGGGCCAGAGCACAAATAGAATAATCCATGTCGTTTTCGTCAGCTCTGCCAGTCCCAGCACCAGACCAGCGAGGATCGCTTGCAGCCACTTAGGATTTTTTAGCCATTTCCAGAAGGCATAGGCCGCGGCGATACCAAGTGCTGTTGCTCCACAATCAGGAGTAATGAATTGCCCATGTGCTATGATGCTGGGTGAAAAGCACCAGAGAAGTAACGAAAATACTCCCCCCAGCGGCCCATACAATTCTTTTGCCCAGAGATAGCAGAGATATCCACCGAGCAGCGAAAACGGAATACAGGCCCATCTGGCAAGCGTCAAATACCAGATGAATTTTCTGCCGTTTTCTTTGAGGAACTTCGGACCTAGAAGAAACACCGCTCGTGCACCCGGCGACTCGTAGAATCCACTCCAGTCGTATTTTGCATCAGAAGGCAAGACTGGGAGAGCAGCTACCATGCGAACCAAAGGCGGATTGACACGGTAAAGTTCGAAACGGCCAAATTTCCAGTGACTAACCCCAGCGACTAAATGAGCATGTTCATTCAGATTGGGACTATGCTTTGTAGCACTCCAAGCGAGTAGACTCGCATGAATTGTAAGCAGAATCACAATAATCCAATTAATGTGACCTTGTTTCATGACGGCCCATTGCGTGTAAGAAGTCTTCATGTTTTTTTAAGATATACAAGAATATTATATATTCAAAAAAGAACGCAGACATTTTAGTAAATTTTAACCTGAGATTAAGTTTGTTCTCTAAATTTGTTCTCTAAATTTGAACCAGCTAAGTGAAGTTCCCCAGAAATAGTGGGCGCTGGGTTTAGGTTATACTGCCTGAGGATGATTCCGAATGGATTGCCGGCCTTCCAAAAGAACATAGAATCATCTAGGCTTAAAAACCAATGCTAGTTTAAACATTCCTGGCGAACTCGCCCGTTGAACGATTCAATATACGCATTGTCGGTTGGTTTTGCCAGTCGACTGAATTCCAGAGTTACTTTGTTGAAGTAAGCCCACCAGTCTAGACTTTTCGAAATGAACTCGGGGCCTTTATCCACGCGGATTGTCTGGGGACAACCTCGAGCCGCTTTGACTCGATCCAGAACTGTCACCACATCATCTCCAGTCAGTCGGATTCCCACCAGAATGGTCAGGCTCTCACGACTAAAGTTATCAACTAGGCGCTGGATTCAAGTTATCCCAGCGAACAGTGAGTGCGTTGTTGGCTGTAATCTTCCTTCCAGACTGCTGTCAGCCTTTGAGTCGTTGCCAGGCATTCAAATCTGCGACTGCCAGAGGAATCTGGCATGCTCCCCTTAACTTGATCCATTTGTTGTGAGAGTTTCCAATAGACTTTTTATTAGGAGACAATCATGACGAAACGACGTAGTAAGCGGCATACCCCGGAGCAGATTGTCCGCAAGTTGCGTGACGCCGAGGCGATGCTGAATGCGGGAAAAACCATTGGCGAAGTCTGCCAGCAGCTGGGGATCAGTGAGCCGACCTATCACCGCTGGCAAACCCAGTATGGCGGGATGAAGGCCGAAGAGGCCAAACGGCTCAAAGAACTGGAGCAGGAAAACGGTCGGCTCAAAAAACTGCTCGCTGAAGCAGAGCTCGATAAAGCCATGCTCAAGTATATTGCGGAGGGAAACTGGTAAGCCCTTCTCGCAAACGCCAGGCCGTCCAGCATCTGCAGGAAACGTATGACGTTTCCGAACGCAGAGCCTGTCAACTGTTGGATCAGCCTCGTTCCAGTCAGCGCTACCAGTCGGAAACGCCCGATGACGAACCGGCGTTGCTGAAGCAGATCCTGGAACTGGTACGTCGTCATCCTCGTTTTGGATATCGACGTATCGGCAGGATGATCCAGGCAGCTGGCTGGAAGGTGAATCTCAAACGGATTTATCGTTTGTGGCGTCGAGAAGGGCTCAAAGTCCCCCGGAAACAGAAGAAAAAGCGTGCATTGGGCACAAGCGCGAATGCCTGCCATCTCCGTCGACCGGAAAGGAAAAACCATGTGTGGTGCTGGGATTTTATTTTTGATCGGACAGAAACCGGAACCACGCTCAAGTGGCTCTCCGTTTTAGACGAGTATACGAGAGAATGCCTGGTTTTGAAGGTGGATCGTCACATCACCAGTGAGGACGTGATCAACGTCCTGGCTGAATTGTTTAAGACGCACGGTGTGCCGGAACATATCCGGAGTGACAACGGCAGTGAATTCGTCGCCCAGGCGATTCGTGAATGGCTGAAACAGATTGGCGTGGAAACGTTGTATATCGAGCCGGCCAGTCCGTGGGAGAATGGCTACGCAGAGAGCTTTCACAGTCGGGTGCGTGATGAGTTCATGAACTGTGAGATATTTGAAAACCTGAGATCCGCCCGGAAGCAGACAGACAGCTGGAAGGAGTTTTACAACGAGGTCCGTCCGCACAGTTCGCTGGGGTACCTCACCCCGAGACAATTTTCGCAGCAGTGTATCTCTTCCAGTCGGACTCCGTCCGCCTTCCAGAGATACACTGCTGATACCCAATTACTCTCATAACTACTGGTACGGAAATGGGGGGCCTGTCACATTCCTGATCAGAAGCCAATTTCATGAAAATCATGATTCGTTACGGGCATCCGAGCGATGCCTAAAAAATCCAAATTAAATTTCTCCACTTTGCAGTTTGCAATAGATAAAAAACGCATGTGCTGGTACAGATTTTTATGACAGCTCAGAAACATCACCTGAACTGGCCAAGTCTTCCTACAGGAAATCCTACTTCTCCCACATATCGAGCAATACAAAGTAAGGATAAGGTTACTACTACACTGTGAATACGATTTAGAATTGATGATCTAAATACACCCACTCTGATAGATAAAGAAAAAGGTCGCGGGCCACCATTACTGGTGACCCGCTAAAATACTCATTTCAATTTCTCAATGCTGAATTTATTCTACATCAGTGTTTTCATTTTATGGTAATTTCACCTGCAAGCAGATTGAAGGTAGTGTCAAAATCAATGGAGATACCTCGAAGCCAACGTGAAAATTGATGGACCATGATTCCTGCAGCGACACTGCCTGCATAGATGGTGCTGCGAGAGGTACAGCTGCCAGATTGAGCCTCAGTTTGTGGAAACAACGTTTCTGAATACCAATCGAAGTCATTTGAAGACGAAACTGCCAGGACGCGAATGATTTCTCCCAACATTCTACCATCTGTCCAGAACTTGCATTCTCTGCTGACAAGCCGCCAGATCGCCGCTCGGGCAGAAATGGAATCCACACAGCAGAAAACAGCCTCTCCTATACTTATGGACGGACGAAACCGATCCGAAATCACCTCCACCTGAATTAAATCATCAAGCTCCTGAATGGATCTGGCTGTCGCGTCCACTTTAAGCTGTCCCAGATCCTGAGCTCGATATCCCTGAGTCGTGATATTTGTCGACTCCACACTATCAAAGTCAATTAGCTGAATCCGCGGTGTCCCGATCGCCGCCAGTTGCAGTGCGACCTGACGGCCGATCGCTCCCACTCCGATGACGGTTGCCGTCAGCTGAGAAAGCCGTTCCGACGGGATCAGACCACTCTGTCTCTGGAAACGATCCGTAGTCACATTTAATGTATTCAAATTTGTACTCCTTTCAATCCGTATTCAGCAAAGAGCCAGTCCTCTTCCCAGTCAAAGTCAACGGCCTGATCAAAAGCAGACTGGAACAGGCGACGATTCTGTTGCGGATGCACATGATTTAAATATTCATCTTCCCAATGTTCTGGATCACAACCCGCAAATGCGTGAGAGTAATCCCGTTTTACTGGGATTTCGTATTCGGCCGTCGGACCCACATTAAATTTTAACCGGGCATATGTTTGCCCTGTACGCGCCAGGATAAACATCACGGCCCAGTCGGATCGACCAAACACACGATCAAAAGTTTCTTCATCGGTCTGGCTGGGTAACGGACAATCTCCCGGGTGCGTATGAATCCAGATCCGACCAAACTGCTCAGGCCGCAGTCCTGCATCCACCTGATCGTCAAAGTAATTCGCGACTGCCTCATCATCGAAGGCCACATGAGCCACCGAGCATGTCTGTTCCACCAGTTGCAGGTCCTGCACCAGCAGCAGATCCTCCTCTGATGTAATCCCAAAGCCACCAACTTCGGTGTCGCCATAATCACGCAGGTACAACAGTTTCGCCCAGGCAGTCGGGCTGAACCGCAGTTGTGGTAACCGGGTTTGCTGTTGAGACCTGGGTTTCCTGTAATTCTTCCTCTGTTTCTTCGAGTTCTTCTTCCGCATCACAATCAGAGCACCTTTCATTTTCAAGTAAACAGCGTTGGCAGCAGTCGGCATGACACTGTAT
>PAJV01000041.1 GCA_002706765.1 Gimesia sp.
CTTCGCACGGCCGGACAAGCCGGCCATGGCACCCCGAAACCTCTCTATTTATTGCAATAAGTCCTGCAAAATCAGACGGGCGGGTGGCACCGTTGGCTTGCCCAACGGTGCAGGTGATCACGGCTCCTTTACCCGGTTCACAACGAATTATAAAAGAATCGCCCTCACCCCCGCAGATGAAAATCCCGAACCACTGAAGGATTAAAAAGGGGTCAGGAACCTTAAATATAAGGTTCCTGACCCCTTTTTAATCGCAGGGAATTGGAAAACCTCTCTGTCCGGCTGAAGATTCCATGCAACATGCTCTTAGCCTGCAGATTTTCTCTTCGACTTCCGGGGATTTTTTTCAGGCTTCCGTGAACTTTTGGAACTGGCATTGCGTTGCCTGCTGTCAACTTTGAGCAATCCTTCACGTTGCACAGCTTCTCTTAGCTGTTCCGTTACCCAGGCATTCAGGCTGGTTCCTGATAAAGAGGCGGCCAGAGTGGCTTGACGATGGAGTTCCGGAGGAATTCGCGTGACGAACTGTCCTGAAAACGGTTTCTCAGCAGATTCTCCACGTTCCTTGCAGAAGGAGAGGTAATCATTGATTGAATCCTGAAAGGCTTGCTTCAATTCAGCTACACTCTCACCCTGGAATGTGATGACATCGCGTGTGTTAATTACTTCACCATGGAAAACTGCCGCTTCATCATCAAATTCAACTTTACCAAGATACCCTTTGTAATTCATCATGGCCTGACTCCTGCTTCTGTAATGAAACGCCGCACCGATTTTATCGCCCCTTTATTTTTCTCTTTTTGGGGATGCGGCCGATGAAAGACTGCCCGGACGCCATTCAGAGCAATGCGAACACGCGATCCAGATCCCTCTGAAATCTCTGCGCCTGCTGCCTCCAGCATCGACTCAATATCGCGCCAGGGGATACCTGACTTGACCGGGTCTTCAAAGATGGCTTGCAGTGTGCGTTTATGCTTTGCTTTCATTTCCGACCAATAGTATCACATAATGATACTGACGTCAATATTTGAACAATCAGCGGATGATTGTATTACAGCAATATATAAAATAAAGGCATTGTGATTCACATAGCGATTTGAGATCGTTCCAATTTGAAATTGAATATTTTTCGTGCCGTTCCGTGCCTTTCGTGGGCGCAAAATTACCGGGCTGTTCATTATGCCGGCCCCAATTACACCGGCTATAAACCAAGGTGGTACTAAAGTGACGACCAGATGGAACGATCTCATACAAACAATTACTTTGAGTCATTATCAAACTTAAATGCTGGAAATATGAGGGTAGGGAGCATCTCATCTTGGTATATATTAATACAATATGACGAGCTAAGATCACTATAAATACTTTTTCATTTGTAATGAGAAACAATCATTTTTATGGGATGGCAGACTTCGAATTAAAAAATCAAAACGAATCAAAGATAAAATGATCATGAGCCGACAAGCTATAGATTCATCAGAAGACGCGTTAAGAGAACTGGATGCAGACAGGAGAATGCCCGAGTGGCTAGAACGGGATGCTAATTTGCTCCCGTTTTCCAAATTAAGTGGGGATGAATTTGAAGTATTATGCTTTCTATTACTCAAATCAAAATATCCACATGATCGCCTTTATTACTACGGTAAGACATCAGATATGGGGCGAGATATCATCCATCATCGAACAGACGGCAGTATCAGATTAATTCAATGTAAGAATTTTGATAAAAATGTTAGCCCATCTGATATTGGGGCCGAAATGGCAAAGGTTTATATCAATGTTCATTCAGGGAAAATCCCTGAACAACCAAACGAAGTAGTTTTTTTTGTGTCGAAGGATCTTTCTGCTAATTCTCAGGACTTGATCCAATATCAAATAAAATGGATTGAAGTAGCTCAAGATCATCTACAAAAGTGTTTGAAGAACTCACCGTCTGATGAATTAAAACAATTTGCTCGGGATTGGTGGCCGTTTGGAAATCGTCAAACGGGAATTGCTATTACAGAGGATATCAAAAATCATCATCCAAGATTAATTAAAGATTTTTTCAGTGTTCACAAAATAATAGACGCAACGCGATCAGAAGTTCGTCAAGATACTCATGAAGAAATCTATTCTGCTTTCGATCATTTCTTACCATTATTAAAAGATAAGGAACCAGAGAAGAATTTTCTCTCTACCTCATCACTTTCTAATGAAGAGATACTCTCACAGTTTGTCTTAGCCTCAAAACCCCTTACAAATTGGCCACAAACTTTAGCTGATTCACAATGGATTGAACGTTCAGAAACGAATGAGCTTTTAAGTATAATAGAGTCAGAACCACACTATAATTTGGTTCTGCTTGGCGAGCCTGGCAGTGGCAAATCAGCATTACTTGCGCAGCTGGCTAAATCTCTTGATGAAAATGGTGTTGCCAGTTTGGGTATCAAGGCTGACACCTTGGCAATGAATGTTGATTCTCTAGAAAAACTTGCTGAACGCCTCCAACTTCCCGCGACAGTGGCAGACTGTGTAAAGAGAATAGCTCAAGAACAAAAGGTTGTCGTGTTGATTGACCAGCTTGATGCTCTTGCTGATTTAGTGGATCTCCGTTCGGAACGTCTCAACGTACTTCTAAATCTAATCCATCAATTATCGGAAATCCCTAATGTCTATATTATTTCATCCAGCCGAGGATTTGAATTTAACCACGATACAAGGTTCCAAACAATTCAAGCTGAAAAAATTCAATTGGAATTACCATCTTGGGATTCAGTAAATAAAATACTCAAACAACAGGAAATAGATGGTTCGAACTGGCCAGATAGTTTCAAGAATATTTTATGCACACCACAGAACCTGAAGATCTTCATCGAACACCTTAATGGAACATCAGAACAAAAAGTATTTGCCTCATATCAGGAAATGCTGGAAGAGCTATGGTATCAGAAAGTGACTCGATCTACAGAAGCAGGCCCGAAGAAGGCCTTGCTTGGTGCCGTTGCGGAAGACATGTCAGACAAAGAAATACTTTGGCTTCCAATCGCTCGATTTGATAACCAACGTGCCATACTAGATCACCTGGTTGCTGACGGTATTTTTAAAATTTCGGAAGATGGGTTGAAATTCGGCTTCCAGCATCAAACCCTATTCAGTCATGCTCGGGCTCGGGCTGTTGTGCAAGGAGACATCGATCTCTGTGATTTTGTGATAGCACGACAGCATGCTTTATTCGTTCGTCCTACTTTATGGAGTACTCTTGGATATCTCCGTGAGGCTTCAAGAGAAACTTACACCTTCCAAATGAGAAGGCTTTGTACGGAACCATTGCGACTTCATATTCGACATCTTCTTCTAGACTTTCTTGGAAGGCTTGAGGATCCTGATGAGATCGAAGAAGTATGGCTGGTGCAATGGCTGGAAGATGACGATTTTAAAAGACGCGCTATTTCTTCAATATCAAACAGCCCTGGTTGGTTTTCGAAGCTTAAAGACAGTCAGATTGCATCACTGATGCAAGATCCAATAGGAATAGAATGGCAACTGGTTGGTCTACTTTCTGCAATGATCAATCGAATGCCGGAAGAGACACTTAAGTTAATAAGACAATATTGGCTCCATAACTCTGAAAGAGATCTTTTCACATTCCATATCTTCGATCATTTCAATCATTGGTCAAATGAGTCAGTAGCGATTGTTTGTAAAATTATTGAAAGAACAAAAATCAATGAGTCGTTTGTCACCGATATTGCAAGTAAAGTTTCAGCGCAAATGCCTGAATTGGCTCCACAAATAATAGCAATTGCATTTCGGAAAAAATTGCAGGCAATTCAATTATTAGCTGATCATCAAATAAAGGAATTACCACCAGAAGCTGCGCCTGAAAATCAAGCGTTCACATTTACTAGGTTCGACTGGAGAAGTCAATTCGGAGAATTACTAGAGTCCAGTTCTGGACGCTACGGGATGGATGCGATAGCTGAAGTTGCTCCAGTTGAATTTCTTAATCAAATATGGCCACTATTTTTGGAGGCTCTGGAGCCGACGCTTGATATGCCACATCACATTCTCAATCGGTTTCGAGCTTCCAGCGTTCACCATTATGAGTTTGATCGTGAGCATGCTTCCGAGAAGCCTCTGTTAGAGGCGATTCGAACAGCACTTCGGGAACTGGGGAACAGCAATCCAACTGCATTTGAAAATTTTGTCCGTAGTAATTTAAGTATTGATGCGATGTTAGTTCAGCGATTGATTTGTCGCTCACTTGTTGAATTGGATATTACATTAGTCGATTTATCATATGAGTATCTGACAGGTGACCCGCGAAGGCTTCTGATTGGTGATTTTGATGATTACCACAAGGAGTCACGTAAATTGATTTCTAAGCTTGCTCCGAAGCTAAGCGCTGAGCAGCTTCAACAATTGGAGCAGTCTATCAATAATTGGACAGAGTATCATTCTGAAATCCCGGATCAAACAGCTGAAGACAAACGCGATAGAATGAAGTGGGATCGGGAAAGTCG
The DNA here is from genome assembly GCA_002706765.1 of Gimesia sp. GTDB lineage: Bacteria > Planctomycetota > Planctomycetia > Planctomycetales > Planctomycetaceae > Gimesia. The sequence goes on from PAJV01000041.1 coordinate 4,506, forward strand.
GCTTCGGTTACTGATGGCAATACCAAAGCACCTACTTTCTAAGAAATCGAAATCGGTCCTGGAAGCTGAAGAAGTAGCATTACCTACTGTAAAGGCTCGCTTAGAGAGGAGTGAATCGCGGATCGAAATGACAGAAGTCATCAGTCCGATGTCAACGGAACAAATGAAGAAAGCCAAGAGCTCACAGATTCTCAAATTATTTGATGAACTCACGGATGATACTGACTGGGATCACTCAAGGCGTGGTCTCAGGGGAGGGACTATTGAAGCCTCTCGCGCGCTTGCTGAACTGGCTAAAGAATATCCTGAACGTGCTGCTGAACTGGCGACACAATTTCGCTGCACTGATCAGCAAATTCCGGTTGCTCACATTGTTGAGGCAATTAGTAAGAGCGATTACCCAACTGAGAGACTTTTCGACTTAATTCACGATCTTGTAAATTTTGGTTTCAATTCTCAGCATTTCCAGGATACCGTTGCCAGTGCTTGTGCGCGAAGAGGAGATCAACTGGATGGATTACCTGATGAAATTTGTGATTTATTAAAATCATGGCTGAAAAACTGGAATTTTCCCATCGAAAATAATTTGGATGAACAGGAATTTGATGAATCAAAAGAAGACGAAGAACGCAGTATTTTATTTGATCAACGAGGATTGATTCAAATCCCTCACGGAACATATGCAATCATGTCTGCAATTGCTTTTGGTTTGATTAGAAAGAAACCACCCTCGACGGAAGACTGGCTTTCTGAACTTAACAAACATCTGGAACGACCAGAAAAACAGAAAACGTGGCAGGTGTTTTGTCGTGAATTACGCATGTTGAAGTATTGCGAATCGACTAAAGCACTAAGGTTCATAGAAAAATTATTCGAAAAAAAAACGAGAGTACGCGATTCAGTTCAAGGGGTTCATCTTCTGGGCTACCTAAGGAATTTTATAGGTGAAGAAGCGTTTGCAACTTTCAGCGATCAGATTGCTGCGAGTAATTGGTCAATGGGAATACAGGCTAAAGGTGAGCTTTTTGGAGCTAGCTACCTAGTGGAAGACAAATTCTTATCAGTTGATAAATTTATTGAATTTACTGTTTCTTTAAATGTGGCAGCTAACAACAGGTTTCTAAAAGGCGTTGCTTATACAGTGGCTGAACTCTGGAAAGAGGGCCGTTTTCAACATAAAGCCACGGAGTTATTTGAGAAACTAGCAAAACGAAAGTGCCAAGAAATTAATCAAGCTCTTAGTGGCGTGTTTTTATCAGATCAATTCATTCCAAATAAGTACTCAAAAAGAATTCTTATTGCTATAGCCAATTATCCAGAAGTAATTCAAAATATAAATCTATATCATTTTGTCGAACAGTTGGAATTGTTTACAGAATCAGAACCGGAATTAGTATTAAAACTAGCGAATATACTTCTGGATCTTTTCGAGTTGAATTCTGATGCCGAAACTCCTCGAAATATTGACCTATCTGATTCTGTATTAACGAATATCGCCATAACTCTACAACGTAGGAGTGATAATCATAGAACTGCAGGCCTTGATTTATTCGAACGTCTTCTACGATTAGGTTTTTCATCAACTATTCAAACTATGAATGAATTAGACAACCGACCAGTCAACGTAGTACAGCGTGCTCGGCGAAGAAGACGAAAAAAGAATAAATCATGATTTGGTCAATAAGGGGTCAGGACTCTTTTTTTCCACACCAGTTTCTGATAGGATACACTTATGCCTAGATCCAAACGAATTTGTCCTGCCGGGGAAGTGTTTCATGTGCTCAACCGGTCTGTTGCGCGGCTGACTCTGTTTGAGAAACCCGACGACTATGCCGCGTTCATGCAGGTTGTGGAAGAGACGTGGCAGAAAAATCCCCTGCCGATTTTTGCCATGTCCGTCATGCCCAACCACTGGCACTTTGTCGTACGCCCCACCACGGATACGCAGTTGACCGAATTCTTCCAGCGCCTCACGGTCACCCACACCATGCGCTGGCATTCCCACTACGAAACCGGCGGCAGCGGCCACCTCTACCAGGGACGCTTCAAATCGTTTCCAGTCCAGACGGACGAACATCTGCTGACGGTCATGCGCTACGTCGAACGCAATCCACTGCGAGCCGATCTGGTCAACAAAGCCGAAGAATGGGAGTACGGCTCTGCCTGGGCCCGGTTGCAGAAACAGCACACGCCGGCCTGGCTCGCCACACCGAAGAAACCTGCCTTACCACGCAACTGGCGGGCCCTCGTGAATAAACCTCAGACCGATGCCGAACTGCAAGCCGTGCGAAAAAGCATCGTGCGAGGCACACCGTTCGGCGGCGATAAATGGATCAGCAACACGGCCGCGCGGCTCTCCCTGGAAAGCACCACCCGCCCCCGCGGCAGACCACGGCTAACATAAAAGTCGTGACCCTTTTAATGCTGTCTGCGTACCCTTTCGTGGTAGCAGAAATACCAGGTTGGTCACCCGCTAGTACCAGAATCGCACGGTGCCCGGTTAGCGATGCCCCCCCCTGTGCTTCACCTGTTTCCGTGATTGTCAGCTCTCAAATAATAATAGGCGCAGCAGGGACGACGCCGTTAAGTTCTCAAAACCGCTTGAAACTGCAATCCTGGCGAGGGGTGTCCCTTCTAAGCCGGTGGGGGAGTTTCTAAGATCAAACATCGCGGTGTTCTTTGAATCGAGTTTTTTCACTCGTTCTCGATATGACAATTAAAATACCTCAGGATTTCCACCATGAATCGGCCCTGTATCATTGTTCTGCTGATGATCGTTTCTGCTGCTCAGCTTTCAGGAAATGATGTCCTCTCAGCTGAGGCCATCACCCAAAACTGGCAGGCTGAGTACTCTGGCAGCGATTCGAACGGGCCGACGGTCATTGGTCACTGGCAGTTCGACAAGGGAGCCGAAACGGCTGACTCCGGTCGACTTGGCCTTTCCGGAAGACTGGATGGCGCAGTGCCGGCGACCGCGGGAAAATTTGGGGGAGGCATCGAGTCATTCCCAGGCTTCCCCATTGATGACAAACATCATGCTTTTATGGTGGCAGACCATCCGGAGCTGAGTCCAACAGGGGCCTTCACCGTAGAAATGTGGATTAAACCCAAGCCGCAGCTCCGCGAGGCGAGCCTGGCTTATCTGATCGATAAGAAATATGCCTCAAAGAATGACTACCAGTGGTTATTGAGTCCACCAGATCCTGCCGGTCGGCGGCGGATGAATGTCGTACTGGGATTTGGCGAAGACACAGAAACCTTTATCACCGATTTTCTCACCTTTGAACAGGACGTCTGGCAGCACCTGGCATTCAGCTATGACGGGGCGGGAACGGTTCGCTTTTATCAAAATGGGTCCTCCGTGGGCAATGTCACCCGACCGGGCCGACTTGGTATCGCAGCCGGTAATCTTCCCTTGAGTATCGGAGATCGGATCGGCAGTAACTACGGCGGTTTTCCCGGTTACCTGGATGAGGTGCGCATCAGTTCCGGCGCACTCGAATTCAGTCCCCTGACCATTTCGCTGACCGTGGACCGGAGAGTCTGGCGGCGGTATGAACCGTCATCCGAAATCAAAGTCACCGTTCGCAACCAGCAGCAAAAGCCGTTGAGCGGCGCGAAACTGCGTCTGCTCGGCCCGGGCTGGATTGACCGCGAGATTGACCTGCCGACACTACCCGCTGAGGAAGAATATACAGAACAGGTTTCCTTTGATACCACGCTGCGGCCCGATGATTATGTGCTCCAGGGACAGGTCCGCGTGGAAGGCGACTACCCAATGTCACGCGAAGAGAGCCTGTTACTCAAACTGGTGCCGCGTCGGGTGCCGGGACGCATGCCTGTATTGATGTGGGGGATTGGCAGTCCTGATGAGTTCGAAAAAGAACTGCCACGCCTGCAGGAGCTGGGTTTCAATCATTGCCTGGGATTTTCGCCCTCACCCTCAAAAGTGTGGGAGGCGGGCAAACCGGTGCCGACAGAGGGACCAGTGACGATCAACTCCGTCAAAGACATGCTCGATTCCGCCCTGGCGAATGATTTTGATATCGCCGCATCTCTCTATGCAGGTCACTTTTTAAAAGATCGTAAAGACTTGAGCCGGGTCGATCGGAACGGTCAGCCTTATCAAAGGCACGATTGCAACGCCGCCTTGCCGGGACTGCAGGAATTTTCAGAAAATTACGGACGCAGTGTGGGAGAAATGTACGGCGATCATCCCGCTTTTGTCGCAGCACTCATCAACAGTGAAGTCCGCGATAGTACACACGTCAGTTTTTCCCGGTACGATCAGGAACAGTATCGCAAATTTGCCGGGGAGGAGATCCCGGCAGAGGTGACTGACAAAATCGGGCCGCGCTGGAATACGATTCCCGATTTCCCCAAAGACCGGGTGCTGCCCGATGATGATCGGCTGCTGAAGTTTTATCGCTGGTTCTGGACCGTCGGTGATGGCTGGAATCCGTTACACACCGCTTTGCACCGGGGGTTGAAGGCAGACGGACGAGATCGCATCTGGACATTTTATGATCCCGCCATTCGCGCCCCCAGCATCGGCGGCTCAGGCGGTGAGGTGGATGTGATCAGCCAGTGGACCTATACCGAACCTTCGGCATTACGCGTGGGCTATTTTTGTGATGAAGTCTTCGCGATGGCAGCCGCCTCAGGTAAACCACAGGATGTCATGAAAATGACACAGCTGTTCTGGTATCGCTCTTCCAGCGCCCCGAAGAAGACAGGTCAGGAATTTATCGCCTCCCCGTTTGACGACCATGATCCCGATGCCGCGTATATTTCTATCGCGCCCACACATTTACGCAGCGCGTTCTGGAACAAAATTGCACGCCCCGTAACAGGCCTGATGTATCATGGCTGGTCATCCCTGGTGCCCACCGATGGCACCCATGCCTACAAATACACGCAACCCGATTTACAGACGGAATTCAAACGCCTGCATCGGGATATCCTGAAACCGCTGGGGCCGACGCTGTTAAAGGTTCCCGACCGACAGGCTGATGTCGCTTACCTCGACAGCTTCACATCGCAAATATTCGCAGGACGCGGGAGTTACGGGTATTACCACGATGAAGCGTACCTGACGCTCATACATGCGCAGCTGCAGCCTGAAGTGATTTTTGAACAGACGCTACTCAAAAAAGGGCTGGATCAGTACAAGCTGCTGGTGCTGGCTGACTGCGATGTGTTGACCCGCTCCGTGGTGGATCAGGTGCTCGCCTTTCAGCAGCGGGGAGGCATCGTCATTGGCGATCCCAACCTGACGCCGGCGATCAAAGCGGACATCGTGCTGCCAAAATTCGTGCGTTCCAAACGGACACAGGAAGATCAGAAAACGATCCTGCAGCATGCAGCGCAGTTAAAATCCGCGTTAGCAGGTCGATATGAATGGTACGCTCAGTGTACGACTCCCGAGATCGTGACCAGAACCCGCGCGGCTGGAAAAAGTGATTACGTGTTCGTCGTCAATGATCGCAGGGAATTTGGAACGTATGTGGGGCAGCATGGCCTCGTGATGGAAGATGGCCTGCCCGCGGAAGGCACTCTCACTGTTTCACGCGACAGTGGCCACGTTTATGATTTACAGGCAACCCGTGAAATCTCAGCTCAGAAGACAGACAACAAGTTAAGCTGGCCCGTGCAGTTGGGCCCCTGCGAAGGGCGACTGTTCCTGGTAACCCCCACTCCGATCTCTTCAGTTCAAATCACCGGAAAAGAAAGCACACCAGCCGGAAAACCAATCGAGTTACTGGTGTCGATCCTTGATCCCATGTCAAAGACGGTCCCCGCCGTGATTCCACTGGAAGTAAAGATCACCGACCCCGCCGGCAGGGTCGCCGAATTCAGCGGGTATTACGGAGCGGAACAGGGACAACTGCCACTCAAGCTCGACATTGCCAGCAACGACCGGCCGGGAATGTGGAAAGTTCACATCCGGGAACTGGCTTCGGGACAGACGGGCGTGGCGTATTTTCGTGTGCTCGATGCAGCAGCAGAGAATGAAAAATAACGACGCTGGCAACATCACAGGTGTCCGGAGCCAGCCTACCGAATTAATTCATTTTCGCGTCATTTCGTACCATTCGTGGTCACAAAAATACCAAGCTGGTCCTGCAACCGACAGCATTGGTGCCAGGCAGGTCTCCACTAATGGGTATTTTGGTTTTATTTGAGATTAGGGTGGTCTTATAGTGATTGCCGTGCGTTAAACCTAAGTCAGCAATTCTGAAAACGACTGATCGGAGCGTTTAATGAAGACGATACCTCACTGCCCTGACTGTGAAAAACAGATGGAAAAAGGGTTTATTCTAGATTCTACACTCCTGTGTGCGCTCCAAGCGACGTGGCATCCGGACGATCCAGAAACCGCTGGAGGCTCGTTTTTCGGGTTTAAGACGAAAAACAGAACGAAGACTGTCAGAATTGAAGAATCCAGAACAAGAAAGATCATTTCCTATCGCTGCCCCGAATGTGGCCTGTTGCGGTCTTTTGCGGAGTGACTGGTTTCCAGGACTTTTATATTGAACATCAAAGCTAAACATCAAAGGTGCCAGGAACCGAGAAATAAATCCCCCCATCCAATGCAGAAACTTCCCTATCGTACTGATTCTACCTGTCTCTCAGACAATGATCTGCCCGAAAAAAGTGTCCGGAACCGTTGATCCGCATATTGAGTCTCGCACGCCGCCTCCTGGCACTGACTGAGGGAAAAACTTCTCCCGATTGTCCCGTATTACCAGTAAGCTCTAAGTCCTCGTTCATGCCTCCGACCTTCCACCAACGCCATCCCCGACAGATCCACAACCCAGACGTCGAGCACCCGCGTCTTGATGGCCGTGCGTCTCATTAAAGGTGCAGCGCACGCTTCGAAATCGATCAATTTCCACAGCCACAACTGGTTGTCCACACACGACCGTCAGGGGCCATAATGGGGGTGTGCTCGTGCATGGGGGGCGCTGGCTGGCTGTTATTATATCCCCCATAAAATGCCACGGGTGACCAGTCAGGACTGACCGGGGGAAGTTCCGGCGACAAAGGCGCATAGTTATTTTTACCATAAACAATTTTGCCTCCCAGCATCGTCAGTACACTTTCAATCTGGCGGATCGCATCTGCTTCTACAGAAAAATAATCGTCAGACAGAACTGCCAGGTCTGCGAATTGACCCACTGATAACGTTCCTTTACGGTCGTCTTCATTACTGAACCAGGCACTCCCCTGCGTATATAAACGCAGCGCTTCTGAACGGGACAGGCAGTCTTCCTGCTCATGCAGCACTGTTCCCCCGACCGTTTTCCCCGTGACCATCCACCACAGACAGGTCCATGGGTGATAGCTGGCAACCCGCGTGCCGTCCGTCCCGGCTCCCACGGGAATCCCCATCTTCAGCATCTGGCGGACAGGAGGATGCCGTTTGACTTCTTCCACACCGTAGCGTCGAATGAAGTATTCCCCCTGGTAAGCCATGCGATGTTGAATAGCAATGCCGCCGCCCAGTTTCTGAATTCGTTCCAGATTGCGATCGGAAACTGTCTCGGCGTGATCGATGAACCACCGCAGATCATCAATCGGATGCGCGCGATGCACACGTTCAAAGACATTCAGAAATCGATCGATGGTTTCATCGTAGGTCGCATGAATTCGCCATGGCCACCTCGCTTCAGCAAGTTTCATCACAATCGCTTCAAGCTCTGATTCCATCACCGGTTTCAAATCGGGTCGTGGCTGCAGAAAATTTTCAAAGTCGGCCGCGCTCCAGGCTAAATTCTCGCCGGCTCCATTCACGCGCAGCAGATCCGAACCGGCACCCGGCTTTGTCATATCGAGCCAGCGCGTATAGTCATTCAGTTCTTCACCCGAATTCTGGGCAAACAGGCTGTAGGCAATGCGGAGCGTCAAATGGCCGGCTTGTTCCAGTTGATTGACGACAGCATAATCATCGGGATAATTCTGCCCCCCACCACCGGCGTCCGCAACACTGGTGACGCCAAACCGATTCAACTCGCGCATAAAATGACGTGAGGAATTGAGCTGATCCTCCATCGACAGCTTGGGAGCATTGGCGATTGTGGAATACAGAATCAAGGCATTCGGCTCAGCAATCAGCAATCCGGTCGGGTTACCCCGCTGATCTTTCACCACGACGCCCCCTGGTGGGTTCGGCGTATTTTTATCCATGCCCAATGCATGGATGGCCGCCTTATTCAACATCGCAGAGTCATACAGATGCAACAGGAACACCGGTGTATCGGGAGCCGCTGCGTTCAACTCTTTAAACGTGGGCATGCGACCTTCGGCAAACTGAAATTCGTTCCAGCCTCCAATCACGCGCACCCACTGGGGAGGAGGGGTTCGGGCAGCCTGATCTTTCAGTTGACTCATCGCCTCTGCAATCGTGGGTACGCCATCCCAGCGCAATTCGAGATTCGAAAACAGGCCAGCCCGAATCACGTGCAAATGCGAATCATTCAATCCGGGAATGACACGCCGATGCTCCAGATCAATCTGCCGGGTGGATGGCTCCGCCAGCGCCCGGATCTCGTCACTGGTTCCGATCGCTGCCACCCGACCCTCCGAAACTGCGATAGCGGCCACTTCGGGGTGAGAGGGATCCTGTGTAGTAATGCGACCATTATAAAGAATCGTATCAATAGACATAGCTGGTCCTCTTTCGTATAAAAAGAAACGGCCCGATCATGGTACAGGCGCGTTTTCCGGAATCACCTGGAAATAGAAATCCGCTCCGCGTGCCCGGTCTGCAGCCAGGGATGAAATATTCTTGTAATGCAAGGCATCACAAGCCACGTAAGCGTAACAACAACACAGACATTCACTGCCACGGAGAATACCAGCCAGTGCTGCCCCTCCAACACAGGCAGCAGCACCGTAGACCAGAATAAAACCGCTGGAAAGACACCCAGAAAAGTCAGGCATGCCATCTTCCAGCGGGGCGGCATCGCACCCCGGCCCGACCGGAAGAACGCCTCCAGTCCGGTAAGCCTGCGATGCACGGGCTCACCTTCAACCAGCGGCTCTGCATCATCCAGCCAGCGGTGAAACAGTTCCGAGGCATAAAATTTTTCAGCCGCTTCTTCACTCTCAAACGTACGCAGCACTCCATATTCACGACTGCCCGTCTGGGGAGCCGGCCGGAGTATATGTACTCCCAGAACCCCTTCCGAGGACATCGACTCGCGAATGAAGGAGAGCAGCTTCGTATCAAACTGCTCCTCCATCCCCGAACGCACATAACGTGTGACTGCAACATGCACGACTGACATCTCACATCTCCACTGAATTCAACAGGCTTGTGCTGGACGTTTACAGCAGTGTCTCCAGCGACTTCTGGACCGAGTGCCAACAGGCGACGCAATCAGGTAACCTTGCGGGCCGCTGGTGCTTTATGAACCATGGTGTAACAGTACTCAATTCCAATCCCGTAAGCTCCGCCATGCTCACGAAACAGATCCATTAACGCGTTGTAATGCTCCCGGTTGGCCCAGTCACGCTGAAATTCAAGCACCGTGGCAATCGTCGTCATGCGGACGGCACCGGCCTGTACCATGCGTGACAAGGCCGCATCGTGAGCAGCCTGCGAAGTGCCACCACAGGCATCTTCCACAACATAGATGTTGTAACCTTCGTCAATCATGTTCAATGTCGGCCAGGTGATGCAGACCTCTGTCCACAGACCCGAGAGAATTATATTTTTTTTGCCCGTCGCCTTGATGGCTTCACGAAAAGCTTCCGTGTCCCAGGAATTCATTCCGGTACGTTCAATTGGAGACTGGTCAGGAAAAATATCCAGCAACTGAGGCCACATCGCCCCGCTGAATGATTCGGTTTCGACCGTTGTCAAAATAACAGGGACATCAAACTCTTTGGCCCCTTTGGCAAGCATCAAAACATTATTCATCAGCAGCTGGCGATCAATCTGATTCGATACACCAAACGCCATCTGTGGCTGATGATCAATAAATACAAGGGCACAGTTCTCTGCCGTCAGCAGTCCGCCATCAGTATCGGGAAGAATATTAGTCATGGGATTCTTTTCTATTAAACAAAGTGATGAATAGAGACATTTTCAGTTTCATTTGCTGAAAACTTCACTCAACGAGCGGCTGGATCAGTCTATTTATACGCACGTGATTTCGACGCCGTCCAGTAAAATCCAGACGACCCTCTCCTCTCAATTCCCACACCTCCCTTCATCTTAAATATTGGTTTACATGTAAACTATATGTCAAAATAAAAAGATCTTTTCAGATCTTAAGTCAGATCATGTCTGCTCTGATCGACTCTTTGTCACTGAGGCTTACCAGCCTGGCTGTCAGATTGAGAACCTGCAATACGCTGGCTTAGTTCTGCCTCACACGCTATTTGTTTATATGTAAACTATTATCGCGTCAACTATAATTCTGGGAATTTTTCCACTTTGTTTGAACAGGCTTCACGTACCACCGGGGCGCATTTCAGATCGCTTCGCACAAGACCGCTCCCTCAACAAAACTGATCCCATTACAGATCAGGGCGTTCCTGCATGACAGTCAAAACCTCTCCCCCCGACAGATCCACAATCCAGGCATCGGGCACCCGCGTCTCGATGGCCGTGCGTGCCAGGGTGAACCAGCGTTCGGCCTGGTTGAGAATCTGGCTGTCAGCGGAAGCCACGATCTGGTCGGCTCGACTCAGCACGGGATCGGGCACCAGTTCGATCTCCCAGTTCCAGCCGCGCTCCTCGCTGATCTCTCTCAGCATCGTCTTCAAACGTCCGCTGTTGGAGACCGGCTGATCCAGCAGCCAGCGACAGGTGGAAACGTTCCACTCCGCCATCAGCTCGCCCAGAATCTGAATCGCGGGGATCGTTTCTACGTAACCGTCTCACGAAATACACGGTCAGTCAATGGGCATCGCGAGATGCTTTTCTTTGAGAGGAACCGGCGACTGAACCGCATTATTGAATGACTTGCC
>PAJV01000042.1 GCA_002706765.1 Gimesia sp.
CGGCGGCTCGTTTTCGGGAAGGGCTTACCAGTTTCCCTCCGAGATATATTTCAGCATCTTGTTGTCCAGAGACAGATCGGCGACCAGTTCTTTCAGTCGCTTGTTCTCGTCTTCCAGTTGTTTGAGACGCTTGGCTTCTTCCGATTTCATGCCGCCGTACTGATTCCGCCAGCGCAAGTAAGTCGATTCACTGACCTCCAGGGTCTGCAGCACGGAAGCCAGGTCTTTACCGGCATTCAGCATCGCATCCGCATCACGCAGCTTGCGGACAATCTGCTCGGGGTTGTGACGTTTTCTTCGCTTGTTCATCAAATGTTCTCCTCGTCAAAAGGACGCTAAGAACCTTCATAACATTTGGATCAGTTTTTGAAAAGCAGACCACATGCTTTGTTTTTGCCTGGATGACGCGTATTAGTGGTAGGGGGGAAGGTCACACTCAGCATCGCCCCGACGTCACGCAAGTTGCGGACAATCTGTTCCCGGCTGTACCGATTCATCGCTCACTTACTCGTCAACTCGAAGTTAATCGTATTCGGCCCATCTTTGGCCACGGTCGCTTTGAGAGTCGTATTCTCATTATACCTTTTTGGCAGCATCTCAGGACCGGCTACTTCCGCGCCCCCGTCTGGCTTGCTGATGCGAACCATGTGATCGCCGAGGATCGCGCCGGCCGTATCATTGTTGTACATCAGCGAGTACTTCCCCTCTTCATCAGTGGCTGCAGTGGAAGCGCGAGCCTGTTTTTTCTGCTGGGCTCCCTGGGGATAAAAATCGATGATCGCGTCCGGCAACGGTTTTCCATCCAAAGTAACCTGCCCGGTCACTTCTGCCAGATCGGGTAGATCGTTACTTTTTCCGGAACAGCCTGTCAGAATCAATGGCAACATCAGCAGGCAGAAAAATCGAGGAGCAACAGGTAACTGAAAAGGATTCGAGGGCATGGATTAACTTTCGGCGTGAAAATCAAACGTCGAACGCCCCCGGTTCATTGCGCAGGGCGTTCGACGGAAAGGTTCAGATTGTAAATCAGGAAGCGGGTTTAAAACTCCGGTAATACTTCTCCACCTTTGATCGAGACCAGAGCTTGAACGACGGCAATGCGGTCTACGTTTTCACTTAAAAAGCGAACCCCACCGTCGGCCATCAGCATTTGACAGCCGCCTTCGTGGTGGCTCCCCGCTCCCCAGGCATAAGGCTTATCATAGCCCGGATGATTCTTATTGATCCCATAAGAAACAGGCAGTAACACATTCGTATGACGGTAGGAATTCCAGAAGGGACCATACGAAGCACTGGTCAGCAGCATTGAGGCTTCCATGATCATCATCGTATTACTGGTGCCATCTTTGATGTCAGAGATTCTGGCAGAACCGTTGAATCCCAGGGTCCCCTTGAGACTACTGGTATTATTTCCATACGAAGAGACCAGGCTGTATTCAGTGGTATAACCTACATGACCATAGCTCGATTTCTGGTAATCACCATATTTCGTGGGATTGGGATCAGAAGGACACAGGAAGATCGGAAAGTTATTTCTGACAACCGTCAGCTGTCCCGACCCGGCAAAAGTCGGTCCCACGGAACCACAATAACTTCCGTCAGAGCGGGCAACATGGTTTGAAGTCGACTGCGTGAAATCGTACTGGTTATAGAGATTTGCCAGGTCCATGTAGGGGAGCAGCAGCTGATAAAACGAATGGTTCATCAACAGCGGGGACGAACCGGACGGCATATCCAGCACTCGCTCACAATAACAGCTTCCCGGCGCAACGGCTGCAGGAGGGAAAACGCGATGGGCATCATGATAATTATGTAATGCGAGACCAATCTGCTTCAGATTATTCTTACAGGTGCTGCGACGGGCCGCTTCTCTCGCCTGCTGAACGGCTGGTAATAATAGTGCAATTAAGATCGCAATAATCGCGATCACCACCAGAAGCTCAATCAGGGTAAAACCCCGGTTTTGTTTTTCTCGATAACGCATCAAGAACGTACTCCCTCAAAAAGTAAAAAATAAAAATGAAATCACTATGAAGAGCAAGGAGTATTTCAGACCTTCCCTGACTGAGTCGAAAAATAATTAAATGACAACAGTGGGAACCTGATCTATTTAGTTACAACTTCCTCCATTTCACTCATTTGCAAATCATGCACCAATGATTTCATTTTTTCAGGATCCTCGCCAGAAAGATGTTTGAGTCCTCAAAATTCCTGAAATCCAAGGCAAAACAGCAGATCATAACGCCGTTCTGCGCATACCCGATTCCAGGCTTCACTCGCTGCACGTGCCTGCGGAAGATTGACCTGCAAAAAAATCAGGCACAAATGCTGAAGGATAAGTCGTTGCGGATTTCAGCAGGTGATCAGTATGTCCTGACCAGTTCCGATTCCGAAGCTGAAAAGAAAGCCTGGCACCCCAATGAGCTGACATGTCTTTTGTTCAGTTAACGCAACCTGTGAATCAAGGGAGTTCCGCAGGTTTTGCCTGAATGAGATGCAAATAGGGCTGCGCTTCCGGCCAGGATCTGACTTCAGCCATTTTCGAAGCGGGGACCTGAATGGACGTGAAAAACTCAATCGAAATCTGGTCATCAAATTTCCCTTCCAGATAACCAAAGGGAATCTTCTCTGCTTCCTGTTCCGCAGTTCCGTTTTTCACGCGGGGAGGAATAAACAGGTTCCAGAATTTTTGAGGATCTTCTTCTGTCAGCAAAGCCCTGAACCGCTGCCGGACTTTGTCACTCGCGGGTGAGTCGTCCAGATTTCGATAGACGAGAATCGCCTGAAAGGCCAGCATCTGATTCCAGTATCTTTCGGTAACCACATAGTGAGAAAAATGCAGTCGGTCATTAAACCCCAGATGGAGAGGATCATAGGGAGATTCGGGCAGCGACTTACCGGCTGCCAGCATGTCCTGCATTTTTCGCGCATCTTTATGCTGAATGGCATACATGAAATGCATTCCACTGAAAGGAGTCGCCCAGCCGTGTTCGCGTACGCTGTCTTTCAGATGAATGACCACCTCGCCATAGCGGGGAGATCCATTCGGCGGCCCGACACTGGCAAATACAGCATCAAACGCGCCATACAGCTGATTTTCCACTGCAGGCGTCGTATGCGATAAGTCATCTTTTTTCACTTCCTCTTCCACCAGCAGCGAGACCAGCGCTTTCTGCTTCAAGACATCACGCAGATTTTCAAAATGCAGTCGATTCACAATCGGCGCCGGTTTGTCTTCAATCGCTTTCAACAGCTGTTGTTCTTCTGCGGTCAGGGGAGACAGAAACAGTTCGAATTCTGCCAGCGTACAGCGGGAGCTGATCTCCAGCCATTTCCGGAGCTTGCTGGCGTCCAGTTCCCGATGGAACGGGAGCACATTAATCGCCATCCGGCGGGTCGTCGCCAGGGGATATCCCGCTTGCCGATCTGGTTTGACTGCAGGTGATTTGACAGCATTTTGTGCTTCACTCGCAATGCAAGCCGAGAAGAACACGCTGAAGATCAACAGGATTCGATAGATCATATTACTGGCTCATCTTGATCAGAAAAATGTCGTTACTGCCGTGACTTTTCAATGTATGCCCCTGATATTGAGTGGCTGGCGAGAACGCTCCGGAGACAAAGCAGTTTTGATTTTTATCCACCGCAATCGCATAACTTAAATCACTCTTCTCACCACCCAGTATTTCCAGCCAGTCAGGCTTTCCGTCAGGAGCAAAACGGGCAATAAACAGATCACGGCCTCCCAGGTTCGGATACTGTTTTCCCAGAAAGTGGACGTCATCAGAAAATTCTCCCGTGACATAACAGTTACCTGCCTGATCGGCGGCGATACCCAGCCCGTAATCAGTCTTCTCACCTCCCCCGGTATAAGCCCAGGCGGGAGAGCCATCTGCATTGATTCGCGCGACAAAGATATCATGCCCCCCCTTACTGGTCATGCTCGTTTTGCCAAAGGTCGCTTTATTTTTATACATCCCCGTCAGATAACAGTTGCCCTGTTGATCAACGGCAACGCCGGTACTCAAGCCATTTGCCTGTCCGCCGGAATTCGCCGACCAGATCAGCTTTCCCGCCGGTGACAGTTTCGCCAGAAAAATATCCTGCACCGGAGTATCGGTGCCCACCTGTTGACCGTCCAGTTCCAGCAGTCCCGTAACATAGCCACAGACATAACAGTTTCCGCTGGTATCAACGGCAATCTGATGTCCACTCTGACTGCGACCATTGCCAGCCATCTGGCTCCAGATCAGCATTCCATCCGCATCATAACGGGCTACAAACAGCGAACGGCCTTTTTTATTTCCCGTTTGCGATGTGCCAAACGTGACATCACCGGCAAACGAACCGGCCACATAGCAGTCTCCCTCGGGAGTGACTGCGATTCCGTGTCCGTAATCATAGCCCGTTCCTCCGGCACTCTCTGCCCAGAGCAGTTTTCCCTGCGAATCAAACTTGGCGATGAAATAATCGTAGTCGCCCTGGTTCTTGAGAGTTTTACCACCAATCTGAAACGTCGGGCTTTGAAAGTGTCCCGTAACATAGGAGTTTCCCGCCTGATCAACGGCAACCCCATAACCCCGGTCAATGTCTTTGCCTCCCGCGGTCTGAACCCAGAGCAGCTTTCCCGCAGGATCGTATTTGGCGAGCACAAAATCCATATTCCCCTGGCTGGTTACTGTCTGATCCCCAAACTGCGCGGTTTCTGTGAACTCACCAGTTACATAACAGTTTCCCTCCTGGTCGACAGTCATGCCACGAATCTTGTCGTGTTTCTTGCCCCCTGCCTGCTGCACCCAGAGAATCTGACGTTGAGAAGACGCCCCCTGCTTTTCACCAGAAAACGCTTCATTTGAAAAGAAAACAGGTCCTGTCAGGCTCAACAGAAAAAGCAACAGAAACAGATGACATCCGGAACAAAACGACTTCATAACAGACTTTCTTTGAAACAGTACCTTCAGAGAATGCAGCGACGTTAAACTTATCATGACAAGATTTAACCGCCAGTGACAGAACCAGAGCGGTTACATTATTTTGTTAGCATATTTAACAATCTAGCATAAACCACCTTGTGACAACAGGAAAGAGAATTTATCCTAAACATAAGTAGATAATGATATGAAATCGTTCGATACTGAAGGGGGAGTCGATGTATGCGTTATTCAGCAACAGTAATCTCACTGGTCCTGCTGGCAATCTCTCAGTCCCCGCTATACGCACAATCGACGCCGACTGAAATCGATTACCAGTCACAGATCAAGCCGCTCCTGAAGTCACACTGTTTTGCCTGCCATGGCACTCTAAATCAGGAATCCGCACTCAGACTGGACGCCGGAAAGCTGATTCTGAAAGGGGGAGAGATTGGCCCTGCTGTTGTCGCGGGCAAACCCGAGGAAAGCCTGCTGTACCAGGTACTCACGCCGGACGCCGATTTTCAGATGCCCCCCGAGGGACAGGGACGACGACTGAAATCGGATGAGATCCAACTGATTAAAAACTGGATCGCTCAGGGTGCTACTTTTCCAGCGAACGATCAACCGGAAGCAGATCCTGCAGAACACTGGGCGTTTCAACCCGTCATTCGTCCTGCTGTCCCTGAAGTGAAATCCAGACCGGCAAACCCGATTGATGCATTCATTAATGCAAGGCTGCAAGAGAATAAAGTGCGGCCCCAATCGCAGGCAGACCAGGCAACCCTGTTGCGGAGAGTCTATCTCGACCTGATCGGTCTTCCCCCAACTCCCGCTGAACTGGATGCATACCTCAGTGACACACGACCGGATGCCTGGAACCGGGTGATCGAAGACCTGCTCGCACGACCACAATACGGAGAACGCTGGGGGCGCCACTGGATGGATGTCTGGCGGTACAGTGACTGGTACGGTCGCCGTGGCGCCAAAGACATGACCAACAGCTACTCCCTGATCTGGCGCTGGCGCGACTGGATTATCCGGTCGATCAACGAGAACAAAGGCTATGATCGCATGATCCTCGAAATGCTGGCGGCAGATGAAATTGCACCGAATGATCGCGAGAACCTGGTTGCCACCGGATTTATTGTGCGCAATTTCTACCGCTGGAATTATCACACCTGGCTCAAAGACAATGTGGAACATACCGGAAAAGCCTTCCTCGGCCTGACCATGAACTGCTGCGAATGCCACGATCATAAGTATGATCCGATCACGCAAAAGGAATATTTTGCCTTCCGCTCATTCTTTGAACCAGTCGATCTCAGGCATGATCGCGTGCCCGGTGAAGCAGATCCGGGGATCTTTCCCGACTACAAACTCAGTGTCCGCAATGGTCCCGTACGCACCGGGATGGTTCGGATTTATGACAGGCACCTGGATGCCAAAGCAAAGTTTTATACCGGTGGCCTGGAACAGAATGTGGTCAAGGACAAGCCGCCGATCGAAGCATCCGCCATCGCCTTTCTGGGAGGAGACAAACTGGACTTCAAGCCGGTCGAACTCCCTCCCAGAGCCTGGTATCCCGGCTTGAAACCTTTCGTGATTCAGGAAGAAACGCAAAAACGTGAAGCCGCTTATCAGGCGGCACTCAAAAATCGGAAACAGCAGAAATCACAACTGGAACAGGAACTGAAACAACACGAATCCGCGCTGGCAGATGTTCTGGCTGCCAGGCCCGTGAATCGTGAAACCGTTGAAAGCGCGACTGCGCGACAACCTTCTTCGAGGAGCAATCAGCAGACCCTGCTGCTCAATGCGGAACAGGGACGCCGCGCACTCTCCTATGAAATCACGGACTGGAAAGCCTTTGATTCCGAAATACAGATCCAGCTTCAACTGAAGATTCTAAAAGATGCTCACGTTAATTTTCAATTATCCAACGATCTAACCGGCGGTAGAACCAATCTGTATTTCGCCTTTGAAGCAGGAAAAATCATCGCTTATGTTCCGGGTACTACGAATGCAACGACCGTTGGAACCTATCAGCATGAATCCGGTCAGCTTGAATTTAATATTACTCTTCAGCTTAAACCGGATCAGGACATTGCCCTGTTGACGATCTATGAAACAGATTCAACCAGCCCAATCCTCACTCAGACGCCGATTGCATTGAATGGCTGGAACCCGGCACTTCAGGCTAATCGAGGACTTTTCCTCGATGCACACCAGGGAACCATTGCGGAATTTGATCAAATCAGCTTTAAGAACCAGAGTGGACAGGAACTGCTACACTGCGATTTCGAATTTCCAGTATATCAATCAGGAGAAGATCTCCCCGGAATCGCACACTGGCAGCTCACCCGTTTCAGTACGGGAACCGCTTCGTCACAAGTCATTCTGAAAAGCCCGCTGACAGAAGCGGAACAGAAATGGCAACAGCAGGTTAAAGCCGGCCAACAGCAACGTAATCTGGCGCAAGCGAAACTGGAGGACCTCCAGTTAAAACAGCAGGCTGCTCAAGCAGAGCTCACCGCATATACATCACGCGTGCGCGCCGCGACGGCACGTTACATCGAGAAGTCCGGCAATGCAGAATCCCTCGAACAGGCAGCCTGCCAGGCGGAATGGCAGGCCACGCTGATCCAGGCGCAGTCGAATCACAAATCAGTCAAACTCGCTTTGTTGCAGGCAAAAATGCTCCCCGAATCAGACCAGGAACGAGCGAAGAAAATAACGGCTGCTCAGACCCAGGTCACTCAAAGTCGGACGCAGCTGACGACGGCACAGAAACCCGTCGATTCCGCTTCCACAGAATACACGGCGTTAAGCCGGATTTTCCCCGCTCAGAGTACAGGCAAACGGACCGCCCTCGCGCGCTGGATTACCAGCCGCGAAAATCCGTTAACGGCTCGTGTTGCCGTGAATCACATCTGGATGAGACACTTTGGAAAACCCCTGGTCAAATCGGTCTACAACTTCGGACGCAGTGGAGCAGAACCAACTCATCCGGACTTGATCAACTGGCTGGCGGCAGAGTTCATGGATCAGAACTGGAGCATGAAACATCTGCACCGTCTCATTCTCACCAGTGAAACTTATCAGCGCAGCTCGAAAGGTCTGCCGGCAGAACATCCTGATCTAAAACAGGATCGAGATAATCAATTACTCTGGAAATTTCCAACCAACCGCATGGAAGCTGAAGTCGTCCGGGACAGCATCTTTTATCTTGCCGGTGATCTGGATCTCACCATGTACGGCCAGGAACTGGAACAGGATCAGGGGCTGATCACCAACCGACGCAGCCTGTATTATTCCCATCATGGCGAAGCGAAAATGGAATTTCTGGAACTGTTTGACGGTGCCAGTGCGACAGACTGTTATCAACGTACGACCACTGTCATGCCTCAACAGGCACTGGCATTAACCAACAGTACGCTTGCCGTACAGAAAGGGCGGATGATCGCAGCGCGACTCTGGTCGCAAACCGACTCCGATCTCCCCGAGGATCTGCAGCAGACGGATTTTATCAATCGCGCGTTCAAACTCATCTTATCCCGTTCCGCCAGTGAGCGGGAACAGACCGTTGCAGCCGCTTTTCTGTTACGACAGAAATCACTGTTTCCGTCGCAGGCAACGGCAGCAGAACCAACAGGCGAAAAACGTGATTATTCACAACCCGCAGTCTTACCAGCGGCCCGTGCCCGAGAGAGTCTGGTGCACGCTTTATTGAGTCATAATGACTTTGTCACGATCCGTTAATTAACAGCACCATCCGCGATATCAGATACCAGGAATGGTTTTATGAAACAACCAGCACATGCCAAGACACCACAATGCAGGCAGATTCAGCGTCGTTCATTTCTGGCCGATCTGGGATTTGGCGCCACGGGCATGGCATTAAGCAGTCTGCTCAGCCAGGAAACACAAGCGGGAACCAATTCGGCCCCGACTGACGGACCACATTTTACTCCCAAAGCAAAATCAGTCATCTGGGTCTTCCTGTCAGGTGGATACAGCCAGATGGAAACGTTTGATCCGAAACCCGAACTGAATAAATACGCAGGCAAAACCTTTTCGGATACGATTTATCCCGATCCCTTCACAGACCCCCGCTACCAGGAGCGTGCCCGGTCGGTCGTGCAGGTAAAACGCGAACATTCCCAGATTATGCCGATGCAGGTCGGATTCAGAAAACAGGGGGAAGCCGGTATCGAAATCACCGACTGGTGGCCCCACCTGGCAACCTGCGTCGATGATATTTCGTTCGTACGCTCCATGTACACAACTGATAACGACCATGCAGCGGAATTTCAGATTCACCATGGTCGCCACAAACTGGATCAGAAAGAACCGGTCGTCGGTTCCTGGCTCAGTTATGGACTGGGCAGCCTCAACCAGAATCTGCCCGAATATGTTTTTCTCGGTTCGTATACCGACACCCGCGTGAAAGAAAACTTCAATCCCGATTACCTCGGGCCCAAATACATGGGAGTGGAACTCTCTCTCGATCCGAAAAACCCCCTGCCGTTTGGCACGCGTCCGGAATCGATTCTGAAACAGGAACAGGCCAACCAGTACCGGTTCATCAACGAACTCAATCAACTTGCATCTGTGGAATATCCCACCGATGAAAAACTGCGTGCCCGTATCAATTCCTACGAACTGGCATTCCGCATGCAGAACTCCGTGCCTGAAGCTTTGGAACTGACAGAAGAAACGCAGGAAACACAACAACTGTATGGCATCGATGAAACAGAGACCTCTGTTTACGGCCGACGCTTACTGGCTGCCCGTCGGCTGGCCGAACGGGGCGTCCGTTTTACACAGGTTTATTTAAGCGGATACGGCGAATGGGATTCGCATCAGAACCTCAAGGAAAACCACACGCGTTCCTGTAAACGTGTAGACAAACCGATCGCCGGACTCTTGAAAGATCTCAAACGTCGAGGCATGTGGGAAGACACCGTGGTCGTTTTCTGCACCGAATTCGGACGCACACCGGCTGTCGAATCACGGGGTAATACCAAAATGCCCAGTGGTCGCGACCATCATCCGCATGGCTTTACGGTCTGGTTCGCCGGGGCCGGCATCAAACAGGGTTACGTGCATGGTGCCACTGACGAACTCGGCTTTCACGCTGTGGAGTCCCCGCACTATGTCACCGACATTCATGCGACGTTGTATCATCTGCTCGGGCTCGATCCGCATCGGCTGGATATCCCTGGTCGCAAGCGACTGGAAATCGATCACGGCCATCCGATCCTGGATATTATCACCTGAGCTGAACGACCACTCAGCCGGTAAATCGTTCAATCACGTTGCGGGTGATTTTGGAAACATTCTCATCCACCAGCATGGAAGTGATCCAGCAGATCGAGCCAACTGAAAAGACCTCTCCCCCGGAAGAGGTTTTATAATGTACCATGTCAGCGCCTCCCTGATCAGGATTTGTGCCTTGCGCCAGCAACTGCACATTCGCCGGAGAACTGGGCGAAAGCTTGTCGGTTTCATGCCCTGAAGCCCCGCCGGGAATCCGCATGTGCTGGCTCTCCGTCCCGAACAGATCATCATTTTTTAAATTGGTTCCCTCAAAACACCAGTGCTGCGCATCAATCACGCGATAAGGTGCCCCCGTCATGATACCGGCGAAGGAAAACACGACGCCCAGCAGATTCGCTTCGGACTCCTGCCGTGCATGATAGCGACTTTCATACTTTGAATCTTTTTCCGGAATCGGTGGATCCATGGCGACACCACACCAGCTTGTGCAGTCGGTATTGTGATAGACAATGCGTTCGTCATCCAAAAACTCCACTTCACAGTTCAACCCGTTCCCTCCCAGATAAATCAATCGTCCGCCCGATTCAAATACCCAGGTTTTTAATCGCTCGTACATCTGCTTTGACCAGTATTCCGGGTGTGAGCTGAGGATCAAAACCTGGTATTCATTCAAGGGAAGCCGATCAGCGTGAAACTGGGTCTCGCTGTAATAGTCGTATTCCAGCCCCTGCTCTTCCATCCACCCCAGCAGCCGCCATTCGGAATGCAGCATGCCACACCCCATCCGACTGTAAATGGGATCGCGGAGCTGTTCTTCCAGATCAATGTGTAGATAGGGCTGAGGCCGTTCCAGCGATAACGGCGGATATTCCTCAACATAATAAGCGCCGAATGAAGGTTTCAGATATCTTCGTAATTCCTGTCGACTGTTCACAACGGGCGTGGGAGGGAGCCCTTCCGGATTCAGATAGTTACTGCGTCCGCCAAAATTATTATAAGCGTTCCAGGTCAAATCGCTGGCAAGGATTGCGATTTTTGATCGGGGCGTCTGGGGAGATACGACCCAGGGAAACGTAAACTGCTGACCGGATTGATTGCTGAGGTGAAACATATACAACCCGGATCGATCTGGCGCAGTAACGGCCTGCCTCTGTGTGACGGTGCGATAACCAACATGATTCCAGTCCACGCCATTCTGAGTGTAATCGCCATCGGGTGTGATCTGTAAATTCGCCAGGGGTGCGTGATCATCAAAGGTGCCGATCCGCCGGATGTACTCTTTCTCCTTGCCATACCGCCAGAGTTCCAGCTGATACTCTGAAGTAGAATGCACCCGGAATTCAGAGGCATTGCCACTCTGAACGCATCGAGGCCAGGCAAATCCGAGCAGTTTGGTGGAGAGCAATCGAAAGTGATGGATCTGCCCCTCTTCTACTTTGAGCTGTACGCGTTTAGCGCAATATTCCCGGTGCTGCAGAATGACTTCGTAATCTCCTGGAGCCAGGTCCGCGATGACAGCGCCCGAGGCAGTCGAGCGGGTAGTCATGAATTGACCTTCCGACTGAAATTCCACAGCCACATCATATAACGCGCGATAATCTTCGTCGCTGACATATCCAATTAACATCAGGTCATCCTGTGATGGTTGAAATTGTATTGCAGGAGTGTCTTACTTCTAAAAGTCTGATTCTGAGGCGATCTCAGGAAGGATGTGCCACGTATTCTCTGGCAACTTTGACTGCTAACCCGCCCCCTTCATAATAACCCATTGAAATCTCCGCGACATGCGTCAACAGGTCATAAGCCCGCCAGCGGTTCCAGCCATAGTCCGCTTCCATCCACAGAATCAATTGGGCAAATGCTTCTGCCGTCGCCCGTTCCATTGGCGTTCCACTGGAGACGGTAATGAGTTCCTGTGGTGATTCAATCCGGGGGCCGGCAATGGTTTTCTGCTTGATCAATTCAATGGTCAGCGTGGTTTGCGCTGCCATCTCCAGTCCGGTGGCGGAGAGTTCTCCCTGCCCCATTGCGGCATGCGCATCGCCCAGATACAACAGAGCACCGGGAACAAACACAGGTAGATACAGCGTGTTGCCGGCTGTCACTTCCCTGATATCCATATTGCCGCCATGCGGTCCCGCAGGCATGGTACTGGGCATGCCATAAGCGGGAGTCGTACCGATGCAGCCCAGCATCGGCTGATAAGGAATTTTGATCTCATCACTCCAGTAGACGAATCCTTCTCGAATCGGACAGACATGGGCACCATCCGGAACATCGGTTCCCAGCCACTGGCAGAGCTGTTTCGGGTTACCGGTATAAGTTGCACACTGGTCATCCCGGGACTCAATTGCTTCGATTTTGATCGCCAGGGTATCCCCCGGTTCTGCCTGATTGATGAAGATCGGCCCTGTCAGTGGATTACTCAAAGGAACCCGAGATTTATCACGACGATCGCCTGCTTTACGAATCTGCCCGGAGAGGGCATCCTCTGATTCCACCCGGATGGTTTCGCCGGATGAGATTACAATCCGAGGCTCCTGCCTGCGATCGAATTCATAGTTCAAAGGACCCAGGGAGATTTGCTGCATGTCAGATTTCCAGTATCGGATTATTTAAAACTGTGCGACTCTGCGGCAATTCAATCGAGCTGCGACTTTAACCATTCTGTTACGATCGCTTCCGGAGAGGCGGTCTGCCCGTCTGTTCTTTCAACGAGAGTCAGATCCTGCCCGCGCACGAGTTTCCTTGTCATCCGATCCGTTTCCGAATCGGAATGCCGGGCCTCGAAAACATCAGGATGAAACACCACGCAATCCCAGCCGCCCACTCCAAAGTTCAAGGAATAATTCATGGTCCACATCAGGCTGTGAATCAACTCTTCCTGGTTTTCCGCTTTTGCATTTGGCGGAATGGCCAGCAGTACCAGGTCCGGTTTACTCGGACGCACCAGTGCTTTGGCATCGGTTTCAATCTCGCGACGTGATTTTCCTGCCGTCTGCCAGTTGGTTATTTCCAGCTTCACTTCCGGTGCAACTTTTTGAAAGGCAGTTTGAATCAGTTGATCCAGCGGTGGCATGGCGATCACTTTAACTGTTTTTTTTGCTTCGACGAGTGATTTCAAGTGGGGCAAAACCTGCGCAGGCGGATCGACATCGCTCAGTGAAACCGTCTTTCCGGTAATGGCCTCTGCCATCAGTTCCGCTATTTTTTTGTGGCCCGCCATATTCGGATGAATTTCATCGCTCATCATCAATCGCCAGCTTAATGCATCCTCGTCTCGCACCGCATTCAGGAGTTGATATTGATCACACAAGGGGACCTGCATTTCCTTACAAACTTCGCGCACGACATCGCAGTATTGCTCCAGTTTTTCAACCGGTCGCCCCGAAGTGGAGATGACAGAGTTAGGCGTACACAATAACACTTCCGCTCCGGCATCCCGGCATTGTTTCACGATCGACTTGAGATTCTCCCGGTATTGTTCCAGGGGAACGCGTGTCATGTCATTCAACCCAAACATGACAGTGACCAGGTCTGGCTGATGTTTTAACACATCCTGTTCAATCCGCGCTAACGCATTGACGGTCGTGTGACCACTGATTCCTGCATTAATCATTTCCAGCTTCGCATCTGGGTAAGTTTTTTCTAAAGCGATCCCCAGCATGTCGGTATAAGCGCGTCGGCTGCCTGTGTGGTAATACACACCGGTGACACTGTCTCCAAAACAGACGATTTTCGCAGGCTCTGCCGCTTTGAGTTTTTTAACTGTTTGGGGAAAAGCAGAGTTCTGAGAAACTGCCTGGTTTGATTTGTCGAACCAGCCGGGAGGCACATCAAGCGTCCAGACTTCACTGTTGAGTGGCTGTGCATGGCCTCCCGCCAGCCAGATTTTGTCCTGAAACACAAACGCCGAATGTTCGTGGCGTGCTTTCCAGACATGATCCGATTTTAACTGCTTCCAATGTTTCCCATCCTGCGAATACCAGGCATCGTTTTTGTTGGCTGCCGGATTGTTTGACCAGCCTCCTATCACCCAGAGTCGATCACGGTAGACGACCGTAGAAAACCAGAGCCGTTCATGCCAGGGTGCCTCCGCCGTTTCCTGTTTCCAGTGCACACCATCCTCCGAACTCCAGACGTCATTCGTTGCATGATACTCCGGCGTGTAATTTCCGCCACCAAATACATAGATTTTGCCATTCAAGACAGCCGCCTGATGATAGGCCCGGGGAGACCAGCCGGCATTTGCTGTTTCCTGCTTCCACGTCTTCCCGTCTGCCGAACTCCACACATCGTTTTTCAGACTCGTCTTGTCGCCAAAATAATAATTTTCTGTTCCTCCCAGTAACCACAGCCGGTCTTTAAACACCACCAGTCCCGCAGCCAGGCGAGGCGTCCATTCCGCATGCGGTGTCACCAGATCCCACTGCTTGCCATCAACCGAAGACCAGACCTGGTTGCCTGCGGAATGTCCTTCCAGGCGACCATTGTACCAGCCCCCCATCAGCCACATTCTGTCCTTGAAGACAACTGTCATCGGCAGATCGCTGTGAAACCACGGAGCCTGTTCCGTGACCAGCTTCCAGTTCTTTCCATCCGCTGATTTCCAGACATCGCGAGGCGGTGCCTCGTAGGAATTGAACCAGCCACCAAAAATCCAGAGATGATCTTTGAAAACCAGTTCTCCCTGCGAATCACGGGGTTGCCAGCCTGCTTTTTCTGTGACCTGAACCCAATCCAGTTTCTGTTCGTCAGCCAGACTGAAATTTGTAAACAGAAATAATAAAAACAGGAACAGGCAAATCGGACGAATCATAATGGCTCCAGGTTCTGGCTTTTCAGGAGGGAGTGAGCGGTCAGAGAAATCATAAGTGCCTCAGAAAGAATCTGTTACATCTACGATACCCATCCGCTTTACCTAGTTGCAAGCGAGCGCAGCCAGCCATTATCAGATCGGGAATTAATTTCTTAATCACAATATGCCGCGCAGGTTGAGTCAGGAATCCACCTGAAGTCGAAGCAGAGGCTGCTTAAAACTGATGCCCTGATTGAGGACCGTTTTCTGTCAGCGTTAATATTTCCGGGCCATCCTCGGTCATCAGAATCGTATGTTCGAACTGGGCAGAAAGTTTGCCGTCTTTTGTACGTACCGTCCAGCCATCACTGCGATCTTCGACTGTTTTCCACGTGCCGGCATTCAGCATCGGTTCAATGGTAAAACACATCCCGGGCAATAACAGGTCACGTTCGGATCCTGTGACCGGATAATGAGGAATTCCCGGATCGGTATGGAACTCACGTCCAATCCCATGCCCCTGGTACTGGCGGACCACTCCATACCCCAGTTCGGTGGCATAATTGTAGATGGCTTCACCGATTTCAATCACGCTGGATTCGGGTCGAATCGTTCGAATGGCCAGAAAGAGAGAATCAAAGGTAACCTGCACGAGTTTACGGGCTTCTTCAGAAACCTCGCCGACCAGAAAGGTTTCGGACTGATCACCGTACCAGCCATCAACGATGCTGGTGATGTCGACATTGACGATGTCCCCTTCTTTCAGAACGGTCTCATCGGGAATCCCATGGCAGACGACTTCATTAATGCTGATGCAGCAACTCTTCGGGAAGCCCATATATCCCAGTGTTGCCGGAGTGTGACCATGTGATATCGTGTATTCATGCACGATCGTATTAATCTCGTCCGTGGTGATGCCCGGTTTGACATAAGGACGCAGATGATCCATCAGGCTGGCATTAAAGTGGGATGCGATTCTTAATCGTTCCCATTCGTATGATTTATAGATGATAGGATTTCCGGACAAAATAACCGCCTCTATGTCAGATATCAGTAATAAATGATCGGGAATGTCAGCTGTCTATAGCGAGAGTTTTCAAACTTTCATTGGAATTGGATAGGCCATCGTCATTTTAAAATATTCCATTCAATACTAAATTGACTCTATCGGCAACTCACGCCAGGACAATCAGGTTCACGGTGATTCATAGAATAAACAAATTGAAAAAGAATTCCTATGGCAGGAAAGCCTTCTAAGTTAAAGAAAAACAAGCCACTGCTGGGAAATCATCAGAAGTGCTGGATCTGGGGGAGAAACGCTGTCAGAGAAACCCTCTCAGCCGGCTTCTGGCCTGTGTATGAACTGCACCTGTCTGATCAATTATCGACACAGGAAATCGAAGAGCTTGAACAACAGGCTGCCTGTTTCACTGTTCCGGTTTTCATCACGAATGAAAAAGAACTCACTCAAAAATGCCGTGCCAGTGATCACCAGGGGATGATCGCGAAAATGGCACCGTTTCCTTATACTTCGATTGATTTTTTCAATCAACAGAAAACTGCTTCTCCCTTCTATCTGATCCTGGACCGGATTCAGGATCCGTTCAATTTCGGAGCAATCATTCGTTCGGCTGAGATCATGGGCGCTGATGCCATCGTCGCAGGGAGCCATGAGCAATGTGAAGTCACCAGCCTGGTCTGCCGCACCTCAGCGGGTGCCGTGAACCATATTCCACTCATCCAGGTCCCCGACCTGATTTCTCTCTGTCGTGACTGGAAGAAAAACGGGATCAATATCGTAGGAACCGCCATGCAGGCTTCCGAGATGCTGACCGAATATAATTTTCAGCAACCGACGGCAGTGATCGTAGGCAACGAAGGAACCGGCATCAGCCCGGAGTTGCAGGCGGAATGCACTAACCTGGTGCGCATTCCGCAACAGGGACGGACCGAATCCCTGAATGTTGCTGTCTCTGCCAGCATTTTGCTGTACGAGGCAGGTCGCCAGCGGAGTTTCAGTTAACCGGCATCAGTCTACTCAACCTGCAGGGGTGATATCTGCGGTCCCCTCTTCAGCAGCAGCAGGTTTCGTTCCCATGAACCATTCACTCATTCTCTGAATGATCACATACATGACAGGCACCATGAACACACCAAACAGCGTAGCCGCCGTCAAACCGGCGACGACAGCAGTCCCCAGTGCCTGGCGACTGGCGGCACCGGCTCCCGAGGCAATCGCCAGTGGAATCGCGCCTAAAATCGCACTGAACGCGGTCATCAGAATCGGCCGAAAACGCAGGTGACAGGCTTCAATTGCTGCATCGGGAATGGATTTTCCCGCCTCGCGCTGCAGTTTGGCAAACTCCACAATCAGAATCGCATTTTTACTTGCCAGCGCAATCAATAACACAAAGCCCACCTGGGTATAGATATTATTATCCAGCCCCCGCAACATCGTGGCAAAGATCGCTCCAAAAATACCCAGTGGGACGGACAGAATCACCGAGAGCGGTATCGTCCAGCTTTCATACTGGGCACACAAAAACAGATACACGAATATCAAAGCCATCGCGAAAATGAACGGTGCCATGTTACCGGCTTCAATCTGCTGGTAGGCAATCCCCGTCCAGTCATAGTCGAACCCCTCAGGCAATACTTCATCCGAGAGTTGCTCCATCCGGGTAATTGCCTGCCCTGAACTGTGACCGGCTGTCGGGTTACCGGTGATGGAAGCGGTAGGATAGAGATTATAATGGTCCACCTCCTGCGGACCTGCCGAATTATTGACTTCCACCAGAGTATTCAAAGGTACCATTGTGCCTCTGATATCCCTCACTTTTAAGCGGGTAATGTCTTCAACTTTACTGCGATACTGCTGGTCAGCCTGCACCATGACCTGAAACACACGATTGAAAAGGTTAAAATCATTCACATACGTCGAGCCCAGTTCCGCCTGCAGCGTATCAAAGATCGAATCGAGGGGGATGCCCATCTTGATGGCTTTTTCACGATCGATATCCAGGTAAATCTGAGGGACAGTAGCGCTGAAATTAGTATTCAATCCAGTGACGACCGGATCCGCGTTACCACGGTCCATCAAATCGGTCACCGCCATCTGCAGAACATCCATCCCGGCAGAACTCCGATCCAAAATCTGAATCTGGAAGCCGCCAGCATTCCCCAGTCCCTGAATGGCAGGAGGAATAAACGGAAAGGAAATGGATTCCTGAATCTGCGCCAGTTCGACATGCAGTTTTTTGACCAGAGCAAATACATGCAAGTCGGGAGCCTGTCGTTTATCCCAGTTTTCCAAAGCAATAATCGTCGTAGAATAATTGGACGCATTCGAGTTGTTCAGAATCGAAAAGCCCCCCATCGTAATCACATGGGACGCGGAAGGCAGCTCGGCGGAAATCTTATTGATCCGGTTTTGCACTTCGCGGGTTCGACTCAAAGAGGCACCGTCAGGCAATTGCGTATTGATAAAAATATATCCCTGGTCCTCATCAGGCAGGAAGCCCCCTGGAACGGATACAAAACCGACCCCAGTCGCAGCAAATATGGCGACCAGTGGAATGATCATGATCAATGCGTGACGGACGAACGACTTGACCAGCTTCATATAGAGATTCTGGGAACGATCAAAGCACCAGTTAAATCCGCGGAAGAAGAATCCTCGACGTTCCTTCGTTTCACGCAACATGAAACCACACATCGCAGGGCTCAACGTCAATGCGCAAATGGAAGAGAACAGTGTCGCGATCGAAATCGTGAGAGCGAACTGACGATACAGGCGACCGGTAATCCCGGGCAGCACCATTGTAGGAACGAATACCGCCAGCAGCACCAGCGTCGTGGCGACCACCGGCCCGGTAATTTCCATCATCGCAATTTCAGTGGCTTTTTTAGGTGAACACTTTTCGGTATCCAGGATACGTGTCACGTTTTCTACCACGACGATAGCATCGTCTACTACGATGCCGATGACCAGCACAATTCCAAACAGCGAGAGCGTATTAATCGTATATCCCATCGCCAGCATCACTGCCATTGTGCCCAGCAGTGAGACTGGAATCGTGACCGCGGGGATCAATGTGGCTCTGAAATCCTGCAGAAAGACGAAGATCACAATAAACACCAGCACTAAGGCAATTACGAGTGTTTTGACGACTTCATCAATCGACGCCGTTACAAATTCGGTCGAGTCATAAGGAACGGAATAGGTCAGGTCTTTGGGAAAGTCCTTCGAGAGCCTCTCCAGTACTTTTCTCGATTGTTCAGCCACATTCAGTGCATTGGCTCCAGGCAGCTGATAGATGGCAATCAACGCCGCTGGTTTTCCATCCAGCTGTGAATACCCGGAATAACTCTGTGCTCCCAGTTCCACCCGACCAATATCTTTGATGCGCGTGATCTGGCCTTCCTGTCCAGTTTTAACAATGATGTCTGCGAATTCTTCCGGGCTGGCCAGTCGCCCCAAAGTAGTCACGGTTAACTGAAAATCCTGATCTTTTGGACTCGGCTCCTGTCCAATCTGACCAGCGGCAACCTGGACATTCTGTTGACGCAATGCATCCACTACATCAGAAGTGGTAATGTTACGCGTATCCAACTGGTTCGGGTCCAGCCAGATCCGCATACCAAAATCCAGCGCGTTCACAATTGTTACATCACTGACACCGCTGATTCGTGATAATTCGTCATTGATATTAATCGTAGCGTAATTGCTCAGGTAGAGTCCGTCAAAAGTCTCATTCGGCGAGTTGAGCGCCACCACCAGCGTCATGTTTGTCGATTTTTTCTGTGTCGTCACCCCTTCCCGCTTCACTTCTTCAGGCAGAGAAGGGTTCGCAATCGCGACCCGGTTCTGTACCAGTACGTTGGCCATATCCAGATCGGTTCCCACATCGAACGTCACTGTTAAAGTCATATTCCCCGCGCTGGTACTGCTGGAAGACATATACAGCATGTTTTCCACACCGTTGACCTGCTCTTCGATAGGAGTGGCAACAGTATCAGCCACGACCTGTGCATCTGCTCCGGGATAGGAGGCAGTGACCGCAACGGTAGGAGGTGTAATGTCAGGAAATAATTCCACCGGCAGCAGAGGCAATGCAATAGCCCCGACGATGGCAATGACAATCGAAACTACGCTGGCAAAAATCGGATGGTAGATAAAAAACCGGGAAAACATCGTCGTCCGTTTCGTTATTTTTTAGAGATCAGAAACACAACCCAGATAAAAGAAGCTTCGTCTACTGTAAATTCTTTATTTGGAGCTGGATTTCGGGTCAGGCTGAGGATCGCCGACTTTTGCGTCTGTATTAACTTGCGTCTGTTTCGCTGATCCAGAAGCATCAGGTTTATTGGTTATCGTAACGGGACGACCGGGACGTGCACGTTGCAGTCCTTCATAGATATACTTCTCACCCGGCTTGATTCCCTTCAGAATCACCCGCATGTTATCCTCCATCTGTCCAATTTCAACGGGCCGTTTCTCCACCATATTTTTCTCACCGACGACTAACAGATATTTACCTGCCAGGTCTGTGCCGATCGCCACGTCATGCACCAGCACTGCTCCCGGGATGGGATTACCGGGCACACGAACTCGCACATAGACACCGGGATACAGCAGCCTGCGAAGATTCTTGTCCTTTTCATTTTTACTGTCTGGTGCTGCTGTTTTATTCTGTTGCCCGGCGGGTTTCGATTGATCTGAATCCTGTACTACAGGCCCCGAAACTTCAGGGTTAGGTATGACGGCCCGCAACTGAATCGTTCCTGTTCCGGGATCCACCTTGTTATCCCAGAAATCCACCGTCCCTTCATGCGGGTAACCATCTTCGTTGGTCAATCCGACAAATACCTTGATGGGATTAGGCCCGCCAGGGTCTCTACCGTTTTTTAACGCATTCAGTAGAATTCGTTCGCTCACATCAAAATATACATAAATCGGATCCATGGCCACGATTGTTGTCAGCAGAGTATTCTCTCCAGAGCCGACCAGGTTGCCGGCATCAACCAGGTTACGACTGACAGAGCCGGCAATCGGTGCACTGATGCGTGTATAGCCCAGATTGATTTTTGCCTGATCGATATCTGCTTTGGCACCATCAACTGCCGCCTGGGCCCGCTCCTGATCTGCTCGCGCATCATCCACATCCTGGGGCGTGACGGCCTGTTTTTTCAAGAGAATCAGGTTACGTTCCAGAGTTGCATTTGCATCGATTAATTGAGCATTTGCTGCTTCCAGCGCCGCCTGGGCCTTATCCAGTGTAGCCTGATATTGATTGCGCTGGATCTCAAACAGTAACTGCCCCTGCTTGACTTCCTCGGAAGGTTTGAACAGGACTTTTTCCAGAATGCCATCGGCCCGCGCCCGAATGTCAACCGATGCGATTGATGCCAGGGATCCCGTGAAGTCCTGGTTAAAGATCACGGTCTTCTGGATGGGTTCCGCAACCGTCACAGCCGGAGGTTTCATCTGGGGAGGCGGAGGCGTGGAATTACAGCCGAATATGAGAATCAAGGGACACAGCAAACCGGGAATTTTCAGATCAGACAAGCATGTGGGCAATACGTTCACAGTTCTCCCTTTAAATCTCGAACAAGACCTGCATGTCTTGAAGAATCGACGAAACTTACCAGCTACCAATTCACACGGCCCGGAATTACAGGCATACTACTAATAAAAACACCTGAATTGCAATTCTCATTTCCCTGAAAAAGAGACTGGACCGTAAAGATGCCTGAATCTTCACTTTTGCCTGCGACCTGGAATGTGCCCACCGAATTCAGAGATCGCCTGGGCAAGCAGGTCGGACGCCAGCGCACCATGATCGCGGAAGGTCACGCACTCATCATTTTGCATGCACCTCCGAACCCGGATGAAATGAACCGCAAAGGTCGCTTTTTCTGGCGCGAACCAGATGGCACCTGGCATGCTTCCGAATTCAAGGGAAGCCCGGATGCACTCAACCAGCATCTGGATGAATTTCAACAGTTGCTGGAAGAGTTTGACGATAAAGTAGACGAGGCAGCGAGTTCTCTGGACTACCTGGAAGTGCTCAATCATCTGGGCCCTGTTTATCGCGCGCTCTGCCACATGACCCAGGCCCTGCAGAATGCGCGGGAAGCCATACCGAAGGATAAACTGATCATTGATTTTCGTGACAGCGCTTATCGACTGGAGCGAGCTGCAGAGCTGTTGATTGAAGATGCCAAAAATGCCTTGGATTATGTGGTCGCCAGACAGGCTGAAGAACAGGCCCGAGTTTCTGCCCGTATCGAAATGTCATCGCATCGCCTGAATCTGCTGATTGCCTATTTCTTCCCCATCGCCACGTTGAGTGCCATCTTCGGTTCGAACTTCCAGCATGGATACGAACAGTATCAAACTCCCTGGCCTTTCTGGATCATGGTCTCCATGGGCCTGGCCTTAGGATTTGTCATCCATATTTTTCTCAAACGCGGGCCACGCTAATCAACCACTCCTGTCTGATTCAAGGAGCATCAATCCTGCTGCTGATCCAGCCCGATTTGAAGCCGCATAATGTTTTTAACATCTGTTCTCTGAGCACGGGTGTCTGACACATCAGGGGCAGAAACAAATCACGGCCCCAGCCTTTCAGCCAGCCATCCGATTGAAAAAAAGGTGTCAGCCAGCGCGTGACGCGCTGATAGTATTGAATTTTACTTTGTCGCTTCGCTGCAAACCGACGGCAAGCTGGTCCAAATTCCAAACTCGTTTTCAGGCACTCCGCAAACTCCCAGACATCCTCGAGAGCCAGATTGGCCCCCTGCCCCAGATGCGGGCTGGTAGGGTGAGCCGCATCACCAAGAAAAATAATCCGATCCGCCCAGCAGGATTTCATGGAAACATCGCGATAGGTGGTAAACGTCAGCTCTTCAAAGCGATTAATCTGTGTGAGCATTTCTTCCGCCTGGGGACAGAGCTGCCTGACATCCTCTTTCCATGTTTCAATCCCCTGTTCCTGATATCGTGCAAACTGATCCGCCGTCAAACCCCAGAAGAAACTGCACTGCTGATTCCCGATAGGAAGAAGCCCCGCCAGTTTCTTTGTTCCTTCCACTGTTTGTAACAACCGATCAGTCACTGCAGTACAGGAACCCGTTTTCCAGAGTGCACCATATTCATAATCAACAGCGTGATGACGAATCCCAGAGGCTTTGCGCAACGGTGAGCGGGCACCATCTGTTGCCAGAATGCAGTCAAAGAGTTCACTTTGCTCTTGGGTATCTAATTCGAGGACCACGCCACCAGCGATGTGTCTGTAACCGGTGATTCGTGAATTCTCCCGGATTTCGACACCCACTTTTCTACTTAATTCCAGCAGTGTGCTGAACAGCAGTCCGCGATGAACTCCCAGGCCGAACAGCTGACGATGCAGCCGTTGATACTCCAGAAAAACCAGTCGACTGCCTGTATGCTTGATGGCTTCAATATAATTCAGGTGGGCAGACTGCTGTTCAATCTGATCATAAACTCCCAGTTCTTTTAACACTCTCTGACCAATGGGCTGAATCAGAATCCCTGCTCCGACCGGCCTGCATTTTTCTGCCTGCTCAAAGATTGTGACCGCATGCCCCTGCTGTGCGAGCAGAAATCCCGCAGCCGTTCCCGCGATGCCGCAGCCGGATATTGCTATTTTCATCATGTATTCTCGAGAGGGAATCTGTGATTCAGGGTAAATTGACATTACTGCCCCCTCTTATTAGCGGATCGCAGACTTTCTGAGAAGCCGAATTTTAGTGGGCAGGTGACGCTTTCTATTCCACTCATGTTTTTTTATCTTAACGGGTGCTGTGCTCATCCATGATCTGACTTTCCAGGAGTAGCAACCATGAGAATTGCCACCGGTGGCGTATTGCATGAAACCAGTACGTATTCCTCCCTGCCGACGACTCTAAACGATTTCATCAATGACCGGGGATTATTTCGCGGCCAGGAAATCATGGAAACATTCCCCGGCGCAAACGTCTGTATTGGCGGATTTATTGATGGTGCAAAAAAGCAAGGCTTCGAAATCATTCCCCTGCTCTGGACCTTTGCATTTCCCAGTGGTCTGATTGAGCGGAAAACATACGACGATCTACTGGCTGAATTTCTGGATCGGCTGAAAGCAGAGGAAGAGCAAAACGGTCCTGTCGATGGCGTGCTGCTCGATCTGCATGGTGCGATGGTCATCGATGGCATTGAAGATGGCGACGGGCATTTCATCTCCCAGGTCCGGGAATACATCGGCCCGGACCGACCGATTCTGGTCACTCCTGATATGCACGGCAATCACTCTGAACTCCGTGTGGAACAGGCAACAGCAATTTTAGGCTACGACACCTATCCACATATCGATATGAATGAACGAGGACAGGAAGCCGCTGAACTTATCGTGAAGATCATCAAGGGGGAAGTGAAACCGGTAATGACACTCCGCCAGATCCCCCTGTTCTGGAGCACTGCCTGCCAGGTGACCGCCCACATGCCCATGAAAGAAGTCATGGATTATGCACATGAAATCGAAACGCGCCCCGGAATTCTGGGGGTGACTGTCTCGACCGGTTTCCCCTGGGCGGACGTCCCCGATGTCGGCCCTTCCCTGATTATCGTTGCAGACAACGACCAGGAACTCGCAGACAAAACCGCCGATGAATTCAGCTCCTGGATCTGGGAACGTCGTCGTCGCTGGTACAAGCTGCCGTTTACTGTAAATGAAGCAATCCAACAGGGAGAAGAGATCGGCAAATACCCGATCATCCTTGCCGATCATGCCGACAATACCGGTGGCGGAACAGCCGGTGACTCGACGGAGATCCTGCAGACCTTCCTTGATCAGAAACTGGACAAGGCCCTGATATTGTATATCGTCGATCCTGATGTCGTGGCTTTGGCTCACAAAGCCGGGGTGGGAGGAGAAATTGAAACCGAGGTCGGAGGAAAGTCAGATCCGATCCAGGGGCCTCCGGTAAAAATGAAAGCAGAAGTCAAAGCGCTGTCTGAAGGAAAATTCAAGTACGATGGCCCCATGTATGCAGGCCTGACGGGAAATATGGGACCATCCGCCTGGATCCAGCAGGATGGGGTTTCCGTGGTCGTGGTAACAGCCCGCGAGCAACCCTTCGGCCCCGCATTCTCCAAGACACTGGGAATCGACTGTGAATCGATGAAGTATATCTCCGTGAAATCGTCGGCTCATTTTCGGGCGAGTTTTGAACCGTTTGCCGGTTCAATCTTCAATGTGGAAGCCAAAGCCATCCACACACACGATTTCGCAAAGCTCAACCATCAGCGGAGAAATCGGGACTTTTATCCGGTCGAAATCCCTTACGAGACTGCCCCGGAAATCTAGGCTGTATCCAGTTTTTACTGCCGTGTTGCCAGACCTGCAAGCGGTTTAGCCTTTTACTTTAAACCCCAGTTGCAGCAACGTCTCACGCACCCGGTCCAGCTGTTCGCCCTGTATTTCAAGTTCATCTTCTTTCAGAGCACCGCCGGCACCGCAACGGTCTTTCAGCCGTTTCAGTAAGTCAGGCAGATCATTTCCCTCTACGGGCAAACCGCGGACGACCGTGACCCGCTTGCCCTTTTTTCGTTTTTCTATCGACAGTTTCGCCGTCTGCTGTTCCGGAGGAATACGAAACGCGGGCTCGGGGGGACAGACACACTCTGCCTCCAGCTGCTCACATTTTTCGCAGCGGGGCGGACGGTCGAAAGGAGTCCCTTCAAATAAGCGCATGAGTTACCTTTCCAGCGAGATCCGGTTATGAAACTCGCGCTTCCAGCTCTTCCCAGCGTTCCAGTAAGTATTCCAGTTCCTGTTGAATCACAGTCACGCGGGTTGTCGCTTCCGCGATCACGTCGGCCGACTGCTTGAAAAACTCAGGGGAAGCCATTTTTTCCTGAAGCTCACTCTGCTCCTGTTCCAGTCGCTCAATGCGTTGTGGAATCTCTTGCAGTTCGCGTTCTTCTTTGAAGCTCAGCTTGACTGCCTTCGGTTTCTCAACCTGTGTCTCCGACCTGACCTGCGATTCGTTCTGCTGATTCGCCGTCTGCTCGTTTTTCTGAGACTGCAGCAGGTAGTCGTCATAACCGCCCGCATATTCCTTGACCTCCCCGCCTTCTTCAAACACCAGCGTCGCGGTGACCACATTGTTTAAAAAGGCACGGTCATGGCTGACCAGCAGCAATGTTCCGGGATGATTGCAGATCAGCTCTTCCAGAAGTTCGAGGGTCTCGGCATCCAGATCGTTGGTCGGTTCGTCCAGCACCATCAGATTCGTCGGGCGTTTGAACAGTTTTGCCAGTAACAGACGATTTCGTTCCCCTCCCGACAGATAGCGGGCCGGTCGACGCGCCCGTTCGGGTGTAAACAGAAAGTCCTGCAGATAACCATAAATATTTCGGGGCTGGCCGTTAATCGTAAGTGTCTGCTGGCCTTCACCGACATTTTCAATCACTGTTTTTTCTTCTTCGATCTGTTCACGTAACTGATCGAAGTAAAGAATTTCCAGATTGGTTCCCTGTCGAATGGTTCCCGAATCAGGTTTTAAATCTCCCAGCAACAGTTTGAGAAGTGTGGTTTTGCCGGCTCCATTGCGGCCGATTATCCCGATCTTGTCTCCGCGTGAGATCAAAGTCGTCAGATTTTGAATCACCGGTTCCGAGTTATAGGAAAATGTCACATTTTTCGCTTCGATCACCAGTTGACCGGAGCGATCGGCGGTCGCCACCTGCATATTGACATTGCCAATGCGACTTTGTCGCTGACTGCGTTCGTCTCGCATTTTTTTCAATGCCCGTACACGTCCTTCATTTCGGGTACGACGCGCCTTGATTCCCTGTCGAATCCAGACTTCCTCTTCTGCCAGCTTTTTATCGAAGAGCGCATTTTGTTTTTCTTCAGCTTCCAGAAACGCTTCTTTGCGTTTGAGGAAGGTGTCGTAATCGCAGGTCCAGTCGTAGATTTTTCCGCGATCGATTTCGATGATCCGCGTCGCCAGCGCCTGGAGAAATACCCGGTCGTGGGTCACGAACACAAGTGTGCCTTCATAAGACTGCAGAAACTGCTCCAGCCACTTGATAGCTGGAATATCGAGATGGTTGGTCGGTTCATCCAGCAGCAGAATATCAGGTGACTGCACAATGGAGCGTGCCAGCAGTACGCGGCGTTTCATTCCGGAAGAAAGCGCATCGAATTTGTCATCACCATTCAGTTCCATCCGGGAAAGTATTCGCTCGACTGCCTGCTCTGCTTCCCAGTCATGTTCGAAAAACGCCGTTGCAGCCTCAGCGACAAAATCATGAATCCGGTCTGAGCAACCTGTGGGTACTTCCTGAATCAGCCGGGCAATCCGCAGGTCTTTATTGCGTTTGATCAGACCATCATCGGGATCCAGTTCCCCGGCGATCATTTTCATGAAAGTCGATTTTCCTGCTCCATTCCGCCCGAGCAGACCAATTCGTTCACCTTCGTTAATTTCCAGGCTGATTTCATCCAGCAGTGGAGGTCCACTCCACGTAAAGGAGACTTGATTAATACTCAACAGAGACATACAGCGACACTTCCGATCAGACTGCTATAAAAAAACCCGACTCAAAAAGTCGGGTATCGCGGCGACACCGGCATAGTATGTTAAACTCAACTGATTTCTGCAACAGCTGCGCGGTGATGACAGGCGTTCCCATTCAGATCTCCGTAATTATAAACGGCGGCGACCAGACAGCAGTCCCAGAACCGCACAAAACAGGGCGGCACCAATGATCGACCAGACGATGGGATAATTTCTGCCTCCCAGATTCAATGCAAATATCTCGGGAAGTCCCAGCAGCATGGCTAACTTACTGCCGAGCAGAGCACCGATAAAACCGAGTGCAATCGAAACCAGACAACCGCCACGCGTACTCCCGGCCAGCCCCCTGGCGATGCTGCCACACAGACCGGCGACGATCAGTAAAATGATGAATTCGGTCAGGTCCATTCAGTTCCTCAACGGTTTCTGTTTGCTCAGGGATGTTAATTTCAAAATCACACGGAAAGTAAATACTGCTGACAGGTATACTCTAAGTCAGAATGGACTGCCTGTCCAGACGCAGATCTCCTGTCTGAATCTCCTTCTGATTGAACTACAGCAAATCATTTCGTATTTCAGTTTGTTGATCTGAAATACTCGCTCCCGGTATGGCATTTTGTTAGCATAATACCAGACAATAGAGACCAATTAACATGACCAACCTGATTTTGTCCTGCAACAGAGAGGCCTCACCGTGCGTTCATTGCTCCGAAGCGTTTCATTTCTGATCCCCCTGCTGTTCCTGACGCCCTTCATCCAGGCGGAGGAAAAACCGTCCCCTTCTGATCCGGCGCTTGTCGCTCCTCCGGTGAATACGAACCCTGGAAAAGAATACGCGGATGACACCCGGATGTTTCAGGGAATCCCCGGTCTGTCACGCGCAGCGAACGGACGTCTATGGGCACTCTGGTACGCGGGAGGCACAGGTGAAGGTGAATTGAATTATGTCGTTCTCGTCACCAGTGGTGACGATGGCAAAACCTGGTCCGGTCCCCGACTGGTCATAGATCCCCCCGGTCCGGTCCGCGCGTATGACCCGGCCATCTGGCATGATCCCAGCGGACGCATGTGGGTCTTCTGGGCTCAATCGTATCGCTGGTGGGATGGACGCAGTGGCGTCTGGGCAATTACGACAGATGATTCCGATCAGGAAAATCCAAAATGGACAGAACCCCGTCGTCTCTGTAATGGCATCATGATGAATAAACCGACGGTTCTCTCGAATGGTGACTGGTTACTGCCGGTCGCGATCTGGAAACAGCCCGCCAAAGAATCCATCGAATACCGTTTTGATCTACCCGAAGAACGTGGCGGAAATATTTTCATTTCAAAAGATCAGGGCAAAACATTTCAGTTGCTGGGTCAAACGGACGTTCCCGAACGAACGTTTGACGAACACATGATTGTGGAGCGAAAAGACAACACGCTCTGGACACTGGTCAGAACCCGCTACGGAATCGGAGAATCCATCTCCACGGATGGGGGAAAGACTTGGTCAGACGGAGCAGCTTCTGACATCCCGCATGTGAATGCCCGGTTTTTCATCCGTCGCCTCAATTCGGGGAACCTGTTAATGATCCGGCATAACCCTGCCGACAAAAAATCCCGCCGTGATTTGACGGCGTTCCTCTCTAAAGATGATGGAAAAACCTGGCAAGGTGGTTTGCTCCTGGATGAACGGTCCGGCGTCTCCTATCCAGATGGAGTTCAAAGCGAAGACGGTACGATTTACGTCATCTATGATTTTGCACGAACCCGTGATAAGAAAATCCTGATGGCGACCTTTACGGAAGCAGATGTGCTGGCAGGCAAGCCCGTCTCAGAGGAAGCCCGTCTGCGTGTACTCGTCAATCAGGCAACGGGAACCAAAAAAGAAGAATAACTGGCTCTAAAACCAGTTGATTCAATCAGGGGAACCAAAGGATGCGGCGTTTTCTGTCCGATCTTGTCATTGTTTTCAGCCTGTTTCTGACAGCAGCCCCCGTGTATGCGGGAGAACAGAAAAATGTTCTGATTCTGTTTTCTGATAATCAGAACTGGAACGATTGTGGCTGCTATGGAAATCCCGTCGTCAAAACTCCCCACATCGACCGGTTGGCTCGTGAAGGCACCCGCTATCAGAATGCATTCGCGACGACCGCGTCTTGTGGGCCCTCGCGTGGAGTCTTCTACACGGGACTGCACGTGCATGCCAATGGTCAGTATGGGCATCCTCACGGCGATCATAATTTCCGCCTGAAGCCAAAAGTCGAAACAGTTTTTGCGCTGCTGGATCAAAACCGGTATCGCACGGGGATGATCGGGAAATATCACCTTTACCCGGAAGATACCACCATTGATTTTCAGCCCAGAGTCAGCAGCTACCAGGTCAAAGCGATGGCTGATCTGGCGACGGAGTTTCTCAATCAGAAGAGCGAAAAACCTTTTTTTCTGGTCATGGGATATCATGATCCTCACCCCACTTCACGCACCCGACCGGAATGGGGTGTGAAAGTCAAAGAATCCGGAATCTCACTCACTACCTATGATCCACGAGAGATACCCGTCCCATCTTATCTTCCAGACCGCCCCGATGTTCGCGAAGGATTAGCCGGCTATTACCAGCAGATCAGCTACCTGGATGCAGGCATCGGCCGCGTCCTGGATGCCCTGAAAGCGTCAGGCCAGGCAGAAAATACGTTGGTCATATTTACCAGCGATCATGGCTCATCTGAACCGGGCGCAATGGCCAATCATTATGATCCCGGCGTGCGGATTCCCTTCATTGTCCGTGATCCGAAACGAGCAGAGTCAGAACAGGGAGTCGTCTCTGATGCGATGGTCTCCCTGTTGGATATTACCCCAACGATCCTCGACTGGACAAACACCAAAGGCCCGAAATATAAGCTGCACGGTCGCAGCATCCTGCCTACGGTGGGAAAAAAGCAGCTACCCGGCTGGGACGAAGTTTGTCTGAGTCATGTATTTCATGAAGTCACCATGTATTATCCCATGCGGACACTGCGGACCCGTGATTATAAACTGATCTGGAACCTGGAATGGCGTTCAAAGTATCCGCTTCCCATCGATACGCTTTCACGGTCGACCTGGAAGGAAACCTTGCGGCTTCAGGAGCCCACACTTGGCCAGCGCACTGTCCAGAAATTTCTGTTTCGGGACGAAGTTGAATTATATGATCTCAAGCAGGATCCGGATGAGGTCATCAATCTTGCCTGCCAGCCGGAATACCAGGAACTGCGGAAGGAACTCTCTGACAAACTCCTGAAACACTTAAAAGAGACCGATGACTTGTGGCTCAAACAGTATACCCTGCCGATCTCCTGTGAGACCGAGTCGGACGCCACGCAGTCTGAGTACAAGCCCCTGTTCAACGGTTCCGACTTAACGGGCTGGACGCTCAAACGTGCGAATCGTAAAGGCTATCATGTCGCAGAGGGAAAACTGGTCTGTCCAGCCGATGGGGGAGGTTTCCTGTTTACCAAGAAAGAATACAGTGATTTCAGTCTGAAATTCGATTTCAAACTGACAAAGGCCGCCAATAACGGAATTGCAATCCGCTGTCCCCTGGTCGATCAGAAACCAGCCTACGCAGGGATGGAAATCCAGGTACTCGACAATAAAGGGTATCCCAAAAAACTGAAGCCGAGCCAATATCACGGTTCAGTCTACGATGTCATCCCGGCCAAACGTGACGCACTGAAACCGACAGGCGAATGGAACCAGGAAGAAATCATCTGTCGCGGATCAAAGATCACGGTGATCGTCAATGATATACCTGTCCTGCAAACTGATCTGGCTGACATCAAAGACGAACAGATACTCGCCCGCCATCCGGGACTCAGAAACCAGCGTGGTCATATTGGCCTGTTGGGGCATGGCAGCCATGTAGAGTATAAAAACATTCGCATCAGGGAATTTGCAGACTCGCATTAATATTCTCTCCGGGGGAAACTATGAGTGAGAAAACAGAAAGCCGACGTTCCTTTCTCAAACAGTCCGCAGCAGCCACGATAGCCGCCAGCCAGTTCGCCTCAGTGGCTCCCGCGAAAGCCTATCAGTCAAATGATCGTCTTCGCATTGGAATCATCGGCCCAGGGCGAAGGGGGTTCGGATCCCATGTAAAAACGCTGGTGAAACTTCGTAACCAGAAAGGGGCGAATCTCGATATTACCGGGATCAATGATGTGTATACAGTCCACCGTGATCAGGCTGTGAACTACATCAAACAGGAAACGGGACAGACACCGAAAACCTACCAGGATTATCGGGATTTACTCAACGATAAAGAGATCGACGCAGTCTGTATCGCCACTCCCGATCACTGGCACGCAAAGCAGGTGCTGGATGCATTGGAGGCCGGTAAACATGTCTATTGTGAAAAACCGATGACGCATCACATCTCAGAAGCTTTCGACGTGGTTGATGCGTGGAAAAAATCCGGGCTGGTCGTGCAGGTTGGTGTGCAGTCCACCAGTATTCCGATCTGGAATGAGGTGCGCGCCCTGGTCGACGAAGGCAAGCTCGGAAAGATTGTCCAGTTCCAGGCAGAATCGTTTCGCAATTCGCTGGGAGG
The DNA here is from genome assembly GCA_002706765.1 of Gimesia sp. Classification (GTDB taxonomy): domain Bacteria; phylum Planctomycetota; class Planctomycetia; order Planctomycetales; family Planctomycetaceae; genus Gimesia. The sequence goes on from PAJV01000042.1 coordinate 32,156, forward strand.
CATGTCCCGGCATAATGTCATCACCAAAGAAATGACGCCTCAGTCAGTCGACTGGAAACGCTGGCTGGGTGTGGAAGAAGGCCTGGCCCCTGATTTACCTTTCGACCGGGCTACCTTTGGACAATGGCGCTGCTACTGGCCGTTCGGCTACGGGATGTATTCCGACCTGTTCGTGCATCGAGTTTCCGCTATGCTGAAAGCCACCGGATTGAAGTACCCTGGACGTGTTGTTGGTGGCGGCGGGATCTTTCTGGAATACGATGACAGGGAAGTGACAGACGTGGCTTCGATCATTGCCGACTTTCATGAAGGAGTACAGGGACTGATTTCCAGCACGATGGTTTCCAGCGCAGTTCCCATTCGGCATCTGATTCGTGGACATCACGGCACAGTGGTCTTTGATAAAAATGTGTTCGGACAGCGACAGGCTTATGAATTTATCCCCGAACGTCCACAAGTCACACTCGACAGCAAGTTAAAACAGGAAGAAGTGGTCTCAGAACGGGTCCCCGACCAGACACTGTTACACTTTGAAAACTTCCTGGCTGCTGTGAAAGCTGGAGACCCGACTCTGGTCAATAACACACCCGAACTGGGAGCGGCGGCAGTAATGGTTGTCAACCTGGCCGTCCAGAGCTACCGGGAAGGGAAAGTTTTTCAGGTCGAACGCGATACGCTTCAAATCAACAAGGGAGACTCGAGTTGGGCTGACAACTGGGAGAAGATGTCAAAATCGCACAGCAAGCCCCGGCATGTTGCAGGCTGGCACGCCGGCGACCGGGGCAGCCTGCTTGTTCCCCCTCAATATCAGAAACTGGCTGGTCCCTGGATTGATGGCAAGCCGCCCGAAAATACCTGACAGGATGTGCTGCTACTGTTCCAGGAACTCATACAGTTCCATCCAGCGGATTTCCAGTTCTCCGATCTCTTCGACCAGAGGCTGCATCTCGTCATGAAGTTCCTGTGCCTGTTCCGGGCTCGTGGCTTTCAGAAACCGGCCGTTAATCTCGTTTCGCTTCTCATCGAGCTGGGCAATTTTGCGTTCAATGGCGGAAAGCTCTTTCCGCGCATTTTTGATTTTGCCGCCTAACCCTTTTTCGCGGGGGGCTGCATTATTTTCTTCCTGTTTGGCAATGGAAGCCTGATTCTGTTCGCGATGCCCTTCTGCCACTTCTTTTTTCACCCGGTAAAGATAGGCATCATAATCGCCTTCATACGTTTTCACCGTGCTGTTGACCACTTCGATGACATCGGTAGCGACTTTACTCATAAAGTGGCGATCGTGGCTGGTGAAAATCACTGTCCCCTGAAACTTCACCAGTGCATTTCCTAAGGCTTCCACTGTCTCGACATCGAGATGGTTACCAGGTTCGTCCAGAATCAGTATGGAATAATTGCCCAGTAGAATTCCCGCCAGGCACAAACGTGCCCGTTCCCCCCCACTGAGGACTTTGATAGGTTTATCCAGCGCCTGTTCCTTGAACAGGAAACTGCCTGCGACCGCCAGAATCTGCTGATTGGTCGTCCCGGGAGCCGACTCCAGTTCCAGGTAGTCGCGAATGGTCTGCTCTGGTGGCAATGACGTATAGACGTGTTGGGCATAACAGGCGACGTTACAGTGATATCCCCATTTTAAATTTCCATCCAGAGGTTTAAGGGATCCGGTGATGGTACGCAGGAAGGTCGTTTTCCCCTGTCCGTTATCACCGACGATCGCTGCCCGGGCACCGTGCTCAATTTCCAGGGTAATATTGTCTGCCACGCGGTTTTTAGGATAACCGATCGCCAGGTCATCACAGCTTAAAGCAATTCCCTGCCGCTTCTCCGTTTGAGGGATGATAATGTTGACTGTCGATTCAGCCCCTTCAATCTCTGTCAAAGTCAGCCGCGCCAGCTGTTTTTCCTTACTTCGCGCCTGAGAGGCTGTATTGGCGCCTGCTTTATTCTTGGCAATGAAGGTTTCCAGCTGCCGCCGTTTTGCCAGTACCGTTGCATTGGTGCGCTCATCACGCTCTTTCAGAATTTCCTGATTTTCGAGGTACTGATCCACATTCCCATTAAACAGGGTCAGTTTCCCGCGTTTAAGTTCCAGCGTCTGGTTACAGATTGCATTGAGGAACGTACGATCGTGTGAAACAACCAGAACCGCACCACGGTAATCTTTCAAAAAATCTTCCAGCAGCAGCTGGGTTCGCAGGTCCAGGAAGTTGGTCGGTTCGTCCAGCATCAGAAAATTCGGGTCATGCAGTAATAATGCCGCCAGTTTCACACGGGTCTGCCAGCCACCGGAGAGTTCTTTCACCGGACCATTCAGAAATCGGCCCTTTAATTCAAACTGACCAGCAACCGCACCACACTGCCAGTCGGGCTGTCCACTGTCGCGCATCAGAAAATCCAGGGCGCTTTCACCCGCCTGAAAGGGATCATGCTGCCTGAGGTAGCCCACCCGCAGATTGGGGTGACGGACAATTTGTCCACTGTCGACCGATTCCTCTTCCAGCAGGATCCGCAGTAATGTGGATTTCCCGGCACCGTTTCGGCCGATGAAACCGATTTTTTGTTCATCCGCGAGTGCAATCGATGCTTCTTTCAGAAGCTCCTGAGCACCGTAACTTTTTGTCACATTTGATATTTCAATCAGGGTCGCCATCACTCTTCTCAATAATTGAACCGAAAACCTCAAGGCTAAGCGTATACACGAGGACAGAGAAGATAACGGGAAGGCGCAAGCAATTCAATTGATCATCCGTGCCGGCGTCAGGGCTGCGGTTTCCTCACCTTCGCTCCGATGATTGAATCGTGCCGATTATCCCAGTTTTTCCAGCCGGGAATGAAAACGAAACAGCTATTTCCCGACACCTGACATCCGTTTCTGAACTATCGTTTTAAAAATGCATCAATATGAAATCTGGGATTTTTCAAGGGTTCTGTCCGGAAATGACCCGAATTTTGGACTTCGAACGTATCTGCATTATTGATTATCTATGGCGAATGAAGCGTATTCTGATCCTGCTCCCGTCCCACAAGCCGTTACAGCACCTGTAACAGCCCGGGAGCAAACTGCGCGCAAAAAAAATGCAGCCCCCAGGCGACGACAACCCGTACCGCTATCGATTATGGGTGGTTCGACGGCCCCGCAAAATGCTTATATCCTGTTTCTGCTGGTGAATATCACCCTGTTTCTGAGACCAGCTGAACTGATTCCGGCTTTGGCGAATCTACCTATCTACGAAGTTTTGATCCTGTCATCATTTTTCTTATCCCTCGATCAAATCAAGCGAACAGTCAAACTTCCGATGTTAAAACGGCAGCCGATCACGTTGTGTGTCATCGGAGTGCTGGTCGCCGTTGCCCTGTCACATGCATCGCATATGTATTTCTATGGCATCCGCACATCGACTGTCATGTTCCTGAAAACGCTGATGTATTTTCTGTTGCTGGTCAGCATCATCGACTCGCCGCAGCGTTTAAAAGGTCTTTTAAAAACGATCGCCATTTCCTCCTCGGTCATGATCCTGCTGTGTGTAATTGACTACGCGGGTATTATCGATTTCGAATTTATCAAACACGTCAGTGACCGCGATGGCGTTTCCGATGCGGGAGAAGTGATCCGTGTGTTCCGCATGCGAGGAACGGGAATTTTCCAGGATCCCAATGACCTGTCCGTATTGATTGTGACAACGGGGGTACTCTGCTGGTACTTTTTCAATGATCCGGCGGCCAGCCCACTCCGTTTTCTATGGATCATCAGTATGATCATCCTGGGAATCGGCCTGATCTATACCCGTTCCCGCGGTGGACTGTTGACCCTGGGAATCGCTGGCATGGTTTTTGTTTTACCCAGGTATGGTAAAAAAGCAGCGATTGCCTGTGCTGTCGTTGGGATGGCCGGAGTGACTGTGCTGGCTGGTCGCCAGGGAAACATCGACCTGAATTCCGGAACCGGACACGACCGCATTCTGCTGTGGAGAGAAGGCCTGACGGCTCTCAAGTCTCCCGACCTGCTGTTTGGAATTGGCGAAGGCCAGTATTCCGATCTGGCAGGATTAGCGGCGCACAATTCTTTCGTGCATGCTTTTACCGAACTGGGGCTGTTTGGTGGTACTTTTTTTATCGGCTGCTTTTTCTTTGCCGCCCTGGGGTTATATCGCCTGGCGCAATTTCAGAGCAGGAATCAGGGCAGACCCATTTTCCGCAGCCGCGAACTGGAACGCCTTTTACCCTACGTCGCAGCGATCCTGGCCGCCTGGTGTGGCGGGATGATGTCGTTATCCCGCTGCTATGTGGTTCCCACTTACATGGTGGTTGGAGTTTGCGCGTCCTATCTGAATCTGGCAGGAGCCAGTCTGGCCAGACCGACTCCCCTGGTCTACTGGAATAAACAGCATGTGATTTATCTGATCGGAGTGAGCATGGGAATGTTCATTGCGTTCCTGATTTTTGTACGAATTTTTGCCCATTAATATGAAATGCAGTGGTCACACACTGAAAATAACACGATGAATCAACGTCGATCAATCAAAATGAATTTGTGTGCGACATGGCTCAATCATGGAGTGAGCCTCGTGATCGGCGTATTCCTGATGCCATACGTCCTGCATATCCTCGGCGATGCGCAGTATGGCAGTTGGATCTTCATTAATGCCATCGCCGGATATTCCGGGTTGCTCTACCTGGGATTTGGCCAGACCATCAGTCGTTACGTGGCTCATTATCACGCGAAACAGGACTGGGATCGGCTCAACCATGTTTCCAATGTGATATTTGTAATTTACCTGGGAATGGGAAGTCTGGCATTAGTGACGGCAGGCATCATCGCCTGGCTGGCTCCCCACATCAGCGACTGGGGCGCGATCTCCTTATTTGAAATCAGGCTGGTCATTCTGATTCTCGGACTGAATGTATTTTTCGGCATGGCAGGCAGCGTGTTTGGCGGCATACTGATGGGCATTCAGCGGTTTGATATAGAGCGCGGCATCAACCTGACCGGTGCTCTGCTGCGACTGGTGCTGACGCTAATGTTCCTGAAAGCGGAATGGGGGCTGCTGACGATTGCCCTGATTTTCTTTACCATCACACTCGTTGAAAATATCGGTCAATGTTATTTTGCGTTTCGCCAGGTGAAAACGTTTCGGATCGGACGCAAATACCTGGATTGGCGCATCCTCAAAGAATGTGGTTCATTCAGTGGTTTCGCATTTATAGATGCCATTGCCTGGACTTTGATCGAAGCCACCGATTCGATCCTGATCGGGATCTTTTTCAGCCCGGCCATGATCGTTCCCTACTATATCGCATTGCGACTCACACAATTTATTAATATGCCGATTGCACAAATCGGAAAAGTCTTTATGCCCCGGGCTGGTGAACTGCACGCCAACGACGAACACCGGGCATTGCAGAAGCTGGTATTGAATGGGGTCTCGCTCTCTTTTCTGCTTGTTACCGGATTCTTTATCGGTGTCTGCTTCTTTGGTACCACCCTGATCAATACCTGGATCGGACCGGGTTACCCGGAAAGTCATATTATTCTGATGATTCTGCTGGGTGCCCGCATCATCGCATTACCGGTCTCAACCTTCCGCTCCGTGCTGTACGGGATGGGGCATGTCAAAGTGCCTTCGTTGATTTATATCTGTGAAGCCATCACCAACCTGATCCTCTCACTGATCCTGATTCAGTCACTGGGCCTGATCGGTGTAGCACTGGGAACGGCAATTCCCATTTTCATCGCCGAGCTGGGAATCATCCTGCCTTACGCGATGAAAAAACTGAATATCTCGGCTGGTCAACTGCTGCGAACGGCCATTGCGCCAACTTTAGCACCACTCCTGGTATTGCTGGGTTATTCCTACTACTTACCACAGTTTTTTGAAATTCGAAACTCATGGGCCATCCTGGCAGGAGTTGCCGCCGGAGGGGGTGTCTTTCTGCTGGGAACCTGGCTGATTATTGAAAAAGGAGCATTACTGCTGCATCGGTCTGTTCCTGAATCGATCAATTCTTAGTTCTTTAAAATATTCATGATGAGCATTACTATGACTACGATTAACTGTCTCGATCAACAGCGTACACAGAATTCGGAAAACCAATCTGGATCTGATGTTTTGGAACCACTCTCACTGCATGTGCGTGAGAAAGACCAGACGCAGGACTGCCTGCAGATCTGGCGAACGCTGGAAGCACAACTGGACGCTGTTCCGCTGATGTGTTCCGCGGTCTGGACTTCAACCTGGATCGAACATTTTGGCGACTTATTACCCTATTCGTTTGTCGTTGCCTCTCGGAACAATGCGCCTTGTGGTATCTGCCTGCTGACACAGGGGGTAGAACAGTTTGATGGTCCGCTGCCTGTTAACACCCTGCACCTGGGAACTGCCGGTGAACCAGCGACAGACAGCGTCTGTGTGGAATACAACTCGCTGTTGATTCCCCCCGCCGATCAGCCCGCATTCATGCAGGCACTGCTCGAACTGCTTGCTGATAACCCGACATGGGATTCCCTGTATTTTGATGGTTTTGCCAGCGCCGAGCTCGAAGAATGGAATCTCTCTCTGCCAGATACATCGGTTCGAAAAATTGAGAGTCGCTATTTCGATCTGAAGCTGATTCGCGAAGAAGAGCGCGAAGTGATTTCCGGTTTCGGCTATTCCACCCGGAAAAATCTACGTAAGAACATGAAAACCTATGGAAATCTGACAACCGAATGGGCGGAATCCATTGAACAGGCAGAATCCATCTTTGCAGATCTGGTCAGTTTACATCAGACCCGCTGGGAGAAAGAAGGAGAACCCGGATCCTATGCCAGCCAGCGATTTACAAATTTTCATAAAGCGTTGATCCGTAAACTGATTCCCACCGGCCAGATGGGACTGTTTCGCGTCAAGATCGAAAACGAAGTGATTGGTTGTGTCCAGGTCCTGATCGACCGGAATCGTGTGCTCTGCTACCAGGGTGGTTCTGCCGAATATTGCGGCAAACTCAGTCCGGGCGTGATCACGGATTACCTGTGTATCGAAGAATGCTTCCAGCGTGGATTTGACGCTTACGACTTTCTCGCCGGCAACAGTCATCATAAACAGAAAATGAGTACGCATCACAGCTACCTGACCTGGGCTCAAATACAGCGTCCACGCTGGAAGTTTACCGCTCTGAATGCATTACGAAAAATCAAACAGACCATGAACCTGATCCGCAAAGCAGATCAGGAATAATTCGACCCACTGGAAATCTCACAATGAGCACAATCGAAGTTACGAAAACCATAGAGGCTGCGAACCAGAATCCACCTGCCGGGAAACGGCTGCGCGTCTGTCACTTGAGCCTGACGCTCTGCACAGGAGGTCTGGAACGCCTGTTGGTCGATTTCGCCCGCTTTCATGACCGTCAACGATTCGAACTGGAGTTTATCGTACTGGGAGAGACTGGCGCTCCGGCGGAAGAAATTCAACAGATGGGATGTCCGGTGATCCAGTTTCCACTGACCGCGCGGGGAAAACTCGCAAAGATCAGACAGTTGTCTGATTTCCTGAACCAGAGGGACTACGATCTGCTGCATACGCACAATGCCTATCCTCATTTTTATGGCAGCCTGGCCGCTTACCGGTCGCGTATCCCCGTGACTGTTCAATCGCGTCATGGCAGACGATTTGGAGAGACACTCAGTGAACGCATGCAGTTCTCTATCGCCAGCCGCTTTTCTGACCGCGTGGTTCCCGTTTCGGATGATACCGGTCTGCGCTGTAAAAAAATCGGCTGGCTGGATGACAGCAAAGTAACTCGCATCTGGAATGGGATCGATGTCGACCGGTTTGTCTTTACCGGCCCTGCTGACAAACTGACGGCAATCACCGTTTCTCGACTTTCACCTGAAAAAGATCTGGGCACCATGCTTCATGCTGTAAAACAGGTCTTACAGCAGATTCCACAGTTTCGTCTGCTCATCGTCGGAGACGGACCGGAACGAGAAAGGCTCGAACAGATTGCCGCCGAACTGCACCTGACAACCCATGTCGAATTTCTGGGGGAACGCAATGACATTCCCCAATTACTCAGCCAGGCCGGCTTTTATGTTTCCTCATCACTGACAGAAGGCATTTCACTCACACTACTGGAAGCCATGTCAGTCGGTCTGCCTGTCGTTGCAACACAGGTTGGCGGAAACCCGGAAATTGTACAACAGCCGGAAACCGGGGCGCTGGTTCCCTCTGCAAACCCTGCCCTCCTGGCATCGGCCCTGGTCCAGATGTGCCAGAATCAAAGTCAGTGGACAGAGATCGGCAGGCGGGCACGCCAGCGCGTTGAACAATATTTTAACATCCGCACCATGATCAAAGATTACGAAAAACTGTATCTCGATATTTTAAACACTTCTGTAAAAGGTTAATCGCCATGCAACCTGATTTGATTGACAAACAACAGAAAGCCAGCAAGGCAAGTGAAGCAGATCTGAATCCCACGGGCTTTGAATCGCTGCAGATTCGCATTTATCCTCTGACTCCCGACCAGTTCACAGCAGTCTCTGAACACTACCAGAACTGGAAGGAACTGTTTCAGAACGATCCCCATTCCGATCTTGAACAGCACCCCGATCACGTCCTGCGCATTGCTCCCCTGCTGCAGAGGAGTCAGCCCTCGATAAATGGCCACCTGATCTTGTGCCGACAGGGAAACAAACCTGTTGCCGCAGGAATTCTTCTCCCGAAATCCATCAGTACTAAAGTACTGCGGGGCTTCGGTCCGGCCAGACAAATACACGGATACTTTCTGTATGGTAAACGATTTCTGATTGCAGAAGACTATCAGCACGATCATGCCTTTCAGAAATTTCTCCTGGAAGCGACTCTCTCATTCTGTGGTCAAACCGCAGGCAGGTATCTGCTGTTAGAAGATATTCTGATTGATGAACCACTCAATCAATCACTGTTTCAACTGTCCCCTCATTGCTTGAGTTATTCCCATACCGGTTTTCAATCACGGTGCCTGATTCAGTTTCCGGAAAACCCGGAAGATTACTGGAACCAGTTTCGTTCCAAATCGCGGCGAAAGCATCGCAAATTAATACGAGACAACTCAAATCTGAAACTGGTCCGCATCACGCGCCCCGACCAGGTCGCTGATTTCCTTGATGCGGCACACCGGATCTCCAGGAACACCTGGCAGACCCAGCGTCTGGGACTGCGAGTAAAAAACAGTGACAAAGAACTCGAAGAACTGATGTTTTTTGCGTTAAATGACTCCTTACGTTCCTACCTGCTGATGGATCAGGACCAGCCGGTTGCGTTCAAAATTGGCAGTCAGCACCGAGGAATATATCATGATCTGGAATTTGGATTTGATCTGGATTATGCCAGAGTTTCCCCCGGAGAAACTTTACTGCTGCTGATTCTGGAAGATCTGATCTCTTTCGACACTCCCCGTACATTTGATTTTGGAACCGGGGATGCGGAATACAAGCAACGATACTGTTCCGAAACAACCCGGAGTCGATCCGTATTGCTGATCCCTGCGTCCTTGCGGAATAAAAGTCTGCTCAATTATCTGAAGCTTTCCTGCTGGATTGACCGGGTTTCAAGAAATGCCCTGAAAACTTCCGGTATTTATACTGCAGTACGTCAACTGGTGCGTTATCGAAAACTGGGCAGTCGTTAGTAAATGAGCAACTACGAATTTATCTACTGAAGTCAGGCCTGCCATGAAAATTTTATTTCTTTCCAACGTGTTTCCAAACCCGTTACAGCACGGGAAAGGTACGTTCAACAGATCCATGATTGAATCGCTTTCCCAGGTGCATCGGGTGCATGTCATCACACCGGTCCCCTGGATTGAAGAATTCTCGCATCTCCTCAAACACAGAGCAGCAATCAATCGCGCGTGGACCTCCGTTGAAAACAGAGAACAGCTCACGGTGGAGTACCCGCGGTTCTACTACCCGCCGAAAATCCTGCATCAGCATTATGGACAGTTTTTGTCATGGTCACTGCACCGGAGCCTGCAGCGCACCATCTCCCGTTTTCAACCGGATATTATCCTGTCTTACTGGTTACATCCGGATGGTGAAGTGGCCGTCAAAGCAGCCCGTGAACATGGGATTCCTGTCGTCGTCATGACCGGAGGCAGTGATGTGCTGCTGCTCACACAAAACCGGAGCAGGAAACGTGCCATTCAAAATGTGCTACAGCAGGCCGATGGCGTGATTACTGTCAGCAATGACATCAGAAATGCTGTGAAACAGCTGCAGGTGCACCCTGAGAAAATTCATACTGTCTACCGTGGCGTCGATCGGGAACTGTTCAGTCCCGGCGATCAGCGTGCCGCCCGGGAACGTCTGGGGCTTCCGGTAGACCGAAAAATCATTGTCAGTGTGGGGCGTCTGGAACCTGTTAAAGGGCACACTGTACTCCTGCAGGCCTGTGAGAAAATAAGTAAAGTGGGCACGCATTTTACGTGCTATGTTTTAGGTAACGGTTCTCTGGAATCATCATTGTTACAAATGATCGAACAAAAAGGACTGGGAGAATTCTTCCAGTTAAAAGGATCACAACAGCAACACCGACTGGTGGACTGGTATCGTGCAGCGGATGTCATCGCAGTACCCAGCCTTTCAGAAGGGATACCCAATGTTCTGCTGGAAGCAATTTCCTGCGGCAAACCGTTTGTGGCCAGTCATGTGGGTGGAATTCCCGAAATTGCAGACTTGAACTGTGATCGACTGGTAACGGCTGACAATTCAAACGAACTGGCTGTGGCACTCACGGAAATATTAGAAGCAAATACTCCTTGTGAACAACGGAGTTTTGAACCAATGTCATGGAATGAGTCGTCACTGCAGATCAGTCAGATTCTATCAGACTGCAGTACCCATTACACAGCGGGCTTGACCGGACAACAGAAAACACGATCGTCTTACCAGAGTAAAGACAACAAAACAAAACAGCAGATTTGAAAACAGCCGCCATGAATATCATTCGTCAATTCGTCAAGAACACGATACCCGCAGTGATTCCACGGAGACTGTATGTAGTTCATGGCGCTGGCGATCACGGGGATTTATCTACCGCAAGTAAATGCTGTCATTCTGAGCATCGACAACTCATCAACATTGCCTTGACTTTCGATGATGGCCCCCACCCCGAACACACGCCCCAACTGCTTGACGCCCTGCAGCGATATCAGCAACAGGCCACGTTTTTTGTCATCGGTGAAAAGGCACGGCTATATCCTCAACTGGTTGAACGTATTGTTCGGGAAGGCCATGAACTCGGTAACCATACGTTGACACATTCCGAACCGGCCCGGACAAGCACACATGACTTTCTTACTGAAATCCAGCAGACCGATCAAATCCTGGAGCAGATTACCGGCAGGAAAACAAACCTGGTTCGCCCGCCGAAAGGCAAACTGAATTTCGGTAAACTGCTGGGACTCTGGCGACAACGACGCACTGTCGTCCTCTGGGATACCGATCCCCGCGATTATCTGATGCACGACAATTCGGAAATGACGGACTGGTGTCAGAACTATCAGCCCGCCAGGGGAAATTTCTGCCTGCTGCATGACAATCACCCCTATGCAATCGAAGCGGTCCGCCTGCTCTCAGAAGCACAGCACACCCGCATCCAGTCTCATCCAGTCAGCTACTGGATTGATAATAAAACACAGCACTCCACGCGAACACCACAGGCCTGCGCCTGAGATTGAATATTGAAGGAACACCGACACCATGTCCACCATTATCACACGGCCGACCGGTACTTCTGATCCCCGGGAAAATCTATTACCGGAAGGAGCACGGAAACGTCTGCTGCTGGTCAGCTATCACTTCCCGCCTGTAGGTGGCGCTGGCGTACAGCGTCCTGTAAAATTCGTCAAATATCTGCGCAAATTCGGCTGGGATGTCAGTGTGCTGATGGCCGCCAATCCCTCGGTCCCTGTTTTTGACAACAGCCTGCTGATCGATATTCCGGAAGAGACGAATCTGGTCAAAGCCCGTACCTGGGAACCGGATTACTCTCTCAAAAAGAATATGGCCAGCAAAAACCAGAATCATCAATCCGCCAGCCTGCTGTCGCCTCTCAAATCAGCCTGCCGTAAAATCGCCAGGTCGGGTGCCGGGCTGTTACTCCAGCCTGATGCACAAATCCTCTGGTATCCCAATGCACTGAAAGCAGGCAGAAAACTGCTGAAAGAAATGCAGCACGATGCCATTCTGGCGACCGCGCCCCCCTACTCCAATCTGATTCTTGCCAGCAAACTGAAACGGATCTCGGGGCTGCCGCTCATTGTGGATTTCAGAGACGAATGGGACCTGAGCAGCAAGTATCTGGAAAATCATCAGCAGGACAGGGTTTCGCATCTGATCCAGTCCCGATTGCAGAAATCGGTCATGAAACACGCTGATGCCATCGTTGCGACCACCAAGGCCAGCACACAACGACTTCTCGACCGCGCACATCAGTCCGGTACAGATGCCATCGGCAAATGCATCTACAACGGCTTCGATATGGATGATTTTGATCATCTGGATGAACCTCTAAAAAAACATCCCTGTACAGCGCAGAAACGTTTTCGCATTGTCTACACCGGCACACTCTGGAATCTGACTACCGTCGAGCCACTGATTCACGCGCTGGAAGCCGTTCATCGTTCACAGCCTGAGATTCTGAAAAATCTGGAACTGCAGTTCATTGGCAGAAAAACCCCGGAACAACTGGCGCTACTGGAACGGATCAAACAGACGGCCTGCACCCTGGTCTCGGAAGAATACTGTGCCCATCACGAAGCATTGAAAAAGATGTCACATGCCGACGCCCTCTGCCTGCTGCTCAGTGATGTCGAAGGAGCCGACCGGGTCGCGCCGGCTAAACTGTTTGAATATCTGGCCATCAAACGGGAAATCCTGTCAATCACTCCTGCAGGTGAGACGGCTGATATCCTCGGCAGTTTCTGGCCTGCTTCCAATTTTCGGGCAGACAATGTTTCCGGAATTGCTGACTGGCTCACAGAGCGACTGACAGAGACGCATGACGCCTCTATTTCTCAGCCGGAACAGATTAATCAGTTCAAGCGGGAATACCAGGCAGGGCAACTGGCAGACCTGTTGAACCAGCTGGTGAACAGCAGCGTCTGATCAAAACGATGAATCCCCTCTATATCAGTGAAAACGAAGTGAGCAGACTATGAAGTTCTGGGAAGACCTGAAAGCAAAATCAGAATGGTGTTACGGAAACATCACCTATCGCAGCCTGCTTAAAACCTGCCTGACGGATGGTACGATGGCGATGCTGTGGTACCGGCTGATGCAGTGGTCTGATTCATGGAAGCTGTTCCCGCTTTCCATGATTTTCAATAAATGCAATGCCATTTTCTGCCAGTGCATTATTGGTCGAGGTGCCAGTTTTGGAAGACGATTTGTGATCATCCACAGCCAGGGAATCGTGATTAATGGTTCTGTGAAAGCGGGGGATGATATCAAACTCGAACACCAGGTCACCATCGGCGCTGAACGCAACATCTCCCCCGAACTCGGCTCTGACATCTTTATCGGTGCAGGAGCCAGAATCATTGGTGGAATCCAGCTGGGATCGCATTCCAAAGTCGGCGCGAATGCTGTTGTCGTTAAAAACGTCGATTCATACACAACCGTCGGCGGTATCCCGGCGCGGGTAATTAAAATTCATCATGAAAATCAGCCGGTCCAACAGATTGAAGTGAACCAGGCTGAACTCCCTTATAAGCAATTTCAGAAAGGATCACCCCTATGAGCCCTCTTCTGATCGAGAGCCTGTTCTGGACCACCCTGTTTCTGATCGGTTTTTCCTACATCGGTTACCCACTGGTAATCTGGATGCTGGCACGAAATAAATCCAGACAACTGAACTCGAAAGAACAGGAACCCGTTGACGCCGGTTCTCTGCCCCGGGTTTCAATCATCATCGCCGCGTATCGTGAAGAAGCAGTGATACTCGAACGCCTTAACAATCTTGCCAGACTCGATTATCCCTCTTCCAAACTGGAAATCCTGATCGGCTGTGATGGCAATGAAGATCTGACAGGAGAGCTTGTCAGCGCTTATGGCAATGATCAGATTCGGCTGATTCAGTTCGAACAACGTCGCGGTAAAGCATCTGTGCTGAATGATTGTGTTCCCCAGGCTTCAGGAGAGATTCTTGTTTTTTCTGACGCAAACACCAACATGGATCCCCAGTGCCTCAAACAGATGGTGCGGCATTTTCAGGAAGAATCAACTGGCTGCGTCTGCGGGCAGCTCGTTCTGGAAGATTCAGAGACCGGAAAAAATGTGGACGGCCTGTACTGGAAATACGAAAATTTCCTCAAGCATTGCGAGACCCGTCTCGGAGCAGTCCTCGGCGTGAATGGTGCTCTCTATGCATTAAAAAAATCACTCTACCAGCCAATTCCAGCCGATACCATCATTGACGATTTCCTGATCGGCATGCGGGTTCATCTCGCAGGACAACGTCTCATCCACGATGAAACCGCGTTCGCCGTGGAAGAATCTGCCACTTCTGTTCAAGCCGAATTTAAACGCCGTATCCGTATTGGCACCGGTGCCTTCCAGAGCCTGAAACATCTGAAGGGACTCTTGCATCCCCGTTACGGTACGATTTCTTTTGCGTTCTGGTCTCACAAACTGTTGCGCTGGTTTTGTCCGGTCTTTATGGCCCTGGCATTTTTGTGTAACCTGTTTTTATTAAATCAACCGCTGTACCAGGCAACACTGTCGCTGCAGATCCTGTTTTATGCTTCTGCTTTCATTGGTATGAAGCTGGATGGCAGCAGTCGCCTGTTAAAACTCTGCCGCGTCCCAGGGATGTTCGTGCAGATGAATCTGGCATTAGGGATTGGCCTGTTTCGCTTTCTTTTTACCAGGCAAAGTGGCATCTGGGAACGTACCGAACGCAGCCAACCTGCTGCAGTTCCAGTAAACGATCAGGAAATCCCGGAAGCAGAGCCCATTGTCAGCGATGCTGAAACAATGCCCGCTGATACTATTCCCTTTATCAAAAGCTGAACCATCATGTCCCCGTTATCAGTAATCTATGTTTCGATTTGTATTTCCCTGCTGCTCGTCCTGGCGGCTGCGGTCTGGTGTGCCATCCGGGCCCGGAACATGCAGTACTGGCTTCCAGCGTATCTGTCTGCCAAACGACGAGACCCGAAAGTCTCGTTCAGCCCGGAACAACCCCGGCATATTTTCATAGCGGTCTGTGACCACTTTGAACCGGAATGGGGAAACCCGACCAAAGCGGAGGCCATCGCCCGCGTTGATCGCTGGTGTGAAGAATATCCGTCTCGTTTTTCCCAGTTCAGTGATTCACGGGGACAGGTGCCACAACATACCTTCTTCTATCCACAGGACCAGTATGCGCCGGAGTATCTGAACCGGCTGGCTTCGCTGTGTAAACAGGGATACGGAGATGTGGAGATCCACCTGCATCATGATCACGATTCTGCAGAGGGGCTGAGGCAGAAAATGAACGAGTTTCGCGAGACGCTCTTTGACAGGCATGGCCTGCTGAGAAAAGATCCACAGACAGGCGAGATTCTCTACAGCTTTATTCACGGAAACTGGGCGCTTTGTAACTCCCGACCCGATGGTCGCTGGTGTGGCGTGGACAATGAGATTGATATCCTGCTGGAAACCGGCTGTTATGCCGACCTGACCATGCCGTCTGCCCCCAGCAATACTCAGACCGAGATTATCAACAGCATCTATTACGCAAAAAACTGCCCCGGTGAACGGAAATCACAGAACCAGGGAGTTCACGCACAGGTCGGTCAGACACCTGAGTCAGACAGCTTGCTCATGATCCAGGGGCCATTACGACTTGACTGGAGTCAACGAAAATGGGGAGTGATGCCCCGCATTGAAAATTCTGATCTGCACGCCGGACGTCCTGGAACAGTCAATCGGCTACAGCACTGGCTTGCGGCTGACGTACATGTAACAGGGCGTCCCGACTGGACGTTCATCAAACTTCACACCCATGGGGCCAAACCAGGAAATATTGACACCCTGCTGGGACCGGAAACAGTAGCGTTTCACACAGAGCTCCGCGCGGAAGCGGAACGGCATCCGGAATGGAAATATTACTATGTCACCGCCTGGGAAATGGCTGCCCTGATTCACCAGGCAGAACAGGGAGTGGCGATTCCTGATTTTGACGCGATCCACGAGCACTCACTGCATCCCGTTAAACCGCTGGAGAAGACTGACTTACCAGCGTTCAGCAGTAGTAAATAAAGAAGGTTTTCATTCTATTTTTTGCGTGATCTCTGCCGGATCCTGTTTCTGAACAAATTCGGATTGACCAGAATATTAAGTTTTGTCAAGATCTGCGCCGAAGGTGAGATGCTCAAAACTCCCCCTTCAGACTTCCTGTCTTCTCATTCGATATCAAAATACCGGCAAGCGCACTGCTGGTTAGATCACGATAGAATTCCCTACTGACTCCTCAACGTTTCAAGGAGGAAACAAAATGAGTGTCACATTAGTGCATACCGGTGTATCACATACTCGTATCGAGTACTGTATTTGGGAAGCACTGAATCAGGCATGGCCTCACTCATCAACGATTGCCCGATTTGGTACCGGGTTTTCTCCTGCGCGGGATATCAATTCAGTTGAATCCGATCTGATTATCAGCACCAGCCTCGAAGCCGCTGCTTCCATCCAAAGCAAAGCGCATCAGCTACATATGTGTTACCTGGAGCCCCGTTCCAGTAATCAGGCTCCCCTCAATCAGCAGCTCATCAACAGTCTGACTGAAGTGGAATTTGTCGTACCCACGAAGACACTCCAGAATCAGAATCGGGATCGATTTACCTCGTTCGTCAAACCTCCCGTCGATACCGATTTTTTCTGTTCCGGATTTGACCAGAGAAATGAATTTTACCTGCTGGTTGTCGATGGACAGTGGACTGCTGCCGATCAACTGGCCGTGAGCGCCTGTCAGGAACTGGGACAAAGTCTCTCCATCGCGGGAATCACCGCCGAGGAACTTCCCCAGGATCTGCAAGATCACCCACTCGTCGAATTACTCGGACCACTGGAAGACCAGCAACTGCGAGATCAATACCGTCTCTGCTCGGCAGTGATCTGTCCTCGCGATGTTGATTTCGATCTTTCCTCCATTGAAGCACAAAGCTGTGGCACGCCTGTCGTGATCTACGGCGGGTGCGAAGCAGCCCGGTCTGTTATCTGTTTTGAGCAGAACAGCCTCGGAAGTGGCATCTATTTTGAAGAACATACCGTTTCTGCTCTCGCCAGTGCCATCCGTGAACTGGAACTCAGACCACAGCGCTGCCAGCCTGTGATCGGCTGGTGTTGTGCCGCCCAGTTCTCTTTTCATCAGTTTCAGATTGCCTTTAACCAGGCAATCGCCAAAGAAATTGCCTACCGCATTCAGACAGCAGCGAGAAAAAGTCAACTCCCCGATCAGCAGGATGATCAGGGACCGGCAGAAGAACGTATCGCCGCATAATTTTTTAAACGCCTGTTGCAGTCGAAGCGTTTAGGCTTGAGAATCTACAGACACGCCAGCAAAACGCGGCATTCCTGATTGCTCGTTTTTTCACTCAATCTCTCCGCCAGGAATATTGCGTTCATTCGCCCGGACTGCCAACTATTCGTCTTCACCAATCCCCACAAGTGTGTCACATTGGGAATATTAAGCAACTTATTCCACTTGGTGCCAATTGTCTTTTGAGACAGGGATTGTCAGCGATTCCTCCCCATTGCGGGACGACAACGAGTCAGGGAATCAGCAGTCGCGGCAGAGAATCATTCCGACTGCGTTGATATGGAATTCAACTTGAACTCGCTGTCATTAAAAGACATACAGCCACTTAAGCAGAAACTAATCTGAGACAAAATCATTGCTAACTACCTGATCCGGAAACAATGCAGACCAGCAGACTATAGGGGAGCGATTTCCGGTACCAGGCCCCATCTCCCCCATTTGCTCGATGCTGTCTATTCCCAGTAACAGGAGCCTGCTGACTATTTCTCCAAGGGCATTCAACGCGACTTCCGGGACGATCTGGAGTCCTGAATCGCAGACGCCGATATCTTATATTAGTCAGTATTCCAGAATCAGCGAAGAGACGCTGTTTTCTATAAGTCACTCAATCGCCAGGCAAGGATGCAAGCGGTTCATGTCAAATCAAACGATCGAATCACTGGAGCAGCGGGTCAAAGAACTGGAAGCCCAAATCGAAGATTATCAGAAACAGTTAATCCATGCCCAGAAGATGAGTTCTGTCGGCGCACTGGCCTCTTCCATTACTCATGAATTCAATAACATCCTGACCACTGTCATTAACTACGCCAAACTGGGCTTGCGACATAAAGAAGAAGAACGTCGCGAGAAAGCGTTTAACAAAATCCTGTCCGCTGGTCAGCGTGCTGCTAAAATCACAACCGGCATGCTTTCTTACGCGCGAGGCAGTGAAAGCCGACAGGAACCGGTTGATCTGGTCGTACTGGTAAAAAGTGTCATCTCGCTGGTCGAAAAAGATCTCTCCATGAACCGTGTCAACCTGCACACTCATTTTGAGGCCCAACCGGAAGTCGTACTCAATCCGAACCAGATTCAACAGGTGCTTGTCAATCTGATCGTCAATGCACGCCAGGCCATGCCTACCGGAGGCCGACTTGATCTGGCGGTTCGACTGAATGCAGAAGCCAATATGGCAGAAGTCATCGTACGTGACAGCGGGGCCGGTATCCCGTCAGAACGGCTGCATCACATCTTTGATCAGTTCTTCACGACCAAAGAAGCCGATGAAAACGGTCAGGGCGGAACCGGTTTAGGACTTTCCCTGGCCAAAGAAGTCATGGAAGCACATCACGGCCGCATCCGTGTGGAGAGTGCCGTTGGTAAAGGAACGGCATTCACACTCAAGTTCCCTCTCTCTACTGCAGCCATTGAAGCTGCCTGATGTAGAAAGCGGGCTGCTGTCAATCAGCAGTCAATTGCACGAGCCGGCAGGGAATGCGAGATTTTCGGGCATTTCCATTGAATTCCTTAAAGCGTTAGACTATATAATCTTAATCTCAGGCCGGAGTGGCGGAATCGGCAGACGCGCTGGATTCAAAATCCAGTGAGGGTAAACCTCGTGGGGGTTCAAGTCCCCCCTCCGGTACTACATAAAAACCCGACAAGAAATGGCGTAAATGCCCTTTCCGTCGGGTTTTTCGTTTTTTTAGTTCACCTCAAATCTCAAGAACCTGTCTCACCGCCGTTCAACTACTGCTTTTCCGCCAGATCCAGAAAGACGATATGCGAAGGGTTGCCGACGGCAGCGTAGTGATTGGTGAATTTCAACTTCCCAGTGCTCGTGTTCACCTGAAAGATGGCGATATTGTCGGCCCGTTGATTCCCACAGTACAGGAAATTACCAGTCGGATCGAAACTGAAACTGCGCGGGTAATTTCCCCGAGTCCATTCATCAGCCACCCAGGTCAGTTCGCCTTCGGGACCAACCGCAAATATGCCGATACTGTCATGCAGACGGTTACCGGCGTAGACAAATTTTCCATCAGGCGAAACCAGGATTTCTGAACAGAAATTGCTGCCCTTAAATTCAGGTGGTAATGTCGAAATGGTCTGCCGTGAAGACAGCGTTCCTCTTTTCGAATCATAATCAAACAGGACAATTGTCGAACCTTCTTCCTGAATGGAATAGAACCAGCGCCCATTGGGATGAAAATGGAAATGACGGGGCCCGTCGCCGGGAGGGAGTGAGATGGCAGGCGGATCATTGGCGGTCAGTTTTCCGGTGTTTTCATCGAACCTCCAGATATAGATTTTATCGAGGCCCAAATCAACGTGCAGTACAAAACGTCCCGAGGGATCGGACTGAATCATGTGGGCGTGTGTTCGATCATGTCCACTGAATGCAAAGCTGCCTTCCGGTGCGTTGACAGCTGTGGTGGGACCAATTTTTCCCGCATCGTTTTTGACATCGGTCGCCTCCCCCAGGCTCCCATCTTCCAGAATGGGAAGCACGGACACGGAGCCGCCAAAATAATTCGCGATCAGCAGAAATCGTCCGGAAGGATGGATGCTCACATACGTAGGTCCTGCACCACCTGAGTTCACAGTGTTCAGAGGCTGCAGCGATCCATCTTCCCGGTTAATCGTGAATGCGGAGACAGAGCCGTGCTTCTCTTTTCCTACGCGATCTGTTTCATTTGTAGAATACAGATGTGTGCCTGCTGCATTGACCGCCAGACAACTTGGGCTGGTCCCCATGGGATGAATCCCTGCCGGCGTCATTGCTCCGGTCTTACGATTGATTTCGAAAAGATGAATACCGCGACCGTTTCCTGGTGGCAGATCGACCTGGGTATCTAATACGTCCTGCAGCGGAGAACTGAAGGTACCCACATAAGCTATCAGCGGCTTGTCGGACGACTTTGATTCTGCCTGTGCCAGTTCAGCGAACAGTGGAATCGAAGTCGACAGGACCAGCGATGATTTCAGAAAGGAACGACGTGAGTGATCAACCAGATTCATATGAGAGTTTTCTTTAATCAGTGGTGAATTTTTCCAGGAAGTCAGACCACTATAATATAATGATTGCCCACGCATTGCATTTGTTAACAGCAATAATTCTACATGCAATTTCACGTCTGAGATCAAACAGCAGATTAGTTCTATCGCCCCTTCTTTATCTGCATTTAACTTGCCTCAAGTAGCACACATGGATAGACTTAGTTCACTTGTTTTGATTCAGAGAGGCTTACTGAATCGAAATGGAGGCAGGCACAAAGCTTCTATTATCAGAGATCCATTACGTTCAGGATCTGGTCCGTAAACGTGTAATCCCGGAGTTCCTTTCATGCCTGCCTTTCGATCAACCGTATTTGCTCTGGGAGCAATACTGGTCATTTCAATCACATCTGGGTGTCAGAAAAGTCAGACTACAGATCCCCAGACAGACCAGGTGTCTGCAACCGCAGAGGAAAAGTCTCCCGCAGCATCTGAAGAAAAATCCATCGATCCCAAGATGGTGATCAAACCAGGCGAGCCGATGACGGCGGAGCGTTACCAGGCGGTCAAAGCACGTCTCAAGGAGATCGGCCTGGCATTGCATAACTTTCATGAAAAAAAACGGTTCTTCTTACCGACACCAGAAGAACATCCTGAGTATTATGATGAAAACGGTCGCCTGAAAGTCAGTTGGCGTGTTCACATCCTG
The DNA here is from genome assembly GCA_002706765.1 of Gimesia sp. Lineage (GTDB taxonomy): Bacteria > Planctomycetota > Planctomycetia > Planctomycetales > Planctomycetaceae > Gimesia. Next base: position 53,387 of record PAJV01000042.1, read on the forward strand.
CCTTTTCTTGATCAGATGGAACTGTACGAGCAATTCAAATTGGATGAAGCCTGGGACAGTCCTCACAATGCACCGCTCGCGAAAAAGATGCCTGACGCCTTCCGTTCCCCTGATTCTCCGGCTGGCTCTGATAAAACCCGCTTCCGGGTTTTTGAAGGTCAATGGAAAGACAAAAGCCCCACGACCATATTTCCCGCAGGGAATCCTGTAAGCATGCGCAATATCACTGATGGAACATCCAATACGGTGATGGTGGTCGAAGTGGGACCTGATAAAGCCGTCGAATGGACCAAACCAGGGGGATTAAATCTTGATCAACCTAAAGAAGAATTCGGAACAGCAGCCAGAGGAATTCCTGTTCTGATGGGGGACGGATCTACCAGATGCTTCAAACGAGATATCGACAACGCAACCTGGACAGCATTGATTGGTCCAGATGATCGCACAGTGATTAACTGGAGAGACATCGAAATCAATCATTCGACACTGTCACCAAAACAGTCCCAGATTTTGAATCACCTGAAGCAGATCGCTGTTGCATTATTTAACTACCATGACACATTTCAGAGATTTCCGCCCGCTGACAAACACTTAGTAGACGGAAAATCCAATTTAAGCTGGCGCGTGCATCTTCTGCCGTTTCTTGATCAGAAAAAACTGTACGATCAATTCCATCTGGATGAGCCCTGGGACAGCATACACAATAAAACCCTGCTCGATCAAATGCCGGATCTTTATCAGTTTAATCCACAAGGTAAGCCAGGCGTTACACAGGTGATGACTTTTTCCGGCAAGAATACCCCCTTTCCTGGAGGCCTCGGCCCCAGACTCAGAGATATTACTGACGGCACTTCGAACACCATTTTCTTTGTGATTGCGGCCCCAGATAAAGCGGTCCCCTGGTCAAAACCTGAAGACCTGGCTTTTGATTCTGCAAACCCAGTCAAAGCACTGGGCAATCTTTCCACTCCTGCTTTTGTTGTAGTGATGATGGATGGTTCGATTCGATCTGCTCCTGTGAATCTTCCCGCCAAAACATTATCTAACCTGATACAACCTGACGATGGCAACATCATCAATGTAGACCTGCCCACTTACAAACCTCGTTAAAGCAAGAACCAGCGAGTATACGGGCGAAAGGCATTGGTGTTACAAAATAAATATTGAAAGCAAACATGACCATTTCCTTCCAATGTAAAAAGTGCGGCAAGAACTACAAAGTCAGTGATGACAAAGCCGGTAAAAAAGTCAAATGCCGTCAGTGTGATGCACCTGTTCGCATTCCGGAACTCGACACCGATGAATTATCAGAAGACTGGGAAGAGCCAGAACCGGAGTTTGAAGCCCCTGCTCGCCGTCGCAAAAGCAGTCCCTCCCGAAATAAAGTGAAACCCAAAGGCCGAAAAAAATCGGCAACGGGTTCGAACCAGAACAAGTTCATCGCGGGAGGCGCAGTAGCACTGGTCCTGTTTGGTGGCGGACTCTTATTTCTGTTCACATCTGAAAAACCTGGCGGCGGTCTCTTCAAATCGATCACGGACAAAGTCGATGTGGTCGTCAACTCGCAGTTAGACAAGTCTGCTGGTAAATCGGGAAGTGGGTCCGCTGGCTCCGACATTGATAAGATGAAAAAAATTGGCCTGGCATTCCATCACTATCATGATTCCTTTATCCGTTTTCCTCCCGCTGATGCGCATCTGGTTGATGGAAAACCTCTACTCAGCTGGCGCGTACATATGCTCCCCTTTCTCGGCCAGAAGGAGCTTTATCAACGTTTCAATCTGCAGGAACCCTGGGACAGCCCCCATAATTCGGCCCTGCTGAATGAAATGCCGGACATCTACAAAAGCGAAGAAGTCAATCAACCAGGCTACACTCCGATCATGACTTTCAGCGGCGAGGGAACCCCTTTCACTGGAGGGAGAGGTCCTCAGATGCGCAATTTTACCGATGGTACTTCCAACGTCATCCTGTGTGTCCACGCCGGTGCGGACAAAGCAGTTCCCTGGACACAGCCGGTCGACTTGCCCTTCAATCAGGCAAATCCTGTCAGCGCTCTGGGACAGACATCACGGGGCGCATTCCTCTGCATCATGGCTGACGGGTCCATTAGAAAAATCCCGCCCAGCATTTCACCTCAGACACTTAAGTACGCAATTCAACACAACGACGGAAATGCTGTACCCATGTTTTGATAAGATAATCGAACCCCAAAATACCATACTATATTATGAAAAACTCTTAATTATTTAAGTTAGAGAAGATATATATTCTGGCAGATGGCCCTCTCCTTTTGTATGCTTATGAACATACTATCCGTACAGTCAATGTGAGCATCCTCCACAGACTTAAATAAATCTACCATTTTGAATCATCCTGCCTGATTAAACCACAAAGCCTGCTCGTTGCCAGATCGCATTCATAAAGATATCTGGCCTGAAAAAAAACCGGAAAGAACCAGACGCCCATGCTCTTGCCCCACTGGTTAAGATCAATCTCTTCCCGTCTCCGACCAATGTGCCGCCCCCATTGTAGACGTCGCACTCGTTTTCATTATCGTCCCCATGCGATTCAGAATCAGAACCGGCGCCCTGTCACCATCGAAGAACTCGAAGACCGCACGCTGCTGACATCGTTAATCAGTATTGATGATCTCAGCGGGGGAGAAGAACAAGCAGGTACTACAAATATTTCATTCACCATTATGAGAAACGGAATTCATGCAGGTGATCTGAACAAAAATCTGACGATCCAGTTTCTAACCCGGAATGGCTCTGCCACCAGCACTGACAATGACTACGTGGTTCAAAACGGATCTCTTGATTTCTTAGCGTCAAACACGTCCACGGTCCAAGCAAAGTCCATTTCCATAGTCATACTGACCGATGATGTGAATTCGAAAACACTCACTTTCCCTCACCATTCCGGTCAACAAGATAGCTCGATTCAAATTTCGCTGGTTGAGTATTCATTGTTTGAATCAGATGAGTCTTTTCTGATGAATTCAGGCGGCGATACTTCTGTTATAACAAATACTGATTCAACCGCAGGAACTCTTGTCTACGTCACCCCTTTCGATCTCATCGATTATCGCGAGTTGAATACCCTCATCGGTAACGATCACAAAAGTAATCAGAACCAGTCTCCAGTCAACGTCCCCCCAACCAATACAGACACATCGAACCATACATTAGCTGTCAACACTTTGAGTAAATCAGTTTCAACTGCCAACTCAGTGTTCCAACTCGATGGTGAATCCACATTGAACATTGTCATCGAACTCTCCAGTCCTGCCCTCTATAACAGTCAACAGGAAACGCTGAAACCAATTGATACACAGGTTGTCAATCTCGACGGTGATTCACTGGGGCATGCTGCAGGCAGCACCATCTACATCGATGTCGACACCGCCGGGTACGACTGGTCTATCGATTCAACTCTCACCCACCACAGCGAATTTTTCTGGTCAAACGAATTGACCCCGATCGCTCTGCCACTCAACGACGCGGCTGGTCGTATTGACCTCAATCCCGTCATCCAGTTTGAACTGAACCCTTTACACGGCTATGGTCATACTGGCACCGGCGAGATACAGGGAACCTTTTCTACCGGCATCCGACTGATGCCGGACTGGGAGCTGAATTTCGAATTCGAACAGGGTCTGACTGTTGATGAAGCCGATGAGTTTTTCCTGAAGATTCAGGATGAAACCGAACTCACACCTTTTTAAGTGATTTTTGATTTCCCTGTCAGTGGAATGCCTCTTTCAATACAACGCAGTCATGGCCTCCATGAAATCTACGCCGTACTTCTGCGGAATGGTCACTACAATCGTCTGGGAACTGTCTTCTTCAAACTTGATCGAATTGAGAGGCATACCCGCGTCTCCCTCGTTACAGAGAATCACGTTTTTGTTTCGAATCTGAAAATAATGTTCTCGCAGCCCACCTTCATCCGCAATGGTTACGAACATCAAGACTCCATTTTCCACACTCACTGCCTGAACTTTTTTGAACAGTCTCGACCGGGAGACTGGTTTTTCGCTTTGTACCGGATTCCCGTTGAGCCCCGTGTTCTGATCCTGTCTGCTGTGATTCGCTTCCGGTTCTTCAGAGGGCAAAAAACTGCAAAAACAGCACGCAATAATAATCAGAGAAGAAATCGTTGTGATAAACTCTCTCATATCACTTTCTCCATTTGCATGATCAAATCGTGATTCTTCTGTCATTACGTTTTGAATGCCCCCTGCATCACATTCAGAAAGGGGCTTGGCATTATTAATCAAGACGCTTTCGGTTGTTGCGATTGAGATTTCTCTTTGAACTGCGGGTCAACCAGACGCCAGGTCTTTTTCGATTTACCCGGGATAATGAGTAACTTCCAGTCGGGAGACTGCTGATTTAAGAACAGGTCCTCAAGCGACTTCAGCTGACTTTCGGGCGATTTGATCGACTGATTTGCCACAGAGAGCAAACTGGTTTCCGAAACATCCGGCTTACCGATTGCAAATGCTTCCAGCAGGTTCTGAACCACTTGTGCCTGTTCCAGTGAGAATTCGAATTCCATCCCCACACCCTGGCTCGGGTCTGGCCACTGAAAGTGAAACTTTTGATCTGCTTTCCAGATGGGATGATTCTCTGCCAGTTTCTGGAAATTGTATTGCAGCGTTTTTTCAAGCGTTTCACCGGCTTTCACTTTCAATTTCGAGTCTACATAATGCGCAGCTTGTCCATTGAGGGCCCAGCCGACCAGTTGCGTAGTGACTTCGATATAGTAGTCTCCCGGCAACACATCGAATGTGCTTGCTCCCCGTTGAAATCGTTTCATCATCGGTCCGCTGGGTTCTAATTCATGTCGATAAACCAGATCGATCCGCATGCCCGGATCTTTACCAAAAAGCACAACGGTTGCGAACTTTCTCGCTGGACGTGGTTTTGACGCCTCCACGGGTTGCTGACTGAATGAGCTCTCCGTTTCTGTTTTCTGTCCAGAAAATGTCGCCCCCTGCTTCTGATTCTGACTCCGATTGTTTTCGAACGTTCCCCCGCCAAACGGCCCGAAGCCACTGCCTTCCCTCTGCTGGGTTGAATGGCCTGACTTCTGCTCGACCAGCCGCCAGGTCCCGGTCGATCCGCCGGGAACAATCAACGTCTTCCAGGCGGGATGCTGTCCATTGTTGAAAATCGCATCCAGCGACGTTTCTGTGCCCGTCTGATTGTTGCCCTGGGCGACTTTAAGAAGAGCAGATTCTGCGACATCCGGCTTCCCCGTTGCGTACGCTTGAAGCAGTTCCTGCACAATCAGCGCCTGGGGAAGGGAAAGTGTATATATCTTTAAGCTATTCTGGCCTGTTTTCGCCCAGTAAAATTTAAAAAGCCCTCCACGGGACCAGTCCGGGTGATTCTCGGCCAGCTTGCTGTAATCTGGCTTGATCCTCACTGAAACGATTTCTCCCGGCTTGACTGCCACCCTCTTCAGATCGTACTGAGGAGTACCATATGTCGGATGAGAACCTCGACTGCCCCCTGGTACTGCACGATCATTACCGGGGCTCTCATTTCTCCTGCTCCACCCCGCCAGAGTACTGGAAACCTTAATCAGGTACTTTCCGGCAGGTAGTTCATGCGTCATTGGTTCCAAAGTAAAAAACCGGTCTGCAAAACCATAAACTTTCGGGGCTCCGAAGCTTCCCTCCATTCCCATTCCCATTTCTTGACCAGACATCCACTTGCCGCCTCCATCTGGTGAATCTATGGGAAATATGCCGGCGCGAAGATACGGTGTCTGTCCACTGATGAGAATGGCTCCCGGCCCGTCTGGCTGAGTCTCAACAGGAGGTGGTTCGCGTAAACTGCCAGCCAGTGCCTGAATCTGGCTTGTCAGATCCACGTGCAACGGTTCTCCCGGCTGTTTGTTTATCTTTTTATAAAAGTTCACGAGATGGCCCAGGACGGTAAAATTAAACTTGAGATGATGCTCTCCCGGTTTCATTTTCAGTTCATAAGGCCAGGAAGAGATCACATGGGCTCGATCTGTTTCCACAATCACATTGCTGATCGGATCGCTGCCGTGATATTGCAGAATCACCTGGTCTTTGATCGGCTTGCCCAGCGTCGGCAGAACGAGCGCCAGCAGCATCAGACAGGCGACCAGTATCGTCACCCACTCCAGAACAATCCAGGGATTTCGAGAAGCAGCTTCTGCTCCTTTGCGACGAATAAAATAAGCGGCGATGAGCATCATAGAAACCACCAGCAGATTCAATCCCCAGCTCATCAGGTAACTCTGTTCGGTCGTGTTCAGATGCCGCCAGATCTGCACAAACAGAAGGGAACTCAGCAACAGGAACAAACCAACCGCCACGCCGATGATGACCCGTTTGTTGGAGCGACGATGCTCCTTTGCAAACGGGTCATCTCCGGATGTGGCAAGCTGTTGCTCGAGGTCACCTGCCGCACGTGCATCGCGGCGTTTCAGATAGCGGGCAATATATAGCAAAATTCCGATTGGCCCGGCAAACAGGCAGGCCAGCAGAAACAGACCATCCAGTACTTTTTCCGCGCGAGTATCCGGCTCGACCAGATTCTGTGCACCACAGATCATGACCAGCAGTCCGACAGGGACAAAAAACAGGGTCGAAACGAGCGCCATTTCCGACACACTGCCGGTAAAATGCAGTCCGGTAGAGACGCCAAAGAGCCAGATCAACAGCGGGAGGACCAGCAGGACAGCACCGACACCGACCACAATTCGGTCGAGCTGCGATCCGCGTTTCCCTTGCGGGGTCATGAGTGTTTCAGGGATTTCCAATTCGTCCTCTGCGGAAAGTCCCAGTCGTTTTTTCAGGTTCTGGTCCAGCCAGAAGCCGACACTGAGACAGAGTCCTCCCAACACAGCGAGCACAATCACTGGAATCATTTGCCAGTCCCGGGAGATTGATATCAGGGGTTGAATGATTCCTGTCGCCTCGGCCCAGTTCCAGAGCACAAGCAGCACCCAGATGCCGATACCCATCGTGGTAAACAGCCAGACATCGCGTTTCTGCATCGCATTGAACTGGCTGGGTTCCAGTGCCTGGAAAAAACGCCAGACTTGATAGATCGCGAATCCGCTGATTGTGACCAGCGCGATCAGCGAAGCCACCAGAATCTGGTACATGTCGGGTTCCACATTCAACAGGGGAACCCTGGTACGAATCATCACGGTGATCACGAATGACAGAAAGAGCGTCAAGTTCAGCGAGGAGAGACCGAGAAACCAGGTCGCCGCCGGCAGCCGCCGTTTTTCAGTTCCCCGCCCCACATATATGATTGTCGAGAATACCATGATCGCCAGCAGAGTACCGGTAACCTTGACCAATTTATGCAACAACTGGGCTTCCTCAAGCTGCGAACCGGTTTTCATCAACGAAAAGGCCAGGAAGATCCCAACGCCGATTGCCAGCAGGATTCCCCCCACCAGATGGCCCGGAGTCTGATTCCTGAGCTCAGGTTCCAGTTCAGCGATCGTTTCCGCTGGCTGTGCTGCCTGCGGGACTTTGTTTTTCTGCCGTGGTAAGGGACGTGCAGTACGGGGAGAACGTGCCTCGGGGGCATATCCCGGATGTTGCAGGCGCGCCAGGTGTGTTCCCAACAGTTCGGCGACTTCTTCTGCCGTCTGGATCCGGTTCTCAGGCTGTTTCTCCAACAGACAGTCAATGATTTCACTTAACCACTCCGGAATATCTTCATTGACTTCCTGAATCGGTCGAGGCGTGTCATCGCAGACCCGGCGAACGACGGCGGCCAGATTACTGGCACGAAATGGCGAACGTCCCGTACACATTGCATACAGAACAGCCCCCAGGCTGAATAAATCACTCCGCTGGTCAATCCGATCCCCTGTCGCCTGCTCGGGAGACATATACTGGGGAGTGCCTGAGACTTCTCCGGTCCTGGTAATCGTGACATCATCGACGGCCCGGGCCAGGCCGAAATCGGTAATCTTGACCCGTTCCACACCATTTTCCAGCAGAATATTGGCTGGTTTAATATCGCGATGAATCAGTCCCTGTTTGTGAGCAGCTGCCAGCCCTTCCGCAATCTGACTCCCGATGCGCAGAATCTCAGTCACTTTCAATGAGCCGACTTTGTCGAGCTTCTGCTGCAGCGACTGGCCGACCACATATTCCATTACCAGGTAAGGCAGCTTGTCTTCATCGACAGCATGGATTGTCACAATATGCGGGTGACTCACCGCCGCGGCTGCCTGCGCTTCCCGCAGAAAACGTTTCTTCGCATTCGGATTCACCGCCAGTAATGGCGACATCACTTTGATTGCCACAATGCGATTCAACTTGGGATCCAGAGCACGAAAGACAATCCCCATTCCCCCCTGCCCGATTATATTGTAGATCTGGTATTCTCCCAGAGAGCCCAGCAGATTCGGATCATCTGAGGGAGTCAGAAAATCCAGGTTCATAGATTGAGAATCTCCCGAACCGACGGGTGACTTTTCCAGAAAACTGCCCGCATCGTCATACGCCAGCAGCAACGCTTCGACACGACGACGCTGTTCCAGATTGTCGCCACACATCTCATCCAGAAAGGCAGTCCGTTCCGCAGGTGTTTTTTTCTCCAGAGCCATCAGGAATAAACCTTCGATCGACTGTGGATTAACATTTTCACGCGTCGGTTCATATTCGGGATTTTCAGATGCAGGATCGGACATGATTTCATTTTTCGTCAGGATGGGTGAATTCCATCAGGCTCGATATGTTTCTGGAACCAGCAATGTTCCGCCTCTATTTAAAGATGCGATTTTCAGTCACATTGCGCCTCATTAAATAATAGAAAAAAAGAGTTCTTCTTAGAAAAGAAATAGAGGCGGGCAGGCTGTTTTGACGTAAACACATACTATCAGATCGTTTGTTCAGTGTCAGGCTTTATTTGAGAAAACAGCCACGCACGCGAATAAGCCCAGTGTCGCGCTGCAGTCGCGCGTGAAATCCCCAGTACTTCGGCCGCTTCCTGCTCGCTTAAGCCAGCAAAGTAACGCAGCTTCACCAGTTCTGCTTTTTCCGGACTCTCTTTGGCAAACTGAGTCAACGCCTCATCCAGCGCCAGCAGGTCGTCAGGACGTTCCAGCGCCGGTGCTGCTATCTCGGGTAGATCCACCCGCGCATGCTCGCCGCCATGTTTCAACCGTTTTTTTCGACGGGCATTCTCAATCAAAATCCGACGCATCGATTCCGCCGCGGCTGAGAAAAAATGCCCCCGATGATCCCACTGCTGCTTGCCTGCATCCCCGACCAGTCGTAAATAGGCTTCATGCACCAGCGCCGTCGCCGTCAGCGTCTGTCCCGCTGCTTCGTGAGACAGCTTATGCCGCGCCAGTCGCTGCAACTCTGCATACACGATCGGCAGCAGTTGATCGGTAGCAGCGACATCGCCTGCTTCCAGCGACTTTAATATTTGGGTGACATCCTGCATTAGTTGGGTTCGCGCATGTTTAAAAACAATTTGTCTTGTGAAATGTTTCTATTGGCCAGTGTACCCTGTGGCACAGCCGATGCAAATCAGAATTGTGTTTCCCCCCAACGCTTCTATCAGGTAATATGAGAGCTGAATAAGTTGGATGACAGGCGTCGGTCATCCGATATATTTCGACCTTCCAGCAGAGAAAGTTCCGAATTTTGTACCGTCCTCAACAGAGTTTTGCCTGTTATCTGCTGATCTGTGGACTTTTCATTTTTGGTAGTCCGTCCCTGAAGGGAGCGGAATGGGGAAGTTTGTCGGGAAAATTCATCTACACCGGCAAGCCAGTCAAGCAGAAGAAAACCCCATTCCCTGAGGCCCCTTCACTGGTCATTGGATCGCAGGGGGGCATCAAAAATATCTTTGTTCATTTGAAAGATAAGAATTTCAAAGACGAACTGATTCACCCTGACTATCAAAAACTACCGGATCAGGTCGTGATTCAGCATTTGGGAAATCGCATCGAACCGCATGCGACAGTCCTCTGGCAGCCACACCAGAAACTGCTGGTTCTTAACAAAGATCCCAATCTGCACCTGCCCCACTTTTTTCCGATCATAAATCGTCTGTCGGAATCAATTCATACACAACCGGCTCGAAAGAAATTCATCAAGTTTGAACACTCGGAATTGCTTCCCATGCAGATCAAATGCGATATTCATCCCTGGGAAACCGGTTATCTGTTAGTCCAGAATCACCCTTACTTTTCCATCACGGATGAAACCGGCGCGTTCAAGATTAAATATCTGCCTGTCGGGGAATGGGAGTTTCGAGTCTGGCACGAACAAGTCGGTCATCTGTTAGCCCGGGAGGATTGGGATCGGGGTCGGATCAAAATACAGATTATACCGGGTAACAATGATCTGGGTGTAATCAAAGTTGCTCCCGAATTGTTTGATAAATAGATTGCTTATCAGTAGTTATACTGCTCTGTTAACGAAATCATTGTGACAAGTATCTTTCAACATAGGGAATAGAAATGCGACTGCTAATTTTACTTTTAATCTGCGCACTCACGACCACGATGACTCAAGCTGCAGAAAAAATAACGACAACCACAAACGGAAAGTCGTTCCAGTCCGGCATTGTTTTAACCTTCGACGACCGGTATATAGACCAGTGGGTCGAGCAGATCCCCCTCTTCAAAAAATATGATGCGCATGCAACGTTCTTTATCGATCACTTTTACACACTCAATCCCGCGCAGATCAACGGTTTGAATAAGCTGCAGAATGCCGGCCATGCCATTGGCAGTCACAGTGTGAATCATATCAAAGCCATCGACCATGTCCGTACGAAAGGCATGGATTCGTATCTGCAAAACGAAATCGAACCTTCAGTCAAACGGCTGACAGAAGCCGGCTTCAAACCGACGGCTTTCGCGTACCCCAGCAGTTCCCGTAATGAAGAAATCGATTTAGCGCTGCTCAAAACATTCCGACATCTGCGGGGAGGAACAGGCCTCTCACAGGGGCAACGGATGAGGGATCTGAAAACCATCTTCACACCCGTTGATCAAGTCGCCGGTCGAGGTTGTCTGATCGGAACCGGCATTGATTACGCCGGGACTGAGAAACGTCCCGACTATTTAACGGAGATCAAAGACGCGATGGACCACGCGAAACAACGTGGTGAAATCGTTGTCTTCTATGCGCACAACATCAGCGAGAATGGACCCGGCCATCATCTGCAGCCGCGGGCGCTCGAAGAAATCCTGGCGCATGCGCAACAGATCAGCCTGCCCACACTGACCTATGATGAGCTTCCTTAGGCGTCTTATTTCTGCTTCACTTTCGAACTCAGTTCCACTTTCTCCGCCCAGGCATACCAGTCTTTCGACATCTGTTTCACCCGGTCGGGTTGCTGTTTCGCCAGATTCTTTGTTTCACACCGGTCGGCACTGATATCATACAGCTCCCACTGCCCGACCCCCTTGTCCCACACCAGTTTCCACGGCCCCTGTCTTAACGCCCGATTCCCCGACCAGTACCAGGCCAGCGAATCGTGCAATGTCTTTTCTTCCCCCTGCAGGAGCGGCAGCATGCTGATTCCCTCCACGGGCAGGATCTCATGTCCCTTGTACTTTTTCGGATAATCCGCGCCTGCCAGTTCAAGGAACGTCGGCATCAAGTCAATAATATGAGCGGGACTGCGATTGATTGATCCTGCGTGTACTTTGCCCGGCCACCAGGCAATCAGGGGGGTGGAGATGCCGCCTTCATGCACCCATGATTTATAGCGACGGAACGGGGAATTCTGCGCCCAGCCCCAGGCGGGACCGACGGCAACGTAGTCATCTTTCGGTCCGGGAGTTCTCTCCTCGGGATTGCGGCCTCCCGGTTCTTCACTGCAGCCTCCATTATCGGACAGAAATAACACCAGCGTATTGTCGAGTTGGTTCGTCTCTTTGAGTGTCGTCATGATCCGACCGATATTCTGATCCATGCTGTCTATCATCGCTGCATACACGGCCATCCGCAGATCTTCGAATTCGTGATTCGCTGTCTCCCAGTCATAGGCCCGGCTGTCCCCTTCTGAAAGGGACCAGTTCTCACCAGCAATCCCCAGCTCCTGCAGGCGTTTCCAGCGGTCTTTTCGCATCTGATTCCAGCCCATATTGAATTTGCCCACATACTTTTTAATGTCGGCAGGTTTCGCATGCAGTGGATAATGGGGCGCTGTATAGCAGAGATGGATAAAAAAGGGCTGCTCGTCATCGCTGTACTCGCGGATCATTCCCAGCGTATGATCGGTAAACGCATCCGTCGTATAATAGCCTTCTTCAAACTCGGTAACCGCTTTGTCATCGTGACCGAAGCTGCGAATTCCCGCCCGCTTGTAGGGGGGATCGGAAATCGTCGGATCAAAGAAATTACAGCAGCCATCCAGGACCCCGTAATACGAGTCAAAGCCACGAAAGAAGGGATGCGTGCTCTTATCGTAACGGTTCAGCCAGCCACCCGGTTTCTCACTCTTGGCATACCCCTGCGTTTTCATCAGATGCCATTTACCACTCAATCCCGTATGATATCCGGCGCCTTTCATCACTTCACCCAGCGTCACCATGTTCTGCCGCATGTGCCCCCCTTTACCGAAGCGGGGATATAGCCCGGTCAGAATCGACGCCCGGGTCGTCGTACATTTTGCGTTATTATAAAACTGCGTAAACCGCATCCCCTCTTGCGCCAGTCGGTTCAGATTCGGCGTTTGCACTTCACCGCCATAACAGCCGATATCGGAAAACCCCATGTCGTCACACATGATGAGAATGATGTTCGGTTTCTCGGCAGCAGACACCGGATCGGCTGACTGAAACAGTAAGCATAAACACAGACAAACTGACACAGCGAATGGTAAGCGACTTTGCAGCATGATCAGCCTTTACGGTTCAGGAAGCGAAATTATCAACAGGGAATGATCCTTAATTGTAAGTCGCCGTGATACGACACACAACAACCGATTGGCAGCGCGAAGTCCGCTTCGCTGGAAATACAGGATCCTGTGAGTTCCGAATTGATCTCAGTTCTCACTCAGGTTACAGTTTACAGATACGGGCTCTGATTCTGTTTATCCATTTTCATTCATCAGCCAGCCTCTCCAGGAGAAAAGAGATGAATTTTTCCAGCCACACACAATCACGTCGGGATTTTCTGAAAACGACAGCTGTCGGCACAACAGCCGCTTTGTTCGGCGCTCCTGCGATCCACGCTGATTCCAAAACCGATTCGCGCGTGATCCTGGGAACCGGTGATCACAAATATGAGGTCACACACGACTGGGCCCAGTTGCCATCTGAATTCACGTGGCAGACCACCCACAATGTCGCCGTCGATCAAGACGGATTCGTATATGTGATTCATGAAGGCCGCGCTGATCAAAAGGATCACCCCTCGATTTTTGTCTTCGATCCCCAAGGCAAGTATGTCCGTTCGTTCGGGAAACAGTTTCAGGGAGGCGGACATGGTCTGGAAGTCCGGCAGGAAGGCGCTGAGCAGTTTCTGTACGTGACCGCTTATCAGCATCTGAAAACATTTGCCAAGCTGGATCTCAAAGGGGAGACCGTCTGGCAGAAGTATGCTCCCATGATTTCAAAATGTTATACCGAAGGGGAAGCGACGAATCCTGAGAAGGTCTGGGGCCGCGATCGTTTCCTGCCAACCAATTTTGCCTTTCATCCGGATGGAGGATTTTACCTGGCCGACGGATATGGCGCCTATCAGATTCATCGTTATGATAAAAACGGCCTCTGGCTGTCTGCCTTCGGAGGCGAAGGGAAAGAGGATGGCAAATTCAAGCTGCCGCACGGGCTGTGGATAGATGACCGTCCCGGTCGCGAACCATCTGTCGTCGTGGCAGACCGTGCCAACGCCCGCCTGCAGTGGTTCACTTTAGATGGCAAGCATCTGCAGACGATGACCGGCTTCATCCTCCCCGCCAACCTCGACACGTACCAGGATCTGCTACTCGTTCCCGACCTGGCATCTCGCATCACATTGCTTGATAAAGACAACAAGGTCATCGCGCATCTGGGTCAGGATCCGGAATGGGAGAAAGCCATGAAATCTGCCAAGCCCCGGATGCGGGAGACCCCGGATCAATGGCAGGCGGGACGCTTCGTGCATCCTCACGATGCCTGTTTCGACAAGAATGGCGATATCTTCGTGGCCGAGTGGGTGGCCACCGGCCGCGTAAGCAAACTCAAACGACTCAGCTGACATTTTCGTTTTGATTCACCCTCTGCCTCACCGGAATCATTGATCACCCCTGGACCTTCCACTTAACATAGAAGCCCCAACATGAATCAGATCTCACTGGTACTGACACTGCTGCTGTTTTGCTGCATCCCGTTACTGGCAAACGCCGCCTCACCGGCGCCCTCCATCAAATTAAGTCCGGAAACTGAAAAACGCTGTCTGGAAGTGCTGCGGGAAGCCATTAACAGCGATGAATTCTGGCCATCAATGCATGCTGCCGAAGCGCTGACACTGGCCGGCAAAGGGGATGAGGTCCGACAGATCATTGCCCCCCAACTCAAAACGGAAAAAGACGACCAGCATCGCTGTGGCCTGGCCCGCGAACTGGTGCGAGCCGGTGACCGTTCCAAAGCCGCCATCATGTTTCAGATTCTCGCCGGCAAAGATCCACACGGCCACGTGCATGCCTGCGAATCACTCTATAAAGTCAACGAACTGGGTGACGGCATTCTGATCCGCGAAGCAATGAAATCGGACAATCCTAAAAAAGCGATGATGGCCGCCGCCCTGCTCTGTCGCTGGGGAAATCCTGAAGCATTTAAAGTCGTTCGTAATTTTCTGCAGGACGAAGATGTCAGTATCGCTGCAACCGCTGCCTGGATTATCGCGCGCGTGGGAGATAAATCAGACATCCCTGCTCTCAAAGCCAATCTCAAACGAACCGATGATCCTTTCACGCGCGCCTATTTTGAAACGGCCCTCGCCATGCACGGTGATCCGGAGGGATTAGCCGCCGTCAAAGCCAATCTCTCCAGTGACAATGCGGCTGTGAAAACGTATTCTGCCATATTTGCCGGCGAAGCAGGCGCTGCCAACCTCAAAGAAAAACTGATCAAGCAGCTCAACGATGAAAACCGGGACGCCCGTATTCGCGCCGCTCAGGCCTTGATTGTTTTAGCCAAAAATGAACATCCCCAGGATGAAATTGTTGTCAGCGATGTCTATGAAGCATCCAAAGAATATCCACGCTATAGTGAAGGTTCCATTCTCCCCTTAAACGATGGATCTCTGTTGTATGCCACCACTCAGTTTATTGGCAGTGGTTCCGACTTCGCGACTGCCCGTATTATTGCGAAAAAGTCAACTGATGGTGGTCGTACCTGGGGTAAACAACGGGTGTTGCAGGAAAACACGGGTAAGAAAAATGTGATGTCAGCCACCCTGCGGTATCTCGCAGGTCCGCTGCAGGAAAAACGTCCCATTGGGCTGTTCTACCTCAAGAAAAACACGCTGTCCGATCTCAAAGCTTATCTCAAGGTTTCTGACGATAACGGCAAAACCTTCGGGCCGCCCATCGAAATCACAACGCCCCCCGGTTATCACGTGATGAACAATGACCGGATTACCATTCTCAGTAACGGTCGCTGGCTGGCTCCGGTCGCCTCCACCCCCGATGTCCATAAGAACAATCATTTTGTCTGCACCTGCTTCATCTCGGACGATCAGGGGAAAACCTGGAAGCAGTCCACAGGGAACGTCGATTACGCCAAACGTGGCGCGATGGAACCGGAAGTATTTGAACTCAAGGACGGTAACGTGCTGATGATTTTCCGCACGCAATCCGGGCATATCGGCTCCAGTCTCTCCTGTGATAAAGGCGATACCTGGAGTGAACCGGTTTCCTGGGGTGTGCGTGCTCCCGAAGCACCAGCCACCCTGCGTCGTATTCCTTCCACAGGTGACCTGCTGCTTATTTGGAATGATAACTTTGAACCTGGCGCAGGTCACAGCGGCAAACGAACTCCACTGACCGCCGCCATCAGTGATGATGAAGGTAAAACCTGGAAGCTCAAAAAGAACCTGGAAACCGATGCAGACCACACATACTCATATATCAGCCTGACGTTCCACGACGGACGGGCCGTAATGAGCTATTATGTAGGTGATGAAAACCGCCTGATTTCATCCCGGTTCCGCTCGATTCCGCTGACCTGGTTCTATGAACCGACGGCTGACTGATCTCGATCCAGGCTCCCCGTTTCGAATACGTGACGGGGAGCCCTCTGATCTTTATTGATGAGACCGCTTATTTCTTACCGATGCAATATAGCATTTCCTGTCGCTTGCCATCGACTTCCTGCGAAACCCGCATATAAATTCGGCTATCGCAGAATGTGGGAGTCGCGAAGACTTCGGTTCCCAGCTTATTTTCCCCCAGCAGTTCGAATTCGTCGGGACTTGCTTTGAAGATATAGGTCTCGCCGGCTTCATTGGTCACGTAAATCCGATCTCCCACCAGGACAGGAGACGAACTGAACGTTCCGCCCAGACGCCCTTTCCAGAGTTCCTTACCGGTCTTCACATCCCAGCAGACGGCGACGCCGTTATCTGTTACGGAATAGATATTGTTATCCTGAATCAGCATCGAAGGCACATACATACGGTTGCTGTTCTCCCAGACCACCTCTCCTGAGCCATCGGCTTTCACTGCGGACATATGATTTTTAGGATAACCGCCGCTGGTCAGAATCAGTTCGCCATTCGTCACTGTCGACGTAACACACTCGGTTGTGGCCCCTTCGATTTCCCAGAGTTTTTGACCGGTGAGAGGCGCGATGCCGGTCACCAGATCACAGCCGGTCATCAGCAGCTGTTCTTTCCCCGCCACTTCCAGAATGATGGGCGAAGGATAGTTGGGTGTTTTCGGACGATCTATCTTCCAGACCAGCATGCCATCAGCCCGGTTCATCGCGGCAATGGCGCCGCCCCCTTTATTGTCAGCCGACACAATCACCAGATCCCGATAAATTGCGGGGGACGAACCATATCCCTGGTGAATGATGTAGTCGGTGATCTTCGTCTGCCAGGCCAGTCGACCATCCAGCGTCAGGGCGCTCGTGTAGGCGGCTCCATCGTTGATAAAATTGATATAGACCTTCGTCCCGTCGCAGGCGACCGTCGACGATGCGTGAGTTGATTTCTTGTTTCCCTTCTCACTTAACCCGCCGGTGAAGACCACCGTTTTCCAGAGCTGTTTTCCAGTCGAACGGTCATAACACAGTACAAACTGTGTTTCGTTTTCGCTATCCGCCGAAGCCAGAAAGATCCGGTTTCCCACAACCGTGGGTGAGCTATAACCGCGCCCCTGGATCGGTGATTTCCAGAGAATATTCTGCGTCGCGCTCCATTTGAGTGGCGGATTCTGATCGGGATTCGCAATGCCGTTACGTCCGGGTCCGCGCCACCAGGGCCAGTCCTTCGCATCCACCTGGATCGGTTCCGGCTTCACGGGTTCTTTTTCATCTGCAGGACAACTGACGGAAACAGAAAGAATCGACAGGCAGCAAATCAAGGTCCGGAACATGGGCGTGCTTTCTTCAGGTCGGCAGGATAACGAAGTTGGATTGAATGAGGCAAGAATTATCTTCATTGTAAGCGGTCTCAATGCTACCGCAAGTATTTTGGGTGATCCACATTCAATCAGACAATGATTGCTCTGATCAATGAGCCGGGGTAAGATGAATCTCTGATCATCACACTCCCCATGACACTTACCACATAGACCAGGGATCTGATTCATGCCTTTGAATACTGTTTCTGTTTTCCTTTTCTCTTTCCTTCTGCTGTGTGTTCCTCGAAGTGAGCTCGCTGCTCAGAAAAATGCAGAGCTGGAACGGAAATCGCCCGACTTTCGCATTCAACTCAGCACTGCTACTAAAGGCTATGATGGCAAAACCTGCTGGGTACATGCCCGGGCCGGTGCGATTCCTGTGGGTGCACCCGGAAATGACCTGGACAATCCGATTGTGGTGATGACCATGCAGAAACTGCTGCTCTCAGGCAGCGATATCTTTTATGCCCTGAATTCCATGCGGACTGATGACCTGGGAAAAACCTGGCAGGGTCCGATCGAACAGAAAAACCTGAGTCGCCACGATCTGCCTGATGGAGGCGAAGTTGTTGTCTCCGATTTCTGGCCTCAATGGCACGCGGCATCAAAAACACTGCTGGGCATCGGGCATACGGTTCGTTATTACAATAACCGGATTGTGAAGGAAAAAAACGTCCGCGTCTCCTCATATGCGACCTATGATCCAAAAAAGAATCTCTGGTCCCCCTGGAAATCTCTGGAGCTTCCGGACGGCCCCGAATTCGTCAGCAGCGGTGCCGGCTCGGTGCAGCGATACGATCTGTCGAATGGCGATATCCTGCTACCCGTCTATTATAAACGCCCTGAGAGAAAATATTCCGACGTAATGGTGCTCCGCTGTCGCTTTGATGGTGACACACTGAAATACATTGAGCATGGTAACGAACTCTCCATTGATGACGGTCGTGGATTTGCGGAACCTTCCATTACCAAGTTCGGTGACTGGTTCTATCTCACTCTCCGAAACGACAATGCCGCTTATGTCACTCGCAGCAAAGACGGACTGCATTTTCCGGAGCCACAAAAATGGACCTTCGAAGACGGCAAGGATTTAGGCAGCTACAATACGCAAGCCCACTGGGTCACACATTCCGATGGACTGTATCTGGTCTACACCCGTCGCGGTGCAAACAACGATCATATCATCCGTCACCGTGCCCCGCTGATCATGGGCCGCGTCAATCCTGACAAGCTGGCCATCATCCGCGATTCCGAACGCACTCTGGTCCCCGAACGCGGAGCCCGCCTGGGCAACTTCGGCGTCGTTGATGTCAACGAAAACGAAACCTGGGTCATCGTCACCGAATGGATGCAGCGTTTCGGTCCAGATTACGTAATGCCCGTCGACAATAAGTACGGAGCGGATAACAGTGTATACGTTTGTAAAATCCTCTGGAAACAGCCCAACAGGTTGATGAAATAATTATCAATACAGCTGACAGTCGTGGGGAGTTTCCTGAAAACAAGACTAAACATCAACGGTACTTGATATATCATTCTCACACATGGTAGGATAGCAGACATTCAAAAAGATGTATTTTCTGCTGCCAGCACGCCACTCAAGGAGAAACGTTATGAGTCGCTTGAACCGTCGTGAGTTTCTGGGAACCGTACCTGTTGTCTGGGCCGGAATGTCTTCACTCAGCCAGACCGCCTACTCTGCGAATGATAAAGTGAATGTCGCACTGGTTGGTTGCGGTGGACGCGGAAAAGGACTGGGCAACTGGTTTGCGAAACTTCCTGACAGTCAACTGGTGGCCGTCTGCGATCCCGACCAGAGTCGTTCCGGACAGATGGCCGATCAGATTGAGAAAACAGGAGCAAAACGACCGAAACAGGTCGAAGATTTCCGCACGCTGCTCGATGGAAATGAAATCGATGCGATTGTGATTGCCACCCCCGATCACTGGCATACCCCCGCAGCGATCATGGCCTGCCAGGCGGGTAAAGATGTGTATGTCGAAAAGCCCTGCTCGCATAATATTCATGAAGGTCGCCAGCTGGTGAATGCGGCTCGCAAATACAAACGGGTCGTGCAGCATGGCACCAATCTGCGCGCGACCCCCGTCTATCAGAAAGCCTGGAAACAGATTCAGGACGGCGCCATCGGCAAAGTACTGATGGTCAAAGCCATCAACAATCAACGCCGGGCCCTTTATCCCGTCCGCCCGGACGAACCGGTGCCCAGCGGCGTGAATTATGATCTCTGGCTGGGACCCGGAAAAAAACAACCTTTCAACCGCAATCGATTCCATACAGCCTGGCACTGGACGTGGGAATTTGGGACCGGTGATATCGGCAATGATGGCGTGCACCAGATCGACATCGGCCGCTGGGGGATGAATTTGAAAGCGCCGAATGCCGTCTCCTGCAGTGGCGCCAAGCTGGGCTCCAAAGGGGATGCGCAGGAAACGCCGGATACGATGGTCGTCACCTGGGAATACGATGACCTGCTCTACGTCTATGAACAGCGTGACTTTACTCCCTACCGTCTCCAGGCCCATCGACATGACAACGACAACATCTTCTACGGAGATAAAGGTTTTATGATGGTCGATCGTTCGGGCTATCGCATCTTCTACAAACATGAACGGGGGCCTGCTTTTGAAGAGAAATGGCAGGATACGCCAACGCATTACCAGAACTTCATCACCTGCGTGAAGAACCGACAGTCAGATGAACTACTGGCAGAAATTGAAGAGGGGCACTATTCCGCCATGCTCAGTCACCTCGGTAATATTTCCTACCGTACCGGCAGGCGACTGGTCTTCGATCCCAAAACAGAAACGTTTCCCGATGACAAAGAAGCCAATCAGTATCTGACCCGCCAGTACCGCGATGGATATGAACTGCCACTGGTTTAATTTCAATTAGACATTCAATAGAGAGTTCCCTTCAGAGAAAGCAGATTCATGGCAGACAAAGCAAAAGTAGCCCTCATCATCAGTGAAACGTCTGCGCATCTCGGCGCGTACTTCCCGGCTCTTGCGTCCTGCGAGGATATCAGTGAAGTCGTTCTCAGCGACGAAGGTCAGAAACATGTCGCGGAAGCTCGCAAGAAGCTGGGTGATAAACTCACGCACGTCTATAACAGCCCGGCAGAACTTTTCCAGAAAGAGCAACCGGATCTGGCGCTGATTACTCTGGAAGCGGGGAAAGCGCCTGCAGCGATTAATATTGCCCTGGATCATGGCTGCCCCGTGTTCGCAGAGAAACCAGCCTGTACGAATATTGAAGACTTTGAAAAACTGGTGCAGAAAGCAGACAGCAAACATCTCAACCTGATGCTGGCATTAGCAAATCGTAATAATCCGGAAGTCAAAGCCGCCCGCCGCATGATTCGCAAAGGGACGTTTGGAAAGATTTACGGCATCGAACTGAATTTCATTGCCGATCAGACCCGCCTGACCAGCAAGAGTTATCAGTCCGGCTGGTTTGCACAGAAAGCGCGCGGGGGAGGCGGACACCTGATCTGGCTGGGCATCCACTGGCTTGACCTGGGCATGTACATTACCGATTCCAAAATCACCGATGTCAGTGGCTTCATCACTAATATCGGCGGACAGCCGCTTGACGTGGAAGACTCTGCCGCCCTCAGTCTCAAGTTTGACAAAGGCTTTCTGGGAACGATGACATCCGGTTATTATATCAATCGGGGCAAACAGTCGCTGATCAAAATCTGGGGCTCGAAAGGCTGGCTGGAAATGGATTACTCGACCGGTAAATATCTGCAGTGGTCACTCTACTCAGATAAACCGCGGACGGTCCATAAATTTGAAGAATCCATTAAACCCCGAGGCTATTCTCCCTCTGTGCACGCCGCCGTGCGATCGGTGTTGGACAAGGAACCACCGACACTCGACAGCCACGACAGTCTGCAGGTGTTAAGAACCATCTACGCAGCTTACAAAGCGGCAGAAACCGGTCAGACGCAACAGGTGCGCGTCGATTGATTTGCGGTTTCAAAATAATTTAAGGACTTTCGTAGGCATGTCCCAGATCATTTTTACGAATGTCTTTTAATTTCTCGGCGAGTTTCTCCCTGAAGACAGTTACCGTCAATCGGTTTTCTGGACGCTCCGCCAGGTTGGTGAACTGCCGGGGATCTTTCTGCATGTCATACAGTTCGATTCCGCCGGAAGCGTCTTCCTTATATTGAATATAAGCCCAGCGTTCATCGCGTAATAAAAACCCGCGGTTTCCCTTGTTACGCGGGTCAACACTGAAAGCGGTATCACGCACGCGCTGGCCGGGATCATCCAGCAGCGGTGACAGATCTTTGCCCTGAATTCCCTCTGGTATCTTTAACCCACACAGGCTGCTGATCGTGGGATACAGGTCCAGCAATTCCACTATCGAATCACAAACCGCAGGCTGTTTGCCGGGCACACTGATGATCAAGGGGACTGCCGCCGATTCTTCATGCAGGCTGACCTTGGCCCAGAAGTCATGTTCGCCCAGATGATAACCATGATCGCTGGTGAAGATCACAATCGTCCGATCCTCCAGTCCCGACCGTTTGACGGCTTCCAGAACCTTGCCCACCTGCGCGTCCATGTAGGCCACTGAGGCCAGGTATCCACCCACTGCTTTTTTCTGACGCCGGACATCCATTTTCATATTCAGGCTGGTTTTGTAATTGATTCCCAGTTGGGGAATATCCTCCCAGTCCCCGTCCACTTTTTCAGGTAACACATGTCGGGAGTAAGGTAGAAACGGTGGAAAATAAGTTGCTGGTGCGACAAAGGGAACATGAGGTCGCACAAAACCAACGCCCAGGAAGAAGGGCTCTTCTTTATGTTTTTCAATGAGTTCAACCGCTTTTCGGGCGGTTTTTCCGTCAGAGTGTACCAGGTCACCACCGTCGGCTTCCACCACGACGAAGGTATTCCCCCCTACAGCGGGTTTCTTGCCATCCGGATTGTTTTCCAGAGTCTCCCCTTTTCCGGGCGCCGCCCATTCCGGTCCGGGGCTGTTGAAACGCTCGGTCCACGAAGCAGGATCATCGGTGCCGTCATTGCCTTTTTCAATATCACCGGGAACTCCCATATGATAAATCTTACTGACGCGGGCTGAATAGTATCCCTGATTTTTGAAGTGCTGCGCCCAGGTGGGCCGGTCGCCAATATACGAGCGCGGGCTTACATAGCCGAATGCTTTGGTGGCGTGCGGATAATAGCCCGACATGAAGGAAGCGCGAGAAGGACCGCAATAGGTGGCCTGGCAGTAAGCATGAGTGAAGCGTGTCCCCCGGGCAGCGATGCTGTCGATATGGGGAGTCTGACATACCTGATTCCCGTAACAGGAAAGCGCGGTGGCCGTCAGATCGTCTGAAATAATAAACAGTACATTATAAGGTTTATCAGCCGCTTCAATCTGGTTGACACAGAACAACAGACAGCAGGCCATGAGCTGAAAAGCAGTGTTTTTCATCGTTCGCCCTGAAGATCAAAAGAAGAATGTCAGCTGTAACTGCTATCGTTGCAGCAAATCTTCATTTTATGATTCACAGGAACGGGTCACAACTCTCATTCAGTCATAATCCTCGGCAGGAATGACATCCACAAACGAGACCCCGATGCGCAGTTCATCGAAGTCCGTGGAATAATTACTGACGATCTTTACCCGTTCAATCCGCAGGTCGGGCGCCATCAGTCGCAGGTTCACATCATCCAGATCAGGAATTCGATTCAGAGGCGGGTTCAACCAGAGATCAACTTCTTCCGCTCCCGGTCGAAAAAGTATTCGCGCTACAATTAAGGCCGCCTGTCCGGAGAGCACCTCGCTGGAGGCGGTGTTGATTTCGGTTCCATTCACCTGGCCTGCAGCAGCCCAGTTGCCGCGATCTGCGGATGCCAGTTTTCCGATGCGCAAGCTGGATTCTTCATTACCGAAATCGAGATACGCATATCGACCGCCGCCGGCGTTATCATAGGACTGTGCCATAAAGCTGATCCATAGTATCTCTCCGTCGGCCCCGAAGCCTTTTGTATCAGACAGGGACTTGGGAACCTGCTGTAAATCGAGATATCGTACAGCAACCGTTTCGGACCCTGCTCCCGAACGATACTGCCCCCCCTTCGTCAACAGCATGTTGCCATACTGATCAGAAAATCCGAGCTGCCCGAACAGACGCATATCATTTTTTCCAAGATTGACTTTCTTGGTATCGTGGATGATTGCGGACCGGTTTCGCCCTTGATCAACCCACGGTCCCGCCCAGCCGACACCCCCTGTCAAATCATTGATGCCCTCAGACGCTTTTTCCCCAAGTTGTCTTTCTGAATAATTAAAGCCTTCATACAGAAACGGCTGAGCCGCGATTCGAGCCATGAGAAAGGTTTTCTTAGCGTAATGCGAATCAAAATTGATTGGTTCGAACGCTTTTTCTTCGTCATAAGGCAACTGAAAGTCTTTGATAAACATCACCGACAGGTTGATCGTGGAAACGATGCCGATTCCGATTAACAGAAACCAGCGCCATGTCAAAATCCGTCGTCGTGATTCCGAAACGGGCGCAGTCTTTTTTGCAGCGGAATTGATCTCTATCTCGGACTCCGCCGGGAGAATCAATGGAACATTAAGCTGTTTCTCCCGCTCACGGGCCTGGGCTTCTCCAATCGAGCGAACCTGAAATCGTTCTCGCAGATAAGAATGCAGGAATACGCGACGAAAGGCCTGGTCGGCATTGTCGCTGTCTGTTTTGATCCACTGCTCCAGCTTACGGGCTTCTTCTTCAGAAAGCTCTTCCCCGTCAAGGTAGGCATCAATATTTTCGAGTGCCGTACTCTTTTTGAGGTCCGTTTTAATTTCCGACATTCGCTTCACCGGCAGCTCGCTTTTGAACACAATCCATCAATGTGGTCCGAATCCGGGATAAGGTCACCCGGACCGATCCCATCGAGGTTCCCAGTTCGTCGGCAATCTGTTTGGGTTTTAAATCATCGGTATATCGTAAACCCAGTAACCTGCGTGAACGTTCTGTTAACTGATCCAGGCAGTACTCCAGTAAATCCCGTTCTTCAGTCATCAACTGCTGTACCCGGGAGCAGGCATCCGCCAGCGCGTCCATCGCTTCGCCCATGAACAGCACCCGGTCACGACGTTTACCACGATAAAAATCGGCAATTTTGATCTTCGCTATCCACAATGCCCACGGCAGAAAAGGACGCGTATTATCGTATTCGTCATAGCGGATCGCAATTTCCGCAGCAACTTCCTGTAGCAGATCTTCCGCATCACTGAACTGGGGTGTGGAAGCCACTACAAAAGCCATCAGCGAGGGTTGAACTTTCACCCAGTTCCGCGCGAGCTCTGCACGACTTCGTGCAGATTCTGTCTGTAGTGTTCTCGTTTGTGTCGCATCCATCGGGCACGTACATCTCTTCTTTTGTAACAGTTAGTTTTATTTTACAAAGTTAATGACACCAGACGTAACGAAACTCTGGCTGCAGAGAAAACTGTAATCCGGGCATCTACCAATAGCAATATTTTGTATTGTAGTAGAATGTGTTAAGATTAAATGAAGATACAGGAAGAACTTTGAATCATTCCGATAATTTTCTGAAGTTAGAACGAATCTGACTTTTTTAGAAATTTCCTGTTAACGTTTTGAGGGGTTCTGCGATATACAATAGAAGCCAGAATACCGCCTGCAGGTTAAATCCTGTTTTCGGCCTGAAAATTGATTTCTCTTCATCAGAATCAAGACCTCAGACTCACATTCCCAGTCAGCTTATCCTGCTCCCCCCATCGCAAACTTAGTGCTACTAATACGTATTCGTACAATTTCTGCGGTTCCCTCTTTGCCAATCTTCGAAGGCATTTTTCACTCACAGGACCTTACTGTATCTGTCTGAGCAGTATCTGCCTGGAAAGCCGATTTATTCTCCTCCCCTGGAATCGGACTTGAGTTCAGACCACACATTCTGATATAAACATACGGTTATGCAATCAGTCTCCAGCTTCTTCACTTGAGAGTGTCGACAGCTGGGTCGATAGAAATCAATTCGCGATAAAAAACAGGGGGGCCCGATGCTGACATTCTCCAGCGAACGGAATGAGCATCACTCCAGTTCACGGCGGCAGTTTCTGCAAATGGGGACACTCGGTCTCGCCGGGCTGACGCTGGCCGATCTGTTATGCGCTGAATCACAAGCTGGCATAACCAGTTCCAATAAATCCATCATCAATGTGCATCTGGATGGTGGTCCACCGCATATGGATATGATTGACCTGAAACCGGAAGCCCCGGCTGAAATTCGGGGAGAATTCCTGCCTGTCGCTACAAACGTCACCGGCATACAACTTTGTGAACTTCTGCCACGCATGGCGGCCCAGGCAGATCGCTTTGCCTTTATCCGGTCTCTGGTCGGTTCTGCCGGCGCTCATGATGCTTTTCAATGCCAGTCCGGTTTCAATAAGAAGGATCTGAACTCAACGGGTGGACGGCCCGCACTGGGATCTGTCGTCTCGAAACTGGAAGGGACTCCAGAAGACCGTACTCCTTTGTTTGTGGATCTGATGCAGGGCCGTGGCCTGGTTCGAAACAGTGCCCGTCCCGGCTTTCTCGGACCGTCTTTTCAGCCATTCCGACCCGATCTTTCGGACCTGTTTGAACGCCAGCTGGAAAAAGGGATGCAGAATGAACTGAAACGACTGGGAACAGATCATCAAGTCAGCCTCAAACTGAATCCGACACTCAGCCTGCAACGACTGGAAAGCCGCAGGTCTCTGCTTTCCGAACTGGATTCGATCCGCAGCAGAGTCGATGCCAGCGGCATGATGGATGCCATGGACCGTTTTTCCCAACAGGCCGTCAGTATTCTCACATCCGGCCGACTTGCCGATGCGCTGGACCTCTCCCTGGAAGATCCGGAGAGCCTGGCGCGCTATACCCCGGCAAACCCGACTGAGCGACCACGTTTTTACACCAGTGAAGGTCCGCAGGCAGTCAAAAAGTTTCTGCTGGCGCGACGACTCGTGGAAGCAGGTGTCCGCTGTGTCAGTCTCTCCATCAGTGATTTTGATACCCACTCCAGCAACTTCGACCGGCTGCGTCAATTGCTTCCCATCGTGGATCACGGATTGACGGCCCTCATCACCGATCTGGAAGAGCGTGGCATGCTGGATGATGTGACCATCGTTGCCTGGGGTGAATTTGGACGTACGCCTCGCGTCAACTCTAAAAAAGGTGGCCGCGATCACTGGCCTCGCGTAGGCCCTGCGATCCTCGCCGGCGGCGGGATGCGTACCGGGCAGGTCATCGGCGCGACCGATCGTACGGCGAGCGCCGTCAAAGAACGCCCGGTGCATTATAAAGATATCTTCGCCACCCTCTATCACAACCTGGGGATCGATCCGCATGCTGTCACAATTGAGGATCCCCACGGGCGGCCGCAGTACCTGCTTGACGCGGGTACCCGCATCGCTGAACTCGGCTGATCAGTCTCTCTGACATGCATCCTGGCTGTGAGGAATCCCTCTCCTGCTTGTTTCACTCGATTATGACGGGTATGATCGAACTCACTGTGAGGGCCTCCTCGCATTCCAACCGCATCACTGAAACAGCCGCTTTCTGACAGGAGAGACTCAACGATGAAACAGATACTCACAATCGGAATCGTTCTATTCGGATTCAGCAGTCTGCACGCCACACAAGCCGCTGACCTGCCGCAATACAAACCACTCTTCAACGGCAAAGACCTGACCGGCTGGGTGAATGTTAACACGGACAAAGATACCTGGTACGTCAAGGATGGCATGCTGGTCTGCACAGGACACCCGATCGGTGTGATGCGTACCGACAGGCAGTATGAAAATTTTCTGTTACACATCGAATGGCGTCACATGGAAGCGGGCGGTAACTCGGGTGTTTTTGCCTGGAGTGAAGGTACCGTTCCCGAAGGTAGACGGCTGCCTAAAGGGATGGAGATCCAGATGCTGGAACTGGACTGGGTCAATCAGCATAAACTGAAAGATGGCAGCCTGCCCCCCATCGCGTATGTGCATGGCGAACTCTTCGGTGCCAACGGACTCATCACCACTCCTGATAACCCGCGGGGAACACGCAGTAAATCCATCGAGAACCGCTGTAAAGGAAAAGGGGAATGGAATGTGTATGATGTCGTCTGTGTGGATGGCGTCGTCAAACTTTCCGTAAATGGCAAATTTGTCAACGGAGTCCGGAATGCATCCATCAAAAAAGGCTATCTCTGCCTGGAATCAGAGGGAGCGGAAATCCAGTTTCGCAATATCCAGATCATGGAACTCCCCCCAGGTGTCACGACACAGGAACAGACAGCCCCTTTGCTGAAATAACCTCAGCACGCGGGATCGAGACTGCAGAGCCAATTCCTTAACTAACCTCAGTAAATCAAAGGGGTTGTGGCTGTTGAGATTCTTGACGTTCAGTCAGCAGTCGCCTATAATTAGGGATATACAGGTCCGCTAACCAGCGGAGCTGTCTGCGCAAGCGCTCCCTGAGGGTTTGCGCACACAAACTCCCTCCTTATTTATCCTGCCTGAGACTGTGATGCGATATATGATTTCCAGCACACAATCGAGTCCTGCCTTGTTTCGGACGACTGGCCTGTTCCTGTTCCTGTTCGGTGCGGTGATCAGTTTTCTGTGCAGCGTCGAAAATGCATCTGCTGCTCCTGATGCGAAACCACAGACAGGGGTGGCCATTTATCGCAAACTCTGTATTGAATGTCACGCAACCAATGGCAAAGGTGTTACTGATAAAGCCAACCCGTTCCATGGCAGGAAAACACTCGATGAGCTGACGATGCTCATCGAAGAAACCATGCCCGAAGAAGATCCGGAACTCTGTGAAGGCGAAGACGCCCGGCAGGTAGCTGAATATGTCCTGCAGCATTTTTTCACATCTCCATCTGAAGAGAACAGCCAGGACGCGCGGGTTCAGTTATCCCATATGACTGTCAGACAGTATCTGTATACGACAGCCGACCTGATGTCCTCGTTTCTGGGAACGGCAAAAACCACGACGAAAGAACGGGGGTTACGAGCAGAATATTATTCAACGCGTAATTTCCGTGGCGACAAACGGGTGGAAAAACGCATCGATCCCGTCATCAATTTTCAGTTTGGTGACAAAACGCCTGTCGACAAAATCAAGAACGCCGAAGAATTTTCCATGAAATGGGAAGGTTCGGTTCTGGCAGAAGAAACGGGTGATTACGAATTCATTCTCAAAACAGAAAATGGGGCAAGACTGTGGGTGAATGAGCAGGAACCTGTCATTGATGAATGGGTCAGTTCCCAGGGGCGTGCCAGGGAACACAAAGCGACCATCCGTCTGCTGGCTGGTAAACCATATACATTGAAATTACATGTATTCAAATACAAAGAGAAATCTTCGTCTGTCGTTCTGGAATGGAAACCGCCTCACAAAGCGCAGGAAGTCATCCCGGCACGGAATCTGGCCCCTCAACAGGTTCCCACCACGTTTATCTGTTCAACGATTTTCCCGCCGGACGACAGTGTTTCAGGCTACGAACGGGGGATCGCCGTTTCCAGATCCTGGGACGAAGCCACAACATCCGCGGCGCTTGAAGTCATGGCAACTGCCATCAAACACCTGGATCGACTGACGGGCACAAAACAGGATGATAAAAATAGAACCGATAAAATCAGGCAGTTCTGCCAGCGTTTTGCCGAACATGCGTTTCGTCGTCCACTGACTGACGAACAGAAAGCATTCTTCGTTGATCAGCATTTTCAGAAAGATCTGCCTGTCGAACTCGCTACCAAGCGGGCGATCCTGCTGATTTTAAAGTCGCCCCGTTTTCTGTATACCGATCGTGAGTTTGATACCCCCGACAGTTTCGACATCGCCTCCCGGATCTCCTATGGCTTATGGGATTCCATGCCGGATCGACAATTATTCGACGCAGCCAAAGCGGGTCGTCTGAAAACTCCGGAGCAGATCAGACAGCAGGCCCAGCGGATGCTCGATGACCCACGGGCCCAGGCCAAGCTGCGTTATTTTTTCCATCACTGGTTGCAACTGGATGAAAAAGAAGAGCTCGCGAAAGACAAAGCACTTTTCCCGGACTTCGATGACCAGGTTGTTTCCGACCTGAGAACTTCACTCGACCTGTTTATTGATGATGTCGTCTGGAACAGCAGTTCCGATTACCGTCAGTTACTCCTGGCAGACTATGTGTATCTCAATCCGCGACTGGCGAAAGTTTATGGTGTTGAACTGCATGGGGATGCAGAATTCCAGAAAGTATCCCTCGACCAGGACAAGCGGGCTGGCGTGATTACTCACCCCTACCTGATGGCCAATTTCGCGTATCATAATTTGAGTTCCCCCATCCACCGAGGTGTGTTTGTCACGCGACGGTTGCTGGGACGTTCGCTGAAACCGCCTCCCCAGGCAACCGAGTTCAAAGATGGTGACTTCAAACCGGGGATGACCACCCGCGAAAAAGTGGCCCTCATTACCAAACCATCTGCCTGCATGTCCTGCCACAGTATCATTAATCCACTTGGTTTTAGCTTGGAGCATTTTGACGCGATTGGCCGATACAGAGAAAAAGAAGACGATCGAACCATAAACGCGACCTCCGAGTTGCCGACCCTTTCGGGTGACCCCGCCAGATTTAACGGCGCGCGAGACCTGGCAGAGTTTATTGCCAGCGATCATCAGGCGCATGCTGCTTTTGTCGACCAGTTGTTCCACCAGGCAGTCAAACAACCGATTAATGCCTACGGACCGAATATCCGTGAAGAATTAACCACCAGATTTGAAAATTCCGGTTATAATATACAACAGCTATTGATCGAAATTATGCAGGTTGCTGCTTTACATCAACCTCAATCCTGAGAAAGAGACAGACCATGGCTTTTCAATCCCGCCGCGCATTCCTCAAAGAACTGGGACTCTCCACCGCCGTCCTGCCGCTGATCATGCATCTGCCCAGTCTCGGCTTTGCCGCCGACGCTCGCATTCGCAAACAGCGTCTCATCGTGATGTTCAGCCCTAACGGTATCGTGCCGAAAGCCTACTGGCCCGATGAAGTGGGAGACAAATTCGAACTCAAAGAAATCATGGAGCCATTGAAACCTTACCAGGACCAGATGCTGGTGATCAAAGGGATCGCCGATCGTGTGCGCGGCGATGGAGACAGCCACATGCGCGGCATGAGCTGTCTGCTGACCGGTATCGAATTACTGCCGGGTAACATCCAGGGAGGTTCTCACACACCCGCCGGCTGGGCCAGTGGAAATTCAATCGATCAGGAAATCAAACACTTCCTGCAAAGTCAGAAGGAGACGCGGACCCGGTTCGGATCGCTGGAGTTTGGCGTGAATGTTCCGCACCGCGCCGATCCCTGGACACGTATGGTCTATGCCGGTTCCAACAAACCGATCGCCCCCATTGATGACCCGTACCAGATGTTTGAAAAGATCTACGGATCCATGAAAGACCGCAAGAGTCTCGCCAGCATTCTGGATGACGTCCGTGAAGACCTGAAAAAGGTGCGCACAAAACTCAGCAAAGCCGATCGCCAGTTACTGGAAGAGCATGAGAGCTATGTCAGACAGATGGAACAGGAACTGAAAGCGAGCCAGGATCAGAAACTGGCGGTCGAAGTTCCCATCCAGGAAGTCGGAATCAAAAATGACAACGACAACATGCCGGTCACCAGTAAAATGCAGATCGACCTGATGGTCAACAGCCTTGCCAACGATATGGCACGCATCGCGACACTGCAGTATACCAACTCGGTCGGTCAGGCACGCATGAAGTGGCTGGGGATCGACGATGGGCACCATTCACTTTCCCATAAACCGGACAGTGATGAAGAATCACAGCTGAAACTCACGAAGATCAACAAGTGGTTCTGTGAGCAACTGGCTTACCTTGTGAAAAAGCTCGACACCACGCCCGAACCCAACGGCGATGGTACAATGCTGGATAATACCACCATCGTCTGGACCAACGAACTGGGTAAAGGAAACTCACACACGCTGAATGACGTGCCCCTGGTGCTGATCGGGAAAGGCCTCGACTTCAAAATGGGCCGTTCCCTGCAGTTCAAAAATCTGGCACACAACCGTCTGCTGATGTCGTTCGCTCACGCCATGGGACACCGGGTCAAAACCTTCGGTAATCCCGATTTCTGCGGCGATGGCATCATTTCCGAACTGACCTGATTCTCTGCTGACTGACTCAGATGAAAATTGAAACTGCGTGCCGCTTTCCTGTTGATGGCGACACGCAGTTTTTTTGTTTTAGCCTGCATTTGTTTTTCTGATCTTTCGTCCGCACTCACTGCGGACAGACGGTTTCATTCCCGTGAAACAGTCAATAAGATCATAGGACATAGAAGTCTTTCAGAAAATCAGCATCAAAGGAACAACCGCATGGATCATATCACCCGCCCCGATGAACAGGATGAATACTTCTTTGAAGAGGGTTGCTTCATTCTGGAAATGTCCCACCCTGATGTCGATCCGGAAGTCTCGCTCGCCAGAGCCCGCGTGGAACCCGGTAAGAAAACCCGCTTTCATCGACTCAAAGGCACCTTTGAACGTTATATCATGCTCTCGGGAACCGGCCTGGTCGAAGTCGGCGACTATCCACCGACCGAAGTTCATCCCGGCGATGTTGTCCGCATCCCCCCCGACACCGATCAGAGCATCACCAATATCGGTGAAGACGACCTGGTTTTCTTCGTCGTCTGCAATCCGCATTTCCTCAAATCATGCTATATCGACTCGGAAGAACTGAGAAAATCAGGCAGCTGAACCTGTTTTCCACTTACCCCTCTATCGGAAAGTCAAAAAAGGGCTGTTATTTTATTAAGTTTAGATATTGATTTCCCTTCTAAGCTTAACATACAATAAGTACCTGATTTCGTTAACCTTAAGTACCCCACCGCACTCTTCCCACCTTCATTGATTAAACAAAGGCTACTTATGAGTTTTTTCACTCCGCGCCCGGCGCGTCGTTCCGGTTTTACCCTCATCGAGTTGCTGGTCGTCATTGCGATTATTGCGATTCTGATCGCCCTGCTCCTGCCTGCCGTACAACAGGCCCGGGAAGCAGCCCGCCGCAGTCAGTGTAAGAATAATATGAAGCAGATCGGACTGGCTCTGCACAATTACCATGATGTGTATGTCACATTCCCGATTGGATCACGTACACCCAACGACCAGCCTAACAACTGGCGTTTCGCCTTGTTGCCTTACATGGATCAGGCCAATATTTATGAAAAGACCAAAACCGGTCCGGGCACGGATGTCGATTTCTGGGAAGGGGGCGGTGGCACTTACAACGGTGATACCCTGCTCTTCAAAGACAAAATCATCACCCCCATATTCATGTGCCCCTCCAGTGCTTCCCCCCAGTTTGAATACGCCAACGGTGAACCCGGACAGGGATCTCAAGGGCATCAGTATGTCGGAATCATGGGTGCATACCCTGATCCCGCAGGCCGCATGAATGTTTCTTACCAGACGCAGTACTTCAGTTTTGCAACGAATACAGGTTGCCTGCTGATTAATGAATGCCGTGGACTGCGGGATATTACAGACGGCTCTTCCAATACCATTATCATCGGAGAGCAGTCACGCAGTTCAGCGAGTGCACCGAAACTGATGCAGTCAATTTACACCTCTGGCTGGGCGGGAACGAGTACCGGCGGCACAGTCGCACAATGGATTGCCGGACCCGCGGGTCAACATAAGTTTGGCACCGGAGTCACTTCGGTCTTTCACAGCCCCAATCCGACTTCCACGGGGACAGAAGCCGACGCCAAATGGGACTGGAACACACCTTTGACTTCACATCATACCGGCGGAGTTCATGTTCTGCTGGGCGATGGTGCGACCCGCTTCCTCAGCGACAATACGGATCTGGTTCTGATCCAGAAACTCTGTGTCCGTGATGACGGGCAAACCATTGGTGAGTGGTAAGCGACTCTAGCACGTGCTCTCAACCGGATAATAAAATACCATCCCATGATACGATTCACTGCAAGCAAGATCGCATCACTTTTCTACAACTGGAACCGTCTCATGTCTGATATGAACTGGAATCTGTTAAAAGCCACGGCTGGTCTGTTCCTGGTAACTGCGTTCGTCTCCGGCTGCGGCGGCGAAACCGATGCGCGGCCTGCTGTCGAAATCAAGGGGACTGTGACATTGGATGGTTCTCCCCTGCAAGAGGCCAGCATCCAGTTCACCTCACCTAAAACCGGGGAAAGCGCCTATGCCAACCTGGATGGCAGCGGTCAGTACTCAATCACCTTTCCCAAAGCCGACATCGGTTCTGTCTATGAAATCACCATCACTCCACCGGTGGTCGACGAACAAAATGCCATGGCTTTAGCAGAACAGCCGAAAGAAAAAACAGCCTCCCGAATTCCCGCGAAATATGCCAGCCGCACAACCAGCGGACTGACCACCCGGATCGCACAGGCGGGAACACACGAAGCCAACTTTGATCTGAAAAGTAAATAGTAACCAGTTACCCCACAATTCACGGTATATTTCCCGGCACTCTTTTTACTTAACATTTTTAACTATCTCCGTTTCACTGCATGATGCGGGAAGTTATACTCAATTGATCGGTGATGATTTTATCGAGAGCGCATCGGATTTATCCCTGGCATCTCTCGAACTAATATACTCGGTCCACATGGCCTGGGAGACGCTACAGTAAAACTGGACACAGTCTAACACACCTCATTGGCTGAACATCAAAAAGGATCCTCTTATGAAATCGCCACTCGCCCCGCTCCTGCTTGCCGCCCTGGCGTTGTTGATTCCCACGCAGGCCTTCGCCGAACTTCAGGCAGGTGCCACCATTGTGGATGTCACTCCTACCAAATTCCCCGTACTCGTTAACGGCAGCATGACTAGTCGCAGTGTGAGTACGGTCAAAACCAAAGTCAACGCCCGCGCCATCGTAGTCGCTGACGGAGAAGAGCGACTGGCGATTGTCGTCGTCGACAGTTGCATGCTGCCTCGGCCTCTTCTGGATGAAGTCAAAACGTTAACAGCACAACGTACGAAAATTCCCGCGGACCATATTCTGATTTCTGCCACACATGCCCACTCGGCCCCTTCCAGTCTGGCCTGCCTGGGAACCGACGCCGATCCCGAATACGTGCCCTTCCTCAGAGGCAAACTGGTCGATGCGATCGCGGCTGCGGAAGCGAATCTGGAACCGGCCCAGGTGGGCTGGGGATCAGAAAACGCCGCCGACTACACGGCCCTCAGACGCTGGATCCTGCGTCCTGATCGTCTTAGAGATGATCCGTTCGGCAACCCGACCGTCCGCGCCACGATGCACGCCGGTACTAACTGGGATAATGCTGTCGGGGAATCAGGACCGGAAGATCCCGAACTATCGCTGATTTCATTCCGTGCCAAAAATGGTCGGCCCATCGCTCTGCTGGCGAATTTCTCCATGCACTATTTTGGCGATGGGGCACTCTCTGCCGATTACTTCGGCCTGTACTGTAACGGTCTGCAGGAAAAACTGGGCAAAAAAGATGTGAAAGACGCACCAGCGTTTGTCGCCATCATGTCGCATGGCTGCAGTGGTGACATCTACCGTCGTGACTACACGAAACCCAAAGATCAGTGGGCCATCACCGATGACATTAACGAGTATGCAAACGGACTGATCAAAATCACCATGCAGGCATATGAGAACATCAACTACCTCGAAGATGCCGATATCGAAATGGCGGAAAATCGCCTGCAGATGAACTATCGCGTTCCCAATAAACAGCTGCTGGAGTGGTCACAACGCATCGTCAAAGAACTTGGCGATCGTCTTCCCAAAACACAGGAAGAAATCTACGCACGGGAGCAGGTCATTCTGCACGAACGCCAGTCCACGGAAATCGTCACGCAGGCACTCCGCATCGGCGACATCGCGATCACGACCACTCCCAATGAAACCTATGCACTCACCGGACTAAAACTGAAACGACAGAGCCCACTGGCTAAAACCATGGTCATCGAACTGGCCAATGGGGGCGATGGCTACATCCCCCCGCCTGAACAGCATCTGCTGGGTGGTTATAACACCTGGGCTGCCCGTTCAGCGGGTCTCGAAGTATTGGCCGAACCCCGCATTGTAGAATCCGATCTGGAACTGCTGGAAAAAGTGACCAATCAACGTCGCAAGTTCTATCAGCAGAGTCGTGGACCGGCGGCAGAAGCGATTCTTTCGCTTAAACCAGCCGCGTACTGGCGTCTGG
This sequence comes from Gimesia sp., assembly GCA_002706765.1. Classification (GTDB taxonomy): domain Bacteria; phylum Planctomycetota; class Planctomycetia; order Planctomycetales; family Planctomycetaceae; genus Gimesia. The sequence goes on from PAJV01000042.1 coordinate 89,280, forward strand.
ATGAATTCAATGGTCCGCGAGCCCGCGATCTTTCCGGTAATCAACGCGATGCCTTCTATGAACCGGCGATCGCGTATTTCCTGGAAGGACCGGAATCGAAATCATTCTGTAAAGAAGGTGAAACCAACCGCGCCGTGCACTTTGCCGGTGATCGTCTGCAAACCCGTATCAATGATCTCGGCGACCAGTTTACCATCTCACTCTGGCTCTGGAATGGCATGCCCCTGGATGCCCGTGACATCAGTGGCTGGATGTTTTCACAGGGTCCCGATCATGGTCTGGCCGCATATGGTGACCACCTGGGAGTCGGCGGCAACCAGTTTCCCGGGAAGCTGGTTTTCATGAATGGAGCCGACCGCAAACTGCATGCTGGCAAAACAGCCATTGAACGCTGGACCTGGAACCAGGTAACCCTGGTCCGCAATGGGAAGTCGCTCAAGGTCTTTCTGAACGGCAAACCGGAAATCGAACTCGAGACCACTTCCGCAAAACCTGGTCCCCTGCTCGATCAGCTCTTCTTTGGAGGACGCACCGACAACCAGTCCAACTGGGAAGGTCGCCTGGATGAAATCGCCGTGTTCAATCGTGTTCTCTCAGACGAGGAAGTCGCAAAACTGACAAAATAGCTTCCTGATTTCATAATACTGCATTGAGTCTCAGCCCGATTGCCACTGCGATCGGGCTGATTTCATTGGCTTACTCTGGAATTTCACTTTCTCTGTCTCGAGCAGGAATCCGGCATATTCATTCCCTCCCCTCGATTCTATAATGGGAAAGGACACCAATTCATATCAATTGCATTCCGTTTTCCACTCTGATTTCTGCGCCCCATGATTGAACACGACTATTCCACGATCGACCGGATTTTGCGCCGCGGTTTGCTTTTCGTGGTCACAGTCTGTTTTGCGCTGACACCAATCGCGGCCCCGGATTTCTGGTGGCAGTTGAGTCGGGGCCGCGCCGTTCTCTCTGAGTTGACGCCTCCCGGTCCACTGCTGACAGCAGGCACGAGCGTCGCTGAAGCGGACTGGCTGGGGGGACTCCCTTTTTACCTGACTCTGCAGTTCGCCGGCGTTACAGGCCTGATGCTGTCCAAGTTTCTGGCCGCAGGCTTGCTGGCCTATTGTATCATGCGTCATTTTGAGGCCCGTTTGTACTGGACCGTCTTTTCGATTGTCGTATTAACCTTAATCACGGCAAACTCTGCCTGGCAACCTGTGCCGCGCCTTCTCGACTGCTGGTTTCTTCTGCTGACCTGGCTGTTGACGGAACGCTGGGCGAATGCTCCTGATACAAAAAAAATGCTCCTCGTTCTACTGACGCTGCTGACCTGGGCCAATCTGGGCCCGCTTTGTCTGTTGGGAATTGTTGTGGTCGCCTGCGTTCCCTGGCTTCCCGGGATCCGGCCAGAAAACCCCACTCTAAGCTTCAAGCAACCCTGTCTGCTCGTATTGTCATCGTTACTTGCAATCATGCTGACACCGCGGGGCTGGTTCACTCCCTATGATTCGTTCATCCAACTGTTCCCCGCCCTGTTTTACGATCAGAGTCTGCTCGCGCTGACTGTCTGGCGTCCTACCTTCGAAACGGGATTGACTGTCGAACTCATCGGGCTGGGAATTTTGACAGTCGGCATGGTGATCTACCTGCTGGCTTCTTCTCGTGGGTGGATTGAAAGCATTCTTTTCGTCCTGTTTGCGATTCCTGCCTGGACCAATCAGGACTGCCTGGCTCCCTGTGTGGTTGGCATTTGCCTGCTCGCCTGCCAGTGTCTGGCTACCTCCCCCGTTTCGTTTCAAAAGCTGAAGCTGAATCGGTACATCTCTCCTTCACTGGGAAGATATTTACTGGCAATAGGCATCGTCGTAATCTGCTGGAAGTCCGCGTCGGGAACATTGGCAGGTCAGCCACAGCGTCTGGGTTGGGGGATTACGCCCGAACTGGACATCACACTGCTGGCACAAGCCATTGGTCCGATCGACTATGAAGGAACTGCCCACGGCATGGACATCGCTGCCACCGGCATGCTGACCTGGATTAAAGCCGACCGCAAAATCCGTCCCGTCCGAACGCTCCGACAGGCACTGCTGCAGGGCAAACTGTACGAAGAACTCTCGCTGAATGCCGAACTTTCTAACGGCTGGGAATTTCAACATCCCCGTGCCGACAACAGCTGGGGAGGCTGGTGGATTCGTCTCAAAAGCAGAAACTGCCAGCTTCTACTGGTTCCAAATGGAGATGCACAAACAATTCGCGCGCTGGTCAACAGCCGCTGGCAGCCGATGTCGGTCGATGCAGCCGTCGTCCCGTATGGCTGGTCGGGAGAGCTGTTGAGCAGTCCCAAAATTGTAGCCCTGCTACCCGTCAAAGACTTCCTGAATCGTCAACAGTGGACCTATTCACTCCCCGATCCGTCCGGCACGCCAGAGTGCTCCGACTGGTGGGGCATTCTGACCGGTTCACCCAATCTGCAACCGGCGTTATTGCAGGCGCGCACCTTTCGCGCCATGAAGCTGTATACTGCCGCGCTGCGCGTGTTGCATCCGTTGTTACAGCATTATCCGACACCTGAAGTTCGCCGAGAGTTCATCCTCTGCCAGAAAGAGCTGGCTTACCAGGAAAAACTGGATCTGGGTTTACCCACACCCAGTTCTCTCAGAAGAATTGTCCTGAGGCAAATTGAAAACAATTCCAATGACGATCTCACCCAGGCAGGACCAATGCTCAATGTAACGGTATCTCCTCTTCGTACCTCACATTCCATCGAACGTGCCATTCAGCATTATATACATGGCGACTGGGAAGCGGCTCTCAGTGAATTATCCAACAGTGACAGCGAGTCATTGTACGCCAAAGCACAGATTCAGCTGGAATCAGGCAACCCTGACGCGGCGGCTGAAACGTTTCGTGAACTGATCAGACTGCACCCCGACGATCAACTGGCGGGGCCCAGTCAGAATATGTTGGATTCGCTGCAATGATCCGAAAATATCCGTTGATACCACCAGTGCTGATACTGCTGCTGGCCTGTCTTTCAGGAACCGCCTGGTATCTGAACGGCTCTCAAGAAAACGATCTGTTTCTCCCCAAAGTGCGCGCCTCCGGGCAACCGGTCAAAATGAAACAGTGTTGTGAATGCCACGACAAAGTCTGCCAGCAATACGCGGGCGCACCGCATCTGAGGACGCTCCGCAAAGCCACTGATCCCGATGTCATCGACAAATTTGCCGGCAGGGAAGTTACGCTCAAAGAGAACGGACACACTTATCAGTTTTACAAAGACCATGACGAACTCTGGGTGAAGTGCGACGGCTATCCCAGTCCGGTTCGCATCGAATGGTTCTTTGGCTCCGGCCTGCATGCGATTACTCCGGTTTCGCTGTTCCCGAATGAACAGGGAGAATCAGAACTGCTGCAGCACATCGTTTCCTGGTACCCGCCTGACAAGTTAGGCATCACCCTCGGTCTGCAGGAACTGGCTCACGAACAGACAGGCATTCAGGCGTTAGGGGAAGTCAGCTCGCATACCAGCACGTTGAACTGCTTTGGCTGCCATACGTCTTACCTGGGCGATGTCCAGGGAGAAATCAATACGAAAGAGATGATCCCCGGCGTCTCCTGTGTTCGTTGCCACCTGGAAGGGGAAGCACACATCCAGGCTGCGGAACGGGGAGACAAGAATTTACACATTCTCAACTGGAATCAACTGTCGCCTCTCGATTCGATCAATCGTTGTGGAGAATGTCATCGCCGTTCCGATCAACTGGAACCGGACGAACTCCATCCGGATAATGAATTATTGATTCGCTTCGCTCCCGTGGGGCTGTCCCAGAGCCCCTGTTTCCTGAAACAGAATGATGTCATACTGGCTGATGGAAAAACAGCTCGCATGGACTGTACCACCTGTCACAACCCCCATCAGCAGGCGAGTCGGGATCCTGAATACTATCGTCAGATCTGTCTGAAATGTCATAGTGATCTGAAAGATCATGCTCCCGTCTGTGCCAAAGAATCCATGCAAAGTCAGTGCCTGCAATGCCATATGCCTGCCGTTGAGGTTCACGACAATCTCCCGTTCACAGATCACTGGATTCGCATTCGTGAACGCGATAAGGAACGCTTCCCGGAATTTCTGCTGAACAAATCAAACTGATGTTGTCAGAAGTCGCATGGCCTACTACTATGAAAGTGTAACTTAACTGCAAGGTATATTGTGACTGCAAAAGTACTGTCTATCCTGTTTACTCTGCTGATTCTGGTTTGCCCCTTTAACTGCATGCCCGAAAGCGCAGCTGGTACGGACACTCAAACGGCGAGTTGCTGCAGTCATTGTCAGTCACAATCAGAGCAGTCTCCTTTGACACCGGCTCCGGAATCGGACTGCTGTCAGTGTCTCTGTTCGGGAGCCATTCAAGAGCAGGCGCCCCAACTTGACGATGCGGTCACTGCTATCTGCTGGATCACGCTCCCGCTCATCCACGTCAACGGTCAGTCACACTTTGACGATCGAGCGCTCTTCGCAATTCCACCGGAGCCTGTTCCGCTTCATGGTCGCGCGCTGCGCTGTCAGCAGATGTCTTTTCTCTGCTGATCTCATTCTGAATCTTCGATTCGTTCCTGTTACTCGATCTTAGCTTCGATTCTGCTGCGCGCATCCTTCTGTAACGCGTCGGTAGAAGCCTTCAGAATGATACTCCATGATTCGGTTTTCACTCATTCCCTGGGAATATGGCGTCCGTAATCTCTTCAGGAGACCGGTGCGCACCCTGCTGACACTGTCTGGTTTGACCACGGTCATCGTCCTCGTATTTATCGTGATCGGCTTTATCCGTGGACTGGAACACTCACTCACCGCCAGTGGCGATCCTCAAGTTGCCTTGCTGTTTTCGCTGGGCATGGGAGAAAACCTCGAGTACTCATCCATTCCCATGCGCAGCAGTGAACTGGTAGCAGCCAGTGTCGCAGGAATCAAAGAATTTCAGGATCGTAAATATGTCTCGCCGGAACTTTACCTGGGAACACAGATTGAACTGCCTGGTCTGGATCACACGGCCATGGGGCTGGTTCGGGGAGTCACACAGTCCGCCCTTCTGGTCCGCAGGCAGGTGGAACTGGAATCAGGTAACTGGCCTGCCCCGGGTGAGGTACTGATTGGCACACTCGTCGCTACCAAACTGGGACTGACTGATCAGCAGTTAGCAACAGGCGAGAATATCGTTCTGGAGGGGCGTACCTGGCGGATCAGTGGCATCTTTTCTGCGGCTGATTCCGCATTTGAATCAGAAATCTGGTGTCGCCTGGATGAACTGCAGCAGGCAATGAAACGCCAGGATCTGAGTCTGGTCGCGGTCACCATGAACTCACCGGCTGATTTTCCCGATCTCGATTTGTTCTGTAAAGAACGCCTGGATCTCGAACTGCAGGCACTGCGCGAAATCGATTATTACCAGGGTCTGAAAAAAGATTATGGGCCGATTCGCATGCTGGCCTGGCTGGTCGTTTTTCTCGTTTCGGGTGCAGGAGTCTTTGCCGGTCTGAATACACTCTATGGCGCCGTCGTCGGCCGTACGCGTGAATTATCCACACTGCAGACACTCGGTTTTTTACGCCGTGCAATTGTGATCAGCCTGATCCAGGAAGGCGTTCTGCTGGCCACTGCTGCCAGTCTGATTGCCGCCCTGATCGCTGTGTTTCTGATTAACGGAGTGGCGGTCCGTTTTACCATGGGAGCGTTTTCGCTCCAGATCGATAGTATTTCCCTGTTAATCGGCTGCGGTGTCGGCGTCTTGCTGGGTCTGCTGGGGGCGATTCCCCCTGCACTCCGGGCACTCCGCCTGCCTGTCGTCGATGGTTTAAAATCTGTTTAACCGACACTCGAACGCTGTGTTCGAATCTCTATTTTTCAAAAGGATTGAAACAAATGAAATTTCTTATGAACCCGATTCTCTTCTCTGCCGTTGCCGTCAGTCTGGTTACCGGTTGTGGACAGTCAACTCCTGCTCCGGAACAGACGACCGCGACTGAACCTGCTGCAGCCCAATCTGCAACGACTTCTGAGGTCCTGCTCACCAGCGAACCGGCGGGCGCTGAAGAAGTGATCGCGGCCCGTAAATCTGCTGAAGATGATGCGGAGGTCGTCGTTGTCGGCCGCATCGGTGGCAGCGAAAATCCCTGGGTCGATGGTCGCGCTGTGTTTTCGATCGTCGATAACTCCCTGAAAGCCTGCTCCGATATTGAAGGGGATGGCTGTGAAAAGCCCTGGGATTACTGCTGCGAAACGGACAAGCTTCCGACTTCGACGGCACTGGTCAAAGTCGTGGATCAGGATGGCACCCTGATTAATGAAGATGCCCGTCAGCTGTTAAACCTGAAAGAACTGCAGACCGTCGTCGTCAAAGGCAAAGCCAAACGGGATGACGCTGGAAATCTGACCGTGTTTGCTAATGGAATCTTTGTACGGAAGTAAACCATGTCACAAGTAGACCTTTCCCAATTAGCCATTGATCGCAGTGCGCCCTCCCAGGTAAGAGGGCACACGCGATTGCGGCTTGTCACGCGTTTTCTGCTGCCAGGAGTTCTCGTGCTGGGTTTCCTGGCGCTGATCTCCTGGGCGAGCCGTGACCTGATCTTTCCCCCCCGGCAGGTCACCGTCATGCCTGTGATTGTCACACAATCATCCATTCGGAATGCCGGCACTCCTCTCTTCCAGGCAGCAGGCTGGGTCGAACCTCGGCCCACGCCTGTCCGCGTGGCTGCCTTATCACCCGGGGTCATCGAAGAACTGCTGGTGGTCGAAGACCAGAAAGTGAAACAGGGGGAACCGATTGCTTTACTGGTCAAAGAGGACGCCGCACTGACACTGCGTGCGGCAACCGCGAACCTCAAACTGCGTGAGGCGGAACTCGAACAGGCCAAAGCCACTCTGGCAGCTGCGGAAGTACGTCTGGCACAACCGGTCCACCGCGAAGCAACCTTAAGAGCCGCCGAAGCAGAACTGGCGAAAATTGAAACAGAACTTAAAAACCTGCCTTTTATGGTGCGTCGTGCCCAGGCAGAACTAAATTTTGCCCAGACCGATTATAAACGCCGCCTGTCTGCGAAAGCAGCCGTCACCCAACGATCCGTTGATGAAGCGTTGACTGCGCTGGAATCGGCGCGGGCTGCGTCAGAAGAACTGGAGGGCCGCAAAGTCTCCCTGGTCGCAGAACGCAAAGCACTCAAAGCACGCTGTATCGCTCTACAGAGAGAACTGGATCTGCTGACCGAAGAAATACAAGCACGGGACGAAACGGTCGCGATCATCCAGGCAGCGGCCGCACGGCTCGACCAGGCGCGCGTCGCCGTCGATCAGGCAAAATTGACTTTAGACCGCATGACGATTCGCGCCCCGGTTTCCGGTCGCATTTACCGACTGATTGGACACCCCGGATCGAGTGTCGGCAACATGCTCACACAAACGACCGGTTATGATGGCAGCACCGTCGTCACCATGTATCAGCCGGAAATGTTGCAGGTGCGCGTGGATGTCCGCTTTGAAGACATCCCCAAAGTCAGCCTGAACCAGCCCGTGCAGATCAACAACCCGGCTCTCAGCCAGCCGGTGACAGGAAAAGTTCTCTTCATCAGTTCCGAAGCGGATATCCAGAAAAACACGCTGCAGGTCAAAGTCGACATCGATGCCGCAAACCCGGTGCTGAAACCGGAAATGCTGGTCGACGTCACCTTTCTCGCCCCCGAACCTGCCAATGATGCGGAAGCCGAAAAAGAAGAAACACGCATTTATATCCCGCGTAACATGATCGAGCAGAATACTGCGGGACAGAACATCGTGTGGATTGCCGATCAATCCTCTCGCACAGCTCGGCCACAAATCATTCAAACTGGTACCAGTCCAGGTGGCCCGCTGGTCGAAGTGACAAACGGCTTAAACTTAACCAGCCATCTGATTTCGTCATCCACCGCCGATCTTGAACCCGGTGACCGCATCTCGATCACCGGTGAAACCGATCAAAAAGGAAACTGAATATGCCACTTGTTGTTATCAATAAACTGACGAAACAATATCACAAGGGGGGGGAAACGATTACTCCCCTGGATCAGGTTTCACTGGACATTGAGCAGGGAGAATTCCTGTCACTCATGGGAGCCAGCGGCACGGGAAAATCGACCCTGTTGAATCTGATCGCCAGCATCGATCATCCCGACTCCGGTTCGATTCACGTGGATGGAATTGAAATCACAAAACTGTCCCGCACACAACTGGCAGGCTGGCGGGCCGCCAACATGGGTTATATTTTTCAGACCCACAATCTGGTCCCTGTCTTAACAGCTTATGAAAACGTGGAACTCCCGCTGCTGCTGTTACCCATGTCCCGTGCCGAACGTCGAAAACGGGTGGAAGTCGCATTGCAGGCCGTTGATCTGCTGGACCGTGCGGACCACTATCCCCGCCAGATGTCCGGAGGCCAGGAACAGCGCGTCGGTATCGCCCGCGCGATCGTCAAACACCCCAAAATCGTCGTCGCTGATGAACCGACGGGGGACCTGGATCCGGAAACATCCGATCAGATCCTGGCTTTGCTGAAACGATTGAATCGGGAACTGGATATTACGATGCTGATGGTGACCCATGATGCCGAAGCTGCTGCGATTGCTGATCGCCAGTTTTACCTGGATCACGGTAAACTGATTCTCAGACAGTCGCCAGGAGAAGTTCCGCTGACGACAGCAAACGCAATGGGTGGAGATACGCTATGAAACTGATTGCCTACATTATGAAAACGCTCTGGGGCCATCGAGCGCGGACCATGCTCACGGTTGCCGGTTCTGCGGTCGCATTGTTTGTCTTCTGTTTTATTCAGTCCATCCAGGAGGGCATGAACGATCTCAAACAGCGACAGGAAGCCCGAGGTTCATTGATTGTATTTCAGGCCAACAAGTTCTGTCCGGCGACCAGTCATCTTCCCCAGGATTATGATCAACAGATTTCTAAATTTCCGGGGGTCAAAGAAGTGATTCCCATTCAGGTCTTTACGAATAACTGTCGCGCGAGCCTCGATGTGGTCGTGTTTTATGGTGTTCCACCAGAAAAGCTGCGTACCGCCCGCGACTTTGAATTTGTCACGGGGAACTGGAATGAATTCGAAACGCACCAGGATGCCGCCATCGTGGGACAGGCCGTCGCCAACCGCAGGAACATCAAAGTGGGTGATAAATTTTCCATAGGTGATCTGTCTGTGAATGTCGCCGGCATTTATCGTTCGGACAATCCTGCCGAAGAGAACTACATCTACAGCCACCTGGAATTCCTGCAGCGCCGCCAGGGGGCGAATCTGGTCGGTACCGTCACACAACTCGAAGTGATTCTGATGCCGGGGTCGGACCCGACACAAATCAGCACTGCCATTGACGCGCGTTATCGCCAGGGCCCGGTGGAAACGAACACGCGTGCCAAGGGAGTTTTTCAGGCCAAAAGTCTGGGAGACCTTTCACAGCTGATTGAGATGGCCCACTACCTGGGACTGGCCTGTGTCGGACTGGTACTGGCGCTGGTTGCTACGACAACGCTGATGTCCGTCGAAGACCGGATCCAGGAACACGCGGTGTTACGCACGCTCGGGTTTTCCGGATTCAAAGTGTTCTCGCTGGTATTGGCTGAAAGCACGTTCCTCAGCTTTGCAGGTGGTATTCTCGGCGTGGGGGCCGCCCTGGTGACGCTGAAACTGAGCAGCCTGTCGGTCGGCGCGGAAGCGGTGACTGTCGCGTTTATACCTTCGCTGCATCTGGCCTGGGTCGGCATGTTGCTGGCCTGTGTGACCGGAGTCTGTGCAGGCATCATTCCCGCCAGTTATGCTTCACGCGCGGAGATTGTTCCGGCATTACGCCAGGCGTGATCAATGACGCGGTATTTTATCAGGTAAGACCGGCAATCGGTTCGCCTTCATAGATGAAGTGGGGCCGGTCGACATCGTCATGCCAATAGGTGGTTGGGGGAAGTCCTAACGCACGATAAATTGTGGCAGCGAAGTTTTCCGGTTTTTGTGGCTGATCGATGGGGAAGCCACCAATCTTATCCGTCTTCCCGATCACACGCCCGCCCTTGATGCCTCCGCCGGCAAAAAAGACCGACTGCGTCGCGCCCCAGTGATCACGGCCCGGCTTCGCATACACCTTTGCCAGTTGCGAAATCTTGGGGGTCCGTCCGAACTCGCTGCACATCACAACCAGGGTATCTTTAAGTCGACCACTGGATTCCAGGTCATCCAGCAGAGCAGAAACGGCCCGGTCGGTCGGTGGCAGCAGTTTATCTTTCAGGTGCGGGAAAATATTACCATGGGTATCCCACGATTCGTTATTCCCCAGGTTGACCTGCACCAGGTTCACGCCGGTCTCCACCAGTCGCCGCGCCATCAACAGTGACCAGCCGAACGAATTTTTGCCGTAACGTTCCTGAAGCTTGTCATCTGCGTGGGTCACATCCATTGCATAATGAACTTTGTCGTCATTGAGTAATGAAATCGCAGCGCTGCGATAACGGTCAAAGCTTTCCACCTGACCGGCGATATCGAGCACTTCGCGCTGTTTCCCCAGTTCCTTGAGTAAACCAATCCGGTTGCCCATCCGTTTCTGGGTCATCCCTTGCGAGAGCTTCAAATGCGGAGTCTGGAACACCCGGTTATCGCTGCCCCCGCGCTGCTGATGGTCGAAGGCATATTCCGGAAACGCACCATACGATTGCACATGAAACGGCGAGGCTTCAATAAACCAGGGATCACGGTTGGATCCCATTCTGCCGGCGAACTGTCCCGGAACGACACGGCCGCTGCGATGGACGATTTTATCCGGAAGGACGATGGCCGGAGGCAGGTTCGTACGCGCACGGATGACATCACCGGCGATGGCGGCAATCGAAGGATGATCGGTACTCATCGGACGGCTCGGATTGAATCCCACGGGAACATCCGAGCGACCGGTCAACATGATATGATGGCCCATCGAATGCTCATTCGTACCATGCGTCAGGGTACGACAGACCGACCAGAGATGGCTGCGTTTAGCCAGCATGGGCAGATGTTCTGAAACCTGCAGGCCGGGAATCTTCGTGGAAATCGGATTGAATTCTCCACGGATCTCGGCACTGGCTTCCGGTTTCATATCGAAACTTTCATGCTGCGAAAGTCCGCCCGAAAGAAATATGAAAATACACGACTTCGCAGTGCGATGTTTAGTGGGGGCTGCTGCTTCAGCGCGAAGCGCATCGAGATGGTTAATACCAAATCCAAGCAGACTGATTGAGCCCACTTCCAGAGCGGTCCGGCGGGACATGGTGGGATGGCAGGCAGGCAAATTCGCAGGCATCATGACTCTCCTGAAGACAAGAGACGAAACATTGTAGCGCAAGCAGTTATTTTAATATACCTTACATATTCACATCAATATAATCTAATGTGATACTGAGTAAAAGTCCAATTGAAATAAAGTATCTCCCTGTTGCAGGATTTTATTAAGACCAGGCAATCTGGAGGCTGCCGGTGAATCTGATTTTTTTTCTGACCCGGAATGCCTGCGAATTCAGCAAAATGAGATCAAATCAGGAAAACACATCTCAAATTTTGATTGACGATCGACGATACCGAATATATGCTTCTCGCTAACTGATTCCCTCCCCATTCACCAGGTGGTGGCCGCGTGTGGCTCGCTGAAGGAAGTCACGTTTAAAATTTGATTGACTCTGTTTTCTTCTCAAGACCTGTATTGGAATCCGGGTCTGATTCTCAAGGATGATGTGGGCTCAATTTGCGCCCCGCAACGCGCACCGTGATGCGCACAGGAGAAATCAATGAACCAGTATTTAACTGATCGACAACAGAAAATTCTGGACTACATTACCCGCGAAATTGATCGCTCGGGCATTGCCCCCAACACCGAACAGATCGCCTCTGAATTTGAAATCCCCTCACTCTACAGGGTCAGGCAATACCTGCATGCCCTGGAAGGCAAAGGCTGGATCACCTGTAACGCCTCTCCTCAAGGCGGAATCGCCCTTGTGGAAAACGGCAATCAATACCGGCTCGCCGTCTGTGGCGATATCGAAAACCGACAGGTGGCCTTCAAAAAAAGATCCTGAATTCAACCCTGTTTCAGATTTTCCCCTGTTCAATTCAGAAAGAATGAGGGGGCATCCAAAAGCAGACAGCGTTCTGTTGAATCACTGAATCAGGGATCTGCGGACACCAGGACCGGAATAAACCGATAACGCCTGATTAATTTCTTAATTTTCCTTTCATTTGAGCCGATTCTTCTATTCAAACCCATTCCATGTGTGTACGCTTATGTAAGAGATAAGCCCTTTTTAAGCCTCGAGTTAAAACTGTTTCATCTTTTCGGAAGGCTGTTGTTAGATGCTCAGGATTGAAGATCAATCGATTCGTATGTGCGACCGGATGCCGCGACGTTCTTTCATGCAGATTGGCGGACTCGCCATGGGCGGGCTCTCTCTGCCTCAGATTCTGAAAGCGCAGGAAAAGAGCGGAAAACAATCTTCACATAAAGCTGTGATCATGATCTTCCTGGCCGGTGGTCCTCCGCACCAGGATATGTTCGACTTAAAACCGGAAGCCCCCGACGAGATTCGTGGCGAGTTTAAACCGATCAACACCAACGTGCCCGGGATTCAGATCAGCGAACTGATGCCGCGCGTTGCCGGGATGATGGATAAGTTCTCCATTATTCGCTCCCTGGTGGGAGCAGAAGGACGTCACGATTCATTCGAGTGCTGTACCGGCCATCATTTCCGCAGTTCACAGCCACAGGGGGGCTGGCCTTCCGTCGGCTCGGCGATCTCCAAAGTCAAGGGGCCCGTGCATTCCACCGTGCCGTCTTACATTGATCTCTCACATACGATGGCACACAACCCGTGGAACATTAAAGGGCCGGGCTTCCTGGGACTGGAACACGCACCGTTTCGACCGGACGGCGATGTGATGGAGAATATGACCCTCAACTCCATTTCGAATTCCCGGCTTAATGAACGCGCCAGCCTGTTAAGCAATCTGGACCGCTTTCGCAAAATCTCTGAGACAAAACTGACAGATGGCACATACGATGGTTATACGAAGCAGGCACTGGAAGTTCTTTCCTCATCCCGACTGGTCGAGGCACTTGATCTCGAAAAAGAGGACCCCAAAGTCAGGGCCCGGTATGGAAAAGATGACCCTAAAGTTCTGAAATACCCGCTGGATATGGGCTACCAGGCGATTATGTCCCGCTTTCTGCTGGCACGCCGGGCTGTGGAAGCAGGGGCACGCTGTGTGACCTGCAGCTTCGCCCATTTCGACTGGCACGGCAATAACTTTGGCCATGCCCGCAGTGTGATCCCCCTGCTGGACCAGGGTGTCGCTGCTTTAGTAGAAGACCTGCATGAGCGTGGCATGGACAAAGATGTCACCGTTCTGGTCTGGGGCGAATTCGGACGCACTCCGAAGATCAATAAGAATGCGGGGCGCGATCATTGGCCGCGCGTGCATGCGGCCCTGATGGCGGGTGGCGGCATGAAAACCGGCCAGGTCATCGGTTCTACCAATCGCCTGGGTGAAGAAGCCATCGATCGTCCCGTGCATATGCAGGAAGTCTTCGCCACCCTGTATCACAACCTGGGCATCGACGTTGCTACAACTACGATCGAAGACAATAACGGTCGTCCGCAGTACCTGATCGATGAACAGACCCCTATCCACGAACTGGTGTAGGTTACCGGAACGCGGAACGATTACAGTCAAGGATCAGGGAACAAATTTCGTAGTTTCTCTCCCGTCGGCAGTTCCCAGCTCAAGGTAGACGCGGGAGCTCATGTTCTCACTGAGAAAGTGGACAGAACCGTCAGCGAAGCCAAAGTGAGCGCCGCCGGTATGATCGCTGCCGGCAGACTGGTAGAAGTTGTTATTAAAGCCGCCCGCCGTGCCTCCCGAGATCCCGGTATCAAACATGTTTCCCACGCCGCCTGCGGCCCAGCTGTCCTGGCTGGTTTTGGGTGCGCCGGAACCATGCAGTTTCTGCTGTTCTCCACTCATGATTGTGTTGGATGTCCCATCGTCGATATCTCGAATCGCGGTGTCACTGTTGACGTAAAAAACTCCCAGAAATGCACCGCTGCCTCCACCAAAGGTACCGATCAGGGCATCAGTTCTGTGTGTCAGATGAATGAGGTCCCCATCGGCCCAGCCGTTCCCTCCCCCGATGCAGACCCCGTAATCAGTGCCTCCTTTCGTGAAGCGATTGGAGGCAGGCGTACTGGTTCCCGGGTTTTCTCCGATCGTAATTTTTTCATCTACTTTACGGACTTTACTCCGCCGCGTCGGGCAGTAGAACACGGGGATATCATTTTCCGCAGCCGACCGATTGCCAATTACGTTCGTATTAAAATTCCATTGATTATAAATATTAGCCTGATCCACCAGGGGGAGAATCTGCAGCATCCAGCTCGTACCATGCAGGCCGACCCCCGTGGTATTGCCAGCCTCTCCCCAGACATTGTAGGCAGAGGAAGTCGCTGTGGTCGCAATGGCCCCCGGGGGAAACACACCATGAATTTCATGGTAGTTGTGCAGCGCCAGGCTGATCTGCTTCATATTATTCTTGCAGGTACTCCGCCGGGCAGCTTCACGCGCCTGCTGTACCGCTGGTAAGAGCAGTGCAATCAAAATGGCAATGATGGCAATCACCACCAGCAATTCAATTAACGTAAAACCCTGTTTTCGATTCCGATTACGCATCAGAGGGCCCTTTATCAGATAATAGAAATGAATAGAGTATGAAATGAATTATTCAGAGTGAACCGCGACACTGTGGCTGTGTGCAACCACAGTGTGCGATGAAAGACTTGTCTTCGAGAGCGCATCACAATTATCCATAGCGTCTTTCAACCTATTATACTCGGTCCAAATGGAACAGGAGACGCTACAGGAAAACTGGACACAGTCTAAATGGCGGTCTTCTGTTTAATTTTCTTTTAAATCAAAATTGATTTCATTTGCCCCGGATTTCACATCAGCCGTCAATTCCGTTTCGTCACTGTAATTGGGTGGAATCGTTTCTTTTTCATCGACGAGCTTGCTGATCACGACTTTATGGGGACCAACTGCCGCCCCCATCTCATCACGAATATAAATCAATTCATAATTTCCTTCACCGTCCGTTGTACCGGAAGAAGCGCGTATGTTCTCAGGCATGAATGTCACATTGGCATCCGCCAGCGGAGCACCATCCATTGTCACCTTTCCCTTCACCTTTCCTAATGCGGGTGCAGCACTGCCGCCACAGGCTGACAGGCCCACCGCTAATCCCAGGCAGAGAACAACAGAACCAAACAATCTCAAATGTTGCATATTGATAATATCCTTAGATCATTTTGAAGACATTGCTGCAGGAAGCGGACAGACAGGTAGCCGGTTTGCCCCTGTCTGTCCCCGCGTGAAAGCCACTCCTGATTTAAAATTCACCAGGAATTCTCTCGCCGTCGGCGGTACCAATCCGGTTGAACGTCCGACTGTCAATATTCTCGCTGATGAAACGTACGGAGCCATCGGCCAGACCGAAATGGGCGCCCCCTTCGTGGTCACTGCCAGGTCCTTCGTACTGACCACCATTGATGCCTCTATTGTCGCCACTTCCACTTTCCGTACTGCCGGCTGTATCGGTGTCAAATATATTGGCAACCCCACCGGCGGACCAGCTGTCGAGACTCAAGGATGCATCGTTGCCTCGTAGTCGCTGCAATTCCCCCGTCATCAGGGTATTGGTGGTTCCATCTTTGATGTCACGCATTTGCGTATCGCCGTTCGGATAGAAAATACCCAGGTGACCTCCCGAGAGTGTTCCCATCCATTCGCTGCTAGCTCCCACGCCCAGCGATTCATGTCCCGTACTGGAAAATCCGTCACCGAAACCGTTACCGGCCCCTTTGCATCCGCCGTAATCGGTCCCCCCCTTGACAAAGGCATTATCGATTGCGGTAGAACCTGGCGATTCATCCAGTTGCAGTTTCGCATCGACTTTCCGCACCTTGCTGCGGCGTGAGGGACAATAGAAGATGGGAATATCAACTTCCGCAACCGCGCGGTTTCCCATCACGTTGGTATTGAAATTCCATTTATTGTAAGTATTCGCCTGATCGACAAACGGGAGCAACTGGAGCATCCAGCTGGTTCCATGCGTCCCCACGCCACTGGTACTTCCTGCTTCCATCCACTCACGCCAGCGAATCGTGCTTCCACTCCCTCCATTGGTCAGGGTTGCGATCGAGCCGGGAGGAAAGACCCCATGTGTTTCATGATAGTTGTGCAGTCCCAGTCCGATCTGCTTCAGATTGTTTTTGCAGGTACTCCGCCGGGCAGCTTCACGAGCCGACTGCACCGCCGGTAACAATAAGGCGATTAAGATCGCAATAATCGCGATGACAACCAGTAACTCAATCAGGGTAAAACCCGCTTTCTGTCGATGACCTGTGTTCTGTTTCATAAAACTCTCCCGCACGAAAATAAAAAGAAGAAAAAGGAAACCTAAAGGGTGCCTCGTAACGTCCAGGCCTCAGAAGTGATGAAACCGGACAGGATCAGGAGTGTCTTGAGAGATCGACTGGAAACGACTGTGATGAGGGAAGTGTTTGAAACAGTCAGTAATCGTGACCCGACAGAGACACTGCTTGAAATGAGACATTCTGCCAACCAAACCTTGTTCACTTATTTAAACAATCAGTTTTGATTTGTCAAAATAATTCACCTAAAAGACGGAAGCAATTAATACCAATAGACTTAGTTAGTTTTAATAACTGAAGAATTAGAGCGTTTCACCTCAATACCAATACTGAACACGTTATAAACCTTTGGATACGCAATTCTGGAATCACATAAGGGTTGTGTGATTTTTTGATTAAACCTAATTGAACACATCCAGCCATTTGAACAGTGCCAAGTAGGACGACAAAGAATTTTCTGATTTTTATCCTGGCAGTTTTTCACACCGGCCCCAGACGATTTCTTAAATGTCCAAATCAGCTGCAGGTCTGTTTCTGGCGTGATTCCCTGACGCTTCCTCTCTTCTTCACATGTCAATCTGCTGCGCGAGATATAATCGGAACGTTGATCATTCATCGATCAACAATTAAAGTGAGTGTAGACTCCCGGCTGATTTCGTGGTCTGGAGTTTTGAACCTCAATTGCCGCTGCCCGAAAAGGAAAGCCTTATCATGCTGACGCGTATTCTCTCTGCTGTAACCGCCCTGCTTATTTTTGGATTGTCTAATAGTTTTGCGGAAGACTGGCCCCAATGGCTTGGTCCGGACCGTTCCAGCGAATGGGAGGCGAGTGGGATTGTCGATGTCTTTCCGGAATCCGGCCTGCAGGTGGAATGGCGTACCCCCATTGGTTTGGGCTACAGTGGACCTGCCGTGGTGAATGACAAAGTCTATGTTATGGACTATCTGAAAAAGTCCGGGAAAGTTGAGAATAACCCGGGAGGTGCTTCCAGTCTGCAAGGCGAAGAACGCGTCCTCTGCCTGTCGGCTGAAACGGGAAAAGTCCTCTGGGAATACAAATACAACCGTCCTTACGATATTTCCTATCCCGCTGGTCCACGCTGCACGCCCACGGTCGCAGATGGCAAGGTCTATTCACTGGGAGCAGAAGGAAACCTGACCTGCCTGGATGCTGAAACCGGCAAACTCATCTGGAAAAAAGATTTCCAGGCAGACTACCAGGCCAAAACCCCCTTCTGGGGCCACTCAGCCAGCCCGCTGGTCGATGGCGATACGTTATACTGCCTGGTCGGCGGCAAAGACTCCCTCGCCGTCGCCTTCAACAAAGACACCGGCGAAGAACTCTGGCGCGCACTCGATAATGCAGAAACAGGGTATTGCCCTCCAACTATGATTACTCACAACGGCACGAAACAGTTGCTGATCTGGCATCCGGGGTCATTAAACTCATTGAATCCAGAAAATGGCCAAGTCTACTGGTCACTCCCCCTCAAACCGGGTTTCGGGATGTCGGTCACGGTGCCTCGCCAGCAGGGAGACTATCTGTACGTCTCTGCGATCGGCGACGAAGCTGCCTGGATCAAACTTTCGGGTGACTCCAAACCTGCTGCCGAAGTTGTCTGGAAAGGCAAACCCAGGTCCGCCCTGTTCTGCTGTAACAGTACCCCCTACATCGAAGGCGATACGATCTATGGCAGTGACATTCAGTCGGGTGATTTTGTCGCTGTCAATTTGAAAGACGGCAGTCGACGCTGGTCAACGAAAGAAGTCACCAATGCAGGCCGCCGCGATCGCCATGCGACCGCCTTTATCGTAAAGCACGATGAGCATTTTTTTCTGTTCACGGAAAAAGGAGATCTGATACTCGCTGACCTCACTCCAGAGGGATATAAAGAAATCAGCCGCTTCCATGTCCTGGAACCAACGAACGAAGCATTCGGCCGTCCCGTTGTCTGGAGCCATCCCGCGTTTGCCAACCAGTCTCTGTTCGCTCGTAACGACAAGGAACTGGTGCGCGTGAATCTCAAGAAATAAACCCTGAAATAATGTTGTCTGCCTCTGGTCACAAAGTCAAAGTGACCAGAGGCATTTCGTTTTTTCATTCTGCAGAGTTCAGATTCCGTCACAGGCAGATCGAAAGCGGACAGGCAGCAAGCCTGCTTATTTCGATGCTTCGGCAGGCGCATTCCAGACCGTCACCCCCAGGTGATATCCCGTGTGTTGAGGTGATTTGCTGGAATACCAGGCGGTCACGATTTCCCCGTTTTCCTTCTGGATGCTGGAGGGATAACCACAGTCTCCGCCGTCGGATGTGTGGGAAATACGGATCGGTTCACTCCAGGTTTGCCCCTCATCGCTGCTGAGCTTCGCACTCACGCCCCGTCGCCCGTTGACGCGGATGCCATAACTGAGCAATAAACGTCCGTCTTTCAGCCGCGTCAGATGTCCGTTAATCTCATTGCGGCCGGTCACCGGTTGAGGTGCCTGCCAGGTGACGCCATTATCAGTGCTGCGAATCAGTTCCATCTTGTCGATACGGGCAGCTGCCAGCCAGTTTTTGCCACCCAGATAAAACAGGTCGGTTTCATTGTGAGAGGGACCGATCACAGAAACCACGCTCCAGGTCCGGCCGTCATTCTCACTTTGTAAATGAGATGATTTCCAGCCTTTCGTTTTGGTAGACTGGCTGGGATCTTTAAATTCGCCCTGGTAGCAGGAGACATGCAATGCGCCATCCTCGCCCACCCAGATGTCACCGAAAGGAATGTATTCCGACCAGCCCGCTTCTGCTGCCGGGAAGTCTTCCGATTTCGTCCAGTTGCGTCCCCCATCGCTCGACCGCAGCACCCAGCTGCGCAGAATCGCATCCCGAAAGACTGTCTGCTTGGGACGCTCCGGCTGTTTGATATTGCTCCAGCCGGAGCAGAGTACAATCAGATCGCCATTCTTCGCCAGTCCCGTCGCATGATTCATACGCACCGTATTCGGCTCATGCTCTGTGACAGTGCTGCGCTTCTCCCATTTGATTCCATCCGGGCTGGCCCAGCAGTCAATGTCTCCCTCCTGCTGTCCGTGGCTGGGTTGATTGTGAAACACTGCGATAATCGTTCCGTCTGGCAGCAGCGTCAGATTCGGCCAGGCACAGACGTTTTCCACAGCGACCACCTGTTTGAGAACATGCGGTTCTTCTGCAGAAAGTCCAGTAATAAATAAGGCAGACAGAGCCAGAGTGAGAATTCTTGATAAGATTTTGTGCATGAGATCCGCTCTTCCCTCAATTAGAGTTTTTAAACTAATTTCAATCACTGATTGAATTACAGATCTCCTGCATTTGAAGAATGACGGGATGATCTTCCGAGAGACTTTCTGCATCATGGATAGCATGAAACCCCCCAATGAGTTTCTGCTTCACCTCGGAATGGGAAGCGTCTATTTCCAATAAGTCACTTACGTTCTGAACAAGCAGTTCACGCAACCAGGGTCGGATTTCCGAATCGATTGAATCCAAGGTGAGTTCTTTCAGCTTCGTCAGACTAATACGTGCACCAGAATCCATAATAGCCTTTCCGGAATCAGATCACATTACTTAATAATCCATTTTCAGCGTAATACCGGCAACCGGTCTTTCAGTTTCTCGAACAGTGTGGTCTCCCTGTCTGCCTCTACCGGTTCAGTGGCCGTTGCACGGAGCGGGCACTGGCGGCACATCACCAGGATATAAGCCGAGGGAATATAATAGAGTGCCAAGAGCGTGGCTCCGCCGACACCCCCGGCAATGGTAATTGCCAGGGGAGGCCAGAACCCGCCTCCGGCTATCACCAGCGGTGCAAAGCCAGCCACCGTTGTCAGAGAAGTCGCGACCACATGCCGCGTCGATCGCAAAACGACATCGCGAACGACAACACGATTTCCCTTGCGTGCTTCGGGGTTGGCACGCAGTTCTGCCAGCACGACGATGGCATCGTTAATCGCGACCCCCGCCAGACCCATCGATCCGACAATCGCCATGAAACCAAAGGGAAAACCAAACAGCCACAGCATCCCCAGCCCCAGTCCAATCGAAAGAATGCCGACAGTCCCCACCAGCGCCGCCACGCGAAACGAAGCGAAAGACAATACCAGCGTCGCCACCATCAGGACCATCAACACGCCGACATTCGCCAGCAGGTTACCGACGGCGTCATCCCGTTTGGAGGCTTCTCCGCCCCACTCCAGGCGATATCCGGGCGGAAGTTCAAAGCCCGCCTGTTTCAGTTTTGCCTGGAATTCCGCCAGTGCCTCCGCGGGCAGGACGCCTGCTTTGAGATAAGCCTGCACTTCATTCATCCGCTCCCCATTGAAATGAGAAATGGCGGCCACTTCCGATGACATTTTCACTTCGGCAATCGCCGTCAAGGGGACAAACTGTGGCTGCCCGTCAGCGGTCTTTATACTGGAGATCAGCTGCAGAGAAGCAATCTCATTAATGGAACCTCGCCGCGCCTGGGGCACGCGAATGCGTACAGGCAGTTCTTCCGTCTCTTCAAGAATACTTCCCCCCAGCGAACCTTCCAGGGCCGCGTTTAACTGATGGGAGATTTCCGCATGATCCAGTCCCGCGAGTCGCGCCTGTTCTTCGTCGATCTTCAGTGTCAGTTTGGGGAGCGGATCTGCGAGTTCTGCTTTGTGATGTAATACGTTTGTGGTTTGACTTAAAATTGTCCGCAGTTCATCACCACTCTCGCTGAGCTGATGCAGGTCGGGTCCGAACAGGCGGACTTCAATCGGCGCATCGAAGGGAGGCCCCTGCTCCAGCTGACGCACCAGCACGCGCGAATGGGGTACTTTTTGATCCAGTTGCCGCTGCAGTTCATGAATCAGGGCTTCGCCCCCCTCGGCTGTATTGAGCTGCACGAGTGCCTGGGCATAGTTGGAAGCATTTTCCCGTTTGGCGACAATGTTGTAATAAAACTGGGGGGCACTTTCTCCCAGAAACCATTCAATCCCCTTGACCTGGGGATGTTCCATTACCACCTGCCGAATCGTTTCGATGGTCTGCCGTGTCTCTGCCAGGGAAGCATGCGCATTCAGTTCCAGTTCGATATTCACCTGGTCGCGGTCGGCTGGCGGGAAAAACTGCTCGGGTAGAGAACCGACGACAATAAACCCGCAGATCGGCAGCAGGCATCCCAGCGCCATCCCCAGTACCGGACGTGCAAACAGAAAATCCAGCGACTTCTGATACCAGTCGCGCAGTCCAGCATGACTGAATCCCACCTGCCACCAGTGGGCGTGTTCCTGATCGGGATTCGCATCCGCGAACAGTGCCGCAATGGCGGGGATCACCGTCATTGCCAGGAAAAAAGAACTGCAGATCGCCAGAATCACACTGATAGCGATCGAACCGACAAACTCACCCGCCGGTCCCGGCATCAATGCAATCGGCGCGAATGCGAATACCGTAGTGAGTGTCGAACCCAATAAAGGAACCGCGAGGTGCCTGACCGTAGAAATGACCGCATCATCGGATGCCATCCCCGTATTCAATTTGGCGCGTACTTCGTCGACGACGACAATCGCATTATCGATCAGTAATCCCAGCGCGATAATCAATCCGGTGACTGACATCTGGTGAATGGGGATCTCCATGAAACGCAGTCCTGCCAGCACCATGAACGCCGATAAAGGCAAGGCGGTTCCCACGACCAGCGCATTCCGCCAGCCCATCATGAACACAATCACCGCGATTACTGCCAGTCCGCCCAGCACCAGGTTCCAGACGAGTCCACTGAGGCGGGCCTCGACATAACGGTTCTGATCGAACAGCGTCTGCACACTGACATCGTCTGCCAGATTCTGTTCGAACTCATCCAGCGCTGCTTTCGCCGCCTGACTCCAGTGATCGATCCGCACACTGTCACGCACAAACATCCCCAGTGTGACTGCCGGCTTGCCGTCTGCAATTACGAGGCTGCTCAGCGGCAAGGCCACCCCCTTGTGGATGGTCGCGATGTCCCCCAGCTGCACGGAATGGCCTTCTGAACCGAACTGGACCGGCGTGTTCGCTATTCGCGACAGGGAATCCAGTTCGGAATCGACGTCGATCAGCAGATCGCTTTTGGTCCCCCGCAACTGGCCGGCGGTTAACTTGGCATCAGAGGATTCCACCTGCGCCGCAATTTCTTTGACACTTAAGCCCAGCGCTGCGATTTTATCAGGCTGGATTTCAACCACAATCTCTTCATCCGGATCTCCGAATGTATCAATGTCTTCCGTCCCGGAAATGGCCCGCAGGCGGTCTTCCAGCTGCTTGGCTGAGCGACGCAGTACGGCATAGTTCACGTCGTTGGGATTGTCCCACACCAGCGCCACGATCAACGCATAGGCTTTGACTTCCAGCTCTTCAAAATCGGGTTCTTTCGCACCCGCGGGAAATTCAACCCGGGCATCATCGATTTTATCCCGGATTCGCGACCAGACTTCATCGACTTCATAAACATCATCGCGAAGTTCAATCGTCATGGACGACATCCCGCTGCGGGAAATGGTCCGCAGCTCCTTGATCTCATCAATCTCCCGCAGTTCCTCTTCCAGCTTTTCGGAGACGAGAGATTCCACGCGCGTTGCATCGGCTCCCGGAAAGCGGGTATTCACCCGCGCCACCCGTTGTGTCAGCACGGGATCTTCCATGCGGGGCAGCACGTAATAACTGGAGAGACCGGCAACGGTAATCAGCGCCATCATCAAAATGAGTAACCGCCGATTTCGATAAAATAATCCTTCCAGCATGATTTGATTCCCCATTGATTTCTGAAAGGTCTGTTTTTGTCCGATCAACGCTGCGCGACTGCTTACCGTATCACTGTTATCTGAGATTAACGCCGGTCTTTAATGACCACCCGCTGATTGCCCGTTAATTTGTGAATTCCATCGACCACAATCTGGTCGCCGGTTTTCACTGTGCCTCGGACCAGGACACGGTTCTCCTCAGTATGTAATACCTCCAGCTGTCGTTTCTCAAGGATTTTTTCTCCCGCCTCTTTACCTGCGATCACCGCGTAGGCAGACCAGAGTCCCCGTTCCCCCCGCGCCAGCGAACTGAGGGGCAGCCAGAATCCCTGCATTTCAACAGGTTCAGATATTTCAATGCGAATGACCTGACCCGGCACAAGCTGTTTCGCCGCCTTCCCGTTGAGTGCCAACACAACTTCCCGTGTCCGCGTCACCGGATCCAGTTCGGGCAGGATGGCCTTCAAAGTGGACTGATAATTGATTCCGTTCAGCCTGACCTCCTGCTGGCTGCCATGCTTGAGATTGACTGCCATATCCACGGGCACCCCAATGTGCGCTTCGAGCTGCTGATCTTCGACCAGGCGGAACAACGGGGCATTGGGAGAGATGACCGTGCCTTCGTCGGCATAACGTTTGGAAATGCGACCGCTGAAAGGAGCTTTGAGAACGGTATCATCCAGATCGACCTGGTTGTCTTCCAGCGAGGCATCCAGATTGGCCACGACTGCTTTCTGGGCTGCGATCTGTTCTTTGCGAGTGCCTTCCTGCAGCTCAGACAGCCGACTCCGCGCGGCATCGAGCTGCGCCTGCTGCTGTTCCACATCGTACTGGGAGGCTTCAAAATCAGAACTGGTGATCGCATTCCGTTTCAGCAACTGCTCGCTCCGGGCGTGATCGGCCTGCAGGTTTTTCAAGCGGGCATTTAACTGCCTGACCTCTGCCTCCGCGACAGCAATTGTCTGCTTACGTGGTCCGGCGATCAGTTCTTCAAGCTTTGCCTGGGCTGTGGCTCGTTCGGCCTGCAGCTTTAAGCGAATGACTTCCAGATGCCGCGTATTCAAGCGGGCCAATACCTTTCCTGCCGGAACCGAGTCCCCTTCATCCACGACGATTTCCACCAGCTTACCATCACGCTCGAATGCCAGTTCACTCACGCGTGCTGCGGAAACCTTTCCGGTATAAGTGCGTGTGCGGGCAAATGAATCGACGGGTTGCAGTTCAATCACATTCACGGGTACGCCTGATGATTTCGAATCATCGACGGGAATTTCTGTCGAGAAAGCGGTGGGTGAATTGCCCCTGAACATGCTGACCAGAACCGCCAGCAACAGTGCTGCCACAGCCAGCGCGAAATGCTTACCATACTGTGTTAATTTTTGACGAAACGTCAACTTGTTTTCAAAAAAAAGCGATTCAGACCGTGCTCTGCTGAAGTTCATTTCCAAACACCTCCCGGGTGACACGGTCATAAACCGCATCGTAGTCGACTTCGGTACTCAGTGGCTGCCACTGAATTCCGTCCAGAAAACGATTAAAGTTACGGCGAAGCATTTCATAAGGTTCCGAAATGCCCAGTTCGCTGAGTGAGTTGCTGGTGGTAATGATCGAATATCCGCCCACGGAAAGAGACCAGAGCCCGAACACGATTTCTTCGGGTGTGGCTGAATCTCCCAGGTGCACATCACCGCGAGCGATGCCATCACGGACAATGCCCCCCACGATGCCGATGCAGCGGTGTTCGTAATTTGACATCAGTTTGCGGCGTTCTTCTGATGTTTTATCCCAGATCGAATCCAGGCGAATCGTCTGCTCGACGCAGAAATGGTCGGGATAGGTTTTCACAAACAGTTCCGCAGCAGCGCCGATGGCAGCGATCCGTTCGCGGGAAGTTCCCTGAAACAGAGAGGCTTTCTGAAACATCGCCAGCCGCTTTTCCAGCGTCTGTATCGCCAGCGTGATGATGATCTCTTCTTTACAGGAGAAATGGTTATAAATCGTCCCTTTGGAATATTCCAGCAGACTGGTGAGCCGGTCCATATTCAGACCGTTATAGCCGCCCTCGATAAACATCGGGCGCGCACATTCCAGGATTTTCGCTTCGCGTTCCTGGATTTCTCGTTGTTTGCGATCTCGGGTACTCATAACAACTCCATTTTGACGTATCGTCATTTTTTGTCAAGACATTTATGCGATTTGCTGCGGGAAATCCCCATGTCAGTCAACAGCCCCTGAAACCTGCCCGCAAGCAGACACCTTTTCTCACCCCATTCCATTACTCTGAAACACCTTACAGCTTCCACAGACACTAGAAAGGCCAGACGCTGCGAGGACAGGGTTCCAGAGATTATGTGTTGAAATCAGAATTTCAGGGGAACGTTGCGTCAACTTCCGGTGGGGAGCATCCCGGGTCTTCTCAAAGGAGTTTCAGACCTGTTCTTCCCGCTGCTTCTGATACTCCTTGAGCTTGCGATACAGGGTTCGTTCCCCGATGCCCAGCATTTTGGCAGCTTCTTCCCGTTTGCCGTCTGCCAGATCGAGGGCCCGCTCGATGTAGTAGCGTTCGACTTCACTAAACGGGCGCCCGATCAGAAAATCAGCGCCTGATCGATCAGAAGTATAACTGCTGTCCCCATCCGGTCCTGACACAGGCACGATTTCTTCGGGCAGGTCGTCCAGGTCCAGGATGCCATCGGTATCCAGCACCAGCATCCGCTCGGCGGCATTTTTGAGCTGGCGAATATTACCAGGCCAGTCATACGACATCAGCGCGCGACGTGCGGCCCGTGAGACGCCATCGTAGGGTTTATGATACTGCGACGACAGTTCTTTAAGAAAATGATCTGTCAGCAGTGGAATATCGCCGCGGCGTTCGCGCAGGGGAGGCAACTCGATTTTGACAACCGAGAGTCGGTAATACAGGTCCTGCCGAAACGTCCCGTTCTTGACCATCTCCAGCAGATCTGCATTGGTCGCTGCTACCAGCCTGACATTCAGGCTGATCTCTTCGTTATTTCCCAGGCGGGCAATCTTGCGATCTTCCAGCACGCGGAGCAGTTTAATCTGCGTCTGCATCGGCATCTCGCCGACCTCGTCCAGAAACAGGGTGCCTCCGTTGGCGTGTTCAAACTTCCCGATTCGTTTGCCCACGGCTCCGGTAAATGCCCCCTGCTCATGACCAAACAGTTCGCTTTCCAGAATACTGTCCGGCAGCGCGGAGATATTCAGGGGCACAAACGGCTTACTCTTGCGTTCGCTGTTCTGATGAATCGCGCGGGCGACCAGTTCTTTCCCCGTGCCACTCTCGCCTTCAATCAAGACGGTACTGTTGGTCGAAGCCACATTTTTCAGTTTGTCGACGATCTGATGCAGCTGCGGTGTGTTACCGATGACACCTTCAAAGCCGAATTTTTCATCCAGTCGCCGATGCAGTTCCGCATTCCGCCGCATGAGACGGACCCGCGTGGAGGCTTTCTCTACCGCGTTACGCAGCTCATTGATGTCCAGCGGCTTGGTCAGATAGGTATATGCGCCGAGTTGCATGGCGGTGACGGCGGAATTGATGGATCCATGCCCGGTCAGCACGATGACCTCTGCATCCGGCAGTTCGTCTTTTGCCGTCCGCAGGATTGCCAGCCCGTCCACGCCATCCATGCGGAGATCCGTAATCACGATATCCGCGGTTTCGCTTTCAATCAGCTTGGCCCCCTGTTCGCCGGAAGTGGCGATTTTGCAGTCGCAGCCCACCCGTTCCAGGCTTTCTGCGACAGCCTGCGCGTGGGCTTCGTCGTCATCAATAATTAATACGCGAATGACGATCGATTCCAGATCGGTTTCCGTGGCGTCTTTCGAGCTCATTGAGCGGACTCTCTACCTTTCCAGATGGGATGGGAAAATACTGTTTCCCGCTGAAAACTTTGGTTGAACATAACGGATGCAGCTGGAACAACCCTGTGCCTGCCCCGCCCACTCCCATCATATTCAAGTCGGAAAAACAATGAAATTCCCGGGCGTGATCTATCTTCAGCAAACGGGAAATGAAATCGTGAATCGTGTTCCTCTGCCTGGTTCGCTGTCACATTCGATTTTTCCATGATGGGCATCGATAATCTTTTTGACCGTCGGCAGTCCCAGGCCACTCCCTCCCGGTTTTGTGGAAAAGAAGGTTTCAAAAATTCGTGATTTCACTTTTTCATCAATGCCTTTTCCATTGTCGATGATGTCGAGGTACACCGTTCCGTCTTTATGTGATGTCTGCAGTTCAATCAATCCCCCATCAGGCATGGCCTGAATCACATTCAACGCCAGGTTCATCAGCACCTGTCGGAACAGTGCCTGGTCGATCTGGACCGGTGGTAAATCCGCATCAAAATGCGGACTGATTTCGATCGACGCTTCCCGGGCCTGAGGTCTGAAAAAATCGATGAAGTCACTCACCAGATCATTCAGGTTGGCAGAGCTCAGCGCCAGTTTTCCCACTCGGGCAAACTGCAGGAAGGCATCGAGGATATCCTGCAGATGCTTACATTCCTTCTGGACACTTTCCACTTTCTTCAGCATCCGATGCTTGGCGGGAACATCCAGTGTTTCCAGATCTTCGGTGAGCAGTTCCAGATTCATGCTCATTGTCGAAAGCGGGTTTTTGATTTCATGAGCCAGCCCTCCCGCCAACGTCGCGATTTCTGAATATTGCGCCTCAAACTTTTCACGTTCTTCAGAGCTCAAGGGGCTCTCATTAATAGCTGATGATCTTGTCATAAAACTATCCAGCTCGTCCAGGAAAAGAGGTTTCCGGCAGACCGCCGCCGAAACCGCATCTACAAAAATAAAACGATGAAGTCATCTCACGGCGAGCTCCTTCATCGTTTTTTATTTTCTCAGATTAAAGAGAATCTTCTCTTACTCTTCTTCTGCTTCGGTATCAACATCTCCGTTGCTTTCACCGGCGGCCTGTTCAGCCAGTACCGCTTTACGGGATAATTTGACACGATTCTGATCATCAACGGCGATCACTTTTACCTGCAGACGGTCACCCATCTTGCAGATATCGCTGACCGATTTGACGAATCCGTCAGACAACTCGCTGATATGACACAAACCGTCTTTGCCGGGAGCAATCTCGATGAAAGCACCAAATTCTTTGATCGAACTGACCACACCATCGTAGATGCGACCAACGCGAATTTCTTCTGTCAACGCTTCGATGTGAGCCATGGCTTTTTCGACGATCGAGACATTTCCGCCGGAAACAGTAACGGTACCATCATCCTGAATATCGATGGTGGCGCCGGTGTCTTCCTGAATCGCTCGGATGGTCTTTCCACCAGGTCCGATCAGCAGGCCGATTTTCTCGGGATTGATCTTGGTCTGATGCAGACGGGGAGCATATGCAGAAATCTCTGCACGAGGACGACGAATCGCAGTCAGCATGGTTCGCAGCAGTTCCAGACGGGCCTTTTTGGCCTGTTCCAGAGTCGCGCGAATGACTTCTTCGTTGATGCCCTCATTCTTGAGGTCCAGCTGAATCCCGGTGATCCCTTTCTGTGTCCCGGCTACCTTGAAGTCCATGTCACAGAAATGGTCTTCGTCGCCGATAATGTCAGTCAGAATCTTATATTCTTTCCCTTTGGTCACCAGACCGATGGAAATCCCGGCAACCGGCTGTCGCAGCGGCACACCGGCATCCATCAGAGCCAGGGTGGCTGAGCAGACCGAAGCCATGGAGCTACTGCCGTTTGATTCCAGAATGTCGGAAATCACGCGGATTGTGTAAGGGAAATCTTCTTCACTGGGCAGGACTGGTAAAACAGAACGTTCTGCCAGACAACCGTGGCCGATTTCGCGACGTCCCGGTCCCCGGATCGGTCGGCATTCACCAACTGAAAACGAGGGGAAGTAGTAATGCAGCATGAATCGCTGTAATTCTTCTTCGAACAGACCGTCGACCCGTTGCTTATCGCGAGAGGTTCCCAGTGTGACGGTGGCCATGGACTGTGTTTCACCACGGGTAAAGACGGCTGAACCGTGGACTCGTGGCAGAGCACCTGTTTCGCAGAACACATCCCGCAGCACATCGGTCGCACGTCCATCCAGTCGACGACCAGTGATCGCCATTTCGCGGACGGCTTTTGCTTCCAGATCGTGGAATGCTTCTTTGAATTCACCCAGTGTGGCACCGTCTTCCGTGGTGTCGGCACCTTCCGGGAAGAATTTGGCGATCAGCTCTTCTTCGATCGCTTTAGCACCCTCGCGGCGTTCTGCTTTCACAGTACTCTGCATGGCTGAACTCAGTTTCTGGAAGATGGCATCATCCAGTTTGGCAACAAACGGATTTTCCGGAGGGGCTTCGTACTTGAAGGGCTCGATCCCTGCTTTTTCCCGCAGTTCCAGCTGTAATTTGCAGATTTTTGCCAGTTCACTATGTGCGAACATGATGGCAGCTGCCATTTCGTCTTCCGGAATCTGGTTTCCGAAACCTTCGATCATCAGCACCGATTCGACGGTTCCGGCAACAATCAGATCCAGATCGCCTTCGGCAATCTGTTCATGAGTCGGGAAGACAATTAACTCACCATCAATGCGACCAATGCGGACGGCACCGATTGGTCCCTGGAAAGGAACCGGTGAGAGACACAGTGCCGCTGAGGCACCGTTGATTGACAGCACATCCGGTTCGTTGACGCCGTCACAGGACATGACGTTAGTCTGGATCTGCAGTTCGTCATGAAACCCCTTGGGGAACAGCGGACGGATAGGACGGTCGGTTAAACGAGCCGTCAGAATTTCTTTGGTCGTAGGCCGACCTTCGCGTTTCAAGAACCCACCAGGGAATTTACCAGCTGCTGCTGCCCGTTCCCGATAATCAACCGTCAGTGGGAAAAAATCAATTCCGGGTCTTCCCGGACCTGTTGCCGCTGCAACAAAAACTACTGTTTCACCATACTGAACCAGAACAGAACCGGCTGCCTGTTTCGCCAACTGACCAGTTGTAAGACTAAGTTTCTGTCCGCCAACCTCACATTCAACAACTACTTTCACAATATTATCCTAATTCTTTTCCGACAAACCGACACAGAGCAGCAAACACCGAAACTATTTTCGGATGTTTAACTTCTCCAGAATTTCCCTATAGCTTTCTGCACTTTTCTTATGCAAATAATCCAGCAGACTGCGGCGACGGCTTACCATCTGCAGCAAACCTCTACGACTGGCGTGATCTTTCACGTTCGATCGTAAATGCTCTGTTAAATTAACAATCCGTTCCGTAAGTACAGCAATCTGCACTTCAGCAGATCCGGTATCCCCTGTTTTGGACTGATATTCTTGAATCAATTCTGCTCTTCGTTCCTGCGTGACTGACATTCTTCTAACCTAAACCTTTAAAACAAACCACTTGACAAACAGAGAAGATCGGGGAAAACCCAATGCAAAGACAGCCACTACGTCCGTGTCTTGACTTCATCTGAGACTGGTAATGGCAAGAGAAAACAAAGCTATTACGCTAGCTTTCAGGGTATTTAAGTTACTTAATGTAGCAATTTGAATAGATTATTCAATGGATACGCCACCTCGATTACAAAAACCGGGCTGAATAGAATCAGACCGCATTCTTTTTCCGTAATCTTTCCCCACTTAAACAGGGGAACACCCGCTGCCAGCAAACGCCATATTCTCATAAACCACTTTATATCAAGAGCTTACCTCTCGCACAATCACTTCATTGCCCTGAATTTGCGAGACCACGACCGGCGCTCCCACCTGGATATAAGGGCCCTCGCTGATGACATCCACCCAGACTCCTTCAATTTCTACCCGTCCCGCAGGGCGTAAAACAGAGCGTGTGACTCCTTCCATACCGACCTCCAGATGCAGCCCCTTGACTTTTAACGTCCCTTTTCCGGGAATCAGTTCCGGATCCAGTTGGATCTCATGCGTCGCGGGTTTCTGATATTCGCCCGGCGGGGCCAGCACGATGGAACTCATCAGCTTTGATTCAGGTAAAAATCGATTCAACACGATTGCGAGAACGATCACCGTAACCAGTGAGGCGCTCATGGTCGCGATAGTACTGGACATCGTGGCAAAATCAGATTCGGGGCGCAGCGTATTAAAATCACCAAATGTCTGGCTGGCCAGAATGATCGACGTCACCATCAGCAGGCCCCCGGAAACACCGAAGATACCGAACCCGGGAATAACAAAGATTTCCAGCAGAATACAGATCAGGCCGATCGAAAAGAGTACCACTTCCAGATACCCGGCCGTCCCCCCCAGAAAGCGACTCCAGAAGAACAACCCGAAACAGACCGCCGACAAGATCCCGAACAGCCCCGTCAAAGTATATAGCTCCAGGTAAACAAAGATCGCGCCCAGCAGGAACAGTAAAAACGTCACGAGCTGGGAATTCAGAACATAAACCAGCGTATCAACCCAGGTTCGTCCTACCGCTTTGAGTGTGACATCAGCGGGAATTCCCAGACGCTGCTTGAGTTCATCCATATCCCGAACCGCAGGTTCAGCGATTTTCAATTCATGCGCCCGGACACCATTGACCGTTAACAGATTTGCTTTCCGCGATTCAGGCACAGCAGGGCCCTGGATCCATTCGCCATTGGACAGGTGAATTTCTTCTTCACTCATATACCAGAGCTGTCCCGTTTTACTGTTTGTCACTTCATACACAATCAGATCTTTATCAGACATCGCTTCACAGATGGCAGCAGGTCGCCCTTTTTTCTCTGCGAGATCCTTCAAGGTCACGCGCAGTGAACTTAGAATTTTTTCAGGAACGTGCTCAAACTGGCCATCTTCATTCATTTCAATGGGTCCGGCGTCTCCGATCTGTGCCCCTGGTCGGAGAAAAATTTCGTCACAGCCCAGCGCGATAATCGCGGCACTGCTCATGGCGTGATCGGGGACATAAGCCACCGTTCTGACCTGCCTCGAGTCCAGGTCAGCAATCATATTTGCCAGATTGGTGCCCGACATCAGGTAGCCTCCGCCTGAATCGATCTCAAAAATCAGCATATTCGCCCCGGAATTGACGGCCCGATTGATCTGTCGTTCGAGGAACGCCTCCAAGAGAGGCTCAATCATGCCATCAACTTTAATCAGCATGACTTTGGGGGCGTCTCCCAGGGTAGGATCATCGCGTAATTTCTCGCGGGGAATTCCATATAATTCAGCCAGTTCGCCGCGTGTGGGAGCCAGTTGCTGGACCAGTACATCCAGGGCACGGGCCTTGCTGCCGGAAAAGACCCCCAGCGAGCCAGCTTCCTTGATCGTTTCGACGTCGGTTATGACGGCCCTGTTCTCCTGCAGGCGTTTCAATTCATCCGGCGTCACAATGCGAGATAGAATCTGCCTGTTTTCTCCTTCGCCCTGCTGGATTTTCACCTTGAGCACTGCCTGTTGCGGGTCCATCATGCCCAGCACCAGGGCACGACTCAGCTTGGCATTATGGCGTTTTTCGACGATCGACAGTACAAATTCGCGTTCATCCTGATCCAGGGCTTTGCCATAGCCGATGTCGCCCAGTTCCGCATCCGGATGCATCACGATTTCATCGCAGGCCAGCGCCAGGACGACATTATTCCCGATCACGGTCTCCGGGATCCAGGCAATGGTCTTCAGATCGGAGAGCTGGGCGGAAGCCAGAAACTTGGCCAGCCCCTGCACCTGATGAAACGGGCTGGAACCGGGGGAAATCTGCAGAACCAGATAGCCTGTCTGCCCTGTCTTAGCTGCTTCATTCTGTAATGCTAAAGCCGCATTGGTGACTCGCCCGTAAGTCACTTCACCCACCGGGCTTTCGATAGTCATGAACAAGGCCGGTTTTGAGGGGGGCGCATCCGCGTCTGCTTTTTTCTTTGCGTCGGCAGGCTGCTGCTTCGGTTTGTCTGGCGCAGCCGGGTCGGCCCGCAGAGTCGAACTTCCATTGAACACCAGAAGTCCCAGAATAAAAGCCAGTAGCATCTGGTTGATATGTTTCATCGTGTGACTTTCACTGTTTTCAATTATGAGACAGGCAATGCCTGTGATTCTTAAGCGGTTATACCAGTGTGGAAACCGGAACGGTTTCCTTATCCATTATTATTGTATCATAGCCAGATACTGATCATCGGTTGTACTCTTTTTAACGAGATTTTACACCCGACAGATCAATTCATTTCCGCAATTATTGACTGTGTCCCGTTTTACTACAGCATCTCCTGAAGACGCTCAGTCATACTGGACACAGTCTAAACTGAAAGATTTTCAGAGAAAACAGGTTAAATTATTGTGGTCAGCCTCTTACAATACAGGGGCAACTCTTACCGTCACTCCAAAGGGCAGACATGTCATTTTACGGCTATCACCCCATCATCGAAAAATGGTTTCGGAATCGTTTTCAGAACCCGACCGAACCGCAGCAGCAGGGCTGGCCTTGTATCAATCGGGGTGAGCACACCTTGATCTCGGCTCCGACGGGAAGTGGAAAAACGCTGACCGCCTTTCTCTCGGTGATTGACCGCCTGGTGAAACGCTCCCTGGCTGGTGACCTGGATGATGAGACAAGTGTTATCTATGTCTCACCATTGCGGGCCCTGTCCAACGACATGCACCGCAATCTGGAACAACCGCTGGAAGAAATCTCACAACTGCTGGAAGATGCCGGCGAGATCTTCACGCCGATTCGTATCGGCCTGCGCACGGGCGATACTCCTTCTTCCAAACGTGCCGCGCTCGTCAAACGGCCTCCTCATATATTAGTAACCACCCCCGAATCGCTGTACTTAATGTTGACCGGATCCAAAAGCCGGGAAACTCTGAAAACAGTGGAAACGGTGATCGTCGATGAAATTCATGCTCTTTTAAGAGACAAACGCGGCTCCCACTGGTCAATCACCCTCGAACGCCTGGAAGCCCTGGTGGATCACCCCCTGCAGCGCATTGGTCTGTCGGCGACACAGAAACCTCTTGATCGCGTCGCGCAATACCTGGTGGGAAATCGGCCTGAAATTGAAATTTCGGAAGCATCACCGCCTGAAGAACCATGCGAATATCCCGAGCAGTCCTGTCGGATCGTCAACATCGGGCACTCGCGCACGCTGGACGTTGCGATCCAGGTTCCTCCGTCGGAATTGAGCGCCATCTGCACTCACGAACAATGGGCCGAAGTGCTGGAACAGATTATCGAACTGATCAACTCGCATCACAGCACTTTGATCTTTGTCAATACCCGCCGCCTGGCAGAACGCATCACTCACCAGCTCACCGAACGGCTGGGAGAAGAAGTGGTCGGCAGCCATCATGGATCGTTATCTGCAAAAATCCGACACCGTACCGAACAGAAACTGAAAAGCGGCGAGCTCAAAGCGGTCATCGCGACCGCCTCTCTGGAACTGGGCATCGATGTCGGTTACATCGATCTGGTCGTCCAGATTGGTTCACCGCGGGGCATTGCCACGTTTCTGCAGCGCATCGGCCGCTCCGGGCATTCCCTGGGGCTGGTCCCCAAAGGACGGATCTTTGCACTCTCACGCGATGAACTCGTGGAAAGCATGGCCCTGGTCCGCTCCATCAAGCAGGGAATTCTGGATACGGTGCGTATGCCGGAAGCGCCCATTGACATCTTGGCACAGCAGATTACTGCAGAAGTGGCCTGCCAGGAATGGAACACCGATGACCTGTTCGAAAGCCTGACGCGTTCCTATTCGTATCGCAATCTCAAGCGGAAAGACTTTGACAGTACGCTCCAGTTTCTCAGTGAGGGCATCAGCAGCACTGCAGGCCGCAGCCGCGTGTACCTGCATCATGACCAGGTTCAGAACCGCATCCGCAGCCGCAAAAATGCCCGTCTGGTCTCCACCATGAACGGCGGCGCGATACCGGAAGTCGCTTCGTACCGCGTGGTCACCGAGGATGACCAGACCGTGGTCGGCTCTGTCGATGAAGAATTCGCCGTCGAAAGCATGGCCGGTGATATCTTTCTGCTGGGGAACACATCCTGGCAGGTACGCTACGTGCGCGGCGGCGATGTTACCGTCGTCGATGCCCATGGTGCGCCTCCCTCCATTCCGTTCTGGTTTGGCGAAGCCCCCGGTCGCTCGCTGGAACTGTCGACGGAAATCTCGCACTTGAGAGAAGAACTCGAACGCCGCATCGAAAATACCGAGCAGGCAATTCTCTGGCTCTCTCAGGAAACCAACACCGACGAGTGGGGCAGTAAACAGATCGTGGAATACGTTCAGGCACAGAAAGCCGCCCTGGGCGTCGTGCCTACGCAAAAACGGATCGTATTTGAACGCTTCTTTGATGAATCGGGGGGTATGCAACTGGTGATTCATGCTCCCTTCGGAGGGGACATCAATCGCGCGTGGGGTTACACCATGCGAAAACGGTTCTGTCGTTCCTACAACTTCGAACTGCAGGCCACAGCCGACGATAATGGCATTATTCTTTCACTGGGTCCGCAGCACAGCTTTCCGCTGGAAAGCCTGTTTTCCATGCTCAACACCCGGAATGTGCAGCAGCTCTCTGAACAGGCGATTCTGGATCACCCCATGTTCCACGTGCGTTGGCGCTGGAATGTGACGCGGGCACTGCTCGTCTCGCGCATGCAGAACGGTAAAAAAGTCCCGCCGCCACTACAGCGTTTTCGAGCCGAAGACTTACTCACCGCAGTCTTCCCACGACTGACGGGGTGCCCCGAAAACGAAATCGGCGAGATCGTCCGCCCCGATCATATCCTCGTTGATCAGACACTCACCGACTGCCTGAATGAGCAACTTGACATTGAGGGATTGAAAAATGTGTTGCTCGAGATTGAACAGGGCACGGTGAAACTCATTCCCCGCGATACCCGGGAACCTTCCCCCTTCTGTTATGAACTGCTTAATTCCAGTCCGTATACGTTTCTGGATGGCGGCGAAGCGCAGGAACGCCGCGCCCGCGCAGTGGCGACCAGGCATACGCTTTCCGTGGAAAGTGTCGAAGACCTGGGAAGACTCTCTCCGGAAGCCATCGCACAGGTCTGCCAGGAAGCGCAGCCCGTCGTTCGGAATGCTGATGAATTTCACGACGTTCTGCTGGGACGCATTCACCTTCCAATCCAAGAACATCCCGAATGGTCTGACTGGTATCAGGAACTGGAAGCAACGGGACGCGCCACGACACTGGTCCGCCCCGACACACCTGCCGCTCAAGTAACCGCTCTCAGCTGGGTAGCCACGGAACGACTGCCGGCTGCTTTGGCAGCCTTTCCGGACAGCAGTCATCATCCGTCTGTGAATGTTCCCGCCGGCGTGCAGCAGGAATGGGAATCGACGGAAGCCCGCACCGCGATCATCCGCGGACTGTTGGACAACAGTGGGCCGCAGACGGTGGCTGAAATGGCGTACCAGGCAGGAATGACAGAGCCGCAGACCGAAGCCGCTTTGATGGCCCTGGAAGGTGAAGGCATTGCCATGCAGGGCTATTTCCGCATCAAAGATCCCAACTGGGACCAGAGTCTGGAAGAGTCAGAGACAGTAGAAACAAAACTAGAGACATCCCCTGCTCCGCCGAAAGAATGGTGTCACCGTCGGCTGTTGTCCCGCATTCATCGACTGACACTGCAAGGCCTGCGAGCCCAGGTGCAACCTGTCGATGTCAGCGTTCTGATTCAATATCTGACCAGGCTGCATGGCCTGACGGGAGAAGAAAAACGGTCAGGCACCAATGGTCTGTTTGAAGTGCTCTCGATGCTGCAGGGCATCGATATCCCGGCGATCTGCTGGGAACGGGATATCCTGCCTGCCCGCCTGTCGAATTATCAGAGCAGTCAGCTGGACGAACTCTGCTTTACCGGCGAAGTCGGCTGGGGCCGCCTCTATCCTCCCCGCCGCACCGCCGAGCAGGGAAAACCGATGACCGGGATCACCCGCAATGCCCCGGTCTCATTCTTCCTGAGAGAAGATATTCCCTGGCTGACCTGTTTCAACCAGGTCTCTTCAAACCTGGAAGACAGCGAAGCAGAACACCATCTGAGCAGCCCCGCACAGGAAGTTCAGGAACTGTTAACGCGGCGGGGCGCCCTGTTTGCCGCTGACCTGATGGCGACGACACAAGCCCTGCCTTCCCAGATCGCCGATTCGCTGGGGGAACTCATCTCGCGCGGCCTGGTGACCTCAGACAGTTATTCAGGTATGCGACAGTTTACGGAAGATCGTTCCACAAAACAGAGACGTACTTCCCGCAAATCCAGAATCGGCCTGGTTCGTAAAAGATCGACTCCGAACAACACCGGACGCTGGTCGATCTGGAGACGTGAAGCCAGTGCGGAAGTGGAAGAACGGAGCCTGCAGTATTTTGAATATGTCGAACAGTGGGCCTGGCAGTTGATCAGGCGCTGGGGTGTTGTCTTTCGCGACCTGATGAGCAAAGAAGCTGGTGCACCGCGGTGGTTTGAACTGCTGCAGGTCTTTCGCCGACTAGAAGCGCGTGGCGAAATTCGAGGCGGACGTTTTGTGACCGGCGTGGCAGGTGAGCAGTTTGCCATGTCGGGCACAATTCAGGAACTACGCAAACTGCGCGATGCCCCCACCAGCGATGAGTTGACGATTCTTTCTGCCACAGACCCGTTGAACCTGACGGGGATCCTTACGAAAGACGCGCGCGTGCCTGCGACGCCCGCCAATCGTATTGCCTACTGGAACGGAAATCTAATTGCCTGGTCGAAAAACGAAGAATTGTTTCTGCTGACGAAGGTTTCCGAAAAACTCAAACGGGAACTGGTGCTGGGATTCGGACTTCCCATCCAGGATTTCAACAGGCAGCAGCTTAACACGAATGAGCAGTCAACAGCGTCTTCACTTGAGCCTCCTGCAGAGGACCAGTTCCTCCCCGCCGGTAACGAGACAAGCTCCACTGATAAAAAATCGCCGCGTCCTTCATTTCTGTGAAATCGGAGCATGCGGTGTTTCCTTTGATACTACTTCGGACCTAAGAATGTCAGACACGTTTTTCAGTATATTCAGAGCCCCGTTCCTCTCGTTGATGATCTTATTCTGTGTGACTGCGAATACTGGTCTTTTGCAGGCTGCTGCAGATGACACGGATTCGGCGGACGTCAAAACGCTGTTGAAAACGGCTTACGACCATCGACAGCATGGCCGCTATGAAGAGTCCCGTGAAGTTTATGACAAAGCAGCTGCACTGCTGGGAAAAACGTCTCCGCCGAATGCAGAGCAGAATCTGAAATTACAGCGGGGACTGATTGAACTGGATCGGCTGACGGGCAAGTCCCGTGCAGCCCTCCAGCGCGTGGAGGCCGCGATCAAACAGGCTCCCGAACGTCCCCTGCTGCATGCGATCGGCGCGCAGCTCTGTTATGAATCGGGAGATTACGAGCAGGCTCATCAGTATGTCAGCCGTGCTCTGGCATTGGACGCAGATCAACCACTGGCACACCTGATCCAGGCACATCTACTGACCGACGCCGGCAAGATTGACGAAGCCAACGAAGGTTATCGCTGGTTTGTCCGTTACTATAATCGGGCACAACCTGAAGATGCGGAAACCCTGCTGCTGATCGGCGAAGGCGCCACCCAGTACGCTCGCTGGAACAGCGTGTCGCAGATCTTCACGTTTGTGATCAATACGGTCTGCCCGGATGTCCTCAAAGCAGACCCGCTGGCCTGGCAGGCTGCGTATCTCAGTGGTTCCATTTTACAGGAAAAATACAACCGTCCCCAGGCGGCCGATGAATTTACCGCCGCGCTCAAAATCAATCCCCAGGCGGCAGAGGTCTATGTTGCCCTGGCATACGCTTTCATTGAAGGACATGAATTTGATGAAGCGGCCAAAATGATAGAGCGCGCCCTGGATATCAATCCCCGGTTGCTCGATGCGCTGCTCACCCGCTGTGATCTGGAACTGATTAACGGTCAAGTTCATCAGGCCCTGAAAACTGCACAGAGCGCAGCGGAGATCAATGCCCGCAGCCAACTGGTGCTTGCCCGGCTGGCGGCCTGTTATCTGCTGCTGGATGGCGTTCCCGAACGCGAAGCGCTGGCGGAACTGTTCACCGTGTCTGACGAAGCTGAACCCCGGGCCGATGCATCTCGTTTCACAAAACTGGCTACAGAGTTGCTCAAGCACAATCCCAAACCAGGCTACTTTCTGTATGAACTGGCTCAGTTAATGGAAATGAAACGCCGGTTTGTGTTCGCAGAATTTGCTTACCTGAAAACAATCAGCCTGATGCCTCAGCTTTCCGGCCCCAAATCTTCCCTGGGAATGCTCTACATGCAGATGGGAAAAACGGATCTGGCCCTGCAGACATTAGACGAAGCATTCAAATCGGACCCTTATCATGTGCGCGTCAGTAACATGCGGAAAGTGCTCGGCGTACTGGAGTCATATGGTGCCATCGTAACCGATCATTTTGTGATTCGTTACGATTCCCGTGCCGACGCGATACTCGGTCAGTACATGGCGGATTACCTGGAAGAGATCTATCCTGAACTCGCCGCGCAGTTTGGTTATGAACCGCCGGGTAAAACCCAGTTTGAGATCTATCACGATGCCAAAGGGCTGTCTGCCCACCAATGGTTCAGTGCCCGCATGATTGGATTGCCCTGGATTCAGACCATCGGTGCCTCGACCGGCGCCGTCGTCGCCTTGACATCCCCCACGGCCATGAAAGAGCCCTTCAACTGGGCCAGCGTACTCAAGCATGAACTGGTTCATGTCTTTACTCTGCAGCAGACAAAATACAAAATCCCACACTGGTTTACCGAAGCGCTGGCTGTCCGCAGCGAAGGCAGTGCCCGGCCTCAGCGATTCAACCAGTTGCTGGTGAAGCGGGTTCCCCAGGGTGAAATTTATTCGCTGGAGGAACTGGATGGCGTCTTTGTGAGGCCCAAATCGTCGGATAACTGGAACTTCGCTTACTGTCAGAGCCTGCTGTGTGCTGACTTCATGGTGGAAGAATTCGGTGCAGACGCATTGAAGAAACTGCTGACGTCCTACCAGAATCAGCGTTCGACTGAAGCTGCCATCAAAGAGTGTTTTCAGATCAGCCTGGAAGAATTTGAGACACGTTACCATGCCTATCTGAAAAAAATCACCGCTTCCCTGAAAGGTTACCAGACAGAATCGACGCGCAGTTTCAGTGAACTGAAAAAAGCATACGAGGCGGATAAACAGAATCTGAACCTGGCCGGCGAATATGCAGCGAATCTGCTGCAGCATCGAAAAAAACAGGAAGCCCGCGAACTTGCTCAATCCGTATTAAGCAAAGATCCTGCGCAGCCCCAGGCCGCGCTGACCATCGCGCGGCTGGAACTGCTCTCCGAAGACCTGCCCGCTGCCCTGGCGATCATGCAACCGGCACTCAAAGCCAAAACAGACGATGTGGAAGTACTTGAACTCGCCGGGAAAATCCTGTTGAAGCAGAATCAGTACCCGGAAGCACTCACGATCTACGAAGCTGCGCACAAAAAATATCCTTATCAGACGGAATGGCTGCAGGGCCTGGCGATCATCTATCGCCAGTTGAAAAATGAGCAAAAACAGAAAGCGGCGCTCTTAAAGCTGGTCCACCTGGATCCGGCTGATGTAGACAGCATGCTGGAGTTAATGTATCTCTATCAGAGCGAGGGTGATCTGAAACAGACGCTTCACTGGGGACAGGCCGCATTGCAGATTGACGTGCTGGACCCGGACACCCACGAATGCCTGGCAGAGACGGCATTGAAGTTGAAGCAACCTGAACTGGCGATTCGCGAATTCCGAGTGCTGCTGCTGCTGGATGCGAAGAATCCCGAAGCCCGCTATCTGCTCGCGAACACCCTGTTTGAGAGCGGTAAAAAACAGGAAGCGGAAACGGAACTCGATCTGCTCTTAAAACAGAACCCGGAACACGCCGCCGGCAGGAAATTAAAAGAAAAACTTTAGAGCGATTATTATCAACAGACTGACTTAAAGGAACCCTCGTGAGCGAAACACCCCACCCTTCATCCTCCACCAGTGACGATTCGCAACAGCAGAATACGTTATCTCTGTCTGATTTCCAGTCAGTGATCCGTAAGATGTTCTATGAAAAAGATCAGTCTCGAGGCATTGAAGGGACCTTTATGTGGTTCATGGAAGAGGTGGGAGAATTATCATCGGCGCTACGGGATAACACGGACCGTGACAATCTGGAAGAAGAATTCGCGGATGTGCTCGCCTGGCTGGCCACCATGGCGAATGTCGCGGGAGTCGACCTGGAACAGGCGGTAACTCGCAAGTATGTACAGGGATGCCCCCGCTGTAATCAGGCCGTTTGTACCTGCGATCTGGCCTGGAAGCCCTGAACCGTAAATGCGATTCCCATAAAGATTTGAGTCATAAAGATTGACACTGCTACTCTGGTGAATTTAGACTGGAGTCATGCGTGGAAAGTAGTGACTCCAGATCCCTGTCAGCAATGATCTCTCATCTCAGATTGCTATCGCATCACTATGGAAACAAATTGCGCAGATCATACTCAGATTGCGATAAGGCGGCACATGCTTCTTCTGTTGAAGATGTGGATGCCTGCTCTGATGGTATGTAGTCTGATTTCCACAGCCGTACAGGCACAACCTCCCCAGGCAGAGATTGACGCTGCGATTAGACGGGGCGTCTCTTTTCTCAAATCCAGACCCGACTACGGTCGCAATGGATTGAATGCCTTTGTTGCCTACACGCTCTTGAAAGCAGGCGAGCCCCCCGATTCCCCCTTCATCCAGAGATGCGTCAAGAATATCCTGGTCGACCATAATCAGAAGAATGCAGAGGGAGAAATCGTCTATAAACCAGGGGGGGACTTTAATTACTGCGCGGGAGTCCAGCTGATGGTTCTCGAAGCAGTCGACCCCAAAAAATATTACACCGAAATCCGCAGCACGGTGGATTTTCTGATTCGTACGCAACATTCAACCGGCAGCTGGTACTATCCGGGTGATACTCCGCACAACGGAGATACCAGTATCACCCAATATGCAGTCCTGGGACTCTGGGCAGCGGAACGCGCTGGCGCACAGATTCCCACAGATGTCTGGGACAAGGCCGCCCGCTGGCATCTCTCGACCCAGCTCCGGGATGGTGGCTTTGGTTACCATCCGGCAGAACTTTCAGAGTCAGCAGCCAAACATACGATGGGTGTGGCTGGAACAGGCAGTCTGTATATCATTTCCGAGATGCTTTATCCGAATGGAAAGCCACTCGTACCCGAGTCGAACCAGGCCGATGGCATCAAGAAAAAGCGTTTTGGTTTCCTGGAAAAGGTGGACCTTGCAGAAAGTCCGGACGGTGCAGGAAAACCGTTGATCACGAAACCAACCGTACCACTCAGTGCGATTGATAATGGGAAATCGAAAGGACTGGACTGGGTCGTCAAGAACTACAACATCCGCAAACCCACAGGCTGGCCGATTTACTATCTGTATGGACTGGAACGCATCGCCGCACTGGCAGATATGAAGAAACTGGGACCACACGACTGGTATGCAGATGGAGCCCGCGAGTTGCTGACCACCCAGCTCGAAGATGGCAGCTGGGTAGGAGCGGGAAACATTCCCCCCTCCACCTGCCTGGCAATCATATTTCTGTCCAAAGCAACCGTGAAATCGATCAAGCCGAAGTATGTGCCGGAACCGGTCGGATCCGGACTGCTGGCGGGAGGCAGAGGGTTACCGGAAAATCTTGCCGAAGTACAGATGCGAAACGGCAAGGTGCAAAGCAAATCGCTGTCCGGTGATCTCACTGAACTGCTGGCACAACTGGAAGACCCCGCCAATGCCAATCTGGAAGCCACCCAGGAATCACTGATCGAAACGATCACGCTGGGAGATCGCGAGAAGCTGATCCAGCAGAAAGAACGGGTATTAAAACTGATCGAGGCCCGCTCTCCCGATGTCCGTAGAACCGCGATCTGGGCACTGGCGCGCACCAATGATTTTCGCGTCGCACCTCACCTGATTGAGGCCTTGAACGATCCCGATTTAGGCGTGCGGATCGAAGCCCGCAATGGTTTATGTACCCTCAGCCGAAAAATCAGAGGTCTGGGCATGCCTGAAGATCCACTGGCAGATGTGCCGGATAACCTCGATGAAAAAGAACGTATTAAGATAGTAAACCAGTGGTCCGCAGAAGCCACAAAACGCTGGCAGAAATGGTATAACAGCATTAAACCCTTTGAAGAAAAGTTCAACCTTTACGAAGTACTCAACCAGCTCCCCTCATCG
The DNA here is from genome assembly GCA_002706765.1 of Gimesia sp. Taxonomy (GTDB): domain Bacteria; phylum Planctomycetota; class Planctomycetia; order Planctomycetales; family Planctomycetaceae; genus Gimesia. The sequence goes on from PAJV01000042.1 coordinate 132,816, forward strand.
AAATAACCCCCATTATTCGTCAACAACAGGTTAGTTTTATACGATGGCACAGGCTCCACCTCAAGAAGATCATCGCAAGTCGCCGGTCATGCGGGTTACCCAGTATGACCAGGTGAGTTCGTCACTGATCGCGGTCGTGCTGGCTCTGATCATCGCCGTCCTCTGGCTTTCGGTCGTCTGGATTACCAATCGCCTGCCACAGACTGAAAATGATGTCGCTCTGGAGTTGATCGATCTGTCAGGCGGGGCGGAAGATGGTTCGCCCGATGAAAGCCTGCTGGTCGAATCGCCCGAAGATCCGGTAGATGATCCTTCTCAGGTGGATACTCCCTCCGAAGAAAACCAGGTGGAAGAAATGCTGGACAGCGTAGTGGAACTGTCGGACAAGGCCACCCAGCAGGTTCAACAGCAGATGCAGACCGATCTGACGAACTCGGGCAAGGTGGGCAGCGCTGCGGGCACAGGGAAACGCGCACTGGGTTTCGGCCCCGGCAAAAAAGGGTTGCCGCGCGAACAGCGGTGGTTTATTAAATTCTCGGACCGTGGTTCTCTGATCGATTACGCCCGGCAACTCGACTATTTCAAGATCGAACTGGGCGCCCTGCTTCGCAATGGAAAAATGATCTACCTCTCCAATCTGTCAGCGGATACACCCGTGACGCGCACAGCATCCTCAGGCGCGGATGAAAAACGACTTTACATGACCTGGCAGGGAGGCGAACGCAGAACCAGTGATATCAGCCTGTTTAAAAAAGCCGGTCACGATGTAACCGGTGCGATCCTGTTCCATTTCTATTCCAAAGAAACGGAAAACCAGTTACTGACACAGGAAAAAAAATACCGCAACAAGAATTTTGATGAGATCCGCAGAACCTATTTTACGGTGCGAGGAGATCGTTCCGGATACACGTTTGATGTCACTCGACAGACTTATTTCCATTAAATGAGATAATCAGCAGGCACCTATGAACTACTCTCTTGCTCCCATATTAAATGTCGCCGGAATTGCCATCTATGTATCACTGGCTTTAATTGCTCTGTACGGCGTCTTCTGTGTGATCCTGCTCGTCAGGCAAATCTCACAGAAACGCTTTATGACGCAAAATGCCGCCAATGAATTTCTCGATCAGATTCACCAGGACATCGAAAACAAAGACTATGAATCGGTCATCAACCTCTGTGATTCGCCTCCTTACTGGAGTAAGGCAGTTCCCCAGCTGATTCTGGTCGCCATGGCGAACCTCGAACGTCCTGCAAAAAAGCTCAGACAGATGCTCGCGGAAAAGTTTGAACGCGATATTCTGGCGGATCTCGAATACCGCATGTCCTGGATCAGTACCATTGTCAAAAGCGCGCCCATGCTCGGGCTGCTCGGAACCGTCATCGGGATGATCAACGCGTTTGACAAAATCGGCAACATGCAGGAATCCGGCGGCGACCCCAGTCAACTGGCCGGGGAAATCAGCTTTGCGTTATTCACCACCGCCGCCGGTCTCGCAGTGGCGATTCCGCTGGTGATGGCAGGTGCGTTAATCCATGTCAGAATCGGTAAACTGCAGGATTCCGTTCAGGAACACACGGGCGAATTTCTCGAGATTCTCGAAGACTCCCGCAAGTCATGATTCATTAAGGCACACAGAACATGGCGCGCAAGAAAACATTATTTAATGGCGAATCCGATGGCTGGAAGAAGCGTCCGGCTGCAGGTGCAGGCGACGATCTCGATATTACACCCATGATCGATGTCACTTTTCTGCTGCTGATCTTTTTCATGGTCACATCAACCATGCAGGCCACCCAGGATTCCGACGTTCCCGTGGCCCGGCATGGCGTAGGCGTTGATACCCGGGGTTCCACAATTGTCCTGGTTCACAATGATGGAAACGGGCTCAACGGTCAAAGTGTGGTGGAGATGAAAGAAGCGGGAGGTACCACCGAAGTCTCTCTGGAAGAACTGACGGCCCGCGTACGTGAACGGGTACAGAACGGGGTGATGGATGTGATTATTAAAGCCGACCGGGGGGTTCCACATGGATTTGTACAGGAGGTCACGCGTGCGGTGACCGAAGTGGATGGCGTGAAATTTTATATTGGAATCGAAGAGAAGAAAAACAACTGACTTTTCAGCTCGAAAAGACGTAAGACTGATCAGATCTTAAGAAACTGACATTGAAACACTGAAATCCCAATGCCAATCAAGTTTTATTGTAAAAAGTGTGGTCAAAGGCTGAGCATATCCAGTAAAAAATCTGGTAAGGCTGTCGCCTGCCCTGCGTGCAAAAGCCGCATTACCATACCTTTTCAAAGCGAAGACAGACGCAGTGAACCGCCAGCCAAGCCACCTGCAGCACCGAAACCACCTGCTCCCCCGCGCAGAAAACCCCCAAAGCCGCCGACCCCTGCTCCAGTCGCTGATGCGCCACTGGATGAAGAACAGGACCAGTTCTTAAGTGACCTCGACGAATTAGGCCCGATCGGCGAAAGCTGGGACGAACTGCTGGCCGGTGACTGGGAACAGGAAACAGAACCGGAGCCGTTACGCGAGCCCGAGCCTCCTGTTGCCAGTAAACCCACCGTGTCTGAACCCCCTGCAGAACAGGAGGCCCCTCTACCGGAATCGCTTCCCGAAGAGCTTGTCGCAGAAGAGGAAGCTGAAGTTGCTGCAGCACCGAAGCCGGAACCGGTTGCAGAGCAGGTACCAGCGGTTCCCCCTGCAGAGGTCGAACCGGAAAGACCTCAGGAAACAGTCGTTGAACCCCTCGCCAGTGAGCTTGACCCCGCGAGTGAAGAACCACCTGCTTCACCAGCTGTAACGAAGCAAACCAGGCCTGCTGCAAAAAAATATGTTCCGCCTGAGGAAGACGAAGATGATGAGGACGACGACGATGGTTTCGCCATCCGCTCTGTCGATTCCGAATTTGAAGAGATGGACCTGACGCCGATGGTCGATGTGACGTTTCTATTGTTGATTTTCTTTATGATCACGGCCTCGTTCAGTCTGCAGAAAAGTATTGAGGTGCCCCCGCCCAATCCGGATGAAGATGGCGTCTCGCAATCACTGCAGACACTGGATGATTTCCGTGAAGAATCCATCATTGTCGAAATCGACAATAATAATGGCATCTATGTCGATGACACCAGGCTGACCAATCCAGCGGAAATCGTCCAGGCCATTCTCGATCGCCGGGACGCGGATGGAAAGCCTAAATCAGAACTTGTACTGAGTGCCCATAAGGCAGCGCGACATGAAACAGTGGTCGCGGTGGTGGATGCAGCCAATGAAGTCGGGATGCAGAAAATCCGGCTTGCCTCTTACAAAGGACCTGAAGACTGACGCGTCACAGACCGCACACGTCTGCAATCGAAACTCGCCCGCTTCTCAAGAGATAAGTATTTGAAATGCCAAGTTTAGAAATCTCATTCCTGTCTGGAAAGCATCAGATCCTCGAGCTGTCAAAACAGCAGCCCGTTTCGATCGGCAGCCATGCATCCAATGATTTACAGATAGACAGTGAGAATGTCGCTTCGATGCAGTGTCGCATCAGCTGGAACAAAAAAAACTTTGAAGTTCTCGCCGCGACGAGTGAAGGCATCGAGATTAACGGCACCATGTCGGGCCGATCCCTCTTAAAGGACGGCGATCTGATCCGGATTGGCGAAGCCGATATCCTGTTTGTGGACGAAGTCGATCTGCTCGACCTGAGCGCTCCCTTGCCTGATGTATCTGATGTATCAGATGACTCTGAAAGCTCCATGCTTGACCTGAAACTGGACAGCCAGGACGATCAGAAACTGTTTCTACAAAACTCGCTGAAAGCCAATGAAAAGGCAGCGTCACCGGATTCACTGCTTCCCAAAGAAAAGAAGCCCCGAAAAAAGAAGTCTTCCAAACCAAAAAAGTCTTCCCGACCGGTTGAAACACCGGCGGACGAGGAGGAAGAAATCCTGGATTATGACGACCTGGACCTGGCATCTGCAGCGGAGTTGCTGATAGAGAACGAACCTGGTTCTGCGCCCTCCAGCCCCGAGACCACGTTTCTGTCACGCTCCACGGAACACACAATCGACGAAGAAGAAACAGAAGACAACAGTCGCAGGAAACCACAAACACCGCTGTCGCTGAAAGACCGTGTCCGGCGACGTTCATCACGCAACGCAGTCCGACCGGGTGAACGACAGGTGGTCCGATCCCCGTTCGTCCTCTCCCTGGCAGGCGGCAGTATCCTGCTGGCGTTAGTCGCTTTAACCTTCTGGTTCATCATTGGTCGCGACACGGCTAAGCGGCATTTCGATGCAGCGGTCCAGGAGATGGAAGCCGGCAAATATTCGCAGGCGATTCAACTGTTTGAACACTTTCTGGAACATTACAACAAGAGTGATTATGCCGACGAAGCGCGGATCATGCTCAGCGAATCACTGGTGGAAAAAGAAATTTCCGGTTCAACCCCCGCCTGGAACGCGGGTCTGGAAGCGACCAACGAATTCATTAAGAAACACCGTGATGATTCCGATTTTAAAGCCCTGTATCCAACCCTGGTTGATTATGGACAGCGTATCGCGCTGGGAGCCGTCGAGACCGCAAGTCGTACCAAAGAACGCGACCTGTTAATCGTCTCCAGTAATGCGGAAAAGGTTCTCACGCGCTATAGCCCGCCAGAGTCGCCTCCCACAGAAGCATTGGCCAAAATCAAAGCTGGATATGAAAAAGCCGAAGCGGAAATTCTGCGCAAAGAAGTCTTTGATGTCGCCGTCAAACAGATTGAAGACTCCCTGAAAGAGAAACAAACACTGGCCGCCCTGGAACAGAGACGTCACCTGCTCGATCGTTACCCCTATTATAAAAACGATCGCAGGATGGCGACGATCCTGACACAAATCCTGGAACTGGAAAAATCGCTGGTACAAGCCAGTCAGGAAGCGATCCCGGCAGTCACGGAAGACTATCCCGAACCGTTTCCCCAGGCAGTCACGCTCGCGCTTCATACCCGTTCCCGGTCCAACGAGGTTTCAGATGGACGAAACGTGTTTGCGTCAGCCAATGGCAGCTGTTTTGGAATCGATTCGATTACAGGAGATCCCGTCTGGCGTCGACCGACCGGCCTGGACACACCGTTTGCTCCCCTGACTGTTGCTGGCAGTGAGCCCTCACTGCTGTTATACGATACCCGTCACCACGAACTGTTATGTGTTACTCAGAAAAGTGGCTCACTGGTCTGGCGACAGCCTCTGCCTTCCCGCCCCACAGGAAAACCCCTCGTGTACCAGGGGCAGGTTATCGTTTCCTGTAATGGTGGCGAGCTGCTCAACCTGGACCTGTTGAAAGGCGACATTGTTTCTCAGCTCAAGTTTGCGCAACCGCTCGTCGGTGCTCCGGGTCTGGTTTATGGCGAACAGTCTGTGGCCGTTGCCGGTTTTGAAGCCGTGGTCTACCTGGTAAGCCTGCGTCCTTTTGAATGCCTGAAAGTGACTTCGCTCGGGCATCGACCGGGCACGATCCAGATCCCGATTCTTTCGATGGGCAAACTGCTGCTGGTGTGTGAAAATGATCGTGCCGACTCTGCCTTACTGCATGTTCTGGATGGAAACGGTCAAAACGCCACCCTCAATGAACTGGAGCAGGTCCGGATCAAAGGACAGGTTCACAGCATCCCCGCACTGCGGGGAAAACAGCTCTTCTTCCCAACCGTTCCGGAACGCATCACGGCCTACACGGTTACCGATGAAGAAGGCAAACGCAAACTGTCGGAAATTGCCACTGCTCAATTGCAGGATCCCCTGTCCTGTCAGATCTATCTCTCTGCCGGCTCAGGTGGCCAACTCTGGATGTGCAGCTCCGCCTTGCGGAAGTTCACGCTCCAGAATACAGGAATCACGCTGGATAAGAAAAAAATCGCGGACGGCCTGGGCTCGCAGCCGATGCAGCTGATCGGAAACAATCTCTACCTGGCACGCCGCCTGCTCTCATCCAATTCAGTCATTTTTACGATCGCCAATCGAGATGAAATGTCGAGCTCCTGGAAATCCATTCTGGGAACCGACATCATCGCCACCTACCCTTATGGCGCAGGCGATCAAGAGGGTCTGGTCAGTATCACTTCTGACGGTGATATCTTCCGCCTGCGCAAGAATGATTTTTCAGATGCGCAAACCCCATTCAAAGATAAGTCGAGCACCCAGCTCAAGCTCCCGGAATCACTCACATCCCCCCTGCATTCAAGCCATCTCTCGAATGGCAAAATAGCGGTCTACTGTGATGCTCCCCAGCCCACTCTCTGGATTCTGAATCAGTTTGGACAGTTGGAGCAGACGATTGAATTAAAATCGCCCCTCGATGCGCCTCCCGTATTGCTGGGCGATGGAATTGCACTCCCCTTTCGAAAGCGGATTGCAGTCTACCGTCAAGGCCACGGACTGGATTCCGTGCTGGAACACGTCCTTCCCGATGACGTCGATCCCAGCGTATCGTGGAAACAACTGATCCCGACAACCGATGATCAATGCCTGGCAATCACGTCAGCGGGCCAGATCATCTCACTCCAGTACCGAACCAGCCCTGTTCGCCATCTGGCGGTGCTCTCCAGCACAGATAAAAAACAACCGATTGATTTCAAGGCCGGTGTCGGAAAGAAATCGGTTGCAGTCGCTGATGCTTCCGGCTTACTGCAGTTACTGGATCTGCAGACCGGCCAACCCCAGGCCCGGTTACAGCTGAATGCACCTGCGACCAGTGATCTCTGGCTAACAGACCCGTTTCTGTTTGTCCAATCCAAACAGATTTTAAGCTGCTTTAACATTGATCAGGGGCTCGAAAAAGTCTGGAGCCTGGACTTACCGGGTACTGCACTGGCTGGTCCTCCCGCCGTGCTGAATAACCAGCTTCTGCTATCCCTGCAAAACGGAAAAGTACTGTCTGTCGATCTCCAGTCCGGAAAGGTTTCAGCCGAACTGGTGGCCCCTCTCCCGGCGATCGGCCCGGTTGTCAATCTTGAGAATCTGCTGCTTGTACCGACCGTCGATGGCAGCCTGTATCGAATTGATCAGGCGCTTCAGCAGAAAGGTCAGGCCTCATTATGAAATCACTTCGTGTTATTTATCCTTTACTGCTTGTCTGCATCAGTGTTTGTCTCATCGTCGACCTGGAGTTTGCTGTTGCCCAGAATGACTCCAAGGGAAAGACAAAACCGGACACGGCCCCAAATGGAGCCAAAGACAAAGACTCAGCCGGTGAAGTAGAAATCCTGCCTAAACTGGACCAGATGCAAATCCCGACGATGGAAGAGCTGCTCAAGAAGCCACCCGTTGACTGGATCGTGCTCGAAAATGATGCTGTGCTGGTTGTCGAACCAATCTATCCCCGCCCGGATACCCTGGGACAACTCGAACTGGCATTCAAAGAGAGTTACAACTGGCCCAAACCCAAAAGCAAAGAAGAAATCGAAGAACAGCAAAAAATGCGGGCGGAGATGAACTTCATCCACATCACCCTGCTCGATGAAAAAGAAAACCCGGAATATCGAATTCAGCGTAAAAGCGTAAAGCAGATTATCCACCACGAAGACCACATCCTCAAACGCATCGATCTGTTGCTGGAAAAGAATGACCTGAAAACCGCGTTTGAACTCCTGCTGGTACTCGACCGCAAACATCGGGACTGGCCTGGTTTCGATCAAAGGCAGAAGCAGTTATTGCTGCTGGAAGCGAAGGACAAACAGAATTCAAAGCAGTATCTCAACGCGCTGGCGTATGTACAGGATCTTCACACCCGCGACCCTCAATACCCCGGTTTAAGTGAACTTGCTGGTGAAATTATTGACGTCATGATTTCACAATCGGTTCAGGAAAAAGTCTATCGCAAGGCTCACTACTATCTCAAACGTCTTGAATCAATGTACCCCCGACAGCCATCTGTGGGGCAGTGGAAAACAACGTTTCTCAACGAGTCTGATTCCATTCTGAAACAGGCAGAACAGGCTGCCAGCCAGCAGCAATACCAGGAGGCGATCCAGGCGGTTTCTCACGCCGTGGTGGTCTGGCCGACGAACCCGAAACTCCGTGATTCACTGCTGCGTTATCAGAAACGCTTTCCGATGATCAACGTGGGCGTACTCGAGACCGCCCTGGACGAAACCCCTTATTTTCTCGAACGCGAATCAACCCGCCGCCATCATGCTTTAACGCAGATCCCCTTGTTTGAAGTCAGCAGGGTCGATCAGATTCCTCATTATCAAAGCCGCTTTTTCGAACAATGGGAACCCACGGATCTGGGACGGCGTGCCGACTTTATCCTCAGACAGTCCTATTCCCCCTGGGAATCACACCCTGTCATGCTCGCAGCGGATATCACGCGGCACCTGCGCAGCAAAATCGCCCCCGGTAACACAAGCTATGACGAACGCTTTGACAGTTATGTCCGCTCGATCTCATCGACGGGCCCGTTTACTTTCAGAGTCTACTTTGACCGGGTCCCCCTGCGGACCGAATGGCTGCTCTCAGAGCCCGTCAATTCTCCCCCGCTCTGGCAAAACATCTCGACAGTACCGACTGATCCAGAGACAGGGCCTGCATCAACCGGAGAGGAAATCTTTGTCTCCAGTCGCTTTATCGTTGACCATCATCGGGAAGGGATCGTCAGTTACAGCCGCGCCGTGCCGGAACCAAAAGACATGCGGAATTTTAATGTGGCACAGATCAATGAGATACCCTATCGCAGTTTCGAAAAATCCTTTCAGGGGTTACTGCTGGGAGAGGTTTCTGTGCTCCCGTTTCTGCCTGCGAAACTGGTCTCCTTTTTCAAGGATAGCGAAGATTTCAACGTCGTCCAGGCCGCGATACCTCTCACACACGTGCTGCAGTTCAACCCGGAAAGCAAACCACTGCAGGTGGTCGAACTGCGCCGGGCCCTGGCTTACGCCATCGATCGGAAAAAGATTTTAACCGAGACCCTGCTGCACGAATCCAGGCTGTTGAACGGCCGCCTGATCACTGCACCCTACTCCACCGGCTTACAGGTTTATAACAACCAGGTGCCTCAACGTGAATACAGTTTCCCGCTCGCAGTCGCCCTCGCTGTGGCTTCACAGAAAAAACTGGGAGGGCAGTTCCCCACGCTGCGTATGCTCTGTGACCCCAATCCGGAAGCGCAGGCAGCCGCCCAGGAGATGATTCGAGCCTGGTCTCAAATTGGACTGAAAGTCGTGCTGATCCCGAACACAGCTGAAGAAGCCAAAAAAGGAACTCCCGAGTGGGATATCGTCTATCGCACAGTCGCAATGACAGAACCGGTGATGGAACTCTGGCCGTTCCTGACAGTTGGCAAGGGAGCCCGAATTGAATCCCTGGAAATTCTCCCGGACTGGATGCGACTCTCGTTGATCGAACTGGATGAAGCCACCGACTGGGAGTCGGCAACGGCGCTCATCAAAAAACTGCAACAGCAGCTCTACTCAATGGCACATATCATTCCCCTGTGGGAGATCGACCAGTTTCATGTCTTTCGTAAAAACATTAAAGGATACGCTGATCGACCGTTAAACTTTTATGACAACGTAGAGCAATGGATTCCGGAGCCCTACTATCCCGATGTGGAATCGTTTACCCGGAATTAGACTGTGTGCCGTTTTACTAAAGCGTCTCCAGAACTATTCAGACCGGGTCGCATCGATTGAAAGGCACTGTGGTTAACTGTAATGGAATCTGGATCACGTCATGTTATTATCGTCCGTTATAACTCTGGAAATGTAATGTCTCAGTTTACTGTTTTCAAATTTTGCTGCTGCATGCTCATGTTCGGGGTACTCTCTGTTCCCGCGACGAGATCACTGTATGCGCAAGCAGCCACCACTGAGGCCGGCGTGAATCCCCACCTGCACATCAGCCTGCAGCCTTATCGCACCCGCATTGAAATCGCCTGCGATCCGGAAAGCAGACTCGACGAATATGAACGCCAGCAGTTGCTGTCTCGACTGCATCAGATCATTGAACGATCCGTGGGGGAAAAATGGCTGTTGCATGCACCAGGTCCTCCCCAGGCAGAGACGACCGTCGGCATCTTCGAAAATCACTGGTTACCACTATGTACTTCCACAGGTCTGTTACGTTTGCAGCCGGATCAGATCCTCGCACGCTACCCGCAGCAGCCTTTTGAGAAACTGTTTCTGATTGTCGTAGAACCCGCCGGGATTGGCTATCGCATTTCAGGCAGAGAGTTTGACTATTACTCCCAGCGTCTCAGTTCCCTGTCTGAAAATATCACTTATGAAAAACAGTTTCTGGCGGAAACCACGTTTGATTTACTGCGCGACCTGTTTTCCTCTGTTGTCAGTATTGAAACAGTTGAGGGAGAGCAGGTGACCGTCAGTGAGCAGGCCAGCCAGTTCCTCACTCCTGACCCGGGAGTGGCTACCCTGGAAATCAACTCATTTCTGCTGCCATTTTTCCGCTATCTGAATCGCGACCGGGAAGTCAAAAACATCCAGATGATCCCCTGGACCTATCTGAGCATTCAGGAAATGAATCGCAAGCATACAACCTGTTCCGTCACATCCGGTCTGCGGGGGATATTGGACGGCAGCCGGCGCCGTGTGGAAATGCTGGCCCTGGCGGTGCAGCCCCGTTTTCAGACAACCGAATTATCGTTGATTCCCCGCGGCACCTCGACCCAGACTTACGCAGGCATGAAAGTCCAGCTTTCCCCCCTGAACCCACAGGAAGTCCGGCAGTTACAGATCGAGGCCAAAAAAGAGAGCGAGGAAACGAAAAAACCGCTCCAGGAACCCGATTATGTGACGGGTGAGTTTCTCACAAACCGCAGTGGAACAATCGAGATCGATGTCGATCCTCAACAACCGTTGATCTGGCTGTATATCCGGAGCGGGAATGCCCTGGTGGCGAATGTCCCTTACCTGCCCGGCATTGATTCACAGATCTCCATCCAGATTCCCGACGACCGTATTCGTCTCAGTGTGGAAGGCGAACTGGCGGTACTCAACGGTGAACTCATCGAAGCGGTTGCCGAACTCTCAATGAAAATGTCGCACATTCGCAACTGGGCCAAAAGTGAGGAATGGGCAAAAGTCGAGACAGGCATCCGTGAACTGGAAAGTGAACTCTCTCCCCGCAAGATTTTCCAGGACAAACTGAATGTCATCCGCGTCTCTGCGGTCGAAGCTGCCCAGGCACAAAACAACAAAACCGCCCAGGCCCGAATCGCCAGTCTGTGTCGCGAAACCGAAAACCGGATTGACCGTTTCCTGAGCCCGACGGGGATCATTGATTTCAAAACAGAGATCCAGGACTTAAAACAACTCTCAGACCCAAACAGAAACCGCTGAGCATTTAGACCGTGCTCCGTTATATTATAGCGGCTCCAGGATCATTTGGAGCCGCTGTAATAGATTGAGAGACGCTATGTCTAAGTGTGATGCGTTCGAGAATGAAAAAACATGACCATGTGGACGCTCTCTTCCATCGCCGTCTATCCCGTGAAATCACTCGACCCGGTCTATGTCGATCAGGCCGAACTTCTCCCCCGCGGCGCACTGACAGGCGATCGTCAGTTTGCCCTGTTCGCTGAGTCAGGCAAACTGATCAATGGAAAACAGTACCCGGCGATTCATCAGATCCGCGCGGCGTTTGATCTCGCAGAACAGTCGGTTACACTTTCGGTCCCCCAACAGTCCGCTGAATCCGTCCGTTTCTCATTACACGATGATCGCCCCGAACTGGAAGCCTGGTTCAGCGACTATTTTCAGACCCGGGTGACTCTCCGAGAGAATCGTGAGACCGGTTTTCCGGATGATCTCGCAGCCTCGGGACCAACCATTGTCAGTACCCAGACCTACGAGGAACTCTCGCGCTGGTTCCCGGAGGTTTCCGTCGCAGAACTACGTCTGCGGTTTCGCGCCAACCTTGAATTCGCAGGCGATCTTCCCTTCTGTGAAGACCGCCTCTATTCGGCAGCAGAACCACCGGTGCAGTTTCAGATTGGCGCCGTCACGTTTGACGGATCGAATCCCTGTAAACGCTGTGTGGTTCCTTCGCGTTCTCCCTGGTCGGGAGACACGGACGCGCAATTCATGAAAACTTTCATCAGCAAACGAGCGGACACTTTTCCGGACTGGGCAGATCGCAGTCTGTTTCAAAACATGTACCGCCTCGCCGTAAATACGAGGCTCGCCGACTCTCAAAACGGTGTTTCGTTACGGCTACACGTGGGAAATTCACTGAAAATCCTCAATTGAGGTCCGGCGTATAATCCGAACAGACTCCCAAAAATGAGAAACTATAAACGGTACAACTGCTACAACTGATGCGCAACGTGAGGCGCTTACCGGAATACCCTGCATTTTTTCAAGATCGCAGCAGACACCCCGAAAACAGTACGCTAAGTTTCAGGTGTCGCTTTTTCTGAACATGAATATTTTTTCAGACTCAGAGGAAGCCTTTAACGAAGATGTTCTCCCCACTTATTCGCAGGGAATCGCGATGCTTGTCCTCAGCCGAAAAAAAGACGAAAAAATCATTATTGGAGATTCCATCACTTTAATGGTGATTGAAATCAAAAACGATAAAGTACGACTTGGTATAGAAGCACCAAAAGATGTGACCGTGCATCGGGAAGAAGTCTACGCCGCCATCAAAGAACAGAGCGAGCACGACAACACCAACTGCGAAACTCCTTAAGCAGTCGTTCCCATTCCACATCATCAGTCATGCGCCAGTTGAACTCAGCTGTCCTGTGCCTGAGCCCACATTTTATCGAAGACTTTTCGTTGCTCAGCTAATGCAGCCACGGTGTCTGTTTTGGGCACGCTACCTTCTTCGAGCATCAACCAGCCTGTATAATTCGCGTCCGCCATCAACTCGAAAAACTCTTTGTGCGGGTACGGGTTGTGGATCAGGTCGTGAATGTGCGTCGTATCTCCCAGGCGATCTTTGACCATTGCGAAATTCGCCGCCAGCCCCGCCCCTTCCAGATCCTGCTTATTGCAGTTCCAGCAGATCGCCACATTCGGATTCACGGCAACATCCAGAATTTTTCGAATCGTCGGCAGATGGGCACACTTGCCGTGCACTTCCAGTCGAATCTGCTGTCCAAAGTCAGCACCGAATTCCCCCAGTTCATTCAGCGATTTTCCGATCTGCTCGATCGTCACATTTTCCGGAACGCCCACATGGAAGGAATCGGGTTTCACCTTCACGCCTGTTGCCCCGACATCATGGCTGAGTTTGATGAAGTCTTTGGTATCGGCAATCGCTTTCTTCAATTTGATCGGATCGGGGCTGTCATAGCGTTCATTGCTGCCAATTCCCACTAACGTCACTGGGCTGTCCGCAAAGCGCTTCGCGACTTCCTTCCGCTGATCTGCTGTCAACGAACGTTCCACACCATGCGCATGCGTGGTTCGCAGTTCGACCCCCAGAACATTCGCTGTTTCACAGTTTTTCAACAGGGTTGGCAAATCCCAGTCCTTGGCCCACTGGTAAGTTACCAGACCATACTGTGCCTGTTTCGCTGATTTTTTTTCTGCAAACACGGAGCCCGACAATCCACAGCCCAGCGCCAGAGTGCTTCCGGCGGCAGCGGTTTTCAAGAAGTCGCGACGTGAGTAATAGTCCATGAATGCATTCTCCAGAGTGTATTGATACGGTATAGACAGATCGTTTGAGAAAAGTCCGTTCTATGCCCGGCTCTTTGATCTTACCTATTATTACGCATTCCGCAGCCAGATTACAAACGTCTTTCTGACGATTTCTGAATCTACCACACAAGCTGAGGGAGCCGTCTGCTTTACAATAAAACTCATTCCTTTTATAAAACAGGTCAGGATCAGTACTGTCAGCGGGAAAACTCTTTTCTTTCCCGTATTTCAATAAAACGACTGTTGACTTTTAACGATTTGATTCCGAGTAAGACCATGAACGAAAAAACCGCACCCGAAAAATTTACCTTTCAGGCCGAAATCAAAAAACTTCTGGATTTGCTCTCGCACTCCCTGTACCAGAACCGGGAAATCGCGATCCGGGAGCTCATTTCAAACGCCTCCGATGCGTTGGACAAATTTCGCTTCATCTCGCTGACCGATGAATCAGCCAAAGATGACCAACCGCTGGAAATCCGCCTGGAACCCGATTCCGAAAAGCGTGTGCTCGCGATCACCGATAACGGCATCGGCATGACACACGATGAATTAATCGAAAACATCGGCACCATCGCCCACAGTGGTTCCCTCGACTTCTTAAGCAAAGCCGCCGGGGACAAGAAGGAAGAAGTCTCCCTGATCGGCAAGTTCGGCGTCGGCTTCTATTCTGCTTTCATGCTCGCCGACAAAGTCGAAGTTCTCACGCGCAGCTACCAGGACGAGACCGGCTATAAATGGGAATCGGATGGAACCGGGTCCTTCACCATCGAGCCCGAGGCCGACTTGCCGCGCGGCACATCCATTCGCCTGCATCTACGCAAAGACCTGGATGAATACACCAATGACACTCGGCTGAAATTCATCCTCAAAAAATATTCAACTTTCGTCCCCTACCCAATCAAAATCGGCGACGAACTGGTTAACGATCAGAAACCGATCTGGATCGAACCCAAAACGCAACTCACGCAGGAACAGTACGACGGCTTCTACCAGTATCTCGCTCACAACGGCGAAGAAGCGGCCCGCTGGCATCTGCACCTCAGCAGTGATTCCCCGTTCCAGTTCCACTGCATACTCTACTGCCCGCAGACCAACCTGGAACTGATGGGCTTCGGACGCACCGAGCATGGCATCAGCCTGTGTGCCAAACGCATCCTGGTTCAGAACGATAACCGCGATCTGCTCCCCGAATACCTGCGGTTCCTGTACGGCCTTGTCGATTCCGCCGATCTCCCGTTGAATATTTCACGCGAATCGCTGCAGGACAACACGGTCTTCCGCAAAATCAAAAAAGTGCTCACCAAACGTGTGCTCTCACACCTCGCCTCCATCGCCAAAGACGATGAGGAAAAATACCTCGAGTTCTATCGTCAGTTCGGCAGCGCCCTGCGGGAAGGCATTGGCTCCGATTTTGAAAACCGCGATGCCCTCGCGAAACTGTTGCGGTTCCCTTCTTCCAAAGGGGCTTCCGAAAAAGAACTGTTCTCGCTCGAAGCCTACCTGGAACGGGCCGGCGAAGATCAGAAGCAGATCTATTACCTGGGCGGAAACGATTTCAATACGATCGCCCGCAATCCCAACCTGGAAATCTTCCGCAAGAAGGGCATCGAAGTCTTCTACCTCGAAGACCCGATGGACGAAATCGTCCTCTCCAACCTGGCGAAGTTCTCCGATCATGACATCGTCTCCATCGATTCTTCCGACGTCAAACTGCCCGGCGATGAAAAAGCCGACGACGAGTCCGAAGAAACCGCAGAGAAAAAAGAGGAAACCAAAGAACCGGCAACTCCCGAGTTCGAAAAGGTCCTGTCCCTGTTCCAGGAAGAGCTCAAAGACGATGTCGAATCGGTCACCAAATCCGATCGCCTGACCGACAGCCCCTGCTGCCTGGTCATGCCGGAAGGTGCCATCAGTTCTCAACTGCAGAAAGTGTTGAGCATGGGCAATAAAGATTTCCCGACGACCAAACGCATTCTGGAAATCAACCCGGACGCCGAGCTCATCAAACGTCTCTGTACGCTTTCCTCCAACAGCGATCAGCACGACTTCATCAAACAATGCGGGCGACAGCTGTTCTGGAATGCCTCCCTGATGACGGGCATCGCCACCAGCCCAGAGCAGATCACGGAGAACATCCAGAGCATGATGGAAGAACTCGCACAGAAACGCTCTCCCATTATTACGTAAATCAGATCTCACCTTTGCTCACCGCGGTTCCATCTCCGGAGCCGCGGTGTAGTAATACATGTGAGGCACTTCCGGCTGGAACAAACCCACCCGATTCCACGGCGCCAGCATCCGTTCCGCCTGTTTGACTCCCTGTTGAACATCTTCCCGGCTTCGATCAGCTTGCTGCTCCCACTGTGATACCAGTTGCAACCAGTGATCGACAGTCTGTACGAACTCGCTGTCCTCGGCACACAGAAACAACGGCAGCTTCTGTTCCCGGCTGCGCTGTCTCTCAAAACTGGTCGCCGCTGCAAAATAAAACAGGGTGCTCGCGGTAAACAGATCGAAATCAAATCGGCTGCGATAACAGCAGGCGACCAGCCGATCAATCAATGCCCGCTCTTTCTGTAACGACTCTGAATACTCAGCCAGTTGTTCCCGCCGAGAGTCTTTTTCCCAGTGCTGCTCCAATAGCGAGACCAGTCGTTCGATGCCGCACAGCGTGTGCGCGATCCCTGTGCTGTGCAGCGGGTCGATGAAACCGGCGGTGTGAGGCAGCAAAGCCCAGTCTGCCCCTGCACACTGTGTCCACCCCCGCTGCAGGCGACCGGTGGTCCGCAGTCCTCCACTGGGGGCGACGCATTCTGCTTCAGCGAACTGTGACTGGATCGCGGGATAACGCTCCTGCAACGACTGCCAGTCCCGGTCTGCGTGTCGCTCATCCAGTACGAAGCCCGCGCTGGTGATGCCGTTATTGAACCGCAGCTGCCACATCCAGCCTTCACTTAAGACATGATGCAGCGCGCTGTGATCGGAGTTGAACGGATAGTCGTCTTGCGAGATGCCCTGCCCGTCCAGAATGGTCTGCCAGAGAGTGACATTTTGGAAATGCCCGAAGATGGCGGAGGAACGGGTTTTGAATTCGGTTTCCGGCGTGATGCCCAGCGTCCGGGGCACCAGGCTGGCGGCTCCACTCGCATCAATCAGAAACGCTGCCTGCAGTTGCACCGCTTCTCCGAGCCTGCTGCCTGTAATGTGCCAACCCTCTGACCGCTGGAGCGCTACTTCGGTCTGATCCAGGTAGACCACATTCGACTTCTGGACTTCCTTCGCGAAGAATTCATCCAGGTCTGCCCGGTACCAGTGTGTATCCGCCAGCGATTCACTCAAATTCGCTGTCACCAGCAGTTCACTGCCGTGCGCAGGCTCCGTTTGAAACATCTGGTCCGGCTGATGGGCGAAGTAACTGAAGCCCCGCTTGACGCCACAGGCGATGTCGGGACAGGCCTGCTGCCACGTCCCATACTTGCAAAATGGCTGGAATTGTGGAAGATCGTACTTGTGGGACAGTGACTGGAGCAGATAGCTGGCGGCGGGTGTTGACGATTCCCCAATCGAAAAACGGGGATGCCTGCCGCGGTCGATCAGCGCGACCGACAGGCCGATGCGGTCCAGCAACAGCGCCGTCAGGCTGCCACCAAAGCCGGCTCCCAGAATCACGACGTCAAATTGCTGCATGAGGGTGGATTGATTCTACCTGATTCAGAGTTTGAAATTAAATCGCAGCAGACATATTAACCGATTGCTGACTCAAAGGCAGGTTCAGAAGGATAGATCATGCAGATACAACCGGTTCTCATTAACGGACAATGGATCACCTCCACAGGCACCACGATCTTCCAGGCAGTCAACCCTGCCACAAAGGTCGAGCTGGAACCCGAGTTCCCGGTCAGCACCTGGGACGAAATCGAAGCCGCGATCGAAGCAGCCGCCGACGCTGCGAAAGCCATGCGCGGCTGGCCGGGCGAACGCTTCGCCGCCTTCCTGGAAGCCTACGCCAACGAAATCGAAAACCGTGCCGACGAACTCGTCGCGATGGCACATCTGGAAACCGGCTATCCCGAATCGCCCCGCCTGCGAGACGGCGAACTGCCCCGCACGACGAATCAGCTCCGCCAGGCAGCCGCCCATGCCCGCGAAGGTACCTGGACTCAACCCACCATCGACACGGCTGCCGGCATCTGTTCGATGTTTGGTCCGATCGGCCCGGTCGCCGTCTTTGGCCCGAACAATTTTCCCTTCGCCTTCAACAGCATCGCCGGCGGTGACTTCGCTGCTGCCGTCGCTGCCGGGAATCCGGTGATCGCCAAAGGTCACTCTTCGCATCCCCGCACCACGCAGATCTTTGCAGAAGCCGCCGACGCTGCTGCCAAAGCGACCGACATGCCCGCCGGTTTCGTTCAGCTCATCTACCGCACGAGTCACGCCGATGGTTGTCGGCTGGTTTCGCATCCCCTGATGGGTGCCATCGGCTATACCGGCGGACGCAGTGCGGGACTCACAATCAAAGAAGCGGCCGACAAAGCCGGCAAACCGGCCTACCTGGAACTCTCCAGCATTAACCCGGTCTTCATTCTGCCCGGCGCGTTGACCGAACGGGGCGCCGACATCGCCGAAGAATTCAAAGGCAGCTGCCTGATGGGAACGGGCCAGTTCTGCACCAATCCCGGCATGGTCGCCATCAAAGCCGGTGAAACCGCCGACGCCTTCATTGAAGCAGTCAAACAGAAATTCGAAGAGTCCCCCGCCGGCGTTCTGCTGGGAGAAGGCGTGCAGCATGGCTTCCAGTCCGGCATCACCGCCATCCAGTCCGCCGGCGCTACACTGGTGACAGGCGGCCTGCAGACCGACGGCCCCGGCTTCTCCTGTGCAAACACCTTACTCAAAGTCAGCGGCAGAAAGTTCCTGGAAAGCCCGGATGCCCTGCAGACAGAAGCCTTCGGAAACAGCTCGCTGATCGTCGTTGCCGACTCGGATGAACAGCTGGTGCAGATCGCCGAATGCCTGGAAGGCAACCTCACCGGCTGCATTTACAGTCATACCGGCGGCGAAGATGAAGGCCTGTACGAGCAGCTGGCCCCCGCGTTGCGTCAGAAAGTGGGACGCCTGCTGAACGACAAGATGCCCACTGGCGTCGCGGTCAGCCCGGCGATGAACCATGGCGGCCCCTTCCCGGCAACCGGTCACCCGGTCTTCACCTCGGTCGGCATTCCCGCCGCCATCCACCGCTTTTCGATGCTGCAGTGTTACGACAACGTTCGCCCGCAGCGGCTTCCCGAGGCGTTACAACCGAAAAACCCGAACGGCAGCCTGTGGCGGTATATTGATGGAATGTACACACAGGCTGACTACGAAGCGTAATCGCAGGCCGGTTCGCGACGGCAGAGACAGCCGCAGAGACAGCGGGAAAAGCGGTTCAGAAACGTTCAGAGAGCAGAATCGGCGAACCTGCCGCGGCGTTGAAGCCTCTATAGGACTAAGCACTGAGAAAATATGAATTTACAATGATTTTTTATTCCCGTAATGTTGTGTAGTCAACGTGTGTGTTGCTATCATCCTGACTCAGTCAACAAACGGCCTGTCGAGAACAGCAAGCGAATTCCAACGCTTCATTTTCCAGCCGCATCCAATACAGTAAGACTAAATGAGGGCGTAGCTCAGTTGGTAGAGCAACGGACTTTTAATCCGTAGGTCCAGGGTTCGAATCCCTGCGCCCTCACTCACAAAGCCTTGAGCTACAATAGCTTAGGGCTTTTTTTATTTTCCGTTTTTGTACCTAAATGATCGATTTTCAAAGTGTACCTAATTTGCTCGTTTTATTTGTATGTAAACAGCGGTTAGAAAACGAAACGCTACCCGTGTCCGGCAGCCTGTATTGCCGATGCCCGTTCAGGACGATAGACGTCCTTACCACGTTCGAGAGCAAGCGTTTTGTTAAGTATCACCACTTTTGCGCTTTCGGCCGAAGGGCTACTTGATCAGGCTCCAAATGCCGATCAAAGAGCCGATGAGCAATGCCACGGTCACACATCCGTTCCCGGATCGCTCGGGCTGGAAGACGGGAAAGGTATCGAAAAATCCACCCAAATTTAGACTCGGGAGGTGCTGTTGTTATAATCGAGAAGGTTGCGAGTCTGGATCGGTTCCAAGCTCAACCCATATGGGAAATCTCGGATAAAGACATTAGCCATGCATTCGCTACTCAAAACCTTCGCCTCCGTCTGCCTTCTCGTTTCGAGTGTCTCCGCAGAAGAGTGGAAGTCAGCCGACGGCGTGATCTCGGTGACCGTGCCGGACGAGTTCCGTTTTGTCGAAACCGAGTCCCAGCCCCCTGTTTCCATCATCTGGGTCTCAACAGATGAGACTCTCACCCTCATGATTGCTGAAGTGCAAATCCCACCCAATATGCCACTGCGGCTATCCTCGATAGAGCAAGGAATCACCGGGGAAATGGGAGGTCAGATTCTCAATTCAACCAGCGAAATGCGCCAGGGCTACGAACTCTTCACCATCACCAACCAGAGTCAGGATTTTACCCCCGAACTGATCATGAGTCAAAATATCATTGCGATCAAGGGCAAGGTATACAAGCTCATGGCAATGGGTTTTGGCAAGGACGTCCGCTCGGATCCTGATGCTGAGAAATTCCTGTCCTCATTGAAAATCCATGTCACGAGACGTGACATACCACCTCAGGCAGCACCAGGTTCACGGGGAGCCTTGACGAATTCCGAAACTTCGATGGTCGATTTCATCTCACAGAAACTGGGCTCCATCGGTATTCTCCTGCTACTGATCTGCGGAATCGTCACCCTTATTTTACGTGTTTCGAAACGCGACGAACCGAGTGGGCTATAGACTATAATTATAGCAATACAGCGCTGATATGGAAAAACACAACAAAGTATAAAACTGATTGTGCATCATAACAGAAAACGGTCGATATTTGGCACGTCCGAGAATTCACATCAGGTTCCCGACAAGTTTTTGGGACGGCGACTCGCCAGCTTGCAATTTCGGTCTTTAACATCGACGCGAGTTGGAGTTGACGCCAATTACATTCGGTGTTGTCGACCGGACGGGCATAACGACCAAGTTCACGCCGTGGGCGCGTGAGGTCTTGACTTCACAATCAGCGCTACCGCCCGCTCGCGTGCAACGCCTGGTTATCCAGCTTCCACACGGTTACTTGCCCGTTTCGCATATCGCTGCGTTGTCAGGACCATGGGTGACCTTCGCGACGGACTTGCAGTCGCCGTATGTCTCAAGCGTTGGAGCGCCCGTCGGATGAACGGTACTGCTCTCGCGCGTCGGCGCATGCAATGTAGCCTTGGCATACGGGGTCTGATCGCAGGCCGATACGCTCCGGTAATACTCGACGAAGAAGTTTGTGTTACTGGTCATCCACTTCCAGTCGGCGGGAACCTGGATTTGACCGATGAACGTCTCCTGTTTGGTGCTC
>PAJV01000043.1 GCA_002706765.1 Gimesia sp.
CTGCCTTCCCGGAATTTGCAAACCCCCACCCGAGTGATGTCACCCGCTTCGGTGATTCGGTGGTGACTCTGACTACCGGGAATGTGGTTATCACAGATCTTGACGGCGCAAAGGTGTGGACCTATCCGTACCATCCACGGGCCTTTATTACGGCGCTGGCATTCTCTCCTAAAGGAGATGTGATTTTGTCGTCCTCGTATGATGATGGCGTCAAAGGATGGTTTGTCAGGTCTGGGGAGCAGGTGTTGTTTCTGGCTGTAATATTTTCCAGCAGTAGCCCCCAGAACGAAAAATCTGCATCTGAGATGCAAAATGAGTAAAGAATGTTTCATGAAATAACTTGACGACTCTCCAACCAGGCAGGAATTGAGATAACGGTTTTGCTGCGAAACCACTAACCGCATGACTGAATTTCACTGCAAATAAACAAGCATATAATGGCTCGCCACCTTTGGTTTGAAGGATGGGCGAGCAATTTTTCTAAATGGTCTTAACCGGCTGGAAATCAGCTGGTCTCACTCCGTTTCCCGCTAAAAACAGTATTTCTGTCGCTTACTAAGTCACTTCCTGATTATTTATTTCGGATATTCCCAAATACTCTGCACGGAGGCAGTCAAAATATCGCCATGAATTAGGAGTGCAGCTTGAAGTTGGGAATACCGGAATCCTGTCATCGAGGATGAGTCACTTATTTGAGTTCGATGGAATTCTCGGCAGGTAGGATGAGTAGTCTCAATTTGTTGTAGTTAGCCAGGCTTATTTTTTGTGATTTACATTTTTGTGGATTTTTCTGCGTTTTTTTTTGAGACTGCGTCGGGATGCTCCTCCGGATGTTGATTAAGTGAATGAAGAACAATGTTTCTCAGCAGCAAGGATGTCTGCATTTCCAGATTTCATCTAACGAAAAGTAAGAAGACTACTCAGTAAATCCAGAATCAAATCATGCTGTGAGGCACAAATGAGAAGTCTGTTTTCTTTTTCGCCTATCAGCTGATTCGCCAGATCGAAGTCTTAACAGTCAGTCGCCAGCCGCATTGATCCGGAAAGGAGGAAGAGTTCAGCATTTAGTACAACCGTACTGCTGATTCCGTGAGGGAATCAGCGGGTACTATCCAGTGGTGTATTGGTTATATCACAATAAAAAAGTATCAGTTAAAAAGGAGCTATCATGACGAGTACGACATTAATGCGTGACAAAATTGATGGACTGCGCCTGCAGTTCAATACGGGTGCACTCAATTCATCCGATCTGGAGGTTCAACTGGAATCGATGTGTGCGTCCGGTGATCTGGATTCAACCGGGAATCATGCCGATAAAGATCACCTGGTTTCAGACATTCATATGTGCCCCTGGCATACATGCCAGGCAACACGCCACGGGTAATGCCGATGGCCAGTCAGACCAGAATGATTGAGAACTATCAGGCGACCGTCGCGGCTATAACAGATAGCCTTGATCCTTTCTGGGATGTGGTTGACTGGAGCGATGCCCCCCTTCGATGGCGGTTTTTCCGTCCCGGGGGGGCGTTGCTGCCTGTTCAGGGGTGGAAGATCCACATTTCAGCGAGTGCTCATGAAAGCCTGCGCATGCTCAAAGCGGTGTCTCCCCTGCTGATTGAGACCCAGGCGGCGTTCAAGATTCCTCGACATCTCGAAGACATCGTATTCCTGAATTCAGGAGATGGCGGGATCTCTGTGTTGGGCAAGATTCTGACGATCTACCCGACTGATATTCAGCAGGCGCAACAGTTGATACCGCTTCTGGAACGAGTCTGGCCCACCAGCAGCGGTCCTGAAGTGGTGACTGATCTGCGAAGCAGGCCGGGAGCAGCGGTCTCGTTCCGCTATGGAATCTTTGGGAAGTCTCCCGTGCTGACCGATTCACGAGGGATTCACCAGTTTGCCTTGAGCAGTGCTGAGGGGACGCTATATTCTGACAGCCGAGATCGTGCGCCAGCTGTGCCGCCTCCTGAGCCTCCCGTTGCGGGAGTCCCTGCAGAAGCATGTCCAGTTATTCCGGGCAAGAGCTTCACAGTCGAAGATCAGCGATATTCGGCACTGCATCAGATTTCCGAAACGGCGCGTGCTACCGTGTATCTGGGAATCGATTTGCAGTCTTTCGACAGTGTTGTGATTAAGGTTGGCAGACCGGGAGTGGGCGGGAATCTCAGCGGTGACGATATTTCGAAACAGTTGAGACGGGAATATCAGTATTTAAAGCAGCTGGAATCCCGTGGGGTCTCGCCGCGAGCGATAGCGTTTTCGGCTGACAGGTGGTCCGTTTTAATTACAGAAGACATACGCGGAACGGAGTTGAATCAACTGACGCGGGAAGAACGTATCCACAGCCTGCCTCTGCTGGCAGAAGCATTGAAACAGATTCATCAGGCCAATCTCGTTCATGGAGACATCAAACCGGGAAATGCACTATTGAATGATGGTGTCGTGCGGTTAATTGATTTTGAGCTTACTGTAGAACAGGGGCAAACAGGCAGTCGCGGGGGGACGCGCGGTCACCTTGCCCCGGAAATTGACGGAGCGATCGCCGCTGATTTCTCACGTGATATTTATGCGCTGGCCGGTTGTGTGTTCGAAGCCGTTCTGGGAATTCCTCCAGGCTTGTTATCCGGAGGTGGTCAGCGGCTGGCTGATTTGCTGGAAAATGAAGGTGAGTACTCTGCAGCAGCAGAGATTGAAGCGTTGACAAATCCAGACCCTGAAAGGCGTCCCGGGATTGATGACGTCTGCAGAGTACTGCGGGAGTTTGCACAACATCATCAAGCCGATTCCGTTTCCAGGCCGCCGGTCGAAACGCAAGATATGGAATCATTACAACAATGGGCCAATCACGCAGCGAGAAAAGCGGGCCGACGGATTGATCAGTATTTGAAATCAGAGGGGAATCAGTCCTGGTGGCGGAACTCACACAACATGCGGCACTTTGACTGCGAGGCCATTAATCTTGGTGCTGCCGGCATTCTCCTTGGTCTGGTTTCCATAGATCAGGCCTGTCGGACAGATGAATTCGGCAACAGATTACAAGCTGGGGCAGAATGGCTTGTCAGTCGATCTCCCCGTGGGCAATCTGCAGGATTATTTACCGGTAATGCTGGTGTGGCACTTTCACTGTGCACGATCGGCAAACGATATCAATCTGAGACTTATATTCATGCTGGCCTGAATCGGCTGGAATTTGCTGCGCAGGACCATCGCGAACTGGATTTATTCTCCGGCTCCGCCGGTGTCATATGGTCCGCATGCCTGATGGCAGAGATTCTAGACGATGCTTCTCCGATTGACTTGATTCAGCCGACGCTCAAACGGCTCAGTGAATGCCGGCACCTGACAAAACAGATGCTGTTCTGGTCCATCAACAGGGAGAGAGAACCCGACTATCTGGGTTGTGCACATGGATCAGCGGGCATCGCTTTGGCTTTCGGAGCACTCGGTCGTCAAACCGATGATGACAGTCTGATGGAACTGGCCCTCGACACTTTTCGCCGCCTTGCCAGGTATGGAAAGAATGAACAGGGGGATGCCTTAAAGTCGATAGCAGATCAAAGCGGGCAGTATGCGACAGGGGCCTGGTGCCATGGCGTCGCAGGTTACCTCTGGTGCATCTTGCAGAGCGTGGGGGATCACACGGCCCTTCGATCAGAAATCGACTGGGCGGTGGAACGGCTGACAGACAGCCCTGCAGTAGGAACTCCGACGTACTGTCACGGCTTAGCAGGTCAGCTCGAATTGTGGATGATGCTCAGGGAGCTACCGCGTTTCCAGGATCTGGCAGAGCAGCGTGCACACCGGGTTTCGAAAGCGTTACAGATTTTATGTGATGAGAATGTAACGACGTGTTCCTGGGTTTCAGATGACCCGGAAGTCACTACACCTGATTTATGGGTAGGTTTTTCCGGTCCTGCCAGTGCGCTGGCGAAGTACTCAGCGCGGATCACATCACCTCTCTTGTCTGGCTGTTGGCTCAAATCCTGCTCGACGTCAGCAGAAAACAGAGATTTCGAATCCATTGTTAAACAGGGAATGCTACCATGACTCGGACCGAGGAGTTGAGCTATACCACTCGCTTTGCTGCAGACGGTGTTGTGTGCTGTCGCGGCCTGCTGGACAGGGCTGGACTTGAAAATGCGGAAACAGCCTACCAATGGTCGTTAGCGAATCCAGGGCCCTTTGCCAGCGAAGTTCTGAGTGGCGTGCCGGGTTCGTTTTATCAGGATCATGCCCATCCGGGTGCCTTTCCCCATTATCGCTCGTTGATATGCGATTCCGGGCTGGCACAGCATGTTGCTCAAATATTGGAAAGCCAGAATCTCTGGCTGCTTTATGAGCAAATCTGGCAGAAGGAGGCCGGTGACCGGTTACCGACCCCGTGGCATCAGGATTTACCATATCTGCCCCTGGGTGGAACACAGATTGCCACGATCTGGATTAACCTGGATCCGGTTCAGCAGTCAGATTCCCTGGAATTTGTCCGGGGCTCCCAGCAGGGCCCGCTGTATAACCCGACCACATTCGATGCAAAAGATCGCGCTGCGCAGATGTATGAAGCAGGCATCTGGCCAGCATTACCCGATATTGAATCGGAGCGAACGAGGTGGGATATCGTTTCCTGGGGGATCGAGCCGAGCGATGTGCTGATATTCCATCCGGCAGTGTTGCACGGTGGAGCGGGAACGAAACGGGGAACGCGGCGGCGTTCGATATCACTCAGGGTTATCGGCGATGAATCGTATGTCGCCGCACGACCTGAGTCTGATTTGGCCAACCTGGATCGGCAGGCGGAGAATAGCCTTGATCTCGATCCATTTCAAATGCTCGCCGCTGAAGAGCCCGGCACGTTATTCCGACATCCTGCCTTCCCCCAAATCGTTTGAGGGGGCGTATCGTTACCTGACAGTGCGTTTTAACAGTTTGGAATTATCAAATATGTATTTTGCTGGCTATCCAAATAAGCTTTCCTTTCGTCCCGGGGAAACCGTTCATGTTATGATGAATCTGCTAGACTCTGATCGAGCAGGCACCAAATCCGAAATTGTGAGATTGATTTGTGCTGATACCAGATCGACGGGAGCTGGCTTTCAGGAAATTCCCTGCCAATGGCAACAGTCAGTTACACCGCTCCAACGATATGAAAAGTGGCAAACCCATTGTAACCCTGGTTCATATGCTTATGTAGATTCAATGCCAGTATTATATGGCAACTGGTCAATGGGACTTTTCTTTCTGCCGACACTATTGGAAAGCTCTCAGACTCAGACTCTGATTGACTTGATTGGCGGAGAGATCTCGGTAGTAATCCAACGTGGATTTCTTGTGGTGCTGAAAAAGGGGGGCGGTGATCCCGTTGATTTCTCCAACGACATTGACGAGCCTCAGGCAGGATTCATGAAGCAGGGATCCGGTACTGTTAGCGGACTCGAACTTCCACTGGCTCAGTCGCACTGGCATTGGCTTTATTTGGGGATGCAGGAGGGGATTTTACAAGTGCATCTCAAGTTACTGGCGCGACATCCTGGAGAGAGGGAACGGAATTATTCACAAACAATCTCTGTCGATTCTAACCTGCAATCTACGATGTCGGGCCTCATCTTGGCGGGAAAATGTGTATTCTACGATAGAGCAAGGAATTCGATCGGTCTGGTGGAGCAATGTTTTAACGGACGGATGGAACTTCCCTGGCTATCGAATAGCACGCTTGAGGTTTCTGAAGCAGAGTACCTCAGCACAAATTCAGAATGTCTGTCTCAAGATGATAGAATTTCAGCGGTCTGGGATTTTTCCCATGAGATGAGTACGGACCGGATGCTAGACATTTCCGGTAATGACAGGCACGGGGTGTTTGTGAATCATCCAACTCGTGCTGTCCGGGGAGTTCATTGGGACTGTTCCGTGCAAGATTGGCAGAGAGCCCCTCAGCATTATGGTGCGGTCCATTTTCATGAAGATGATTTGACAGACGCTGGGTGGCTATCCTGCTTTTCCTGGAGAATACCATCAGATGTGAAAAGTGGAATTTATGCCGCCAAACTGCGACTAAATGAGATGGTTGATTACGTTACTTTTTTCATTCAGCCAAAGCACAAAGCAACTGTCCGGGGCAAAGAAAAATCTGTCAAAGCTGTTCTGCTGATACCCACGGCAACTTATCTGGCCTACGCAAACAACCGATTCGAGTTATATGCTGCTGAAATTCAAAACAGTACGATTCGGGCCAAAGATGCCTGTTTACGGGATCATCCTGAGTTGGGCTGGTCGCTGTATGATAGACATGCAGATGGTAGTGGAGTCCATTATTCGTCCGGTCTCAGGCCGATTCTAGACCTGAAGCCGCATGATCACCCTTGGGGATTTACAGCAGATACAAACATTACAGCCTGGCTCGATCATCAAGGAATTGACTGTGATGTGATAACCGATGAAGACCTGCATCTAAAAGGAGCCGACCTTCTGAGCCCTTATCGTGTGGTACTTACAGGCACACATCCAGAATATGTCAGTACGAGAATGATGGATTCACTGAATGAATACTTAAGTTCTGGTGGACGTCTTATGTATATGGGGGGGAATGGTTTTTACTGGCGAATCGCATTTGATCCTGCAAACCCCGCAGTAATTGAATTACGACGTGCCGAAGGTCGGGGGTTGGCATGGGACTCTCAACCGGGGGAATACTATCACTCTTTTAATGGAGAATATGGAGGGTTGTGGAGAAACATAGGTCGTCCTCCTAACCAACTGGTGGGCGTCGGGTTTATTGCATTGGCTGAAGAGTGTGGTACGGGATATCAACGGACTGAGGACTCTGGTAGTAAAAGGGCCAGATTTATTTTCGAAGGTACCTCAGAGGGGTCTGAATTCGGTTTTTATGGAAGTATCTGCAATGGCGCTGTCAGCCAGGAAATAGACCGATGGAATCCGTTTCGTGGTTCTCCGGCTCATGCACTTGTGGTAGCACATTCGGTCAGGCATTCTGCCGATTTTATCATGACTCGAGAAGAACTTGCAGCCCCGTTTCCGCCAGGTGAATCCGATAAACTACGAGCAGATATGACCTTTTTTGAAACCCCATCCGGTGGTGCCGTGTTCTCAACCGGATCTATCGGATTTGCAGGGGCGCTTTCCCATAATAATTATAAAAATGATATCTGTCGTATTGCCACTAACGTGATTCAGAGATTTTTAGATCCGAATCCGTTTGTGATTCCCGATGCTGATTCGTTTGAAAAGGACATCCAGCATGAATGCGACTGATTGTTCATTTGAAACGTTGTCCGAGCGGTTTTCTGCCTTGGTTCGTTCGTGGCGAGGAACTGTGTCGCCGGACCATCCCTGTGAACAGGAATTGCAGACGATCTCAGAACAGATTCGGCAGGAGGCAGAATTACGTTTCTTTGTCGATGGGACAAAGAACATGGGGCATCAGGTTTCAACATTGACGTTGATTCAACGTTGCATCACGCAGTGTGAATATCGCGGTCACGTAAGGATTGTTTATGCAGATTACAATAATCCTTATCTGGGTTGTACTGCCGAGAAGCTGGCCCTTTTATTGCAAGGTCTGGATCGAGATCGTATTCATTCCAGCGTTTTATCAATTGGTTCCTGCTCTCACGTGACCTTCTGGCCTTATGACCGTCGAGAGGAACTGCAGCAGCGGGTGACCTTTGGATTTACCGGCGGCGCAGACGACATGTCTGTCAATTATGCTGAGGAACTGAATGTCGATTACTTCTGCCGAATTCAACCTTATTGCTGGGATGACTTACCGAGCCAGAAGGAAGATCTTTATTACCAGAGTTCCTGTATTGAATGTAATGACGCACGCCGGTTTTACCTGGTTGATGCGTCGCCGGAATTGACGAACCTGGTCATCAATTCGCCTGAACCGCCGCCGACAGAGGTGAGTGAATCGGCCTGGGGCTGGTATCAAAGCGGTCAAGAATTCGATCCGCAACTTTGCAACAGAGTTCGGAATGCTTACTTCCTTCACCAGCGACTACAACAACCCGATCCGCCGTTAATCTGGCCGATCTATGGTTTGCAGCACTTCAGAGAACAAACCCCTTTCATCGCTCTTAATTGTGTTTCGGCTGTCTGTCGCCTGCTGAAAGGTGCCTCGAGACCAGTGGTACTGACTTCTTTTACTCCAGAGGAAAATCTGGAAGCGACCTACAGGCTGCTGAACGCTCTGGCTGATGATATGCAGAAGCACGATTCCGAGTTGAGCAGCTTGTCCGAAGCCATCCTGCAAGAACTTTCAACCGACGACCTGGCGATCGACACAGATATGTCAGCTCCTTATCTGGAAGAGATCCGCAGGGAACTTCAAGGGTGGATCGAATCGCGGGGGCGGTTGTTTGTGTTACCAGGTATTTCAACTGCTACTGGTCAATATGAAAACATTTCAGACGAGATTCGCAGCACGCTCCCGCATCTGCAGAGCAATGATCTGTTGTGGATCGGCCTGGGTCCGCAGCCTCAAGAGATCTTTCAATTCTATTTTGTTGAAGCAGACATTCCAGGAATAATCGAAGGGCAGGCATCAGCGAGCTACCTGCTCTCGAATGGAATTCCATTCATTCAACTGATTCGGAAGGCACATTCATTTACGAATTGCTATCCTCTGCACCCTCTGGATTATGATTCCAGCCACGTTGTGAAGGAGTTAAATGGTTTTGCTGCATGGATCAGAGATCGCTGTCCGGATCTGAAATCCAGCGATTTGAAAGAGGAGTCTGTTTTGACAGCAGAACTGCTCACGAGGATCTCAGAAAAAAGTGATTGCGCTGACCCCTTCGACGCTTATTTTCAGCGAGTCAAACAGAGCTGTCAACAGCCCGGAAATGATAAGTTTCTGGTAAGCCTGGTTGCCCTCAGTCTGATATGCAGTTACCAGACAGGAAATCCAAATGTTTCATTCTGACCCTACACAGAAGTATGATCGAATTTCTCTGCCCATTTATGATCAGAAATTCAAAGCGGATCCGTATCCGTTTTACAGATCACTTCAGCAGACTGGGGCAAAGATGGTTGCCATCAGTTTACCCGGGGGACTGGAGGCCTGGCTGGTGCTTGACTATGACCTGACCCGTCGCCTGATGAATTCTCCGGATCTATCGAAGGATTTCAAAAAATGCGTTGTCGGAGAATCCACTGAGAGTACGGATGTGCCTGCTACGGACCTGCATCCTATTTATCGACATCTGCATACCACCGATCCACCCGAACACACCTACCTGCGATCTCTTCTTGCTCCAGAATTCACTCGAAGTCGGGTCTTACAAATGCGTCCTCAAATTCAGGAAATCGCAGATCTGCTGATTGCAGATAACGCACAGGCGGATGAGGCGAACCTGCTGCAAACGTTTGCGTCACCTTTTTCATTACATGTCATCTGCCAATTCCTGGGGGTGCCGGAGCGTGACATACAGATGATCGGGCAATGGTTGCTGAGGTTGAATCAGGCTGACTTAGAGGGGACAGCAGTCGCTCATGAGATCGCTGCGAATTTTCAGGATTACCTGTTGGATTTTGCTGTCAGAGAGTGTGATTCAAATTCTGATACCTTATTCAGGCGTCTGGTAGCGCGTCATGCTGGTGGTGATATCTCGGAGAAAGATCTGATTTCCAGCAGTTTTCTGCTGTTGTCTGCAGGATACGAAACTGCAATGAATCTGATTGGAAACAGTCTCTTTACTCTGTTGAAGAATCGAGAGCTCTGGAATGAGATTCAAAATGGTCAAAATGATATGGCAACTGTAGTGGATGAACTGCTCCGCTGGGAGTGTCCGTTAGAGTTCAGTACTCTGCGAGTGGCAATCAGGAAGATCAAATTTGAGGGGGTTTGTATTCAGCCGGGTGAAAAAGTGCTTTTCTGTTTCTATTCGGCAAACCGTGACCCTCAATATTTTATGGCAGGAGACCAGCTTCAATTTCAATGCAGGCATTCAACGGCTCACATGTCGTTTGGCTTCGGCATTCATTACTGTCTGGGCGCAGGTTTAGCGCGACTCGAAAGTGAAATTGCCATCTCATCACTCTTTGAGAAATTTCCTGAGATGCATCTAAATCCGGAGAAACCAGAACCGAAGTGGCTACCCGGATTGACGATGCGAGGTTTAGATCAACTCCCCGTTCGTTTCGATTCTGAAGACCTTTTCCCTTAAGAAAGAGAGTGCGCCAAAACGAAACCAGCCAGTGAACCCCAAAGACGTCAATTAGATTGAGTAAACATCCCTCACTAAATCGGTCCAGCAGGGACTGCTTCACGCAGACCCTGCCGGACAGGTTCGGTCTGTTGATGAGGGGGCAGGCTGCCTGGTGAGACAGGCAACGATTCTGGGACTCCAGCCAATCGTGCCACTGGGTTTGCTCGAAGGGAGCCGGGGCGCTGACTTGGATGACAGGTTCCAGGCCAGCCACACGATACGCCGCCTTCATTCGCTCATTGATCTCGGTGAGCGGGACAGGACCATTGAAGGGCCGATCGGACCACCTGAGCAGCGGATGAGTTCACAGGGCCAGTCGCCATCCCAAGACCTTGATTTTATCTCTCGCGATGGCGGCGGTCATTTCTTCGCCATGGTCAATACACCATCTGTGTATGCACTCCTATTCTGCAATAACAGTTTATACTCGACCTGGTGGGGCTTCGCTTCTTCAGCTTCGAGGTCAATCTGAGCCTTGGTTGCCCGCCAGGCGGCTGCTTCCTGCTTCCTGACCTCGCCATCGCTCTTCCCGCTACTGCTCTCGAAGCGGTACTTCTTGCCGTGTTATAGAGCACTTGCCTCGAACGGTTTTCCAGTTCAAACGGCAAGTTAATCAAATAGTCGCGAACATCATTTCTTATGCCACACAACGTGGCCACAAGTGCACTTATCTATCAGGCTGCCTCAGGGAACTTCTGGCTGGATATTAGCATTAGGAGGTATACTTCTCTCATCAGGAGTTTCGAAGCCAAATTAAAGTGATTCTGAGCGGCTTGGAGCACTGACAGCTGTATGTTCCTTAAGAGATGAATACCTGCAAATTAATCGAGCAAATTAGGTACACTTTGAAAACGCCCCATTTAGGTACAAATCAGCAAAATAATAAAAGCCATAACTCGCTGTGAGATATGGCTTTATGAGTGCCCCCGAAAGGAATCGAACCTTTAACCTACTGATTAAGAGCGATACTCACGGTGCGTTTTCCAGCTAGAATTCGCACTATTTCGTATCCTCCGAAACTCTATTTTGATATAAAAAGGATACAAGAAAAGGATGCGTTATCCTTCATTGCACCTCATACTTTTCAATCAGTAGGTCTGTAAGTCATGGCAAAAACAGCAACTCAAAAGGATACAAGAAGGATACAAAACTGGGCTCAACGACAAAAGGCAAAGGGCATTAAACTTGAGTTACAGGCATACCCTGCAAGAGGCTGCTGGAAAAAAAGACATAATCATAAAATCCATTATTTCAAACATCCGATCTCCAAAGTGGGTTATGAGGCAGCTTTACTCGAATGGGTAAAGCTCAAAGCAGAAATTGACCTTGATAGACCAAACGCAGCATCTTACCACCATCACAAAGAATTATTTGCAGATGTGCAAGCATGGTATGATTCACATGGTGCAGAAACCATGACAGAAAAAAAGAATGCTGCTCAGGTCGATAAGTTTCTGGTTTGGATTGATGAGCAATTATTGCAACCTGAATTGTGTGATTCTCTGCCTTTCATGCTGTTCACCAGCAGCACCAAAAACAAAGAATTCTATGCTGAATTCATCAAGACCGATTCAGGGCATACTCTGTTTGGTAACTTACAATATTTACTGCCTGCCAAGTGGCAGGAAAGATTGAACAGAGCACAAACAATATCAGACTCAAAACGAGTCCCTCAGACGGTTGGTTACTGGTGTGAGGATTTTTTACGTCTCAAAGGTGCAAAAACTCAATCAGGTCAACTTTCAAAGAAAACTCTGATGGACTCCAGAGAAAAACTGTTGAAATTCAGAAACTGGATTGGTGATGATTCTTTAATGATCGACATCACAACAGAGACAATCAAGAATTATTACATGTTTCTATTACAACAGCCTTTCAACAACAAAGGCAATTATTTTAATTACGCAAAATCATTCATTCGTTATTGTTGGCGTGAGGATGCTTGCAAACTGGAGAATCTGCCTAAAAACATCGACGATAGAAATCTGAGTTTCAGGGCGACTCAGAACAAGAAAAAGAAACATGAAATCAAACGGGATAAGTTGTGGACAAAAGAAGATTTCAAAAAGATCTTTGATAAAAACAAACCATTGCCTCAAAGATATCAGTGTTACCTGATGTTGATGCTTAATTGTGGATTTACTCAGATTGACTTGGAGCACTTAAAACGTGATGAGATTGATTTAGATACAGGACGTATTGTCAGAGTCAGAACAAAGGCAGAAAATTATGACAATCCGCCGATGGTCAATTATAAATTGTGGGACACAACAATTGAGCTATTAAAAAAAGAAATGGAACGTTGTAAACATACTGACAATGCATTATGTGCATATCGTCAAGCAAGAATCATCAACGAGCATATTGTTATTGAGAATGGAAAGACAATCATCAAACGTAATGACAATCTGTCAAGAAACTGGCAAGACATCAGGGCAGAGTATGGATTTGATGGAAAGTTATTGAAATACATCCGCAAGACTGGCAGCACAAGTATCAGTATGCAATATTCCGAACGTCTGGAGCAGATGTATTTAGGGCAAACACATGTTACAGTGTCAGACAAACATTACAACATTGTGGAGGGCGAGCCTCATCCATTGCTGGATGAGGCTGTTGCATGGCTTGGCAAACAGTTTGGTTTTTAAAATACAATGAAGCAGGCACTTCAAAAGCCCCTCAAGGCAAGCAGCTTTGAGGGGCTTGTTTTATTACCAACAACCTTTGATCTTTGAATCTGTGATTGTCAGAATAACGAGAACTGATACAAACAATCACTCAGCTTATTCCTGAAAGGCCCTATCTATGTCACTGAAAAGAGCCGATTGCATTTATGAAGAAATAATATTAGAAGCAGATTGGTGGCTGCCTAATGACAATTCAAGTAAATTCCGAGGCAAATTATCTGGCAGCGTCGTAGATGGTTTTCGACTAGCAATTGAAGGGGCATTTTCTCTTGTTGAAGAGGGTTTTTCTGAAACAGAAGTAATATTAGGAGAATCTCGTACTGGCAAAAAATATACTCTATTAAAAAATTACTGTTTAAGTACAAACAGAAGCATCAATTTAAAAAACCCAACATCAATCAAAAAAGTAGACACACACTACCATGTATCATGGCTGTTAGTTGGAGAACACTTCAACAATTATGATGACCTCATGTTTCATAATATCTCGTTTGGAATTAGCAATTTTGAAGAATGGCATTTGATAAAAGCATTCGATGAAGAATATAACGGAAACGATAATTCTATAGATGGTTTAAGTGTCACTTATAATCAACCAGAACCTGTAAAAATACTAAGTGATGATTATGTGAATGCAACAATCGAATATTCCTATTCACATAGTGGAATAAATCTTTCCCAGACTTCATATTCAATCGACATCCGTGCCGAAATAACAATCAGAGCTGTAGATCAGTTTTTAAGGCTGCACGATTTTGATGAAAAGAGTGACATCTCCTTTTCAAAATACATGCACAAAATTGTTTCATTTATTGAATTTGCAACACAAAGACAAGCTTATTCATTTGATATAAAGGTTTGCTCCAAAGAAAACCCATACGAAGATCTTCAAAACATAAGTGAACCGATAGCCGTTTATTATCATGATAAGGTTTCACCCGAAGTGGAAAAGCCTATTAAAAATTATGAGATGCTATTCACGTGGAGGCATATCAAAGATGCTCCACAAAAACACTTTCAGGCATGGGTTGACAATATTGATTTAATAGGAATGCCAATCTGGTTGTACCTTGGATCTTATCGCAAATTTACCTATGAAGATCAAAAATTTATGGAACTAGCTCAAGGTCTTGAAGGATTTCATCGTTATCGTTTTCCAGAAGCTTCTGAATCATCTGAGGATCACCAGATTAAAATAAAGTCTATTCTTGATAATTGCCCTGATGTCTATTATGAGTGGTTGAATGGTAAGATGATGCATTCTCACGAGCCGACGCTACGAAAGCGGCTTAAAGAATTATGCAACGAACAAGATGAGATAGTATCTTGGTTAACCAATACAAAGAAGACTAGAAACAGAGTGATTGGGTTAATCGTAGACAATAGAAATCAATACGCACATTGCCTTTCTTTGGATACAGGAACAGTTACGATAAACTTGCGTTTCAATTTGAATCGTTTTATGCAATTCGTTTTTGCTGCATTACTTTTAAACGAAACTAAATTCACAAACGAGCAGATACTTGAGATTTTCAAAGACAACTGGATATGCCAGCAAGTACCCAAGGTGCTAAATGAGGCACTATCACTGAATGACAGTAAAGAAAATATTTGAATCCAATTTAAAAAACCCCACAACTCATAATTGAGCTGCCGGACTATGACAAATAAAACTCTACCGAAATAGATGTTGTTTTTAGTTCTTAAACTTTCAATTCATCAAACAGCTCACAAAACAAATCTACCTCAGTTGCATTTGAAAACAACAATTGCTCAGGCTCTGCATGCCAACTATTGTAATGCACAACAATGATTGTTGTTGATTTTCTCTCAATGCTTTTAACATGCTCATATTCTTCATCGAGATTGATTGAGTATTGTTTGCAATCAAAGTCTGATATGGCTGTTGCCCTGATGGTGTTTTCATCAATCCCATCATTCATATTTAGTAAGATATTAAATCTGTTCATTGTGTTTATATCCGTGCAAAGAGCCCTGCAAAATATGTGACTAAATCAGGGCTTTCTTTTTTGTAGAACGAAAATAACTTTCTCCGAAGGAAAGAGCATAAATTATAATAGTGATGTTGGTTTAATTTTCGGCAACAGATTCAGGTAAATCAATTTCATCAACTTTCACAAGCTCGATTCTTCTGCCAACTTTTTGATATTGTTCGCAATAGAAGTAAGTGTATTTTTCTTCTCGATCTTTCAACGCATCTTGTAATTCTTCGATTGTCGATTCACGACGCTGCCAACATTTTTTCTAATCCCGATGTGCTAAAACAATCGTCTTTGCTTGTTTTGGCGTACCAATAAGCTGTGCCTTGCTCAGCTTGTTTTAATCGGTCTTTAAGTTTCATTGTCATTTTATTTTTCCTTTTCTGTCTGTACGTGCAAATGCACTTTGAATATATCGTTTATGTGTAAGAACTGGGAAGCGTTCCCAGTTCCGAAAGAGACACTGCTTAAACGTTCGAGCGTTTGTAAGTGTGCAAGTAAGGCAGGACTAATATAGTTGATTTCACAATTTTTGGGAATAGCGATTTGAAAACCCTGAAACTCAAAGAGAGCAACAGGGCTTTTGATTACAAATAATGCAATAGAGAATCTGCATTTCCCCTTCTAGTCATCAGTATGAGACTGATGCTCTTTAGGCCACTCATCAGCATCTAATATTTTTTGCATATGTTGAAGAAGATCTGTCATTGTTGATTCGTCACCAGCGTTTACGAGACAATTGTAAACAGCTTCACGAACTATATCAGCATCTTCATCTAGTCCTCCTATTTCTGCATAATCAACTATATCAGACACAATGAGCTGTACTTTTTCACTGTCTGTTAATTCCCGTTCATCAATCACTATAATTTTTCGCACTTCCTCAAGTAGGTTTGATATTGTTAATTCGTTTCCATCATAAAAACAAATGTTATCAAAATAACCATACATAGCCTCAACCAACATGTAGCTATGTTCGGATTGCATGCCCCCTATCTCTGCATAATCAGAGATTTTATAAACGATCAATTTAGCTTTTTGTTTGTCCGTCATTATCATTTCTGTACCCCCTAAAGTTTAAGTGTGATTTACCTGCCCCCAATGAGCAGGGCAGTGTGATAGTAAAAACACGATAGGGGTGCCTAGAGGTAGTTACGATTTTGCAAATTTTTGTGTACAGCTACAAAAAACAAAGGTCTCAAGTCTCATTAAAACGGAACTGCACCAAAGTATTTATCCTCCAGATGAGCCGCTTCTACCTCTGCTAGAATTGCCTCGACACCAGTAGGGATATCGGGAGGACTCCCTTTAACTTTGAGCTTCAAAGCAGGTTGTTTCTCACCTAGCATACCTCTGGCTTTTAAATCAGCTTTATGCCTCATAAAAGTTGCTCGACTGGCAGGAAGATCGTTTTGAGTAGCGAGACGTTTAAATTCTTTTACTTGATCGACTGATGTTTTGATGTCTATATTGTTGCAGATAGTCTGAACGATGTAATCAACCCCCGACAACATCACAAATTCGTTTCGCCATTCTTTGTCTTGTTGTGAACGCCTATCTGACGCATCTATGAACATGCGAGCTGTGAGATTGTCAATTTGTGTTATGTTTTCGCAAGCATAATTAAAAACAGTCTGGTCCCAAAACCAATCGGCTACGTATCGTGCAACTTCCTCGTTTGTCGGATTAAAACAGTAGCATTGGCATCGGTCGATGATAGCTGCCGTCTCGTCAGTGCGACCAAAACGAAATGAATTGCAGATGATACAGGCTCTGCTGTTTGTCTGATATGTTGTTGGCGTCTGAGTTTCGGTAAGCTCTTTTGCTGTACTTTCCCACGACATTGTTTTGGGATAAGACGTTTCTGTCAGCTCCCGCAAAACAACACGTCCATTTTTTGACTCCCAAAGATTTTCTGCATCATCAAGCACAATCAATTTATGTCGATTTTGATACAGTTTGATGTATGTCTTTAGGGCTTTAACATTGCCTTCGAGCAAAGCCGTAATTCTCCAATCCGCATGTTGTTTGAGATAAGAGCTTTTGCCGACACCAGAACGGGCGATGATAAGCAGGTTGCTTGTAATCTGTCCGTTCAAAAAAAGATCAAATTTGCGGTGCAAATCAGCATATGTCCTGATGGTATTGTTTTTGGCCGCTTGTGGGATATCGTGACCACGCATTGGTTCATCTCCTTTTCTGTGAGACTTGAGACTTTGTATTTGCACGTACCTTTTACGACAGGGAAGCACTGGGGTAAAAAAAGGAGATTGCAATCCACTGCTCAATTAAGAGCAGAATGAGCATTATGAAGATGCTCGAACTACATTTTAGTCAGCCGGAAGAATGAGGCAAATTATTTTTTTGTGCCCAAAAACCCTGAATGAGTTCTGGAAGGGAAGCCTTCTGAAAAGAACCAGTCCCTGATTTTAAATATTCAATTCAAACTGCTGCTCTGAAAATAGCGTTCGCAGTTACCAATCCCCGCTACAGAGCCACCATTTCAAATCAATAAAATAATTAATCGAAATCTGACATACCCTACGGGTGATCTGCATTCAATTTCTTTGGAAGGTAGTCAGTCTATTTCTGAATTTAAGATCGTTCATGAGCGTTCCAAATATTTTGGACGACCGTAAATGCCTTAGTTTACTGGAGCTTATCGCCACCAGTATTCTGGGCAGTTCATATTTTTACTTAACATTAATATTTTTCGTTTGTATAGTCCAACAGCAATTTTGTTAATCGCTTCGTCTTATTCCGCACAAAGACAATGCAGTCTTATAAGAGCAGGACGCATCATGGCGGGTTGGTTCGATTGAGAAAGAGCGACGCAAATACCAGATAGTCAATAAAGGAGCCGCCATAATGCAGTCTAAATACCAGATTCTTCCTCCACTGAGCGAACAGGAGTACGAAACTCTAAAAAAGTCTATTGAAATCAACGGTCTTGATTACCCAGTCATTGTAGATCAGACAGGAGCAATTGTTGATGGTTTTCATCGTCAACGAGTCTGTGATGAACTGAAAATTAAGTGCCCTCGGATAGTGCGTAATTTTGAGTCCGAAAATGAAAAATACGAATTAGCCTTAACGCTAAATTGTAATCGCCGTCATCTAAGTCAAAGCCAAAAGCGAAAGGTTATTGAAGAATATCTGGTGCGTGATCCTCAGATAGCAAACAACAATTTAGCCGATCTTGTCGGAGTTTCTAAAAACACTGTCGCCAGTGTTCGGAAACATCTGGAAGCAACTGGTCAAATTGACAAGTTCGAAAAGCTACGTGGAAGAGACGGTAAACTTCGAAATAAAAAGCGGAAAAGAATTTACGCAAATTCTGACAGAGAAGCAGAGAAAGCAATCCAGATCATCGGAGAATTACCTGAGAGCTGCAATGGTAAAACCTATGATATGGTTACGTCTGAGCGTCGTGCCAAAAGAAACCGAAATGCCAAGAAACGTAAGGAACAAATTGAATCTGTGGCACCAGTGAATGAAGATGATATTCGCCTGTATCACTCTCGTTTTCAGGATCTGGAGAGGATGGCAGGTATTGAACCAGAGTCAGTCAACTTGATATGTACTGACATCCCATACAGGCAAGAGTTTCTTCCTGAAATTGAAGAGCTCGCTGAATTTGCTGAGCGTGTCCTTGTGGCAGGAGGGATATTCATGACCTACAGTGGAAATTTCTATCTCCCCCAAGTCATGAATAAGTTTGAAAAACACCTCACATATCGCTGGCAAATATCGTCTCATTATAAAGGAGATGCCACACTGCTATCACTGGGTAGCTACAAAGTCACTTCAAGCTGGAAGCCAATACTGGTCTATTCCAAAGGTGAAACGATTCGGAAAGGCCGCTTCAACGACACCGTTCACGTTCAATCGAAAGAGAAATCGTGGCATCATTGGCAACAGCCTTTAGATGAGGCAGTGAAATTAATTCATAATTTTTCATCTCCCGGCGATCTAATTGTTGATCCCTGCGGAGGCGGATTTACAACTGCGGTTGCCTGCCGGAATTTAAACCGCCGATACATCGGCTGTGATGTTGAGGCAGAGTGTGTTTCGAGGGGAATGAAACGCCTCCAACTGACTCAAGCACTCTCTGAATACGTCGAAGATGCGATTGACATTGGTAGATCCAACGTAATCGAAATGCTCATGGACTGGTCTCATATTTATTCCGTTTCCTTCGGGGAGGCCTCAGACCTGTTTCATCAAATTCCAGTCGAAATTAAGCAGTCTATTGATTGCCGGTTAATAACAGCGATCTGAGGAATTTGATTTCGAAAACTGTTCACAGTACGAAATCGATTTTGGTAAACTGCTGCGTGTGGTCTGTCATGATCATTTTTTTGCTTTCTTTTGAGCCCATTACAGCAAAGCAGTTTCATAACCATCTTTGTTGATATTGGAATCTGCCCAATCATCATTGTCAGGGCCTAAGACCTGTAGAGAGTAACCAACACCTGATGCAACTTTTGTTGCAACGTTGCCTGCGTCATCATCAGAGAGTAATTCTGTTGAGAGACCGATTGCAATTTCTGTTGGTCTGTCAAATGTTCCATCTCGGAACAGGATATTTATAACTTTGTTTTCAAGATAATCGCTAAATGCTGCCATGCTGTATGTATGCAGGCAGTACGAAATAAATTAAGGCTAGGCAACCATAATATGATTGTGGTTTAGCTGACCTGAGCTCATAATACGGCTTCAATCCAATCTGTGTTGGCTGATCACAACATCATTTGAAAGAGCGAAACAAAATGCTTCATCTTAAAGAATCGCAAATGCTCAAAAAGATTGAGAATCAGATTCAGGAACTGAAAAGAATTGATCCAGACATACTTATTCAAAGCAATGATCTTGCAAATGATCTTATCTTTGACGATGTAATACTATTGATAATTGAATATCTGGAAAAATTTCAGCCTCTTTTCAATCGAGACTTATCTCAACTACCATTCACCCAACTCGCAAAATTAGAAACATCATTCTCAAAAGTGCTTGAATTATCTTCTGAGATTGAGAACTTTGGAATCGACGATGGTTATGGAAATGGAAAAGACAGATTCGATAATATCATCAATAAATTCATTGAATCCAGAGACACAATTCTTAGCCGTATTCTACTGCCCTTAGCAGTAACCGGAATTCAAGCAATTGACATTGACTCGATTCATCAAAAAACTAACGGAGTTGTTAAGCAATTCGAGATCAAATATCAGGCTTTGGATGAGTTACTAGAAAATAGCATAAAAGAGCAGAATAACCACAGAAAAGAAGCTGAAAACACTCTTGCAAATATTCGAAAGATGTCAGCTTATGCTGGTGTGTCGGCGAATGCAGAGGCATTTCATACACAATCTAACGCACACTCTGATTCAGCCAATAATTGGATCGGTTTAACATGGGCGAGTGTTTTGATAACAGCAGGGGTTGCAGTATATTTTCTCTATTCAGCATCAGAGAAATCAAACATACCTGAATCTGTACCAGAAGCAATCCAATACATCTTTGCAAAGCTGGTGATATTTTCAACACTCACTTTCACTATTATTTGGTGCTCAAAAAACTACAAGTCACACAAGCACAATCAGATTCTTTATGATCATAGAGCAACAACATTAAACACGTTTGAAGCTTTTTATAATGGCTCAAAAGATGAGCATGTAAAAGATGCAATATTGTTGCAAGCTGCTTATGCTGCATTTGCAAACCGGCAAACTGGTTTTGAATCGATCCAAGAAAAGGATTCGCCGCCAGCAATGCAAATTGTGGATGTGTTGAACAAAACTGTCAGAACAGCAGGAAGTGTAAGTAAAGATGCTGGTCATGCGTAAAAAATTCCGTCAATCATTTGGATTTGACAAATTTAATAGAACCCGGTGACGTTGTTTCCCATTCTTCAAAGTCAGTATGAAGTATTTCACCTTCGACAAGTCGATTCTCAGCCCTTGCTGCAAGCTCCGGATTTTCTGACAACTCGTCTCTCAATGTGTTAAATGCCTGTTTGAAATCATTTAACAGACATTGTGTATTCAATAAAAGGTACTGCCCACAGCTTGATTTTTTGAGGTGAGCAATAGAAGTCGAATGCACATGTGATAAATAAGCAGCAACGTTCAATGCATTGTGGGCTAAATCGTTACGCAACTCCCAAAGTTCGTTTTCACTTTCTTTGTACCTCGGTCCAAGACGTTCGAGAAAATATTTAAAACGCTCACCTGAACGTGCTTTTTCATCCGGATGGATCAGTTTACCGAAACCATCGATGCATCCACACAACATAAGAACTGTAGCAAAACAACTCTGGGAAAGAGTCGTTCTATCTAAAGGATCTATCACGTAAGTTTGAATCAACGTCAAATATTTTGTTGTTTTAGGCGTGTCCATAGTTTATGTGTGCTCCAAATTGTAATAGGGAACAAATACAATATTCGTGTATTCCCCCTGTGATATCTTTAAATCAGTTCTAGTTATTCTGACAATCACAGATTCAAAGAGCAAAGGT
Source organism: Gimesia sp. (assembly GCA_002706765.1). Lineage (GTDB taxonomy): Bacteria > Planctomycetota > Planctomycetia > Planctomycetales > Planctomycetaceae > Gimesia. The sequence continues at coordinate 21,431 of PAJV01000043.1, forward strand.
TGTTAGTAATAAAACAAGCCCCTCAAAACTGATTTCCTTGAGGGGCTTGTTGAAGTGCCTGCTTCACCATTGTGTTTTAAAAACCAAACTAATTTCCAAGCCATGCCACATCCTCATCTAGCAGAGGATGTGGAGCTCCGAGTCTAACACCAACAGCCTCAAACGAGATCGATCATGGTGCGATACTTAGACTCAGTGCTGTCTATTCGGCCCCCATTTCACTGGACGGTCTAAATCCCTTTATACGCAAAACCGTGAACCGAATATCAGAAACCAGTCCAGCCACTATTCCTGCTATCAATTGGTGTCATAGTCACTTACAGAACATTCTCCTCTCGTTTCATTAACGGTGTTGAGAGCTCGTGCCCCTTGAGAAATCTGTTGTAATTTTCATTTTAACAGATGAAATCCCATGGCTTTTGTGATTTTCTCAAAATTTTCTATGCCTGTATTTTGTGGCTCTTGAGATCAAAAAAAAGAATAGCCACAGATCTGATGATTTTCACATATGGATTTTCTGTTTTTGACAGTCAAAATTCATCCATCGATTTATGTGATCTTATTTTTTGAGGTGAAAACAAAATGACTACGATAGAAAGAAATGGAGGAAGGAAGAATGACAAATAAACCAAGTAACAAGATGATTCCCACAAATACAGATTGGACTAATTTGTGGGACGATCCTCAAACCGAAATAGATTTGTCCAAACTAAAAGACACTAATAAAAGTCCAATGGATATCCACGAAACGATCAGAGTCTATTTAGCAAATCGATTTGGCTTCAAAGATCCTGATGAGTTTGATACAGCAATCGATAATAATTTAGATAAATTCGTTTGCAAAGTTTATGACAAAGAATGGTACGAAAATTTTCACGAAGTTAAAGCCGCTGGGTACAAAAACATTATACAACAGGGTCCATGTCATCCTTTGTACAAAATTGCAAGGGGATTTAAAAAACAGTTTGATGAGGCGTCAAAAGTATTTCGCAAGGAATAATCTTAGATTAAATCAGCACGGATCCTTGCATTATTTGAACTAGAAATGAGGTAAAAATGTCAAAAAGAAAAACCAATTCATACGCTTTGTTAATAACATCATTCCCTGATGACTGTGCCCCTGAGAGCAACATTCATATTTTTCAAAATGAGGAGGATAGAACTTCATGGATAGACCATTTGGAAGAAGATCATGTTTATTCAAAAATTGATTTCAGTTCAAAAAAGAAGTTACTGAAAAAAGTAGAGATGATTGAAGAGAGAGAAGGGCTTAAATACCAGCTTCTGATTTATTGGGAATATAAGAATGATCTATGGCAACAAGTAAAGGTTCAAAAAAGAGAACAGCAGAATACAGGAAAACCGTCACTAAAGCTCACAGACTCCAGAAAAGCAAAATTAGTTCTCAATAAAATGCTCGAATATGCTGAAATTGGAGGTATGGAGGAGGAACATTGTGGAATGGTGCTGGAAGCGGTCGTTGACTGTTTTGATACCATTTGCATGGAGGAAGGCGACGAACTTACGATGGAAGGTCTAGTTCAGCAAATTAGACAGATCTTGGATGCAGACGAATGGGATTTCAATAATACGCTTGCCACTTGACGATGTTAACAACTGCAAGATCGGTCAGGAATGGTAACATCTACGATTGATAATTCTCAAATGAAGCTGCTTAATAATCCAGAACTACCAATGCTCTTGAGCGGTGAGTTCACCAAAGGACTCCTTGGAATATCCAGAGACACCATGCAGTCTTCTGATTATTGATTAATAACAACAATGTAATTGATCTGATATCGAAAAACTGTTCAAAGCAGAAAAGGCTTTAAGCATCGTATTTATTACTGGTAACTGAATCGTGCTGGATGAATGTGGTAAGAGGAGCTTGGGTCAAACCAAGCTCCTCTTTGTTTCAGTGCATCACTTTCATCTGGATCAATTGAGGATGGCAACAAATTTCTACTGTAACATCGTCCCGGTTCAGGGCAGTGACACAATACGATCTCCATCATGCAGGACCGGTACAGAATCAAACACACCATTTCAGGAAATTCAGTCCTGCACTCATTGGACAGCCACAAGTCAACAGGGCAGAAGAGTCACAGCAATATGTGATACAGCACAGGTCACACTCCTGTAACTGTTGTGTTTTGCCGGTAGTTAAAGAAGGTAAAAAACAAACCGCCAAAGGCGGAAAAACCTCGTCGCCGCTTACGAGGTTTCTTATTTAGGTTTTTTACTTTTGAGTTCCTTACACTTACTTAATGTGTGACATTTTGCATGATAATTCGGAAAAAGGCATCATCTGCATGAAAATATGCATCACTTTTTCAGGAAAAAAGACATCATTATCGGCAAAAAATGCATCACTCATGCATACATAAAAATGAAGGATTTTACAGCAATTTAGAAAGGTACTAATGGACAAGAAAATAAAAAATATTTCATACTTGAAACTGTTGACCATTCCCAAGAATAGTAAGTTCTATGATCGACTGGACAAGGAACGAGGCAATTCACTCTTCCATAAACGACTTGTGTTCAGCCATCTGGGTTATTGTGATCGAGTTGGCAGGGCTGTTTCAAAAAGTAGAATTGCTGATGAAACTGGACTGTCACCCAGAACTGTAAATAAATCACTCAGCTCTCTGGGATCAATGATTATTAGCAATCAAAATAGATGGTCCCCGATCACTCCAGATTCTGACTGGTTTGGGTTGCTCCCAAAACCAGATGGCGATCACTGGCTTGACAAATTCCAGTACATCAAGTTGTACCTGCCTCGAAAGGGGGCGTCGTTCAAATACGACAAATTAACCAAACGTTTCGGTCTAACTCATTCTGCTGTCTACTCACAGCTAATAAGTCTTTCTGGTAGATCGTCATCAGTGTTCACAACTGAAACAGGGCTCAGCTCTTTGCTAAACGGAATCAACCGAAAAACAATCGGAACTGTCCTCAACGATCTCGATCACATCGGTCTTATTAACCGGGAGAAAGTTGGTAATCGAATCAGGGTCCAATTATTACCTTTGACTGACAATCACCTCAGTTTATTCCGACCAATTCCAGAGGGCGAAAAAATCGCAGTCAAAGCTCCGAAGCCCCCAGCAGATCCTAATAACTATGAATTTAAAGGTGATGTCTACGACGAATGGCGGAAGCTCTGTCAGGGACTGATGGCACAAAGCCACGCTGAAAAAGCCATCGAAATCTCTGTTGAACTCATGGAAAGCTATGACTGCTTTCATGAATTCTTATTAAACACAAAAAAATGGCACGAGGATAACCGGAAGAAGGGCAAGGTCACCAGAGGTAATTTCGGAGGATTTCTGGTCAGTCGTTATTCAGGAAAACTAAAGAAATGCAGAGAAGACGAAGCCGAAGAAAAGAGAATACAAGAACTTCATGATCACTGGGATTCAGATGAGTATCAAGCACGAGTCGAAGCCGAGCAGGAAGCTGCTGCGGCTGATCCCTTACACAAAAAACATATCTTTGATGTCGAAAGCATTACTTCGAGGGTGTGTTTTGATCCAGACAATATCCGTAATAACTATCAGGAGGCACAACGACTCATTGACGAATTTCAAAGACACATCAAACATCAAATCCTCATTATGGGCGATGATCTAAATGATATTGATGCGAGAAATCTAAGATTAGAGTCAACCAATATTGCCAAGAAATATCTTTGTCATGCTCTTACGCCATTCAACGATCACTATAATTCTGATTCACGGATACCAGAAATTGAATTTATAAATACTATCAATAAGATTCTAAAAAAGCTTGAAATCGATGAATTCAAATGGTTGAGCAAAAAAGGAAACGTGAATGAGCAGCCAAGCACAAGTTCTTAGGGATGGAATTATTGAAATCCAGACAGGCGATGATGATTACCTGATTCTTACCATGGATGAAGCCCGGACATTTCAGATTGAAATCAATCATACTCTGCTCTCAATATATTCTGAGGATCAGGCTGATCTTGAAAACCAGAATCCAATAGTTGTAAATGATGTGTTTTTATCGATTGAGGATGCAGAACAACTCGCATCAAAACTTGATGTTTTGCTCAGCAATGAGAGCAGAGAACCGGAACAGAGAATCGACTGGATCAGAGTAGGATATTAAAATCGGAAAATGATTTCTGCTGCGTAAATAATGTATGCAGCAAAATTCACTTTATAATACTGTTAAATGGCAGTGTACCCGAGAACGTATTTATCAGCGTGATCATGGGCTTTGTCAGCTTTGCGGAAAACCCGGAATCGACACACATCATCTACGTTACGATCAGGGATTCTTCAATGAAGATTGGCTCATTCTGGTGTGCCGTCGCTGTCATGATATATGGCAGGGGAAATCTCCAAATCACATCGACGATGAGAATGATTTGAAACCGGTTTTGAATCGAATTTCAGAAATTTCCAGAGCACTCGATGGGCTTGTGTGCGTGTATGATTTTTCTGGTGGGGGTCATAAATGGATTCCCCACCCGAAAACGCTATAATTTGATTAGCATCTCATTCTCAGGAACTGAACTGTCAGCCCAACAGGGAGAACAGAAATGTTAGAAGGAATTCCAGATGACAATCAGGAGATTTTAAACCAGCTACATTCGGATGTGTTTCTACAGCGAATGAAAGATCATTTAGATGGTGGAACTAATTTGAATGAAAATGATGCGTCTGATCTAAACGAAACAGTTCGACGCCTACTCGTGCAAGATGCATCTCCCTCTATTGATACCGAAGACATTCAAAGGCTTCTGAAAGATGATGATATATCTCAAGCTATAGCCAGCCTCATCAAATCCCAGAACAAGGAAACATAGAAACGCTTTGCTGATGAAAAAGCAAATCCACGATTTCGACGACTATTCCGAATTCATGACGAAACAGCTTCGCTCGCTCCGTCATTTTGAACGATGCTTGTTTTCTGTCTGGTGTGCTGATCGCCTGCTGGCATCACATGCTGATCTCCTCGAAGAAAATCTGTCAGAACAAGACCTTCGAACATCGCAGGTGATAGTGAATGACCTTTGGGATTCATTGTTGGGCGACATGATCCCTGAAAAAGATCAACTGAACGCCCTCGACATGGATTTCATGGGCAACAGTGACGAATGGTCTGCTCCGATGAGAGAGATTCATCCCATTGCATCTATCGTGAAGCAGAGTGTCGGGATGTGCATTGTGTGTTGTCGCAGAAACGATGTGGGATTGGCTCAGACAATCGCTCAATTAGTGATGGATAGCATTGAATATAATCTCGAAGAGAATGATCCCAGTTCTTCGCCTGACACCCTGTTCGAACATCCGCAGATTCAGCACAAACTTGAAGCTCAATTGGCTATGGTGAAGCACCTGAGAGGAGAGTATGAACTGGATTCGAGGTTGAGAATGATGTTTCTTTGAGGTGGTGGTATTCAACCGACCATTGCCTCAACTTGATTTGCTATTATTCACAGATGGTATTGATATTCAAAGAGACCATTGGAATTGATTGGTGGGCTCATTTCTGAATTTGTTATGAAATTTATATTTCGTAGAAGATCATTAGGGGCACTCGGAAAGTCGGAATGCTGAAACTACTTCTTGTTTAATTAACCCTTTATGACCACATCTGGATGGAGCAACTGCACGATTTCGGATTTTGTCCTCGAATGAGTCAAACAGAATGAAACCGAGATCAGTCAGAATCTCATTCAACACTTTCCATGTGACAATCCGTTTCCCCCCGATTAAGTTATCGCCACAGACAACTACTAAAGTTCCTCCAGAATTCATAGATTTTTTTGTAGCAGAAAATGCATTTTCCATACGCTGTAAGTAAGTGTGGACGATAACGGCGAGTTCTCTCTTATGCTGTTCCAAATACAAGAGCTGTGGAACACGTTTTCTATGAATCTCGGCTCTTTCAGAGTTTATGACGGTCGAGTCCAAGCCACGCTCGGAGCCTATAAACTTATCTCTAATGTTTTTAACCGAGAAAGGTATAAGTTTCTCAAGTAGATATAGCTCTAATTTCGAGTTTCTAAAATAGTCCTGAGCATTGATATAGGGAGGAGATGTAATAGCATGAGAGCATTTTCCTTCCATGTTACGAATTCTATCACTATTTCCTATGTCACAGGTAATAACCTTTCCTTTTACTGATCTCCGAGTACCGTATAAAGTGCTCAGATCATTTAGGAGAGATGTAATGATAGGAGCTGGCGAATAATGTTTTCCTCGACGGCGTTTTCTCGCAGTTTTTGAGATAAATGGCTTTGGACTTCTTTGGTCTGCTTTCGAACAAAGCCTTGCAGCAAGGCCGATTGATAGCAAAACTGCCCTTCCTGATTTCGACGAATGTAGATTACGCTCATATGCAATTGCTCGAATAGATTCGAGTTTTTCAAGCGTTGCAGGTGTAAACCAGTAATTCTTCATATCCCAATCAATAGGGAGCAATTTATGTCTTTCGGAATCTCGGAGTATCCCATTGAGTAAATCATGTGCTCTCTTCGGATCGAATCCTTCTACTTTGACACTAGAAAGTAATACCCCAAATGGGTTAATGTCTACGCCTGTCACTTGAATATTATGAGCCATTGCTGCACGCAATACCGCTCCTGAACCACAAAATGGATCAAGCACATGAGTTGCATTTGTTGCGTACTTAGAAACCAGTCGATCTGCAAGGTGGGAGATCATCTTGGCTGGGTATCTATCGATGCGAGTCGGTAGAGGTATCATCAAGGCTGATGAATTAACCATGTTGCACCAACTCCACGAGAATAGTAACTGTGATTATGACGAAGTGCCCTTGAATATATCACTGCTGGAGGATCAATACACTGTCGAATATAAAGATATGCACCAATTGTTTGAGGTTTGGTGCCTAAAGGACATAAAGCCCGACTAAATTCAGATCTCTCTGTAGGGTGACCAAGTACAGTTGATAACATGGATATCGATGATTCTGGATCTAAAGAATCAGTTTTTTCCATAGAAAACTGACCAATCGTAGACAAGAGGTTAGCATTGAGTTTCTCTGTTCGTCCTGACCATTCAGGTTTAAATGGTGGCTCAGGTATAATTACTGTCGTTTTTTTGGGTTGTAAAAGCTCATAGGTCGCAAAAGCTCTGTCACCTTCGTAGCCAAGAAACATTACAGCATGTAATGGTCTACTTGGATTTGGAGATGGCGAAAAACCCGGTAACTGTTGCACTGATGATCCACCGAAAGAAAGTGGAAGAAATCCTTCGATTTCATAATCAGCAGGCTCTGAATAAATAATCCACAGTCTATCCCAGCATTCGCAATCGTCAAGCCATCGTAATAATAGCAAAAGGTGTCTCTTGGTTAATACGGACACATCTACAATGATGGGGTTGTCGCCATGGCTATCAATAGTAGACCGAAGATGATGTCGTTGTTGGTCAAAGTTTTTGGTTACTTGATTTTCTTCAAACGAAAAGTCTAAAGTTGAACAACGAGGCTCTAGCTCAGATATTATTTCTTTACGATGTTTTTCCCCAAGATCATTTGTGTCCGAATAATGTAATAATAATGTCTTAGATGGTGACCATTCACCGAGACGTGAAATCATTCCTTTAGACCGCTCCTCGTGACTTGCACAGACTATAAGCAGACTTGACTCGGGCAGTAGTTGGGGGGCGAATATTAGTTTCATTCGTCTTCATCCTTAAACAACGTCCCTTGTTGCTCGTTCGACTTTTTCTCCTTCTTGTTTTTCTTCTTTCCAATTACTCGTTCTATAATTTCTAACTTTGTTTTTCTTCGATCGTTTGACGAAAGAAGTCCCGCTAATTCACTACATAAAAATGGAGTTGTCCAGCGAAGTCGAGGGCTGATTTGCAAAGTAGGAGCATAGATTCTAGCAATATTAATCTCGACAGGTTGTGGATCTTCCACATGTTTTGGTCGTATTCCGGGACGCCCTTCCACAGTTTGGAAAACGCCTTCTTTAACCCCAGTATGAATCAATCTTTTTAGTAAAGTAAATTGGTCGTTGGAAAGTAATTCGGGATCTCGAATCGCTATCCGTCCGGCTTCTGGTTCGCTTGTGTGTTTGAGAAGTTTTTGCCTTAAACAGTCACCAAGATCCAAAAGGAAATATTTCAACGATTCTCCTAACTCCTCAACATTCTTACTTAACATAGATAAATTATGATCAGATACAATATAAACGGCCTCAGTCTGATGCTTCGATGCAATTGGATCAACATTGGGATCGCTGTTTTGTTTCAGATGATATGCCATCCCGACGATTTCTTGAAAATACCGGATTACACCAGAGCTCACAAAAGCAAGATCTCTATGACCACTGAAACGTTTCTTTGTCCTTCTCCCCGGTGTTCCATAAAGGTATCGATAGATTGCTGCCTCTCGATAGTAGCTGATTTGTGCTTTTTGCTTCTGTGGAGTCAATCCATTGAATTCATCAATGCCAATTCGGTGTAATGTGAGAATTTCTTCTAGCTGGTTCTCATAGGATAGTTCCTGTGAATCATCGGCTGGCAGCAACTCTGAGAGCCCCAACTCCTTCATTTTGTGGCTGCTCAGTGTTCTTCTCACCATATTATCCAGTAACTTTAGATAGCGTCCAAAATCTTCATCGTCTTCTACAGAATAGATGAGAGGTATCCGTGTATAATCATGCTTCTCCTGCAATTCTTGACCAGCGTTAGTAGCTGATGTCTCAATTGTCCCAGCTTTTCGGGCAACCTTCACTGAGAAATCAGGAGGACCGAATTTGACTAAGCTATTTACAACAAGTTTTTGATAATCAAGTAGATTTTCATATTCATCCAACAATATGGTAAATTGCGATTTTTTGAGAATTGTTACATGCCTTCGGACAAGAGAAACAACTCTTTTGAACAATTTGATATCTACATGTGTAAATGGAACACGTGGTGATTCTCGATAGATAAACTTACGACGTATGAAATCCGAAAGGGCTTCATGCATTTTTGCGAAATGGTCAAGTAACTCATCGCAATCAATAAGCCGCTCTGAACTACCACAAACACATTTCACAAGAGAGGTAGCAAGATCTGACTGAGAATTAGAATCAAGACTTATATGTCCCTCATTCATACATGCTATGATTTCTGAAATTAAACTCTCAATGATACAAAGATAAAATTCTTGTGAGAATAAATCGGAAAGTTGAATTATATCAGTCTTGTCGACTTCATCTTTCAAATGACCATCAGTTGTATTAAATCCCGCATTGCAGATTGCACCTCTACCGAGACGTATAAAAATCCCAAATAGCTCAGCAAGTCCTTTTTTGCTGCGTAATTGTAAGTCTGGTGTCATGGTACGGGCTGCAAGGATGCGAGCTCTAAGCGAAAGAAGTAGCATTGTCTTTCCAGTACCTCGTGAACCTTCCAAAAAACAGGGCAACATTTCCTCCCAGTTAGAAAAAGTCCCTGAGACCGGAGGCGAGAATGCCTGTGCCATTAAAACCGGCATTTCTTCGAAATATTCTGCTCGAACTCTCCAGAATGGGTTGGTTGAGTTTTCACTTAGTGCCTCACCAACCACTGATGTTGCGGACGGAGCAGATACAATCTCGCTACAAAGTCGTTGAAGGGTGCTTTTGTACTGGGAAGGATCTAACGATCCATATGTCTTAGGCCCAAGAAGAGGAGGAAGAGTAGCATTGCCAACCTTCACTACAATAACCTTCCCTCCATCCTGAGCAGTTTCGTTCCATACGGCAGCATTGATTTCTTTTCGTTGCCACACAGCCGATTCAGTATGTTCTGAGAATATTATCAAAACAGTGTGTGCATCAGCAATTGCTTCATTCATAAAGTCAATAGTATCATCGCCGAGTGTAAGCTCTTTTAGGTCTATGCGAATATCATGCCCCACATCTTTCAGATCGTTATATAGTCGATCTGCTATATCTGAATCATGTCCAGTATGTGAGATAAAAATGTGCTTCACTTTAGAGGGCCCACCATTATACTAGTTGATATATGGCTATCATTCCGATTTGAACAAGTCTGATATGTTGCAAATATATCTACTGCCAATCTTTCTGGAGTGTTACCAAGTCAATGTCTTTCTTCTTTTGAATTGGTAATATTATACGAATTTCGTTCGTGATTTTTTGACTCTTAGTTTCTTCAAATATTGCCAGAAGTATTAGGTCAACAATAATATTCGTTTTGATTCCTGTGCCTGCAATTCCACTTCCAATGAGCGGAATATTTAAAGGTTTGCCAGCACAGATAGTTCGTGCCTTGCATAACCCTCCACGTAATGATTTATGTAAAGCCAGCGAATCAGCAGATACTTTGAGAGTGGTCGGATCTGTTTTTGTAAGCACTACACACAAAAACTTTTGCTCCCCTTGATTAACAGCAGCAGTAGTCCCCACCGGATATTTTACAGTGTTCCCAGACTTAGTGCTCTTTGAATTACTTTTCAGCGGTTTTACAGCTCGAAGCTCAGTTTGAACTTGCTTATCAAAATCTTCAGTGTTTCCAGCCCAGTATCTCGAAAGCATGACGCCATGCAGGGAATTTGATGCCACATGCTTTTCATCAACCTTGCTATCGAAATACTCATTTACAGCAATCATGGACCAACCGTCCTGCTTAAACAGGTCTCCGAATAGAATATGTATTTTTGTGTCGAATCCATTGCTTTTAATTACTAATGAATTTTTTAGGAATCCCGAGAAGAAAAAGCCATTAATTAAAAACCAAATGATCGCCAATACGATGCTTAATGAAAGAAATCCAAAGAAAGTTATTTTTTCATCTGCTGTATTTGTAAGAAAATAGTAAGGTTCGAGACCAAGCCATAGTCCACCAGTACATGCCAGCACACTTTCAATGAATTTCGAGAAATTGTTCATCATTTCGACTCAATCTCTTCGCACATTAATGTGGAAGCAGAATTTTGAACTAGATGTTAAGGGTTGGAATCTGAAAACGGCTGATAACTAGATCGCCAAGTTATTATACAGGACAAGTATTGTTACTCCTGTAATTTCAGGATTTCATCAAAATATTCTTGTACGAGTTTTCGATATTGTGTTTCTTCACTTTCATCAAGCGGTTCGCCTGTTCTGGATGAGCGAAATGAGCTTCTTTTAACCCGACGATCTTTTAATTCCTTGGCTTTTTGTATTAAGGTCTGTATTTGAAGAGAGGTCTCTTGATCAAGCAATTGCTGTGTTTCTGCCATGAAAGTGCTCAGATCATTTACTGATTTTCCCAAAGCATCTTTAATATCGCCTATTTCAGCGGGGCCAACGAAACTAAACTTGGCCCAATTGACGCTGATTGATTGCAAGAGGTTGTTGAATTCTTGACGCCATGGCTCTTTCCTTCCTCCTCTCAGGGGATCGACAGATTTTGTTTCTGAGTCATCTTCGTTCAATGCTAACTGAAAATTTCCAGCACTCATCCAATCTGTACCATTGGTGTTTACTTCGCAACCAGCATCCCTTAATCGAGTTGCTATATTTTGTCGACATTGTGAAGTATCACTGATACGAATAACGTTCCTACCAAGAATGTCGCTTGCAGGACGGAGTTTCCCGAATTCAATAATTAAAGTGCGGTTTTGAAAGAGTCCCATAGCCATGCCAGCTTCTATTAAAACGTTTGGTCTTGGTTGTGGTGTCAAAACAGTTTCGAATTCTGGATCTTGTTGATCATGGTATTGCTCTCTCAATCGAGCCTCATCGTCTGGTGTCATTAAAATGACAACTGCTTGGACGAGCGAGAAACCTTTTTCCAATACACGACCGATGTAAGGGGCAGCTTCACCCGTTGCTGAAACTATCTCAGACCATTCGAGCGGGTGTAGCCCAATAGACCTAAGAAATTCAAAGATTGCTTTGCGTGCCGCATCATTTCGGCCATGCACAACAAATATTTTCTTTTTATCAATATTCGTCGTTTCATTTGAAGGCATCTGTTCCATGAATAGTTTCTCTACATTTTGCTTTCGAGATGTTCGAAAGTATTGTATTCCTAGAGGAGTAATCCACATTCTGGTATAAATTCCAGCATCGACTTTTCGACCTTGAATTAATTCTAATCCCGACAAATTATTTGCAAGTTCAGCTAGTAATTTTTCGCCAATACCTAAGTCATTTAATATAGAAGATGCATTGATCGCCTCAGATGAATCTGGAGAAGCACAGTGCGATTCTAAATATTCAAGTAGTTGTAATTCATTTTCATTCAAATGTGGATCGTCATAATTCACTATGTTTATATCTCCGTACTTTCAATCCACCACACAGGCATTCAATCGCTCACGTCGCTGTTCCCAGTCCGGCATGATTTTTCTCAGCAATCGGTAAAACCGTGGGCTATGGTTATACTCCTGTAAGTGGCAGAGTTCATGAACGATCACATATTCAATGCACATTTTGGGAGCGATGATCAGGTCAGGATTCAGCAGGATTCGCCCCTCATTCGTGCAACTGCCCCAGCGATTTTTCATCCGCCGGATCTCAAAGTCAATGGCTTCAATCCCATGCCGATTGGCTTTCGCCACCACTGAATCGAATATTTCCCGAAATACGATCTCAGAACGCTGGCGGAACCAGCCGACCACAAGAGGCTTTATCCTGCTTTTGTCCTTTGGATCTCTGAGGTAGACATTGATCTGGCCCCGTGCCATTTTGACTGCATCATCATTCCCCTTATTGACACGAAGACGGTACTGTCGCCCTAAATAGCGGTGTGACTCTCCACTGACGTATCGACGGGGCGGAATGGTCGGGAGATAGTTTTCAAAGAATCTCTGCTGTTTAATGATCCAAGACGCTCGTTTCTGCATTTTATCATTCACAGCAGAATCAGCAGCATCTTTTGGGGCAGTCACAGCTACCGATAGATCTGGATGAACGTCGATTGCCAGTGTCTTGCGAGATGAATACGAAAGGTCATAGTCGATTTTCTTGCGACCATACTGGATTGCCAGTCGTCGTGGTTTTAGAGTGGTGATTCCGTTCCGGAGAGTCATTTTTGAATCTCCCGCCGCTTGGCTACTCGAATGATACCTTCGAGAATTTCATCGATATCATCACCAGTCAAGGACAAATCGTATCGCCCTTTTGCGGCGAACAATAGGTCATCGAGATCATTCAGGATGGCGTTCTCAACGTCACGGTTATCAGTCCAGTCACGGATTTTCTTCTCGTCGATAATTTTCTTAGCTTTCAACGCTGTTTCAGCAGCGATCCCAGCAAGATCATCTCTTTCAACACCAACAGCCTTCTCAAATCCATCCTGAAACAATCTGAAATATGCTTTGGCTTCGGGATCACTTCGTAATTCTGCCGGAACGTTTGAGGAGCCTTGATCCTTTGCCTCATTCCAAGCATCGAACATTTTCTGGAAGTAGGTTTCCTCGCTCATTCGCTTTTCGAGGTATTCCTGAATCGCTTCGTCGATGACTTCTGATAGCTTTTGATAGAGAACTGGGTCTTCTTCCATTTTCTCAATACAGGTTTTCTTGACCCGTGAGGCGATGTAATCCGCTTTGGCAGCCGTGCCCTCAATCCCTTCGAGTTCCTCTTCCAAGTTGTCAACTTCGAAGATATTAACCGGCTCAACAATCCGTTTTACTTCGTCAGCACCGATGTATTTATCGACCATGTTCCGAATCTGGTCTTCGTATTCCTTGTAATCAATAGACTCGTTATACCGTCGTTTGACCGTAGCCCGGAGATCACGGAAATATTTCATATCATTGAGATAACTCTGGATAGTATCCTGCGGAGTATCGTCATGAAACTTAGCCGATGACATTGCCAGTTGCAGTGTCTTTGAAAATTCGTTTAAAGCATCGTAGAAGTCCTGCCTCACATCTTCGGGGCGAAGATGCTGCTGCATCGCTTCCGGGTCTTGTCTGTTCTGGACGCCATTAAATACAGACCAAACATTTGTGTGTCGTTCTTTCAGCTTGGAGATCTCTTCTTCGACATTTTTGAATGTACCTTCAAGATCTTCCTCATCAAAACCACTCAGTGAGTCATACTGTTTTACGGCCTCATCGAGTGCCCCGAAAATTCCCCGGTAATCAACGACTAATCCAAAGTCCTTACCATCGAACAAACGATTTACCCGAGCGATGGCTTGCAGGATATTGTGGTCACGCAGTCTCTTATCGATATATAATACTGTATTACAGGGGGCATCGAATCCTGTC
>PAJV01000044.1 GCA_002706765.1 Gimesia sp.
CGAAGAGAAATCGTCCGGTCAGGCCGCCGATCTCCTGATAAAAGTTGACGTGCGCTGCGGTCTCCTGCTGGATCTTCTTCTGTTGCGGAACAGGGAGGCCGTCCGTCATTTCCTTAACCTGCGGCAGCGAAGGCACGATGCGGGGCGTATGCTGCAATGCGCCAAACGCCGCCCCATAACTGCAGGCAAACATGATCGTCGTCACAATGGTGGTACGACGGTATTTCGGAGAAAACAGCTCGGCGATGCTCGGCCGTTTCAGCGTCCCGGCGTTTTTCTTCTTTTCCCACTCCGGCGACTCCGGCAGGAAGGGGCGTATGATAATCAGGGGAAGTGCCGGGATCACCCCGGAGATGAGTGTGTAACGCCAGGCTTCATGTCCCCCCGCGATGGCAGGCAGCATGTCTCCATATTGCAGCGCGAGCCAGTTCGCTCCGGTCACCAGCAGTCCCCCAAACGACGAGAACGCCTGCGTAAATCCCAGCACCTTTTCCCGTTGTCTGGGATCGGGAAACAGTTCCGCCAGCCAGGCCACCGCCGCCACGAATTCGACACAGACACCAACGAACGTCGTACAACGCAGAAAGAGCAGCATCTCAATGGAAGTCGCAAAACCCGCCGCACAGGCAGAGAACGCATACAACAGAATACTTCCCACCAGCACCCGTCTCCGTCCTAACAGGTCCGTCAGATATCCCCCCAGCAACCCGAACAGCCCGCCTGCCATGGCGGGCACGAAGAACAGCATGCCAACCCAGTACTCAAACTGCGGCGTCCCCGGACTCGCCCCGATCAGGTCCTGCAAGGCGGGCCTGACAATCAAAGGCAGCATCAGAAGTTCATAGATATCAAAAGCAAAACCGATGGAAGCGATGATACAGATTAACCATTGCGTACGTGTAAACCCGGTTTTCATTGAGGGAGAGCTCTTCTCTAGCACTCAAAGTGAGACTTCAAAAGGACCAGAACAGACAAATCGCCAGACTGGTCTCTCATCCAATTCGAGAAGAGGTTCTTCGCGCATTTCCAGAGGAGAAGGAAAGCACCAGCGGGCCCAACAAAAAACTACACATCAAAACCCCGCCGAGTCAGCTCGGTTTCGGAGAGGGCAAAATATTTTTCAACTCATGAGCCAGGCGCGCACAGTCTACCCACAGTTCTGAAAAAAGTAAAATTCGCCGAGCCATTATTTTTCGCACAACGCAAGAAATGGAGGCCGGTCTCCCTGATCAAAAACCGGCCCCTGTTGTAATCACTTTCCTGGAATTCAGACCAGGATCAATGTCTCAAATCAGCTCGCACAGCGGCTCAATGCCCTGATCCACCAGATATTGCGGCGTGCCGCTGGTGTCAAAGAGGCGGGTGCCGTTGAGCTCCAGGCCGACGTTGTGGTACAGCGTCGCGAAGACTTCCTGAAACTTGACCGGCCTGTCGATCGCATATTCGCCCATGCGGTTGGTTTTGCCGATCCCCTGCCCGGTTTTCATCCCGCCGCCAGCCAGCATGGCACAGGAAACTTTGGCATTTGTAATGGGGGGCTGAACCCTTATCTTTCCTGCCCCTTTACTCTCGCTCCGCGTTCAATGTGCATAACGTCGTACGGTCAAACCCCAATAGAGGGTGGAGACTTCCAGAAACAGGGCGCTGATGATACAGACGCCGGACCAGCCGTAATGCGTCCAGCTCCAGACGCTGCCCGCGGCGCCCAGTGATCCGCCGGCGAAACAGGTGAAGAGCTCAACCGTTCCCAGGCACTTTCTTAATCACGGTTCCCTTTGCTCATATGTATAGATAAGATGTAAGTCATATTCCCGGTGAGGGAAACACGCGCTCTTATCAATATTTTAAATCAGGCGAGCCAGGAAGTGACTCAGAAGTAGATTGAATGCTTCTGTCACTGCTACCTGCCTTCCACTTTAGATTCCCCCGAGGTCGAGCCTTCGATGAGCAGAAATCAGGTGCCAGACAATTTTAATCCGTATCACAAGTGGCTGGGTATCCCGCAACAGAAATGTCCTCCTACGTTTTATGAACTGCTGGGAATCTCTCTGGATGAAGAGGATCACTCCGTGATTGAATCGTCGGCAGAACGACAGCGGTCACATGTAGAACAGTACCTGGGAACCGAGTGGAACAAATTCGCGAATCAGATCATCAGTCAAATCGCGGAAGCAGAAGTCACTCTCTTAAGCCCTGACCTGAGACGCGAATACGACCGCAAGGTGAAACTATTCAAAAAACGGCGGAAGAATCGCCAGGTGGATCTGTACGCCCCGCGTGGCTCTCTCTCAACAGGGAGCAGCCGGGTTGTTGGGGAGGGGAGTGGCCTGGCACGCGAATACGCGGGGATCGTTTCCATTCTGGCGATTGCGTTTGTCGGAATGGCGGCCGCCTCTTTCTGGTTGCCCTGGGGAAAACTATCTCCCGATCCAGTGCAAAGTAAACAGGCCGAAGACCTGGCTGCTGTTGCCCAGGGGAAATCTGCTCACGATGCGGCCTCTGTCAGCGAGTTTTCCCAGGAATCGACCAGAGAAGAAACAGACACGGCGATGAAAACTCAGGATCCTCAACTGGGAGTGGGGATCCAGTTCAAACGTTTGCCAGGCGGGACTTTCACGATGGGAGTGGGAGACAGAAGGGGGCAGAATTCTCCCGCTCATCAGGTGACCATCACGCGTCCCTTTGAAATTGGCATTCACGAAGTCACTCAGAAACAGTATGAAACCGTGATGGGGACCAGTTCCAGCCAATATAAAGGACCGGATAACCCGGTAGACAGTGTCAGCTGGAACGATGCCTTCGAATTCTGTCGTAAACTGTCTGCAATGCCGGCAGAAAAAGCGGCCGGGAATGTCTATCGACTGCCGACCGAAGCGGAATGGGAATATGCCTGTCGTGCAGGAACTTCCACCCTCTTTAGTTTTGGGAATGACGAATCCTTACTGAGCGACTATGCCTGGTCCAGTTTGAATGCGAAATCTACGACACACCCTGTCGGGCAGAGGGAACCGAATCTCTGGGGAATTTACGACATGCATGGCAATACCTATGAATGGTGTCAGGACTGGTATGAAGTCTATTCGGCTGATCCTGTTACCGATCCCAAAGGGCCCCGTACAGGAGATCATCGCACCATCCGGGGAGGTGGATTCAGTAATGCTCCTGAATATTTGCAATCAGCAAGGCGTTCTTCAGTCAGTCCTGAGTTCAGCAGACATTCCTATGGTTTTCGCGTTGTACGTGATATTGCTTCGCCTTAGATGAGACAGCAAAAATGGACCGCTTTGAGTCAGGTTCTTAATATCTGTATCATCCCAGAGTATTATCGCTCCGCGTTCAATGTGCATACCGTCGTACCGTGAAACCCCAATAGAGGGTGGAGACGACCAGAAACAGGGCGCTGATGATACAGACGCCGGACCAGCCGTAATGCGTCCAGCTCCAGACGCTGCCCGCGGCACCCAGTGATCCGCCGGCGAAGTAGGTGACGATGTAGATCGTTCCCAGGCGATTGCGTTCTTCCGGGGCCAGGCTGTAAATTCGCGACTGATTGCCCACATGAACCGCCTGGATGCCGAGGTCCATCACGACGACGCCGATTCCCAGCCCGATCAGGGTTTCTCCCCAGAGATAAAAGATGCCGAATGAGGAGAGGGTGAAGAGTTGAAACAGACCGATAATTGGGCGGGCGCCGAACCGGTCTGCCAGGCGTCCAATCAGCCCGGCGGTGATGGCGCCGCCGATGGCCAGCAGTCCCAGCATGCCGGCAATGTCGCTGCCGTAATTCAACGGGGGGCGTTCGAGGCGAAAGGCGAGCGTCATCCAGAAGGCACAGAACGCGGCCATACTCATGCTGCCGAACAGACACGATTCCCGCAGCACCGGTTCCGAGCGGAAGATTTTCCACATCGAGGTCAGCAACCGAAAGTATCCCATGCGGATCTGTGGCTGTGTACCAGGCAGAAAACGCCAGAGCAAAGCGAACAGGCAGACGAGCATGCCCGCGGCGAGGAAATAAATGGACTGCCAGTCGATCAGCTTTCCCAGGAACCCGCTGATGGTGCGGCAGAGCAGCAGACCCGTTAAAAGTCCACCCACCACAGTGCCGACGACCTGACCGCGTTGTTCCGGGCTGGCCAGACTGGCGGCGAGGGAAATTGTCATGTGCGTGCCTGTAGTTGCCAGTCCCAGAGCGAGGCAGGCGATCGAAAGCGAAACGACGCCGTGAGCCGTGCCGACCTGCAGCAGTGCGCAGATCGAGAGAAAGACCGAAATCAGGATCAGGGGACGGCGGTTGAAGATATCGCCCAGAGGCAGAATCAGCAGCATGCCCACGGACTGGCCGATCAGACTCAAAGTAGCGGCGCTGCCGACTTCCCCTTCGGTCAGTCCCAGGTCAATGGCGATCAACCCCAGCAGAGGCTGCATGTAGTACATGTTGCCGACCACCATGCCGACCGTGGTCGCCAGAAGCAGCGTCATGCTATTACTTAAGCGTTCGGCGGGAAGAGCGGAAGGTTCCTCGCCATCAGTCTCGGCAGGCGGGTTCTCCTGTGGAGTTGTTTTTGTCATCACACGTCGTATCTATCTGAAAAGCGGTCTTTCAGCAGGGCGCTTAATTAAGTGAAGAATCTGATCCGGAACCGGGGGGCGTCTCGAATGAAGGACACCTGCGCCTGTTCCAGGTTCAGTGTCAGCCGGCGGAAGCAGATGTTTACGAAATCAACTTCCGAGCCTGTATTGGCGTCAGTGAAGATTGTTTCAGATCAGACGGTTTCGTGCCAGTCTGGGCTGGTGGATGATTCGTCTGGTCGGCTGAAATTTTGTAATCAGGACCAGTGATAAAAAGAAGAGTGTCTGTGGCCTGCAACGTCCGGTATGATGGTCCACTATATTTCGAAACTCAGTGCTACCTTTAGACTGGATAAGTCATTCCTTAAACCAAAGGAATTCTTATATTGAGTTGCTGTCACATCTTCATCATAGTCCGGAAACGGAGGCAAAGCCGTTTTTTTTGGTATGCTGAATCCGCTGCCCATTTGAAGATCACATCCGCCGTGTGCCGCTCGTTGGTCAGGGCCGCTGCCGCCCGAGCGATCATCGTTGAAAACGAAACGCTGAATGTCTGCTACCAGCCAGCCGATCAGGACGCCGATTACACCATCGGCCTTGTGAAGAATGGTGACTGGACGCTGATCATCGGAAATGCCGTCGTTCTGCTGTTTTTTTAGCTCTACGGACGTTTGCTGGATCATTCCAAACACGGTCGTTTGTAAATATCTCCCCAAACGCATCTTGACACTCCGGCCCCGAATCGCCAAAGTCATGTCATCGAAAATGCGTTCCAAAATACAGGTTCCCGTAAAAGGGCAGAGGGATGAAGTCGGCTGAACTGTATGCTGCGAAACGAACCACTCCGGCGGAAGCAGTCGCTGCGATTGCCGAGGGAGAAACGGTTTCCGCCGGGATGGCCATCGGTCAGCCCCCCGCATTACTCGCTGCTTTAGGGCAGCGGCTGCGTACCGATGATCTGTCGTCGATCCGCTTTTACTATAAAATCGGCATGCAGCCCATCAGCGAGGCACTCCTGGTGAAAGGCGTCCGTGAAAAAATTGATCCGCACTGTTTCTTTCTCAGCAGCACCGAACACCAGATCATAAAAGATCAGACGCAGTCCGGGCACAAGGTCATGAGTTTTGTTCCCGTCCATTTCAGCGATCTCCCCCGGCTGTTTCGGGAAGTCATCGACCTCGACACCTTTCTGGTGACCGTCAGCCCCATGGACCGGGGCGGCTATTTCTCGTTGGGAACCAATAACGATTTCGCATCCACGGCTGCCCGGCACTGTAAGCGGCTGATTGTCGAGGTCAACGAAAACATGCCCCGCGTGTTTGGTCAGTCGCAGATTCACATCAGCGAAGTGACTTCCATTGTAGAGAACACAGTCCCGCTCATCGAAGCCGGCGTCGCGGAAACCTCTGAAGCAGGGCGCGCGATCGGCGCGCTGATTTCCCCGCTGGTCCCCAATGGCGCTACCATCCAGCTGGGCATCGGCCGTGTTCCCTCTGGCGTCGCTGAGGCGCTGAGCAACCACGAGGACCTGGGCATCCATACCGAACTTTTCTCTCCCAGCATGGCCGATCTGATCCGCAAAGGAGTCATCAACGGGAGCAAAAAGACATTGCATCCGTTCAAGCATGTCTTCACCGTCGCCTTCGGCACCGAAGATTCGTATGCCTTCATGAACGACAATGCCGCCTTTGAGAGTTACCCTTCCTCTTACGTGAATGATATTCGCGTCATCTCGCAGCACGACAACTTCATCTCAATCAACACAGCCATCGAGGTGGACCTGTACGGGCAGGTGAATGCCGAATTCATCGGCGAGCACGAATACAGCGGGTCCGGTGGACAATATGATTTTGTCAAAGGAGCCTCGCTCTCGAAGGGGGGCAAATCGATCATCGCGTTGCAGTCCACGGCTCGTCAGAGGACGCTCTCTACGATTGTTCCCCGCGTCGCCATGGTCACCGACCCGCGGATGGATGTCGAATACATCTGCACCGAGCAGGGAATCGTCAATCTCCGCGGGAAGTCAACCAAGGAACGGGCCGAGGCTCTGATCAGCATTGCCCATCCTGATTTTCGCGATGAACTGACGGCAGCCGCCAAACGTGTGACTCTGATTTAAGGGATACCATGTCATATATCTCCACCGACTGCGACGGGCGTGTTGGCACGATCGCCTTTAACAATTATCAGAAGCGGAATGCGCTGAGTGCCGGCCTGATTGATGAAGTCCTCTCGGCTCTGAACAACATGCAGCAGGATGGGACCCGCATTGTGGTCCTGCGGGCCGCGACTTTTGAAAAGGTCTGGTCTGCTGGACATGACGTGGACGAACTGCCGCAGGCAGACACCGATCCACTGCCGTATAACGACCCGCTCGAAAAGCTGCTGCGAGCGGTAAGAAGTTTTCCCTCCCCCATCATCGCCATGGTGCACGGCTCAGTCTGGGGCGGTGCCTGTGATCTGATCGTCAACTGCGACCTGGTTCTGGCGGATGAAACCTGCGCCTTCGCAATCACCCCAGCCAAGCTGGGGCTGCCTTACAATGCGTCCGGATTCCAGAGTTTCCTCTCCCGGCTGCCGCTCAATATCGTAAAAGAAATGTTCTTCACGGCTGATCTGCTCAGTGCGGAACGGGCTGAACAGGCCGGGCTGGTCAATCAGTTGATCCCACAAGCGGAACTGGAAAGCCGTACGTACGAACTGGCACGCACCATCGCCTCCCGTTCGGCGGCTTCCATCGCGATCGCCAAGACGACCCTCAATCTGCTCAGTCAAGCTACGCCTCTCAATGCTTCTCAGTTTGAATACATTCATGGTCTGCGGCGGCAGGTCTATTACGGCCCAGACTATCATGAGGGCATCCGGGCTTTTTTAGAGAAGCGGACGCCGGAATTCCACGTTCATCCAAATCTGCAAGATCTTACCTGACTACGGAGACCAGCTTAGAGGCAGCCATCAGATTTCCCAGCGAACTAAGTCGGATGCCCTGCATCATCCGGAAGTCAGGTTGGCGGCATCATTTCCTGCAGCAGCATGAGGTGTGAAACTTTTCGGCAGGAAACTGAAATACACCTGACATTTTTCATTAGCCTTAAGGGTTTCGTCTGCCTGAATTCTGATTCTGGACGATGGTTCAGGTGTCTGTTAAAATACTGCTGCGTTTCGGTTTGAACTCTGTGTCGGGAGTCAGATAAATAATGAGTGATGGTTTTAATCCGTATCACAAGTGGTTAGGAATTCCCGTCGAGAAGTGTCCGCCGACCTATTACGATTTGTTACAGATCGCAGTCGACGAACGGGATCGGGATGTAATCCTGATGGCAGTCGAGCGTCAGAAAACGCATCTGCAACAGTTCCGGGTAGGCAAACAGGCCAAACAGGCGGATCGACTCATCTATGAACTGGATGAGGCCGAGTTGACTCTGCTGAACCGAGAGATGCGCGAAGAATATGATCAGCGCGTTTTGCCTGCTTTGAATCGGAGAAACAGAAACCGATCAGTGACCAGCCCCGGCTTTAATGGGAATCAGGCATCGGTAGGAGAAGGCTCGGGACTGTTACGACGATATAGCGGCATTGTTTCAATTCTGGCAGTCAGTTTCTCGATCATGGCGGCATCGGTGTATCTGAGCCCCTGGAAAAAAGTGGATTTACAAGAACCACGCCCCCTCGAAGCGGGAGGAAAGAAACCGGGGCTGCCACTGGTTGCGAAAGCTGCTGGAGACAGAGAAGCGAAGCTCGAAAAAATGCCCGATAGCACGTCGCGTCCTGCATTGCTTATCAGTCCCTTTACACAACAGGAAGCCGCGGGACGTCAGCAGGAATGGGCTGGTTATCTGAAGCAGGATCTGCTGGAAGAGAGCAGTCTCGGATTCAGGCTGGTTTTGATTCCCCCCGGGGAATTCAAGATGGGAAATACAGAAACGGAAGTGAATCAGGTATTGCAGGTTTTTGCCAGAAATAACATAACGGTATCTGATGCTCACCAGGAAAGAATCAACAGCGGTATGCCTCAGCATGAAGTGCAGATCAGTAAACCATTCAGGATGAGTCAGCAGGAAGTCACGCAATCACAGTTTCGTGAATTTATTGAATCAACAGGCTATCAGACTGATGCGCAGAAGGATGGCAAAGGGGGTTACGCTTTCATTAACGGCAAACTGGTTCAGGCTCCTGATGTGAACTGGCAAACCGATTATCGATTGCAGCAGCCTGATGTCGCCCCGGTGGTAAATGTTTCTTTTAACGATGCGAGTGCCTTTTGCGACTGGCTTTCAGAAAAAGAGGGCAAAAAGTACCGCTTGCCCACGGAGGCCGAGTGGGAATATGCATGTCGCGCCGGGACCACGACAATGTTCAGTTTTGGTGATGCTCTGACCGATGCGGATTCCGAGGCCGTTAAGGAATTTGCCTGGTTTACACTGAATACGATCGATGAGGGAAAGTATTATCCGCAACCAGTGATGACCAGAAAGCCCAATCCGTTTGGTCTATTTGATATGCATGGCAACGTCTATGAATGGTGTCAGGACTTGTATGATAAAGAATATTACAGCAGCCTGGCCGGTAAAAAAACGGTTGATCCCTCCGGAACTGTTGAGTCTGGCTCATCACATCTCATTCGAGGAGGATGCTGGTCCCGCGGGGCGATGGATATACGTTCTGGCTATCGCGACTGGTTGTTTAATTCCAGTCGTAATCTGAATGTCGGTTTTCGCGTTGTAAGTGAAGTGAATTGAGCTGATATTAATCAGTGAATTAAAAATCATCAATTAAAATTCTGCTAAGTACTAAAGGTCTTCACCAAAACCCTCATTCATGATCGCCAACTCTACTTTGACACGGTGTATCAGGTGCAGGATCATGACGAGCGTAATCAGCATGCTCAGTACCAGTACGATAGCCAGAGGGCTCGCGTCAGGTGAGCCTTCCATCGCGAGGGTGAGTAAGAAGGTGACAGCCATGATGGCGACGTAGGCCAGCCGGCGATTTTCCGCTCGCCTGGCCAGGTCCGGTCGTTCTTTTGAGAGTGCAAATTCGCAAATCCCGCCGAGTAGTTGCCAGATCATGGCACAGCTCGTCACCTGCCTCACAAAATTAAAGAGTATCGCAAAACTACCGTCAATGGCGAAATGAATCAGCCAGAGCACGGCGAGGATCAGACACAGCGTTTGCGCCGTCAGGAAGCGAGGCGACAACGATGCGAGGCCATAACAGCCTGCTGCCATAATAAGATAGCCGACACCATCGGGCAGCAGGTCAAAGCCATTGAACGAAAAGTCGAGAATGACAATGAGCAGGCCCCAGAATATTTGTCTTAAACGATTTGCCATGGTCTGGACCTCAATTCGTATAAGGCACGGTCCCTGTTTTCGGGTCAACCTGGTAGCCGAATTTAGCAATGTACTTGTTTCCGGGTAGAAACTGATCACCCTGGGCGGCCAGTTTTTTGTTGAGCAGGGCATCAAGTTCGGCCTGGACCGTGGCGGCTGTTGGTTCGTTGCAGAGGTTTCGCTGCTGAAAGGGATCGGCGTGGTTGTCGTACAGCAGCCAGGGACCTTTGAGATCGCGGACGTAGGTGTATCGCGTGGTTCGCAGGCCCCGGTATTCCTTTCCGCCTCGACTCCGCTGCCATTCACCGAAGGGAGAGGGGCAGGTGATGACGGTTGCGCCGTCCGAGGGACTTTCGCCGCCGCGCAGATAACCGCTGAAGTCCAGGCCTTCAACGCTGGCGGGAATTTTGACTTCGCACAGACCCAGCAGCGTGGGCATCAGATCTTCGGAGTTGATGGGGGGATCAACCGTGCGGCCTTGAGCGTGCTCTGCTCCATTCAAACGGAACAGCATCGGCACCCGCAGCGATTCATCCCAGGGTTTCTGTTTGCGGATCTGTCCGTGGGAATGCAGCATGTCGCCGTGATCGGAGGTGAAGACGACGATCGTGTTGTGATCGACGCCGGTCTCTTTCAACGTTGCCAGCAGATCGCCGACGCAGTCATCCAGTGCACTGCAGTGGGCGTAGTAACCGGCGAGTTCTTTTTTCGCGGCTGCCTGCTGGTCTTTCGGTACATTGGGACGCAGCCGGATGTTCTGAGGCTCATACATGCTCTGGTATTCCGGGGGAGCCGTGTGATAGGGATTGTGTGGCGAACCGTATGACATAACCAGCAGGAATGGCTGACCCGCTTTCGACTGGGTTCTGATAAACTGCCGGGCGACGCGCGTCTGGGCGAAGGCATCGTAGCCTTCCCAGGTCTTTCGCTCGGGCGAGTCGGCATAGTAGAAGGAATTGTTGTAGTTGTGCGTGCATTCCAGGGCCCGCCAGAATTCAAATCCCTGTCGACGTTCCCGCGGCGTGAACGCGGTACGCCCCCGACCATCGAGGTGCCACTTCCCGATGAACCCAGTTTCATAGCCGGCTTGATCCATGACCTCGGCAATCGTGACGGATTTGGCCGGCAGCTGCACATCGTTCAGAAACACACCGTGCGTCAACGGTCGTTGCCCGGTCATCAGCGAACCCCGAAAGGGACAGCAGACGGGACAGCCGGAAACCGCGTTCTTAAAGTTAACGCTGCTTCGTGCCAGTTCATCGATGTTTGGCGTTTTGACCTGCTCATTTCCCGCATAGCCGATCGACTGCGCCCGCCACTGGTCGGTGAGGATGAATAAAATATTCGGCTGTTGCTTTTCCGCCT
This sequence comes from Gimesia sp., assembly GCA_002706765.1. GTDB lineage: Bacteria > Planctomycetota > Planctomycetia > Planctomycetales > Planctomycetaceae > Gimesia. The sequence continues at coordinate 11,271 of PAJV01000044.1, forward strand.
GAACCCGGGCCGGAGTCATCACAAAGCAGAGTAACAATAAAACAGAAATACGAATCAGCATGGCGAGCGTCCTGATTAAATCCGTCGCACCCGCGATGCAGGCTCGACTGGTCTCTTGAATGATCAATGCGAAATCTCAATTATCCGGTAGAGACTGTACTGCTTGCAACGGCAACGGCATAAACCGATTTAGAACGAGGCATTCGGATGTGTCTCTTATGACCCCCTCGCAGACAAAAGAATTCGAGAAAACAAAGACTTCCGCTACGCCCGAAGGTTTACAGTGGGTGAAAAAAAGAGCGAGGAACAGAAGTGACGGGTGATTGTTTCCAAAGCCCGCAAAACAATCAATGTGAGGCCAGGTGAATGGAATGCAGCGACCGGCTGGACTCACTATTAATGCGAGATCATCAAAGGGTCTCCGCAGAATAGAGATTATGCCTCAGTCGTTATACAGAACCCGCTGGAATACCCTGGCGACCTGAAGACCAGTTATTCCACAGAAGAAAATCGCGAGGTTTAAGTTTCCCATTCTATTTCAAAACGTGTGGGTCAAGCCAGACGGCATTGGCTCCGTAAGCTTGACCCGGTGATTCGGTTCGAATTTCCAGTTTGTTTATATTCCTGACAGAAACATTACAGAAAACCACTTCCCCTCGAACGCGGATGAGCGGTGATTTCCAGAGTACCCTGTCATCTCCGAACACAGTAAATGTGACTGAACGGCGAACTTCAGATGTATGATCCATGAGGGCCACGCCGGTCACAAAGGTTTTATATTGACCATCTAACTGAAAACGCACGCGTGCAAAACCATTATTGGGTGGATGTAATCCCAGTCCATTGGGAAACTCAATCTGATTGACGGTAAACATCCCCTGACTATTTCCACTCTCTCCATTTTTTCCGAAAGGCCACGGACCGGGAAGCACATCCTGTTCTTCCATGTGATTCAGATACCGGAGGGGCATCTCGTTTAACTTCTCATTAATCACCGTTCGACCTGCGCCGATTGAGTGAGGCCACGCCTGGCTATACAGGTCATAAGCGTGCATTTCCAGTTCCTGCTTCCTCAGACCTTTCTCTTGATCAGCCAGCTGATACCAGCCATTGGCCACCATCAGCAGCGCACCTGCATCCTGGGAATTCGCGATTTCCTGCTTTGCCAGGGTTCGATATTCCGCATCATCTCCCCTGGCGAGCCAGAACAGTCCCTCTTTCCAGTTATTCAATTTTAAGGCGACAAACTTTCCATAGAGAGACGCTGCGTTCGCGTCGTTCGGATTCTCTTGCAGATTTTTATGGAATTTTTCCACGCTGCGATATTCGCGCGCCAGGATCGTACTGTTTTGTTTTAAAGTGTTCGCCAGTGTGAAGGCGTGATTGTTACCCGAAGACTTCCCGATTTTGACGGCGAGCGCGGCGACCTTCACTGCGGCCGTATAATCGCCGGCATTGATCGCAGCCTGACTGGCGTCGATCGCGTCAAACGCGACTTCTTTCAAGGTGCCTTTGGAAGGAGCCGATTTGGCTTCCTGTAACAGCTGCTTGTATTTCTCATCGAAATCGATGTTCTCGGCAGGGGGAAACGCCTGCAAATCCTGAGTCCCGCCTGGAAGGAGCAAGACAAACAGGAGAACAAAAAATGCGTAAATAAGAAACTGACTTCTAAGCGGCAACATGACTCAATCCAATCGCGTGTTTTTTTGAACGCCTGCGTAAATAGACAGAAATACAGTTCCTATCCTAAGTGAACCCTTCCGCTATTCCAAGTATTCTCTCAACGGTTTCCGCCGGAATTTCCCATTTGAGTTGCCATTTCTAGCTGGTATCATAGTGCGAATGCTCGAACCACAGGTCACATCGCTGCCTGATGCGAAGTCTCTGGAGAATCCTATGTACGGTTACCGAATGATCCCGGAAAAGTGAGTACAACAACATGTTGTTTATCATGACATTTTCAATTTTGTTAGTGGGACTCTACTATATGACGCTCGTGCTGTCGTACCGCATGGGAGTCTTCGGGATGGTCTTATCGCACATCCTGATCGGGATCTACTTTCTATTTGGCTGGGGTGTTGAGACATTCATTTATGGCAACTATGAACCCATACATGTAGTAGGCATTCTAATCAATGCTTTCATTGCCAACCTCTTACTTATTCCCTTTGCTGTGTTCGCAATCTGGACGGGTAGAAATTATCGGGGTGCTAATAAGGGGTCAGGACTCTTATTTATTGAGTCCTGACCCCTTATTAGCTTTCAACTGATGCCGATGCGATGAAAAAAGGGGCCATGGAGTCATTGCCTGCCATTTACAGCGATCCCGAAAAAACCAGGCTCACAGCAGACGTCTCAAAGGCGGGCGAGCAAGGGACAGAAATCAACTTTGATTTGAAAGCGAAATAACTTGACCAGGCTGCGATCGTATTTCATCAATCAATGATCCAGGCGAAAGGGAACGTGTTCGGCGCGAATCAAATCGGGTTCGCCCCACACTGCGAGGTTATGTAACGGGTTGGATTCAGGATGGGGAATCGTCTGCAAGCCAAGTGTGACGATGTCGGTTTCAGGCAGGGAAACATCGATCACTTCAGGTTTGTCGGCTGGCGTCAGGAATTTCGTTTTCGCCGTTACGACACCATTGACGATGATCGCAAATGCGACTTTCCCCGAGGCGCCGGCGGTCGGATGCAAACCGACTCGACAGGTGAGGCGATCAAATACGCTCCCCGGGCCGATTTTATAATTCAGCGTGTAAGGCGTCCCCATTCCGATACCGTGCGAGATGGTGGTTTCGGTTTCCGGTTCACTGGCGAAGGCGAGGGGATGTAATTTGCGTCCGGCATCCAAAGACTGATTAATCAGAAAAGGAGTCACATAATACGGATGAGAAATCATCTGCATTTTGGTATCCGGTTCCCAGGCGGTAAGAGGCTGGGTTTTCAGCGCTTCCACTTCCTCGATGGCAAAACGCTTTTCCTGCAGACAAAACAGGTTATATAAAATGTCGGCCACATGTTTCGCGTTATACAGGGCTGCGGTTTGCCGATGCAGATCTGCCTGGTCAGCGTTTCCGGCGATCTCTGCCTGAACGAGCGGAATAATCAAGGCAGCCGCATGCGCCCGCAGCAATCGCTGATGTTGATAAATACGGGCCGCTGCCTCGGGAATGGTGGTCCCCAGCAATTGAGGACGATATGGTTCTTCAGGGAGGGTGTATTTGCCAATATCGGCGATCCCCCCATAGCCGAACAGATAGTTTTTGTTGGCCAGGCCAGCCGTCGGAGGCAATAAACGGCGTAACGTCGCTTCGTTAATCGGACTGCTGTGCGCACAAGGGCAACCGGGATCTTCGTTCCAATGGCACAAGACGCCCAGGAATTTCATCGCTTCATCGGTTTCGTTGCGGGCGAGATGGTCGAGGGTCTGCTGGATGTACCACTGCATGTCCGGCAGACTCGCTTCAATACTCCCCACATCATGCAGGCTCAATCGCGCCGGTGGCAAACAGTATTTATCCAGGTGAGGTGATTTTCCACCAGCGTGAGCATCCTGCAGAGAGGTGTAATCGGATTGCAGGTGTTGCCAGTCTTCCGGGCGTAACAACTTTTTTTGCCACGCAGGTAATTGTGACACTGCCCAGGTTCGGATCAGTTTATGTCCCCGTCCCCAACCCCAGCTTTTCTGCAGCGAAACGTCAGTCAGCAAAAGGGGGAAGACCAACAGTAAACTTATAACGCCGCGATATCTATTCTGACGCACAGACGAATTAGTGAGAAAGTGAAACATGCATCGACTCCCGGGCTTTACTGCCAATCGCTGTGAAAAACAGACGTTGCTGGAGGGCTGGACGGCTCCCTTCGTTCGCGCCTCGCAGCAGCTTTTATTTTCAAACAGAGATTGACAGTCAGTAAAGATCAAAATGAAGCTGGTCTCGATTGAGGTGAATCTGTATAAAAACGGTACATCGTCGCGTCAGGGGATCTCAAAATCAGCAATGAGTGGACCAGTCCCCGCTTCCATCTGGATCGTGAGGCCTGAGGTTTGTGGGTCGGCGAATTTCTCGGGAACCCGTTCACTCACAATTGCTACATGATAATTCCCCGCCTTGATCGAATCCATGCTATAACTTCCATTCGCGTCGATTTCAGCGACTATTACTACCGCATCGCTGCTGTGAAGTTCGACTCTTCCGGCGGTCACCGGTTGGCCACTGCGAACCACCGTGCCACCAATCACACCGCTCAAAGCGGGTTCGCTGGAAAAGCATCCCCCGTTGAGCAAACAGAGTAGTAACAGCCCGGTCTGCGGCCAGCGAAACGATCTCCCGATCGGTTGCGGGTTGCGGTTTGTATGTAAGAATTGATACTTCATGTTTTAAACTGTGTCCTGATAATATTGTGACGACTCCAGAACGACTAAACCGATTGAGAGACGCTGAAGTAAAATGTAATGCACTCTAGAAATCACCCAGAACCTGGCCATCGCCGATTGATGCCAGATTCTGCTGAGTAGGAAGGTGAATGTTTTCGCTCAGAAATCGCACAGAGCCATCACCCATCACAGCCTGACAGCCTCCGGTGTGATAGCTGCCAGGTGTACTTCGTCCTGGCCCCTCATTGTGAGTTGTGCACGCCGACTGATTGATACGAAATGATCTGGGTAACAGAAACGTGTATCGCGTGAACTGGCTCCAGTAAGGTCCAAATTCAGGACTGATCCAACTCGCGGCGGCCGCGTTCGAACATTGAAAACTGTTCCATTTTTTCATCCGCGATTCCATCATCAGAATCGTATTGCTGGTTCCATCAGTGATGTCTCGAATGCGTGCTGCCCCGTTGTTTCCGAACGAACATTTTGTTACGCCCGCGGTTTCGCCATACGTATTCTGGCTTTCTGTCTGGGTATGACTGATAAAGCCATAACTGGTCCGCTGATTATTCTGACAGTTGTAATGCCTGGAAGTGCTGGTGTTCGTCCGTGTGAATGTAAATGACCCATAACCGGATCCGCCGTTAGAACCGAAGTCACTGGGGCAGCGAAAATTCGGCACATGTTGATCGGTGATCACTTTGCCGGAGGCGTCGGTTTGCACGCCACCGCCTCCAATGGCTGCTGTATCGGCGGTACCGGTCGCCCGACTGAAATTGATGCTGTTGTATAATGCCGTCTGTTCCACGTAGGGGAGCAGCATCAAATGCCCGGTATGGTTGCGGATTTGATCAGCCGGAATCCAGGCAGAAAAACTGCCTGTCCCCGGATTAATGTTACCCGGCGGAAAAATCCCATGGGTACTGTGATAGTTATTTAACGCCAGGCCGAGTTGCTTCAGATTATTTTTGCAGGCAGACCGTCGTGCCGCTTCGCGCGCCTGCTGAACGGCCGGCAGCAGCAACGCAATCAGAATGGCAATGATGGCGATGACTACCAGTAGTTCAATTAAAGTAAACCCGGAGGACCTTGTCGGCTTGTCGCGTGGAGAGATCATTTCGCTAGAGCTTTCTGTTATTTGTGGGTTGCAGGTGTGAGTAGCAGGTACTTGAGGCAGGTGGCCGCTGCAGTCGCAGAGCTCATTGTTGAGGAGTGAGTTTACGCGTACGACATTAAGATAGAATTAGCAAACCGCAAACTTTGTGAAATAGACGGGGGGCCATCCGCGACAGCAAAAATGGACGGGGCATATCGTGTGAATGGACACAGAACAAACGGCGGTGAGGGTGGGCGCAGAGAGGATTTTCCTCTTCTACCAGACCTCAGACATGAACACTTGCACGCTGGATTGAACTACCCTGCATTCTTCATGTGTTCTTCTCAAATACTTCATAATTGCATGTTAAAAATTGATTAATTCATTTACCCGTCTCGCGCACGGCGGCGGTGATTGATTCAATCAACATCAGAATTTCACCCGGTTCATATTTTGGAAGTACAACATGACTCCCCTCTCATCGCAGACCGCAAGGAGGTCGCGCCTGTACCATCTACCCGTTTTTGCTGCTGTGATTTTCAGCAGCTTTGGCCTGATTGTCTCCGGCTGTTCCAGCGCTGCAGACGATCCTCTGGCCACGGTCGATGTGGCGAAGGGCGGAGCGAACGGTGACGGTGCTGTCGAAAATATTCCGGCTCCCCCCGTAGCGTCCAATGCCGTCAGTCTGAAATATCTCGGACGATATCGTCACGGTGAGCGGAAAAAATCAACGGCAGAAATCTGTGCCTTCGATACTGGCTCCAAGCGGCTGTTTGTCGTTGACGGCGAACGGGCCGCCATCGATATTCTCGACATCACCAACCCGGCTGAACCACAGTTGTTCAAGTCGGTTGATCTGACAGAGTATGGCTCCAAACCGAATTCAATCACTGCGAAAGGGGGCGTGATCGCAGCTGCTGTTGCCGCCGATCCAAAACAGGAGCCGGGCCTGGTCGTTTTTCTCTCACCTGGTGGTAAAGTGCTGAAGACCGTTCACGTGGGCTCCGAGCCGGACATGCTCACCATTTCGCCGGATGGCCACTGGTTGCTGACGGCCAACGAGGGAGAGGCGACAAAAGACTATACGAACAATCCGGAAGGAAGCGTCTCGCTCATCGACCTGAGCGGCGGCGTGGCAGCGGTGACTGATGCTTCCGTCGTTCACCTGGACTTCAAGGCGTACAACGACAAGTCAAAGTTGCCGACCGGCGTGCGCGTGTTCGGGAAGAATGCGACACCCGCCCAGGATTTCGAGCCGGAATACATCGCCGTTTCCCCCGATTCCAAAACCGCATGGGTGTCGCTGCAGGAAGCGAATGCGTTTGCCATCATCAATCTGGAAACGCAGAAACTCGTTGATCTCGTGCCACTGGGCTTCAAAGATCATTCGCTTCCTGAAAACGCCTTCCATGCCAGTAATAAAAGCAAGAGTATTCAGCTTCGCACCTGGCCGGTTAAAGGGATGTACCAGCCCGATGCCATCTACTCCTTTGAGGTCGACGGCACCGCATACGTCATTACGGCCAACGAGGGGGACCACCGTGATTTCGACGGCTTTAGTGAAAAAGCCCGCGTCGGTGATCTGAAACTCAACCCGAAAAATTTTCCCAACGCCGAAGAACTGCAAGCGCCCTCCGCGCTTGGCAAACTTATGGTCACATCCGCCAACGGCGATGACAACGGCGATGGAATCTACGAAGAACTCTATTGTTTCGGCGGACGATCATTTTCCATTCGTAATACGGAGGGCCAGCTGCTGTATGACAGCGGCAACGAATTCGAGCGGATCATAGCAGATCGTCATCCCAAATCGTTCAACGCCGATCACGAGTCGAACGACTTCGCTGACCGCAGTGATAACAAGGGACCGGAGCCGGAAGGGCTGGTCGTGGGAATGATTGAGAGCCGCCCGGTGGCCTTTATCGGTATGGAACGACACAGCGGCATCATGGTCTACGATCTCGCCGATCCCAAAAAACCGGTCTTCTGCGACTACGTCATTACACGCGACTTCGACAAATCGACGAAGAAACCCCAGGCAGGCGACCTGGGACCGGAAGGGCTGACGTTCATTCCCGCCGACGTGAGCCCGACGGACAAGCCGCTGCTCGCCGTCTCGTATGAAATCAGCGGTACAACAGCCCTGTTCGAAGTTGTCACCAACGCTGCTAAGGCCAAACCTGATCAACCGTCTGAGTAATAGAAAATAAAGAGACCACTGAATTTGATTTTCAATCGCAGCTCAACATTTTGCATTCAGCACACTGTTTTACAGAGGAAAGGTATTTTACTAATGCAGCAGAAAAGAGGAAAACACAAACGAGGCTTCACGCTCATCGAATTGCTGGTCGTCATTGCGATCATTGCCATTCTGATTGCGCTGCTGTTGCCGGCCGTTCAGCAGGCGCGCGAAGCGGCGCGCCGCTCCACCTGCAAGAATAATCTCAAGCAGCTCGGCATCGCACTGCACAACTACCACGACACTCACAGAGTCTTGCCGCCGGGCGCCCTGATGTTTGACGATGGCTCGGGCGACCCCGATCCCGACCTGGGTAACTGGGGCTGGAACACCTTCCTCCTCCCCTTCATGGACCAGGCGCCACTGTATAATCAATTGCGTCCCAACGGGGCGAACTTTCCCGCCACCGCGTCTGGCAGTCTGCTTCAGACGGTGATCCCCTCGCTGATCTGCCCCTCCGATGCCAGCGGCGGGATCAATACCTACATCGGATTCACAAATAATGAAGATGGTGTCGGGTTCGGCAAATCGAACTATCCCGGCATTAGTGGCAGCCAGGGCGTTGACGATGACGAGTGGTACGTCCGTAGCGATGATGCGGACGAGCGCGGCATCTTCAATTACAACAGCAGCACACGGATGCGTGACATCACTGACGGCACCAGTAACACGATGGCGTCGGGCGAACGGATGTGGGACGGGATTTCCATTAAAGATGATGATCCGGGCGGATCTCTCAGCAAAGGTTCGGTCTGGGCTGGACGTCCCTACGATGGCGAAAAGTACGCGACGTTACTTCGCACCAACGACTCGGACGCCTTCATCCCCAACGGTGCCAACCAGGCCAGCGCCAGCAGCCGCCACGTCGGTGGCGCACAGTTTCTGTTTTGCGATGGTGCTGTGCGGTTCATATCCGAAAATGTCAACCGCGAGACCTACAAGTTCCTGGGCAATATGTCCGACGGTGAGGTCCTCGGCGAATTCTGATCTGTAACGAACAGTCAGAACACGTGACACCCAGATGACCCCCGGCTGTTTTTGGATCAGACTCTCAGTTTACGAGTCAGTTCTGATCCGGAAATAGCCGGGCTTTGGGTACGGACGAAAAGCTGCGCACTCTCTATCGCACCGGTTTGAAATTGAACGCAACGCAGGCCGATGCAGAACAACTTACCCGCACACAGCGGCAGCCCTTGGCGCCCCTGCTGATAACGGTTCCCATCGCGACAATATTGAAGCCGCCATCAAGCATTACGATTATTCCAAACTGAATATGGCCACCTTCTTCTTCGCCGAATGTGCGGCTTACGCCCTGCCCGCACCGAAGTGAGGACATTCTTTATATCCACATCCGGAACTCATGTAAGCAGCCGCGGTTCAATGTACTATTCTGTCACCGCGTGCTAAGATGCAGTCGTGAGGATCACCGCCTTCAAGCCGGGCAGGCTCCGTGAATCAGTTCCGGAGGAAACCATCCGCGCACTCCGCTGCAACTCTCCGGTCAAACGACTGAATTCTGATCGAGAGCGCTTCCCCTGAATTGAATCAAATGAGGATCGAACGAATGAGTCTGCGTATTGTCGTTTTGCTGTTCCTGTTAATGACGTCTGAATTATCTGCCCAGGATCGCTGGCCCGGCTTTCTGGGTGCGGACGCCTCAGCCATCAAGGCCGATTCCATTCCCACCAGCTGGTCGCCTGAGAAAAACCTGGCATGGAAAACGGATATCCCCGGCTATGGTCAGTCCAGCCCGGTCATCTGGGGAGATCAGGTATATGTTACTTCGGTGGAAGGACCAGAGAAGGAAAAACTGCACGTCGTCTGCTATTCGCTGCAGTCTGGGAAGCAACTCTGGGATCATATTCAGCCTTCGACTTATCCGGAAAAAAACAGTGTGTATATCAGCCGGGCGGCTCCCACGCCGGTTCTGGATGAGAATGGCATCTACGCCTACTTTGAAAGTGGCGACATTGTTGCATTGTCGCATGCTGGGAAACTCAAGTGGGCAGTTTCCCTGACCAAACGTTACGGTGCCCCGCAGAATAAATTCGGTCTGTCTGCCTCTCCCGTTCAATGGCAGGATCGCGTGATGATTCTGATCGACGATGAAGGCCCTTCCTACCTGACCGCGGTCAGCAAGGCAGACGGCAGCGAACTATGGAAAACCGATCGCAAGAGCCGGGTGAGCTGGAGTTCCCCCATGCTCGTTCCGGTGGGCGAGACGTTCCAGGTCGTCTGCAGCTCCGCTGGTTCTATCGACGGCTATGATCCCCGGACCGGCAAACAGCTCTGGACCTGCGAAGAAGTGGGCGGCAACAACAAGACCAGCCCCCTGCCGGCTGGCAACGGGCAATTCCTGATCGGTGCTTCCCCCGGACGCGAAGGTGACAATAACGAACTGGCAAAAAAATCGAACGGCCTGTTTGAGGTCAAGCAGCTTGATCAGGCCTGGCAGCCTCAGTTCGCCTGGACCAACCCGAGCCCGGTCCCTTCCTGGGCGACTCCGATTGTCTATCGTGGAAACGCGTACTGGGTGAATCGGGTCGGCGTAGTTTACTGCCTCGACGCGACCAGCGGCAAGGAAGTTTATACCAGCCGCATCAAGGAATCCTGCTGGGCCACGCCGGTCGGGCTGGGAGATCACATTTACTTCTTCGGCAAAAACGGAGTCACCACTGTCCTGCAGGCGGGCAACGAATTCAAAGTCGTTTCGGAAAACGAACTCTGGACCGAAGACGCACCACCGGTCAACAACATTCCCACTGCCGCCGAAGAATCAGAAGAACGCCGACGTTCCGCCGCCATGTTCTCTCGCCCCACGATGTACGGCGCGGGCATTGTAAACGGCTACCTGCTTCTGAGAACCGGCAGCCAGCTGTATTGTATTCATCAGTGAATTTAAAGGGGTCAGGTCCAATATCATAGACTCCTGACCCCTTTTTTTGAATCAGGGCACCCAGAGTGCCCAGGCGGCGACCAGTAGAATGGTGCCGACGAGGGCTGTCAGCAGGCCTTTAAGACGGCGTTTCTTCAGATAAAACAGCAGGCCGAAACCGGAAACCGACATCAGAATGGTCACGACTGCAGAGACGTCGATGACCCAGCTCCACTGCAGCCCCGAGTCACGGCCTTTGTGCAGATCGTTTAATACCGAAATGACGCCGGTTGTGGTCTCGGTCAACGTGTATTGGTTCGCCGTCGGATCGATGAAAATATCAGCCGAATAGCCGGGGCTTTTGAAAACCACCATGATGTCATATTCATTGACTTCGAATTCGCGGACACGGCCTTTCAGACGGTGTTCGCTACGCAACCACTCGGCGATTCCCAGTTTGTCGACTTCGAACGGGGAGCCGGCTGACTCGGATGCTTCTGCTTCCGCACTCGGTGGACGGGCCACGATCGCGAGTTCGCTCGGCAACTTCCCTGAAGCATCACGGACCGACTGTTCGCTCGCACCGAACCAGGTCGGGTGATTGAGTGTGATGCCGGTCACCGCAAAGAAGATCAACATCGTAAATCCGAGCATGGAGATATAGATATGCAACCAGCGAAACAGAGCGGCGCTGGTTGCATACCATGATCGCTTACGCCGGTGTGGCGCGGAGGGATTGTTCATTGGAGTGATCGACTCTTACTTTGTCGCCCAGGGAATGTATTCGAATGATGCATTGCCGATTTCGGCATTCTCCTCCAGCCCCTGTTTGCTGATCGGATCGGCCCGCAGTTCGACTGGTTTGCGGATGATCTGATAGGTTCCATGTTCGCGTGCGGCCTCGATGTATAATGTGTACTTGCCGTGAGGCAGCGGTTTGCCCTGGTTGTCGGTGCCATCGAAGCGTGCCTGATATTGACCGGGGCCACGCGTTGCAGCCGAGATGGTTCCGATCAGTTCTTTGTCTTCGGCCAGTTTGCGAAAACGGTCATTCCGATACCAGCGCGTCAGGTCACGATGCCAGCGGGGGCCGGGCTGTTTGGTCTGCATCCAGAGCAGCGCGGTTTTGACGGGAAAGCCATCTTCGTCTTCCAGCCAGACAGCCACATAGGGTCGTCGATAGCGACCTCCTTCAGGCCGATTCAATGTGAAGTCCACATTCAATCCGGCGGTCGACTTTTCGCTTACATTACTCTTCACCTCAGCCGCGATCAGGCTCGCCTGCCAGTCCGCATTGCCCGCGGGCCAGCCGGAAGAAGCCTGAACGGTTCCGTTGTTCGTCAGCAGCAGACATTCAAAACCGTCGAGGGATTCGATCAGCGCCAGGCCTGCCGTGGTTCCGAGTACCGAAACGGCCGTGGCTGCGGCGTCAGCATCCATGGCTGTCGCTGCAATCACAGAGGCACTTTGAATCTGCTCGGCGGGAAAGCCCGTGCGCGGATCGATGATATGTGAATAGTGGCGTCCGGCAATTTCGAAGTAACGCTGGTAACCGCCACTGGTTGCCAAAGCGAGTTCGCCGACATGCGAAAAGGACATCAAGGGGGCCGCGTTTTCGGAAGTGTCGGCGGGGTTGGCGATCGCAAACTCCCGGGACGCCGACCCCAGTTTGCGGAGATCGCCACCAATATTAATCACCAGTCCGGTAACATGGGGACAGTCTGCCTGAATCTTCCTGCAGACTGCATCCAGAATATAGCCTTTGCCCAACGCATCCAGACTGATGGCCAGCGTATCGTTTCGTTGAATCGACCCTGAGGCATCGATGTTCCAGGGCGAGTTTGTCAGAGTCACGGCAATCTGACGCCGCTGTTCTTCCGCCGGCAACTGCTGCGCCTGCGCTGACTGCTTCCAGAGTTCTACAAACGCACCGGCTCGAATATCAAAGGCACCGCCGGTCAGCCGTCGCCATTTTTCTGCCCTGGTCAGGACGGTCAGCAAGTCTTGAGAAATGGATTGCTGCCTGGTACTGCTCTGCCACTGCATCAACTCACTGGCCGGATTGTGTCGACTGAGGATTTTCGCCAGCCGATCAATTTCTTTCAGCGCCGTATTTTCGGCCTGTTCTGCCCGTTCAGCAGAGCTCGTATGCACGCGGAGTTCCAGCGAGGTCCCCAGAACATGTTCGTGTTGAAAAAGGTACTCCTCCGCACTCGTCCGGCCCGCAAAAAGCAGGCTGGCAGGCACGATTACCGTCAGCAATAATAGTCTTGAAAAGTTCATTTATCAAAATCTTTCAAAGTATTAACCAGTGTGATTGACCCATGTTGAATTCGAGCGTCATTGATCGGCGTATCGTCGATCAGGGCGTTTTTTTGTCCGCGGCCTCCTGCTTTGTTTTCTTCTCAGCGGTTTTTTTCTCATCGGGTTTATTACTATCGTCCCGGGATGGTCGCCCCGGTCTTTCCTGACGATTTTCAGAAGCCTCGGACTGATTCTCTTTCTCGATGATGGCTGCCGCCTCTTCCGGTGTGACGAAGCCATCAGCGTTCTGATCTGCCTTTTTGATAAAGTCAGCCAGGCGTTCTCCCAGTTCTGCGCTGCTGAGTTTGCCGTCTTTGTCGGTATCTTTTCGCATCAGGCTTATCGCTTCCTGCCTGGCCTGTTGCGCGGGATCTCGACGTCTGCCACCAAAGCTCATCGAAGCCACCTGTTCCGGCTTGCTTTCCGGAGCAGGATCGAGCAGAACAAAGCGTGCCAGACCATCCTCTGTTTTATCAATGCCATAAAACAGCAGGCGACCATTCATGGCGAACATCGTCATGGAAGGATCGACGCCTGCCAGCTCAGCGGCGACCACAGTCCATTCATCCGACTGGGGATCATACATTTCCAGCGATTTGGCAGGAGAAAAATGACCGTCGACATTCGTAAAGCCGCCAGACAGATACAGTTTGTCTCCCGCCGCGACCAGGCTGGGAAAGACGCGCGGCGTGTGGGGAGCCGCTGCGGTTTTCCAGGTCCGTTCTTTGAAGTGGAACACATCCACGGTCTCTGCGATTCCCGAAGACTTTGTCAAACCTCCCACCAGGTAGTATTGATCATTCAATACCGCTCCTCCGAACGAACGACGGGGCGTGGGCAGACTGACGTCAGGCAGGGGAGCCGGTCGGGAATCATCGCCCCACCAGTGCACGATGGTTTTCAACAGTTCGCGATCTTTGCCGACAATACTGCCCCCAAAACTCCAGATGGCATTTTCACAGGTTGCCGCTTGGAACATGGCACGCGGTCGGGGTAACTGCACCGGGCTCTTGCTCCAGGATCTGGATTCCGGTTCATAGCGATAAATCGATTTGAGTGCAGCAAACTCGTTTTCTTCAAAGCCCATGCCGCCGATTACAAAAATCGATTCGTGCTCACTGGTCTGCGACAGGGAGACGGCACTGCCACTCTGCAATGCCTGGGGCAGCGCCGGCAGTTTTTCGAAGGTCTGCCGGGCGATGTCGAATACAAACGCTTCATCGACCAGCGTTTCTTTCGTAAAATTATGTGGTGAGCGACTGTTGTTCCCGCCGAACGCGTACAGCTTGAGACCATTCAGAACCAGCAGCTGGCTCTGCTTTGCCTGTCCGTCAAACTTGACCGACCAGGAAACCTGTTTGGGATATTTGTCTTTGCCCGCATCCACACGCAGCGATTCGACAATACCGATCCGTCCCGCATTCATCGAAGTTCCTCCCAATGCGATCAGGCGTTGTTCCGACAGCGGCAACAGACGTAAAAACATGCGGGGAAACAACAGACGGTCTGCCACTTCCCAGTCCGATTTATCAGCATTCAGGCGATAGACAATGCCCGAACCGCCGGTGTAATAGAGATGTCCGCCGGTGGCAAAGGAACTGGTGGCGAATCCGGCAGTGGAGCTGTCCGCCTTTAATTCGGGACCTGCAGACCAGTTGTCGGTCTGCGGATCGTAGACGGAGACTTTCCGGGAAATGCCCCGTTCCTGGATTCCCCCCAGCAGATAGATCTTGCCATCGAAAGCCGCCAGTGAGAGAGCGCGTGTGTTGTAACCGGGTCCCTTGATCGTCTGCCAGCCCGCTTCAGGCTGATCCAGGTCAAATCGGAGGATGTCTGCATGCCAGGGTGCATCCCGCGAGGATTCTCCCTGCAGATTCCAGCCTCCTGCCACATAAATCGATCGCCCCAGTACGGCGGCATCGAGTGAGGAACGCGGCTCGGGCAACGGTGCCAGTTCCGTCCACGCGTCTGTATCTACGTCATATCGAGAGAAAAACTGTGTGGAATTAAAGTTGGTCTCTTCGCCACTGGAGTTCAAAAATGAAAGACCGCCAATCCGGTAAAGATATTTTCCGTCGGTCACCAGCGCCGTACTTTGGGCGGGATGATGTTTCGCCAGTTCTTCCCAGTGTGCCTGTGGGTCATCCACTTTGATTCGCCGAAAGTGATCCGCCAGCAGGTCGCTGCCTTCGCCGTGGGCATCGCCATCGTGGCCGCTGAAGACGTACAGATAATCTCCCAGCACGGCCGCTCCAAAACTGGTTAAGGGCTCGGGCAATGGTTGATGCAGGACCGCCCGTTTGCTGTCTGTGTCGGCCTGCGGCGCGGAATTGGTTTCCTGCTTTGATTTCTTCTGCAGTGGCTTGCCCGCCTGCGCCAGAGGGGACGCTGCCAGGAACAGGACCAGCGCCAGGATTCCCACGCTGATTCGATAAGTACTCACTGCATTTCCTGAGTCAGTCATAACTTCAAAGCCTTCGATAGTTGAATTTGAACTTGGAAAAGAATCCGTGGTTGATTCTTCTGTTTTGATTTCACTACTGCAGAGAACAGATTCGAATTTCAGTGGCTGGCATGGCTCCTGAAGGGTTGAGGCATTTTTCCCGACAGACTCTGATGTAGTTTCGGTATGGCTTCCGCGCGGCGCCACAAGGCACGGATTCGATACAGGATCTGGTTCAGTGCCAGCAACAGTGCCAACAGCAAACCCACCGCGAAAAACAGAACGACATGAACCACGAACAGTTGCCACAGATTCATAAAATCCTCCCGTCTGTTTCTAAATGGGGCGGCGGACATTCTTCCACAAGATACGCATCCAGACAGACAAGACTCTCTTCGCCGGAACAGGAGAAATCCACTTCCAGGAATCCATCGGCGCGGACTGAGCGGATGAGCCCGGTTTTTCCCTGACACGATTCATAGCCGACCACTCCCTGCTGCAGTTTCACATAATAAGGCTTGCTGACAGGCGCCGACTTGATGGGACTTTCACTCTTCATCATTATTAACACACTTCCTTTTTCTCTGAGCACGTTTTACTTCTTCCACTCTGTCCATGCAGGCGAGCAGACGCCGGTGATCGCCGCCGGCATGAAAGACTTTAACCAGCCGCTCGAGACAACATTCACACTCCAGGCGTGAAATTTCTCTTAACGACAGACTGGCGACATACTGATAACCTTCTTCGGCCCGATGTATCTGGCTGAGAAAGCCTGCCAGGCCGATGCGGTATTCCAGGCAGTCCGGCGCCAGTTCAATCGCACGCAGGATTTCCTGTTCGACGCATTCCGGGGGATAACCCAGAAAGCCCATCGAATGCGCCAGGTTATAATGATGCTCGGCAGTCAGCTGCGGGCGGGGTACTTCTGCCTGATCCTGATATTCTCTCTGATGCGCTCTGTCAGAGAGTTTCTGCAGACGAGATCTGACTGCAGCACGCAATTGGGGAGACGTGTTCTCTTTCTCATGCAGAAATTGAAACATCTCTTCCGCCAGCTGTCTCTGATCGAAGTGCAGATAACAGTCGGCCAGTGCCAGCTGCGCGCGGTCTGACAGAGGAATTAAAGTCGTGGCTGTCTCCAGTGCGCTCTGCGCCAGTTTGAAGCTGGTCAGTTCGCGAAACAGCAGTCCGCTCAATTCCCACACGCGACCATCGTGCGGAAACTGTTTCAGCAGCGATTGAGACAGGCAGAGCCCTTCATCCCAGCGTTCTGTTTCGTAACAACGCGTCAGTTTGTCCAAATTTTCATCGGTAGCATACATGATTCAGATCCCCCTGATTAAATTTGGGAATGCAGGAGGCATGTCGATTCAAAACGCTGCAGGAAAGCTGCTTTGAAATGTACCGGGAATGAAATTCGGGAAACGCATGCCCGACCGTTTTTTCCAGCAGAAGACATCGGGTGAAGAAAGCAATATGCCATCAAAATACCTCTTTACTGTAAGGATTGAATGAGGTGCTTGCTGGCAAAGTGGCTGGCTGGCGTAGAGAATTCATTGAGATTGAGTCTCAGCATCTGCATTATCAGCGCAAAATGCAATTCTAATTGAAGGCAAAAATCAATTTTTTGCACTTTTTGAAAACGGGTCACCATCGAGACATAACTGTGACAAGATGACCTTTAAATCACTAATCGAGCGAGGAACCGGGAAACAGGGCATTTACTGAGAGACTGACTGAAACTGCACACTGCAGCCGATCGATGGAAAATTTCCGTCAATGAATTAACTGACTTCGATCAGGTAGGTTCCTTCGATGATTTCTATCCCCGCTGCGGTAATGATGGCGGCCTGGGGGGGCTTGTTTTTCGAGCCACGAATGGCCGCACAGCCGGCTTCGCCGTTTTTATTGATGGCCACAATCTTGTCGTTGAAGTCGATCTTGTCCGCGCCGCCGTTGATCTTCACAATTCGCTGGCAGAGCGCCTCGCACGCTTCACGGGGACTTTTTCCCGCCCGCATCTGTTCGACAACAAAAAAGCTGCCACAGGTCCGCAGGATTTCTTCACCCCGCCCCGTTGCGCCCGCCGCTCCGACTTCGTTATCAACGTACAGCCCCGCGCCGATGATGGGGGAATCACCAATCCGGCCCGGCAGTTTCCCGAACAGGCCCGAGGTCGTCGTGCAGCCCGCCAGGTCGCCCTTGCTGTCCAGTGCCAGAATATTGATGGTGCCGGTCGGCCGTTTCTCCAGATCGTAATCCCCGTCTTTCGGTGGCAGCCAGTCGTCTTTGTCGCTCAGGTTCTCCTTCCAGCGGAGCCACATCTTTCGCGATTTTTCAGTGAGCAGATTCTCTTCCTTAAAGCCGTGCGCCCGGGCAAACTGGCGGGCGCCTTCGCCAACGAGGTGAATGTGATCGGTACGCTCCATCACGAGTCGCGCCACCGATGACGGCGTCTTGATATTCTCCAGTGCCCCGACCGACCCACAGTTGTGCGTTCGGCCATCCATGAAGGACGCATCGAGTTGCACCACCCCGTTTTCGTTCGGCAGTCCGCCATACCCGACGGACTGATCTTCGGGATCCAGTTCGGTCACCTGGGCTGATTTCTCGACCGCATCGAGAATATCGCCTCCCGCTTCCAGCACATCCCAGCCGGGCCGGAGCACCTTCTCGGCCCACGCCTCTCCGCGGCTGCAGAGGATCAGGGGGCGACGGGCTGCGGGTCTCTCCTGCGCACGCGCCTTGAAGTGAGCGAACAGTGAAAGCGAAGCACCCAGCCCCGCTGCCGATTTGATGAAGGTTCTGCGATTTGTCATTGCTCGATTATACGGACCCGCGGATTCAGAGATCAAACACTTCCTGAACAGATTATGAGAATTCGTGTGCCGGATCGAATCTGTCTACAGCCCGATAAATAGAAAAAAATCGTGTACTTCATGCGTTTCGTCGTTTAAAAATGAGTATCAATGCTGAGTTCCGCGAAAACGGACGGAAAATCTGACATGGAAGAAAACGCCGATTCACCTCACAACATGGTCACCCTGAAACGTTCCCTCAGTCTGTGGAAGCTTGTCCTGTATGGCGTGGGGACGATGTTGGGGGCCGGCATCTATGTGCTGATCAGCAAGATTGCCGGGTCGGCAGGGATGTACGCGCCGCTGGCATTTCTGGTTTCCGCAATCATTGTGAGCTTCAGCGCCCTTTCCTATGCGGAACTGTCGAGCCGACTGCCGGTCAGTGCCGGGGAAGTCGCTTATGTCAACGCGGCCTTCCACCGGAAATCCCTTTCGATCCTGATGGGAATCGCGGTTTTGACAACGGGAATTGTTTCAGCCGCGACGATCTCCAGAGGCTTCGCAGGTTACCTTAACGAGTTTATCGAAATTCAAAGTGTGTGGTCGATCACCATACTTGTGCTGTCAGTGGGAGTGCTGGCGGCTCTGGGAGTGGATGCAGCCGTGGGAGTTGTCGTTGCCATCACGTTCGTTGAACTGGCCGGCGTCGTATTCGTCATTGTCGGCGGTGCCGGTGAACTGATCTCCGCTCCCCGGCAGCTTTCGGAACTCGTACCTCCCTTTGATCCGGGAGTCATGATCACTATTGTCTCTGGCAGCTTCCTGGCCTTTTATGCCTTCATTGGTTTTGAAGACATGGTGAATATGGCCGAGGAAGTCAGGGACGTAGAAAAAACACTGCCGAAGGCGATTATCCTGGCACTGGTGATTACCACCACGCTCTATCTTCTGGTAGCACTGGTAGCCGTGTTGACGCTGCCAATGGAAAAGCTGATCAACAGTCAGGCGCCCTTTACCGATATCGTCAGGCATCACGGCCTGATCCCCGCCTGGCTGATCAGTCTCATCAGTCTGGTGGCGGTACTTAATGGCGTGATGGTTCAAGTGGTCATGGCCTCGCGCGTCCTGTACGGAATGGGACGACAGGGATTCGCGCCGAAAATCCTGGGAGCCGTCCATCTCCGAACACAGACCCCACTCTGGGCCACGGGAGTCACCACGGTGACAGTGCTGGTTCTGGCGTTAGGATTCCCGATCGAATCCCTGGCACGCGGCACCAGCTTTGTAATGCTGTGCGTGTTTATCATGGTGAATGCCGCGTTAATCAAGCTGAAACGCAACGCAAACCCATCTCAGACGGCGGGAGTACAATATCCCCTCTACATACCCGTTCTGGGAGTCATCCTGAGTGCCCTGTTGTTACTGATGGAATGCTTGCGTTTTACAGGCTGGTACGACTGAATTTCAATTACTGCCGGAGTCAGCAAATGATTTGTGCTTTTCGTGGCAGCAGCAAATCAACGGCGACTACTGCTTCGTTTTCCGCTTCCTCTTCTGCTGTTTTCCCTCTCCCGGAATGCCCGGTTTCTGGTCCCACTTTTGAGGCGGGTTCTTTTTGTAAATCGGCGCCCCGTCTTTCGCGGGAAATTGTGCTGCAATCGCAGTCAGCCGTTCCAGCGCTGTCTGGTCTTTCGGGTTGGATGAATTAATCAGGTTCTGCTCTTCCCACTGGTCTCCGGTGATCTTAAACAGTTTGCTCGGCTTTCGGTTTGAGTCGATCCACAGTTTATAGTATTTGTCGCGGATCACGCGATCATCGTAATCCAGCGCAGGTTGCACGCGCCCATTACGCAAAGCAGCCGGGCCGCCTCCCATCGAGAGAATCCACTCCCGTGGTCCCTCTTGTGTATTGCCCAGGATCAGCGGCACGAACGACTTTCCATCCACCACGCGACTGGCAGGCAGCTTGCCACCTCCCAGTTCCGCAAACGTGGGAAGAATGTCGGTGAAGTCAATCAGCGCGTCGGTCTCCACGCCGCCGGGAACGGTTCCCGGACAATTGACTATAAACGGCATCGCGGTCCCGTTGTGTTCCGTCATTTTCGTTTTGCCACCCCGCACAAAGCGGCCGCGAAATTTAATGTTGCTCTGGCCGGCGGTACCGTTGTCTGTGGTGAAGACGATGATCGTGTTCTCGCGGATACCCGCTTCGTCCAGTGCTGTAATCAGTCGGCCCACCAGTTTGTCGGCATAGCGTACCATCACCGGTAACAGGCTCGACTTGTCTTTTTTGTCTTTGTAGTCAGGCGTCGTTGTAAAAGGAGTGTGCGTCAAAACCATCGGGTAATACAGCAGCATCGGTTCGTCTTTGTGTTTGCCGATGAAGTCGATCAGGTAGTCGCAGAAAATATCGGGGCCGAACTGGCCGGGGTAGCTCTGGCTCCCCTTCCCTTTGATGTTGATATAAGGGTCCCAGTAGCGATTCGCACTCGGCGGGTTCTGTGTTTCATAGCCGGTCCACATGCACCAGTCATCAAAGCCGGCCTCCTGCATCGCATTGGGTTCCACGCGAAAATCATCGATCTGCCACTTCCCCGCGGCACACGTTTTGTAACCCGCATCACGCAGCACATTCGCAAACGTCGTGTTCTGCTGCGGATCGAAATGAGCGCCCGCCCCCCAGCGCGGCACATCCCAGTGATTGGTCCAACCATGCCGAAACGGGTACTGCCCGGTCAGCAGCGTCACTCGCGTCGGCGTGCATTGGGGCATGCACCACGCGTTATTGAATTTCATCCCGGTCGCCGCCAACTCGTCAATCGCGGGAAGCTGCATCCACTCTTCGCCGTAGCACCCCATCCATTCCTTGCCCAGATCATCGACCAGAATGAACAGGATGTTCGGTTTTTTAAGCTCGGCAGAAATAGCCGGCTACACGATCAGAAGGAACATGATCACAGACAGCAGGGCACGCAACATGGCAGAAACCTCTTTGATGAGTCTCGTTCAGGAATGGGAAAGCGTCTTTAATTCTAGCTTTTTCGTTGCTTGATCTCAACGAGCAGCAGGCCAGCACCGCCTCCAAGGAGTCCCAAGATCGGAGCCACAATCAATAACAATGCCCAGGGGAGGAGTAATGGCATCCCACACACTGCGGTTCCGGGAGGTAAAGTGGCAGTGTAGGCTGAGAATTGTTGAAAAAGATAGACGGCCAGTGTGATCGGAATGGAAGCACCCACCGCCGCTCCTGCCAGAAACCATCTGAGCCTGGACAAACCAATTTCAGTTGTCTCTGTCGAACTCTCATCATTCGAAGCATCTGGTGAGGAATCATTCATCGGATTTCTGCCTGATTACAAGAGACTTGAACCGTGAAATACCGGACAGCATTTCTGATTTTAACCTGTCTGCCAGGCCATCACAACGGCGAATGCACAGACACACAAGTCACACGTTGCAATCTGCCAGTGGTCAGGCTAACCTGAAGAGTGTCCTCAATCCGCCATACAAAGCCCTCAACACACCCGGAAACCAGACTGATGAATTTGATGAGAGCATGCTTCCTCTTGATCCTGTCTGTCACTTTCGCCACCACCTCCGCTTTCGCAGCCGATGACTGGCTCATCGATTCCCAGGACGATTGGACGGACGCGACGGAGAAACAGACGCAGTTGGAAATCAAAGAAGGGACCGCGATACCAACTGATAAAGTCGCCACCTTCACCAGCAGAATCAAACGCTTTAAACAGAAACAGAAAGCGCAATCGATCACCGTCGATCAATCCCCGGTCTGGCAGAACTGGGAACCGGTTGCCAACCTGGGTCCGGTCAACCTGCAGGACGCCCCCGTCTTTCTGGCGATCGGACCTCACAATTACTGGGTCTTCGGTCGCTATGGCGGCGTCAAGAAAAAGCAGGGTTTCAAAGCAGAACCCGCAACGCTCGACGGTTTTGACGTGAAACTGCAGACCACTCCCTGGAAACATCAGTTCGATGCGACGGGTGGGCTGGAAAAGGGGCGCGGCGGATATCATGCCTGGCAGAGCCGCGACATGGTCAACTGGGTGCATCATGGTCCGGTCACTGAAGATTTTTCCCGCTGGGTGACCAGTGCCGAGTATAAAGACGGCAAGGTCTATATCTACTACGACTACCCCAACGACCAGGACCCGCATGTCTACATCGACGAAGATCTCACCGACGGCAAACCCGGCAAGAACATGGGGCTGGCGGTCAAAGATCCTTCGCACGGCTCCGACGCCGGCTTCATCCGTGACAAAGAAGGTCGCTTCCACGTGATCCTCGAAGACTGGAGCCCCATCAATGCCAGTAAACGCGCGTGGGATTCCCCCCTCGCCGCGCATGCTGTCAGCGAGGATGGCGTCAAAGACTGGAAGTTCCTCGCGCCTCCGGTCGACAATCGTACGAAAGACACCGGCAAGATCGCCGAATACAAACACCCGCACTGGCTGCAGCATCCCGACTGGAATACCAACATCGGCAAGTACAACGTGCACGAACCCGAGCAGGAAGCGTATGGCGACTGGGCCCCCATCTGTGTCGGCTCACAATACTACCTGTTCGGCGATTACGATCCCGCGGGTGGCGGACACATGAGCGTTGGCTGGTTCACGAGTCCGAACATTGATGGACCTTACTCCTGGTGCGACAAGATCGGGGAAGGACACCCGGACCCCGACATCGGCTTCGCGGAAGGTCGCTTCTACCTGTTCACACAGCAGCAGACTGACTATGTCAGCCCCGGCCCGTGGGTAGAACAGGTGGAAGTCCGCGCCGGCGTCGATACCGACAACGACGGCAAACTCGACCAGTGGACCGACTGGACCGAAGTCAAAGAGACCTATGATTACACGCCAGGGCTTTCGAAGCACGTCAAAAATACGCTTGCGAAGCTCGACCTGAAAGACCTGCCCGCCGGCACTGGATTCGGATTCGAACTGAAGCTGAAAGACACTACCGCCAACAAGTCGAAGCCAATGATTGACAAAGTCACGCTGACGTTTGAGTAAGGAGAATCAGCCGCATGACGTTAGCCGCGGTTTCTACGATCGCATCAATAACCGAGGCTAATGCTCTGCAGCTGATGAAGGATGCTCAACAGTAAGAACATACACCCGGCAGCGAATGACTGTGCCTACTTTGGCTTCGTTTTCTCAATCTCTATTGCCGCAAGGGGATCGATGCCGACAACAGCCCGGCGAAATTCCAGTTGAAGTTGGTTGTGGCCGGTTCCCGCGAACTTGACATGGACTGGATCTGGTTTGACCCATTTGGGAAACGAAATGCGCGAACGAAGTCCAGAGAATTGACCGACGCGGACTCCGTCCAGGGCAACATCGATGCTGACGTTTTCCCCCTGGTGGCGGACTTTCGCAGTCAATCTCTGCCAGACGTCTCTTTTCAATTTGGCGTCCTTGTTGCTGTGCTGTGGAGCAGCGTCTCGATCTTCCTTTCCATCGATTACCATGAGCGCACTGCCGAGTCCGCCTAGATGCAGGCGGATCGCCTGCTTATCGCCCAGCGGTAAGTCAATCTGCAACGGAGCGAAGCCCGATTGCTTCAACTCCAGTTCGAAGTCAAAATCACCGCCGATTTCCTGTGGAAACTTCGCACCGACCCAATCCTTTCTCTTCCTGGATGCAGTGCTGCTGCCGGTAAGGATTCCATCCTGCATCTGCCATTTCATGTCCTCCGAATTCCATGTCGTTGGTACGAGATCAGCCAGCAGGTCGATTGTCTGACTCGAATCGTGGTCCACTTTCGCCGACTTCGCCATGTCGATCGTCATTGCCGCCCGAAATCCGATGATAGGAAAACTGCGATCCTGCAGTTCGAAATTGCGATGCGCTGATCGCTGGCGAGATGTAGAGAGGATATAAGCTCCGCCACGATTCACGCGACCAGGTCCCGAAGCGACACCGACTGGATCATCGATAGATGAGTTTATGGAGTAATCGTCCCTACTTCTCTGAAACTTGTCACTACACCACTCGAGCACGTTTCCATGCATATCGTACAGTCCGAACGCATTTGGTTTCAGCTGCCCTGTCGGCTGTGTTATTGAGCGGCTGTTTTTGGAATACCACGCAAACTGCGACAGGTCCTCATCATCGTCACCACAATACCACAGGGTTGCCGTTCCCGCGCGACAGGCGTATTCCCATTGTGCTTCTGTGGGTAAAGCAAATTTCAGGGACTGGTCGGTTGAGTCCTTGTTCAATTTGGCGAAAAACAACTGAGTGTCATCCCAGCTCACCGTTTCAACAGGATGAGTCGGATTACCGGCAAACTTCGAAGGATTGGTGCCGACTACCGTCTGCCACTGCGACTGCGTTACCTCGGAAGCTCCCAGGTAGAATGGTCGCGTAATTCGAACTCGATGCAGCGGTCCTTCCAAGGGAATTCGCTGGATAGAGAATTTATCATCTGATGCAATCGCTTCTTCGAGGAATCTGGTTTTCTCTTGTTCGCCTGCCCCCATCATGAATTCACCAGGTGGAATGAGCACGAAAGCCATCTTCTCGCCGCCAGGCAGTTCGATTTCTTTCTC
Source organism: Gimesia sp. (assembly GCA_002706765.1). Lineage (GTDB taxonomy): Bacteria > Planctomycetota > Planctomycetia > Planctomycetales > Planctomycetaceae > Gimesia. The sequence goes on from PAJV01000044.1 coordinate 35,971, forward strand.
AATCGGCAGACCAAGATAGTCCGCCCATGCTTCTTGATGTGCCTTGGCCTGCACCGCATCGAACGGAGCGACGGCGGGTGGCGGGATGCTTTTCTTATCCTGCCCCTGTCGCGGCACGCGGCGGCTCATCCACAGATCCAGCCCTCCCAGCCCAGCGGCACGCCTGCTGTCAAAAATGAGGGTCTTGCCGTCGGTACTCAGGCAGAAGGAGATCTTGCCGAAGATCCTGCCGATCGGAGACTCGAGGGCTTGCACGTGAAAACTTCCGTCTGCAACTGGCTGGGCGAGCATCAGCTGGCACTTCCTGCCATCACAGCTTATGTACATCAATGATTTTCCATCAGCCAACAGCTGCGGAGACTTTTCTTCCCCTGCCAGATTAATCTCTCGTCCCAGAAGCAGCGGCTCCTGCCAGGGAGCATCCAGAGCAGCTCGCCGGGCTCGGTACAGATCACGGAATTGAGCGCCTGGACGCTTCGAAGACAGGTACATCGTCAGTCCGTCGGGCGTTAGCGCTCCGCCTCCATCCACTTTGTCTGAATTGAGGGGGGAGCCGAGATCAATCGGCGTATCCCAGGGAGCATCGCGTGTGGCCCGCCGCGTCTGGAAGATGTTGACGTTATCGCTGTCAACGGGCTTATTACCAAACAGCAGCGTCAGACCATCAGTACTGAGCCAGGGTGAAATCTGATCGTGTTGACTGATATAGGTTTCGACCAGTGCTTCGGGCGGGCCCCAGGCATCATTGACACTCGCACGGCGGCACATATACAGTCTTTCGTTTTTGACGCGCGCGGAGGTAAATATCAGAGACAGTCCATCGGCCGAGAGGGTTGGATAGACGTCGTTTTTTTCGCTATTGACATTGGGCCCCAGGTTGACCGGTTCGGTCCATTCATACTCGTCGGAAGTCAGCATTTCGGCAAGCGGCTTTTCCGCAGAGTTGTTCTTGATTCGTACCCACTTCGCATCGATGATTTTCCCGTCGTGCCCGTTGCCGGAAGAATCTTTCAGGATGTCGCCGGAGCCTTCATTAAAGTGGTATAAGGAGAGGGTGTGTTGATCATTGGTAAATTCGTCTGGTGGTGTAAATTCCGTATTGTATCGCAGTGTGTTTGAGATGCGGATTTCATCGATTTTGCCTTTAAACCGAGAACCATTATGACCACCAATTTCGAGTATCCCCTGCGGAGAAAAGCTCCCCGTGTTATCCTTCCGTTTGACAGGTTTCCCATCGATGAAGAGTTGGAGTGATTTGCCATCCCATTGGCCTGCAACGTGCGTTCGCGTTTCCCACTCTTTGATCTGCGGGCCAAAAACTTCGACCCGGCGATTGGTGCTTGCCTGCCTGCCACCAAATTCCCAGCGGCGAATCCCGCCCACTTGAATGGTCAAAGAATCTAACGTGCCGCCATAGAACAAAATGGCATTGGATGTCGACTTTGCAGAAGGCGTCAGCCATCCTTCAAGTGTCAGCGGTGGGGAGCCGGAAAGTTGGAAGCCAGGAACTTCGACTCGACTCGTTCTTCCATTGAAGTACAGTGCATCATTTCTCTCGGGGTTCTGCTTCGCCACAGCTGAATCAAAAGGGGCATCTGCCAGAGGCGGAGGAGAGGAAGACTTTGTCTTTACCACTGTCTCAACAGGAGCCTGGACTTCCTTATCGGCTGCGCTTACCGAATCGGCGGCTGCAATTTGCTCATCCTGTTTGCCGGGAAGGATGAAAGAAACAACTACCAGCAGCAACAACAGTCCTCCAATTCCGCCAGCGATCAGCAGTTTCTTGGACGGCCCGGATGATTTTGATTTTGAAACCGCAGTTGCCTTGCCAGTTGACGATGACTTCTTCCCCTGCTTCGTACGCAGCCTGTCCGCCGAGGATTTGGAGCGGTCAATCGAGATCAGAGCCGGGTTCGATTCTTCTTTTGCCATGGGAAGTGATTTCGGCTTCGGCCCTTTTTTTCCGGCCTGTGCCTGCCGGTGTCTTTCGTCCGGGTTGCGGAGAACCTCCTGTAAATCAGTCGCGACCTCCGTCATGGACAGGTAACGCTGCGCCTGGTCACCGGCGATCATTTTCAGACAGATGGCCTCCAGACGCGGATCAATATCGGGACGCAATTCGGAAGGCTTCGTCGGGTTGTTGAGCGCAATCTGTTGCAGCAGCGCCATCAGGTTGCCCTTGAACGGCATCTCGCCGGTAATCAGTTCATACATGATGATGCCCAGGGCATAGATATCGACCCGTTGATCAATGGCTGCCTGGTCACCCTCCACCTGCTCGGGGGCCATGTATGCTGGTGTCCCGATGATGGCTCCACTTTGTGTGACCTGCACATCATCACTGGAACTGCGACGCGCGAGACCAAAGTCCATGACGACCGGCTCGCCTTTCAGATCGACCATGATATTGGCGGGTTTCAGATCGCGGTGAATCACACCAATTTCGTGTGCTTCTGCCAGCCCCAGAGCGAGCTTGCGAATCGTGGTGATTATCTGCTTTTCGGAATGAGTTTTCTTCGACTTCGTATAATCCTTCAGCGGTCGGCCTTCAATGAACGCCATCGTGATATAGTGCTGACCGTCGATTTCGCCGACATCATAGACCGGACAGATATTGGGACTGCGCAGCGTCGCTGCTGCGCGGGCCTCGCGATAGAAGCGTGCGAGCAGTTCTTCTTCATCAACACCGTTCCCGTCACCGAACTTGGGGATTTTCAGAGCCACATCACGATCCAGCTGCGTATCTTTCGCAAGATAGACAGCGCCCATCGCTCCCTGCCCGAGCACCTTTTGAATCGCGTAACGACCAAAAGATTCGGAGACCTCAACGCTGGTCGCTGAGGCATTTTCTGACTGATCATAAGCCTGGGTCAACGACGATTCGGAATCACCTGTCACCTGGACCATCGTATGAGCGGTCGCATCTTCGAATGAGAGTTTGACGGGCTCGCTGGTTCCCGCTGACGACTCCTCGGCTCCCGCTTTGTCAGGCTGCGGGGAAGCTTCCAACTCATTCCACTGTTTGAAATACTGTGTGAGTTCATCCGTATGCTCGGGATGCGCCGCGATCAATTTCTCAAAGGGGAACGGTTCACCAGCGTCGGTGCGAGCTTTGAAATCAGCGATCAACTGATCGATATTCAAACTCTGGCCGTCAGCATCCAAAGGTTTGTCACTCATATCCGCAGCCCGATTTCCTGTTGTCGTTGATGCTCAATGATGCGCTGATTGACTCTAATCTGGAATTTCGCTGCGTTCACAGCCACCCCATACGATCTCCAACCTGACGGCGAAATCACAACATCGGCATGGACGAACCAGTGTGTGAATCACGAAAATTCTCCTCAGAATCACATTCTGACCATGTTCACTACCTATCACAAGCCTAAAACAGCCCACAGAGGAACGGTGACAGGTCAAACATCGAAAATCCGCTGCCGAGGTATTCGCGACAGACGCTGCTGATGGCCGTTCGTTTCCCGGTGATTCCGAGCTGGAATTTTCCAGATGATGATCGGTAAAATAACAGACATCTCTTTCCCCCGCTTCCCGGAGAATGACTCGCTGAGACACCGACTGAGAACGCGATCGCGAAAGTTTACCGATCCAGAATCACCTGTTGGAGTACCTGTGATATGCGAGTCCCCCGTCTCAGTTCCGTTATTGGATTTGGCCTGGTCTTAATCCTCGTCATAAACGGAGTCGGCTGTTCGTCAGCTGCGCCCGCCAAACCTCCCGAGAAGACTGCGAAACAGGAAACAGAAACAGCCGCTGTCCCAGGGACAGAACAGGCCGCCGCGCAGGATACAAAACAGGTCACGGCGAAAACCGAATCCAAACCGTCCGCCAAAGCAGTCACCCCGGCGACGCTGGCAGAAGCAGAAAAGGTTCTCGACCTGGAGACCTTTCCCTTACCCGCCGGCGCCAAATCACAGGGGCCGCGCCGCATGGCGACTCTGAGTTACGCTGTCGAAAAACCTTCGCAAGAAATTCTTGACTTCAACGTGCAGGAACTGACGAAACGAGGCTGGAAAGAAGTGGCCGGCAGCCGCCGCGAAGGACAGTTCGCCGGCGCCGATTTCACACACGGCGATTTTCATTTGAATCTGTCGCTCATGCAACCTGCTCCCGATTCACCACTCAGCGTCACCTTTGCCCGATTCGGCAATGTAGCTTTAACGTCCCTGCCGGTCCCTGAGGGAGCGAAACAGGTCTTTGCCTTTCCGGCGACCGTGATGTACACCACCGATGCCCCCGTGAAAGAGACCGCGGAACAGTGTCGGGCGCTGATGTTAAAAGCAGGCTGGATGCCATATGGCGGGGCGGGCACCACAGCCTACTATCGACAGAATGCGGTGCAGGTTCTGGTCAACATCATGAGTGCGCCAGGCCAGGGAGGAAAAACAGCAATCACGTTTACGAGCAATCTGCTGTCCCTCGATCTGCCCGCGTTCCCCGACGCCATCGATTTTCGCTACACGGATATGACGACCGAAGTGACGTTCGATACGAAATCCAGTCCCCAGGATGTGGCCGGTTTTTATCGCAAGGCGCTGGCCGCTGCAGGCTGGAAAGCAACCACCGACGAGCCGCTTACCATCGACTGGAAAAAAGTCACGATCTTTCGGAAACCGGACCAGGAGATGATCACAGTCACCACGAGCGAATTTGAGGGACTCACACGTGCGCGGATCGACCATCAGACCGCAGCAGAAGTCGCCGAAGTCGATCTGCGTGACTATGCGGAAGCAGGGAGAAAAGCGACATATCGACCGGGGGATAAACCGGAAGTGCCTGTCGTGACGGCAAACAGTCTCGCCGTTCAGCAGGACAAACCTTATACTCTGCGGATGCAGGTCAAGCGTGGCACGGCAAACGCGATTGCCGGCGCGGCGGTGGAAGCACTCATCGCGACTGGCTGGAGCGTCGTGCCACCGATCGAAGCGCCGGTGTTCCGTACCTGGATGCTGAAAAAGGGAGAGGCACAAATCTGGGTGATCGCAACAGAACCAACCAGGGCCGATTCCTGGGTCGCCGTGACCGGCGCTGGCGTGACTCTCAAACCTTAACAGCACTGAAAGCAACGGACAGATTTGATTAATAGGTGTCGGGACTTTTTTATCAGTTCCCGACACCTGTATCGCCTCATTTTTTACTGAGCTGGCTTCCTGGAGAAACCGTGTCGTGAAAATAGTCCACTTGATGCGGCATCAATTCTTTGTTTCCATTCACATCTTCTGCTGAGGTTATCAGACGCGAGTGGCCGGAAGCGGGACCGGGGAGAACGACTTCCCACTCTTGAAAGTTGTCTGCGGTGGGACTTACTGGTTGATCGTTGACGAGAACCTGTTTCACGTCGTAATTATCCGAGGTCACACCGCGAACACGAATTTGTCCGGATGGCATTGTTTCAACCCTGGTGATGACCGAAACGGGCGGCAGATCATCTTTGGGCTCCAGGTCGAAATAATCTTTAAGGGAATACGAATAGTTCGAATCACCGGCGGCACGGGGGAAGAAGACCGTGGTATTAACTTCGGAAAATGACAAGCGACGATGCTCATGACGGTGCATGACACAACGCCACAATCCATAAGCACAATCATGCATGTCGAAATCTTCCAGCCGCACACAGGGTGACCCGCAATGAAAGGCCCAGTGCGCGTCCCAGACCTTTGTGTTTCGCAACAGGAACGGATGCTGATAATCGGGCCCAATGCCTTCCACATCGCTGTCTTCCTTGTTGAATTTCCCGCCGGCAAACCCACCCAGATTGATGGCAAACAGTCGCTGGCAGTGCGCTTCGTTTCCATCGAATCGAACGAATGGCAGGGTGCGGATATCGACCTCTTTTGTTGATCCGTCTTTTTGCAGAATCGGCAGTAACGGGTTGAAATCTTTCCGCTCGACCACTTCAAAGCGGAAGCCGTCCTCATCGCATTCTGCCGCGACATTCCGGGTGAAGGTGTTCAAACTGTTGGCCCACCAGAACCCGGAACCAAGATTCATATCATAAGGCAACACCTGCTTGGGAAGCGGCTTGCCGCCCAACGCCTGGACCGCCAGATTCCGGTCAAAAATATTATAGACCTCGGTTCCATCTTCCAGAAAATATCCGTGGCCGACGCTTTTGTAGCCAACACAATCTTTTACCACGAGATACTGCGTGCCATGCACGGTGATCCAGCGATTGTGACTGTCCCAGACAGACAGGCCGACCAGGCTGCTGCCCCGCATTGTATCGCCGACCAGGTGGTAATGAATCGGGTACTTGCCGAGTGTATCTCGCTTGCCCAGATGCCGAAACTCCGCGTAGCTGATGCTTCCCGCTGAGTCGGCGTGATACATCGTATGCCCGCGAACCCCGTCCGGATCGGCAGATTCGACAATCACATTGCGGGAAAGATTGGCGACTTCTGCCCGATATTCACCACTTCCCAGATGATCAAACTTAAGCGGTTTATCGAAACTTACGATCTGCAATTTTGAATCAAAGCCACCCCAGTGACGCATTTTTGTGATCACTCTTTCTTCCGTCGCCGGATTATCAGAAACGCTGTTGTCGTCCCCGTCTTTTCGATGGCGGGTACCGATGTAACCAAACTGTCTGGTGGTTCCCGAGAGAATGATGCGGTCGCCGACTTTCCAGCCGGGCAGTGGATAAGGCATCACGATCCGCGCTTCTCCGACTTTCGCGGTTTGATAAGGCAGCTTGACCCAGGTACGTTCGAGCGGTGCGCCATGGAAATCCATACGTCCGCCGCAGCACACGATTGCCGGACAGGTTTCTTTATTCATACCCTCAATGTAGTGCAGGCGAATGAGTGCCGTATATTTAGCAGGCAGTGGAGAATCAGGTTGTCCCACTTCCAGAGTCGGCAGACGCTTTGCTGCTGAAAGTTTTTCCCCTGTGTTTTCCGCATCCGACTCGACCACCATCTGGCAATCGAAACCATCTTCACAGTAGTGATCGAGTTGTTCAATCCGAATTAAACCAACTTCGAGCCGTGTATTCCGATCGGAAGCGAATGTCAGTTTCCCTGAAATCTGAATTCCACGAATCACCTCTTTTGAATCCAGGTCATAGACGATCTGGTGATCTCGCTGAACTAAAACCTGAGCACCAGCACCAGGAACTTTGCCGCTTTCCCAGGTTTCAGGAGAGGACCAAAGCCCGTTCTGGGCAGATCGGATGACCTGATGCTCCGCATGGTCATGCGCTGCAAGAGACGAACTTCCTGTGATCAGGCAGGCAAGCCCAATAACAAAATGAAAAAGTGAATCTGAAATTAAGTCTCGCATGGAATATCTTCTTATATAAATTTGATAATTGCGGATAACAGCCGCCTCAGTAAGCAGCCTGAGTTACTCACCCACTTGATCAGCGTCTTGCGATTTACGCCGTCGCACAGGTCGCTTGAGAATGCGAACATCTTCGAGTTCGATTGGTGTCAGCTGATTATTTCCTTCTTCGACCGTAACGGTGATATCCGATTCCCGGGGGTTTGCGTATCGTTTTCCCAGTTTATTCCAGGGCGTACTGGAATCCGGATTATCGAACCATAAGATTCCCACCTGATAATCACCTGCCGGCGCACCATCGCCACTTTGATAGGTCGTGACTTGAAAATTACCATTTTCCTCAACCTTGGCCCGGGGCCGACTTCCCCGTGAATCAAACTCCTCACCTTGAGCAGGATAAAACACCAGCATGGCTCCTGCAGCAGGTTCTCCATTGATGGTCAGTCTTCCTTCGACAGTCTGCAAGTCAGGCCGAACATCGCTGTTCCCACAACCACAGAATAGAAACAGGTTGAAAAAAGTGATGCAACAGGAAACTCTGAATGCAGACGACTTCACAAAATCACTCCAGAAAACACAATGGAAAAGAATTACTGAAAGAGGAATATAAAAGTGCGTCACTGAAATCACTGCGGACGCCTTGTACGAATCACGAATCAACGCGTTCTAGACTGTGTCCAGTTTTACTGTATCGTCTCCTGGGCCTTTTGGATCGAGTATCATAAATCGGGAGACGCTATGGTTAAATGTGACGCGTTCTAGAACTCACCTACAACTTCTCCACCGGCATACGTGCAGAGAGCAATAAAAGTCAGGTTACTCATGTTTTCGCTGAGAAAACGGACCGAGCCATCTGCGAGCGCGACCTGCACTCCCCCCGTGTGGAAGGAGAGTGGATTGGCCCACTTATTCGTCGAATTGATAAAGTTCGGCCCGTAGCGTGTGACACCATCGTCTTCAAAACCATACATCCAGCCGGCACAGGGACCAGCCCAGTAATCAAACCACCCACCAAACTCGGGAGGATTCGTGACGAACGTTCCCGTGGTCCGATCCTTCGCAATCCATTGTGATCGACCAGCAGATTCATGCACCACAATCGTGTTCGAGGTGCCGTCGAGGATATCTCGAAATCGCTTGCCTGTCCCACCGCCTCCAAAGATACCAAGATTGGTGCCGGAAGCGGCCCCTGGTACATAAACCTGGTGAGAGTTGCTATGAATGCCCCGCTGCCCCGCATAGTCGGATGTAAATGCTCCTCGATCGGAGTCAATCGACCAGCCGCTTGAAAGACGCATTCGTAATTCCGGTGTCATCTGAGTTCCTCCAGGTGTGGAGGGACATTCAAAGAGTGTGAGTTTTTTTTCAATCGCATCCTGGTTATTGAGATCCCAGAATGAGGAATCATGATCATAGAGATTCCCCAGTGCTGCCTGATCGAAATAACTCAGAATCTGAGGAATCCAGCTGCTGTAGTGATAAGAACCATCGGCGCGTTGTCCGTAATAGGTTTCCAGAGGAAAAGTACGATGGGTGCCCACGTAGTTGTGTAAAGCCAACCCAATCTGTTTGAGATTGTTCTTACACTGCGTTCGCCGAGCCGCTTCACGCGCCTGCTGGACCGCGGGAAGCAATAAAGCAATCAGAATAGCAATAATCGCGATCACCACCAGCAGTTCAATCAGTGTGAACCCTCGGCGCGTACGAAATGAATGGGAACAGGGCATTGATACCTCCGGATGATGATTTAAAAAATCGACAACGCAGACTCAGACCAGCTTTGGTCAGAGGGTCGTCAGGAAGCAATTCCGGTGATGCTTGCGCTGCGGGAGGCTGGCAGGGAATTACAAATTGGGAATGAGATTCAATCTCACTACGGTGAGCTTAAGGGGTCATCAGCCTAATTCAAGGGACTTCCGGCGAAAATTTCTCAAAAAAAGCCATCCCATCCAGATACTTAGGAGGCCAGACAGAAATTTTATTGAGTCCAGTAATGCCTGCTATCCCCCAACTCAACCCCGCTCTTTTTACTAAGCCGTGCAGAAAACAGGCTTTATTGACCAGGGATTTATCTAACATTCAACCCACGGCGAACGATTGTGGAAAGCACCAAATGTGTCAGTTTGAACATGCAATGAACTCGACATCTTTACTCTTCTGAATCGAATTAATTGCCACCAGTTATCTCGAGTCAGACCTGGCATGACGCGTTGCACGAGAGGAACCGCACGTTCGTTGCCGTGCTCGCCTGGCATCGATTGAATTCCTATCTGGAGACGGGAGTCGATTTAGAATTTTCAAGCTTCAACATGATCGCTCATTGAATTGACTGCTGACCTCATGCCTGTTCTGCATGCATGATCAATTCATTAGTCGCATCGATTTCGGCATCCGCAATTAATATTTTCGGTATTTGCGATCCGTGTGGTATAAACGTAAATCGACTCCAGCATTCATCATCAGAGTAACCTGCCTCAAACACAAGTTGATATATACCTCCCTCAATACCGACGACATGCCCTTGTGCAATGGAAGCAATCTCGATCTTCTTTCCAGTTGGACAATAAAATGGTACTGTGATCGCTCTGATACCATCTAGAATTGGCAGCTCTGCTGATTTTCGAACTTCCACTGTCATCGGTCCCGCATCGATCAGCGTTTTGAAAGAAACAGATTCTTCACGCCAGCTGAAACCTTGAAGTACGTGCTGGTCGGTCCAGTCATTGAAAGGATTCTCCAATTCGCTATTGAACACAGCGATCTGTGAATATGACACATCTATAATGAACTTTTCCATGAAGCCTGTTTCCTGCTCTCTTCCGACATGATGAAAAAATGTCAGTCAAAACAAACCTCCCCTGAGATCACTCCTTCACCCACGATTCTACCACCCTCGTTTAATTTGAACCTGTTTCCATACTGGTACCATTCAACAGAGATATTCTTTCCCAGAGGAATGACTACATCAACGTCATATTCTTTCTCGAGATGAAAATACTCTTCTATTGATTCTATAATACAACCCATTAATGTTTCATCAAAATTGATTTGAGGTGAATATCCTGAGGACGCAGGATGCAGTCTGCCTTTTTGATGCTCTGCCCTTTTTTGAAATAATTGAATTCTGGCTTTAAAAAGCACCATGGTATTCGCCCTTGGAGATTAAAGGAGGCCCCTTTATGCATCACCTGAAAGTAGCTAAGGACTCGCTACGAAAACCAGCGGGCGGCGACGATGGCTTCGCCGGCGATCAGGAGTTTGCGCCAGCGGGGCAGGCCGAAACGGGTGGCGTAGACGTTATAGTCCATGCGTTCCATTTCCGTGAGGATGCCGCCGTAAATGCGATGCATTGCTTTGAGGATGCGTTGCCCCTCCGGCGAGAGATAATCAAACAGCCGTTCCGAACTCTGATAATAACTGCGGGCACGTTCCACCTGGAACTGCATCAGTTCGCGGAAACGCTGATCATAAACCTGTGCCTCGATATCGGATCGCGAATATCCGAAGCGGTCTAAATCTTCCCGGGGTAAATAGACGCGGCCCATCTGAATGTCTTCTGCCAGATCGCGGAGAATATTCGTCAATTGAAACGCGAGGCCACATTCGACACCGGCTGCGGGTGCCCGTTCATCGTGAAAACCCCAGATATGAATGCAGCATAATCCGACCACTCCCGCCACGTGGTAACAGTACTCCTGCAATTGTTCAAAGGTCGCGAACGTGACCGGCTGCAGGTCAGACTCCACGCCGATGATCACCGCGAAGAAATACTCACGGGGGATGCGGTAACGTTCTATCACATCCCGCAGCGCCGGAAAACAGGGATGGTAGGGCGGCGCGTCCGGATCGCTTTGATATTCGAGCAGCTGATGCAATGCCTCCCGCCAGCTTCGCAATGCGTCTCCGCGGTCGACGGAACTCAACTCCGACTGATCTCCCAGATCGTCCACCGTGCGCATGTAGGCGTACAGCACGCACATCGCCTGGAACTGCTCTTTCTGCAGCGCCAGAAATGAATAGTAGAAATTCCCCGCAGTCTGTTTTGCCAGCTGCTGGCAATAAGCATACGACTCGGACAGGCGTGTATTCATCGAATCTCTGGGAACGGTTACAAACAGGGAACAGGCGATTACGGTCATCCATCTTAACTGCACCCACTTCAATTTGAAATCCGACTCCCCGCCTCGACCGGATATCCCTTCATAAATTTTTCACAATGCACGCCATCGGCACGGGAAGCTCACACATCTGTCACCAGACCACCCCGGGCAGGTGTTCTCCTGCTGGCAACTTACTGGTTACTCAGGAAATGCTTTCCCCTTGATTTTGCTTGAAACCTGCGAAAAACAGACAAATCCGCTTCGGTTTCCGTTCTTTCCAGCAGTTCCCTTTCTGACGACGTAGATCTTAATATTCCATTCCGGCTGTGAAGATACGTGAAAAAGGTCCAGTCGCGCACACAATACTCTTTTGCAATTTACTTGCATTAGACATTGACTTCTGCAACTGTTATGTAATAATGACTGCATTGTCAATTTCTCACAGATTATCTACCCGTTAAAAAACCTGGAGTCGCGTGATGAAGAGCATCAAGCCGGCACGACGTGGATTTACCCTGATTGAACTTCTGGTGGTGATCGCCATTATTGCGATTCTGATTGCCTTACTGCTGCCGGCTGTCCAGCAGGCACGCGAAGCGGCCCGTCGCAGTACCTGCAAAAACAATCTGAAACAGATTGGACTGGCGCTGCATAATTACAACGAGACTCACAGCGTTCTTCCCTCCGGCTGGATTGGTGTGGAACCCGGTGTCGGCGCCAATGTGGAGTATGGAAGTGGCTGGGGCTGGGGAACGATGATCCTGCCCTTCATGGACCAGAGTCCGTTATACAATCAGATCAACTTCAGCCGGGATATTAACGACCCGATACAAACCACGGGCCTGGTTGAAACCGTGCTTCCTGCCTTTCGATGCCCTTCTGATCCTGCTGACAACACATTCGAACTGGAAGAAGAAGGCAGCCCGGGCACGGTTCTGATCCGTCTGGCAACCGCCAACTACATCGGCGTGTTCGGCAGTGAAGAACTGGACGATTGCGAAATTGTGGCACCGGGAACGAACTGTCAGAGTTCCGGAACATTTTATCAAAACAGCAATACCAGATTTCGCGACGTGACTGACGGCTTGTCTCAGACCCTGTTTGTCGGTGAGCGCAAAACCGATGCCACCGCTGACTGGTATTCCACCTGGGTGGGTGCGGTTCCTGAAGGCGCAGAAACCTTTGCCCGCGTGCTGGGTGCCACCGACCATGTTCCCAACGATCCGGCTTCCCATTTTGATGACTTCAGCAGCCATCATACGGGGGGCGCGCAGTTTCTGTTCGGGGATGGACGCGTGCGGTTTATTTCAGAAAACATTGACAAGACCGTCTACCAGTCCCTGTCGAGTATCCGTGGAGGCGAGCTGACCAGCTTCGAATAATCTCACATCATAGTTTGCTACGCGAACAGCAGGCTCTGCCAGCGACGACCAGTCATTTCCTGATTTGACTGGTCGTTTTTTATTGTCAAACCATGCGATCGGTCTGTCCCGTCGTCAGCGTTTCAGCCAATCTGCCGAGATTTTTTTCTTTTTCTGAGACAGACTGTACGCCGCTGAATCATCTGATCTCTGTGCACTCATTTACCAGAATCAAGCCTGTTCCACGGATTGAAGCTGGTTAACCGGAGCGGGAGGATTATACCGATGCCGTCGAAATACTCACTCGACAATGAAAAACTGAGCCGCCAGTTCCGACTTCGGCACTTGAGTCTGAGACTGGTTTCTCCTAGAATAAGCGGCCGGGCAGTCCGCGTGAAACACTGCCATCTCTGTATTCAGAAAGAGTTTTGAAATGAACCGATTCAAACTGACACTGGTAATGCTGTTCACCCTGGTCCAGTGCCCGCAATTGTTTGCTCATCCGGGACACGGAGCCCGGGAAACTGTCAACCCTAACGGAATCCTGCATTATCTGACAGAACCGGTTCACGTGATGCCCTTCATCATTATCGCCGTTATCATGAGCATGCTGATTGGCGGAAAAAAATTCCTGCAGCGGTTACGTGATCAACGTCAGAAAGTCGTCGTACGCGTGCAGAATCGTCGCAAGTAATCAGCGATGATCCACTGCTTCTTCCGCGCGCTGCTGATACACTTTTATGGCGCGCTGATAAGTCTGTTCGGCAGCCTTCCTCTCCGGCTCGGCAATTTTCAGATGTCGATTTTTCCAGAGCAGCTTAATGGTCTCGGCGCACCACAGCGCGCTTTCGCGTGAGACCCGAATCGGCTGTTCCGCCACGATGACATTCACCGGGTTGGTATGCAGCTGAGGAAACTGCCGTAACGCAATCCAGCTGCTGGTTTCTACGGGCACTTCAAACTGCAGCGCATGAATTTCCCCGTCAGCGGGAACACTCTGCTGCCCCACCACCGCGCCATTCATCACGATTTCCACGAGGCGATTACCGGAAGTTACATATTCGGAATTACGCGGCGCATGCAGCACGCGCGTATCACCCGATGCCCGGCGGCCTTCAGGCGGATCAAGCAGACCATAGGCGACCGCCCTGGGAGTTTCGGCAGCGAAGGCGACTTTGGCTGTGATCTTCACCCTGCCTGGCTGCTTCAGTTGAATGTCTTCAAAACCAGGTGCTACATCATTGACCTGGAATTCCAGCGCATGCGCATAACCGTCAGAGACATAAGCACGCCCCTGCCGAATCCCGTGGCACCACTGTGTGAAATCCAGTTCATCCTGCTGTCCCAGTTGCACATAGACGCGTCCCTGGCCGACACGCCGACTGCTCATGCAGGGAAAATCGGTTTCGCCGCTCACCTTCAGCGGAAAACCACAGTTTAAAATATGATACCAGGTGTTCCATTCCGGAATCCGTTCGGTGTCCATCGCACTGATAAAGTCACAAACCCCTTCCGCCGTACTGACACAGATTTCCATCGCACCGCCCCCGTTCATTTCGGGAACCGCCAGGTTCGGCAGCTGATCGGCGGCCTGCTCCAGGGCCTGCGTTAATTCATCCCCTGTCAGCTGGCTGTTGCCATCTGCGTCGATCGTTTCAAATGCAGCCGGCAGGAGTCCTGATGCCGCCTCCTGTGCGCTTAATGAACCTGACTTGTCCTGATCCAAGTCTTCAATCAACCGCTGCGCGGCGAAGGGGGGATTCACTTTTAATGCGGAATGAGGAAAGCCGGTCACTCCCCCCTGCTGTTTGGCCCACCGCATCACGGGCACAGTCCAGGTGGGCCAGCCAGTGGTTGTTCCCAGGGTGCCCGGATAAGTCTGATTCTGCAGGTTGAGCAGACAGACATGCCCCAGAGCCGCAGAACCGAAACCGCTGATTTCCAGATCGTATTTCAGCAGCGTCAGAGGTTCGCTCACCCGATCAGCCGTGGAAGAAAAAAACTGACGTTGCACATCAAAGCAGGGCCCCCAGGTTAAAACGCAGCCGACATTCATGCCTTCTCCTTTGACCTGGTTGAACATGTCCTGCGGAGAAACCCCTTTCGTGGGGTTATCATAATGAGAGCAGCCTGCTGCATGAATGTGATGGTCGCCGGAATAAAAACCGAATTCGCGGGGATTTACCCAGCGTTTGAGATTCACTTCCAGGGTCTGCTCTGCCTCTGCTGAAATTTTGACACGCCGGGTCAGCCGTTGATACTCCGGGCCGCGACTATACTCCATTTCCAGTTCGCCAGCAGGCAGCATCACGGTCTCACCATCCTGTCGATAGATCTGGGGTTGAAAAAAGAAATCGGGTGCCAGCCGCTTGGCCTGCAGAGGAAAGACGTGTCCCTGGGAATCGCGAAACAGAAGTCGCGCGGCGGTGGGTCTGCCGTCAAAGTCTTTGATGGTAAGTTGGACGGGCACAGCCGGACGCACATCAAACAGGACCGGCACTTCACCCCGAAAACCAATATCCTGCGTACCCGCTCCCACATCGAAAGCCAGCGTGGCTTCCCGTTTTCCTGACTCGTGGCAGTAGATCAGAGCGAGCACATATTCCACTTCCAGACCACTCAGCTGGGCCGTCATCGGACTCGCCTGAAACAGTTCGACTTCCAGGAAGCGATCGGTCTTACTGTCTTTGGTTTCATTCCGATTCAATTCCGGCTGTGCCTGGCGCTTCAGCGAACTCAATGCGCCTCCCGAATAGACAGGGCCTGCCTGGGGACTGGAGATCTGCAGCTGCCTGGTCACCGTACTCTGATTGACCACCTTCACCACAAACGGCGTAAAGCCCCCTTGCTGCAACACAGCGGCGGCTGGTCCGCGGGCCACTTTCGTCCGCACTTCCGGGTTCAGGGAGACGAGACACAAGACTTCCGGATCGAGTAATTTCTGAATCGCAGCTGCGTCCCGCTGATCACAGGCGGTATTCAGTTTTTGAACCAGCGGCGCGGGTAAAGGAGCCCCCAGGTAATCCAGCGCAGAAATGAGCCGCTTCACATTCGCGGCCAGCGGCTGTCCTTCCACTGCTGCTGCCGCAGGAGACTCCGCCAGCAGATTGCCGGAAACCAGGAAGCACGACAGACAGACTGTCATGAAAACCACGTTTCTCAAGCGCGCCGATTTCCTGTCCCAGGCGGTCCGTTCGACGTTCATCGCAGTCTCCCCTTCTGATACACAGCAGGGCCGTCCGCTGCTGTTTACTCTGTTGAAAATTTATGAATGGTCGTCTGCTCGTAGACTTCCCCCGGCTTGAGAATGGTGCTGGGGAACTCCGGCTGATTGGGAGAATTCGGAAAATGCTGTGCTTCCAGGCAGAGCCCGCCGTTTTTGGGATAACCGCCGCTGGCCGGGGTTCCATCCAGAAAGTTCCCCGTGTAGAACTGCACGCCGGGTTCGGTAGTGAAGACTTCCATTACGCGACCCGACTCGGGATCTTTGACCCGCGCACAGAAGGCAGGTTGCTGATCACTCTGATTGACCACCCAGCAGTGATCATATCCGCCTTCGACCTGATCGATCCGCTCTCCAATTTTGTGGGCCGAAGTAAAATCCATCGGTGTCCCTTTGACCGACTTGAGTTCTCCGGTAGGAATCGCTTCGTCCGTCACCGGCAGATACTGGTCGCAGTTGAGAACCAGTTCATGATCCAGGATTTTGCCTTCACCAGCCAGATTCCAGTAACAGTGATTGGTCACATTGAGGGGCGTCGCTTGATCGCTGGTGGCGGTGTAATCGATTTTCAGTTCATTGTTGTTATTCAGCGAATAAATGACGTTTAACGTCAGTTTACCGGGATACCCTTCTTCGCCATCCGGACTGACCAGACTCAACCTCACGCCGACTTCATCTTTCCTGCTGAAGCTTTCAGCGGCCCAGACTTTTTTATCAAAGCCTGCGTTGCCTCCATGCAGATGGTTGGGAGGAATATTCTGAGCCAGTTGATACTCTTTCCCGTTGAGAGTGAATTTTCCATCCTTGATCCGATTGGCATAGCGACCGCAGATGGCACCGAAATACGGGCCTTTGTTCTCATAAGCGGCCAGGGAATCAAAACCCAGCGTGACATTTTCGGATGTTCCCTCCCGGTCGGGCAGGTAAACCGCGGTCACAATCGCGCCATAGTTGATAATATTAACGCTCGTTCCTTTTGTATTAGACAACAGGAACTGTGTGATCTCCTGGCCGCCAGCGGTAGTTCCATAGGGCTCTTCCTGAACGGTCAGCTGGTATTCATTTCCGGTATTCATGTCTGCATCCTTCGCACTGGTTTTATCTGAAGCGGCCTTTCGGGAATCAGGAGAGGACGCCTTTTCCTCTGAACAGCCTGTAAGCAGAATTAAAGCACTGATGATTCCACTCCAATATTTCCGTTGCATCATTAAAAGTCCTCTCGCTACCGATGGGATGTTATTGACAGGCTCGGTTCAAATATCTCTGCAAACCAGAATAACAAATCCCCCTGCAAATGTAATGCAGAAACGAATCCCTCTGGCTGCGTAAAGCCTTTGAAAAAACATCAGGCACCCGGGAAGGAACATCAGCCGCGAAGTCAGCCCTTCAGAGGAGACCGCCGGCTGCTTTCGGGTGAGGGAATCCACGGTGAAAAGAGGGCCTCACAGCGGACTGGAAAGTCCAGGAACAGGCTTCAATAGAGGGACTCTCAATAAAATTCGCAGTAAATTATGAACCGCGTAAAAAAACAGCCCCCTTTTATTTTCCATCCTGTGAAACGCTCAACGGGGGCGATCTATATATTCGCCCGCACACTAATTTCAGGTTAAAGTTTCACGACATTCGTGTTAACAAGAAATGTAAAGTACTGATATATAAATACTTACAATTTTATAAAACAGATTCTCTGAATCCTCCCCAAAACAAATGAGAGTAAGTTATAATTAAAGACAGGCGAATTGATTTGGAGAATATTTGATTCCCTTCCGGAATCTTTACTAAATTCCCATCATTTCTCCTCTCTCTGGCGTAGTAATAGACAGAGCGTGTCAAATAACGCGGAGAGGGGAGGTAGACATGCAGTTAGAAATGGTCGATAAAAAAATTGAGGAACGAGATTCTTTACCTTCAGGGGGCGTGACAAGTGATGCCCGTCTGGTGGAAGCAGCTCGCAAGGGTGACGACAGCGCATTTGGCGAGTTAGTCCTGCGTTATGAGCGCAGACTGATCCGTGTGCTGATTCAGTTCGTCAAAAGCCCGGACCTGGCAGAAGATCTGGCACAGGATACATTCCTGAAAAGCTATGAGCGTCTCGATCAATTCGATACATCCAGGAGATTTGGTCCCTGGCTGTTCCGGATCGGGGTCAATCAGGCTCTGGATTATCTGCGAAAACAGAAGCGAAGAGGCTGGTGGCTGTTATTCAGTGACAGTCCCTCAGACACTCCTTTCGATCCCTCAGTCCCGGATCCAAGGAACAAGATAGATATCAATCAGGAAGTCCAGGCCATCTTGGAAGAGATTCCTGAAAAGTATCGGACCGTACTCGTATTGCGTGATCTGGAGAATTTCTCGACTTCCGAAATCGCAGCGATTCTGGACCGCAAAGAAGCAACGATTCGCTGGCGACTGGCAGAAGCAAGAAACCGTTTCCAGAAACTGTGGTCTAATCGTCAAAATGTAGAAAGCTCCATGTCGGGCAAGGAATAACAAGACATGTACTGCGCACAATGCAACGGTTTGAAGTCGCGCGTTGCTCTGGCAGTCGGAAACGACCTGTCGGGCACCGAACTCAAACTACTCGAAAAACAACTACAAAACTGTGAGCAATGTCGCTTGCAGTATGAACAGCTGCAAAAAAGCTACGAAGCACTGCAAAATCAGTTTGACAGCGCCCCGGTGCCTTCTTTACAGGACAGCGTGTGGCCTCAGGTCTCTGCTAAAATTGCGGCCCGTCGCCGGAAAAACCGACCCACGCGTTTTAATGTCCTGCTACCGACTCTGACCACGGTGGCGTGCTGTCTGGCCCTCATGCTGGTCACGAACAATCCCCGGCCAGATCAGCAGACATTTGCTCCGGCTTCGGAATCCATCCATCCTGTGAATGTTCTGGATAATCATAATTTCTCAAATGTGAACCTGCGTGATTTTCCGGATCAGCAGTGGGGTTCGCCGGAACAGATGCTGGAACATCAGATGAATCCTTACGGATACGAGCTACCTCGTCTCCGCCACGATTCACGGAATACCCATCAGTTAAATTCCGTCAAATTTTAAGTTCAGCTCTTCATTCCTGAGCTCAGGCTGGTCAATCGACCAGCCTTTTTTTTATGATATCTGTAAATGTCGCTTCCCTTCTTGAAAGGGTCGCATCAATCAGCCTCAGGGAATGAGCTCCGCTTATGTCGATCACTGTCTCCCAAGCGTCACCGGAAGAGTGGCCTGAAGCATCAGCGTTCATTTTTGCTGATGCCTCAGAAGTGGATCAGAACCTGCAGATCGACGAATTCCTCGCTACTATCAAAGCCGATCAGAACGGTCGCAAACAGCTGCTGATCGCCCGTGAGAATGGGATTCTGCTGGGAGCAGGCGTGCTTGTTTTCACGGATGCGGCAACCGCTTTTTTCTGGCCTCCCTTTACGTCACGTACTGATTGTGCCGCGGCACTGCTTCAGGAAATGGCAGCCCGCATTGATCAGTCCGAAATCAGTATCGGTCAGGCACTGCTTGAGCCAGGACAACTGAATCTGAGGCGGTTATTGACCCAGAACGGATTCCCGCATCTGACAAACCTGCTGTTCATGCGGCACCCTCTGACCGACGTCCGCCTCAGTGAGCCACTGAAAACCGAGCAGATTCAATGCGTTCGTTTTGATGGACAGGCAAACCGTCACCGTTTTCTGGAACTGCTGGAGCAGACGCACCAGCTCTCATTTGACTGCCCGGCTCTCAATCACTGCCGCACCACGGAAGAATCGCTGGAATCACATCGCAGTTCCGGCGACTCTGATCAGAAGTACTGGTATCTGTTTCAACGTGATCATACCGACCTGGGTGTGCTGCTGTTATCGGAACATCGGGCTGAAAATCTCTGGGAAGTCGTCTACATGGGAGTCGCTCCCGGGCAGCGTGGAAAGGGTTATGGCGCCGCATTCATCGAATTCGGACTGCGACAGGCTGTCGCCCATAATCAATCCGGTTTAATGCTTGCCGTTGATCACAAAAATTCCTACGCGATAAAGATTTACGAAAAATCAGGTTTTATCAGACAGCACACATTGAGCGTGCATGCGCGTATGCGTTCGCAATTCTCAGAAAAAAAACCAGAAATTCATTAACATGTTTTGCACAGGCAAAAGATGAGTCCGTTAATTATTTTTTGGATCAAAACTGTGATTTTCTGCTGGTAAAACAGCTTTTGATTTCGGTCTGAAAATTCTGAAAAAATTCCGATGCGTTTCTGTTTGACTCTCTGCGGATTCAAGCTAGTATCAGTCCCACTGAATGAGTAAACGCAGCGTCGATCAAGACCAATGCCTTAAATCTTTTGGCGCTGTAAACAATGGAGCTTTTTAGCGCATCATTTCTACATATACCTCACAACCATGATCGATACGGAACGAGCAGGATCTGGCTTTTTCCTGTATTATGGGCGGGAATGTTGCGCGCGGGGGGAGGGTGCAAGATGCAACCCACGTCTTTGGCAGTGGAGGGTACGCTTTGTGCTGAATCAGCAGGGCGACCAACGGAAGCCAAGCTGGGGCCTGTTTTAACCGAATCAAACGAGCAAGCAGTCTTTCGATTGCTTGCGCAGCAAGTCGGTCAGCGCAGTTTCCAGAACTGGTTCGCAGGAAAAGTCAGTCTCAAGCTGGAAGCAAGTCTCCTCATCATCGGAGTTGCCAGCCCGTTCTTACTGACCTGGATGCAGAAAAAGTTCTCCTCCGAGATCTATGCAACGGCGATCGCCTGTATCGGTCCCGCGGCAGAATATCGGTTCGAGGTCGATCCGCAACTGGCCAGCCAGGAATTGAGTTCGAAAGCACAGCCGGCAACTTCCCGGGTCAACGGGGATACTACAAACCGCAAGCTGATGCCCTCTTCCGACCAGAAACCAGAACGCATCGACGGCGGTCATCAACCGGTTCAACAACCGGCTCAAGCGTCTCCCTATAAAGGCAGACGCTTTGCTGACCTGTCGACTTTCCTCTCAGGAAAATCGAATCAACTTGCCTACATGGCAACGTTGCAGGCGAGTGAACAGCCCGGGGCCCTGTATAACCCGCTGTTCATTCACGGCGGAGTCGGCCTGGGAAAAACACATCTGCTGGAAGGTTTCTATCGGAGAATTCGACAGCAGTACCCTTCACTGCAGGTTGTGTTTCTGACGGCTGAATCATTCGGAAATTACTTTTCCAAAGCATTACAGGAACGCTCACTACCCAGTTTCCGCCAGCGGTTTCGCAACGTGGATGTCCTGATTATTGATGACATCGATTTCTTTGAATCCAAACGCATTTTCCAGGAAGAGCTATTACATACGATCAAACATCTGGAAAGCCATGGCAGGCAGCTGATCTTTTCCTCCGACCGGCATCCGCGGCTGTTAACGAAAATGAGTGAAGAGCTCACCACCCGGTTTCTGTCCGGCCTGGTCTGTCGGGTTGAAGCTCCGGAAACAGAACTGCGATTGCAAATTGCCCGTCAGCGGGCATTACAGCTCAAAACCCCCATTACCGAGGGCGCGCTGGAATACGTGGCCCGCCGCTTCACACATAATGTGCGGGAACTGGAAGGCGCCATTAA
The DNA here is from genome assembly GCA_002706765.1 of Gimesia sp. GTDB lineage: Bacteria > Planctomycetota > Planctomycetia > Planctomycetales > Planctomycetaceae > Gimesia. The sequence goes on from PAJV01000044.1 coordinate 57,540, forward strand.
CTGCCTGCAGACCTGGCACGTGATGACGAAACAGAAAATCACCACGACGATGGCGCGGCAGGTGCTGGCCGATCTCGAACGGGACTGTATCCGTATTGTGAAAATGGACGACATCCAACAGATCGTCTGCTCAACGTTTGGAATTTCAGAAGCTGACCTGAAATCTTCCCGACGCGCAAGAAATATCAGTCAGCCGCGCATGCTGGCCATGTTCCTCGCCAGGAAACTCACACAGGCCGCCTACACTGAAATCGGCGATTTTTTTGGCGGACGCAATCACAGCACGGTAATGTTCGCTGAGAAAAAAGTTCGTAAATGGCTCGAAAACCAGTCTTCCATCCGGGTCGCTTTGCAGGACTGGTCCACTGAAGAAATTATTGAATCGCTGGAACAGCAGCTGCTGGCCAGTTAATCAACGTGCATTCCGATTTACTGTTTAATATTGCCCCTGAGCGTTCGAGTATTGACCGGGAACCGGGACTGGCTGAGCGCCCCACTGAAACCGGGACGGTGCAGGCTGATTCGAATTCGGGTTCATGAGCAACTGCCGATTCTGATCTGCCGCCTGTTGGCCCGACTGATAGACTCCCTGTTGCTTGCCCTGCTGTAATTCGGAACCGGCGGTCCGCACGTTCGCAGGCGCGAAATCCGGATTGTTAGAATACATGGCTGACTGAGGCAGCTCAGACGGTAACCGGGGAAACCCGCCGGCATTCTGGACAGGTTGCATGCCCTGCCCCTGGTATCCATTGGGCTGCTGGTGAGGTTGATTCGAGTATTCATAACCCGCCTGCCGCACACCACCGGCCTGGGGTTGCTGCTGATAGGCCGCCGGATCATATTGTACCTGCCGAATATTCTGTCCACCCGGTTGAAAGGCATTCTGACCGGGAACCTGGGCAGACGCCGGGATCAAAGTGCCGACCTGCGTCTGTGGACTCATCAAAGGTGAATTCCCGTAGGGATTCTGTTGCGCTTCTGCCATCGGAAACATCTGGCCGGGGCCGGCGTTCATTCCTGTCAGCGCGGCTTCTCGCATCTGCGCCTGATCGGTATTCTGCTGCTGATTCTCTGAATATTGATTTTCGGTATTCTGATTCTGTTGTGTCGAATTGATCCGATAATCGGGAAACTGTCCCGGCATCTGATACTGGTTGCCATACATGGGTTGTCCTGCCTGGGGCATATTAACCGGGTACTGTTGCTGTGGCATCTGCTGTGCTGGCAGCGCGGCATTCCCCTGGGGATTATTCTGGTACTGTCCCTGCTGTGAGGGGGGATAGTTCTGATACTGCTGATTCTGATTTTGATACTGTGGCGACTGCTGTGCGGCTTGCTGCTGCTCTTTCATGGCCCAGTAATTGGAAGCATCGACGGCCTGACTGATTTCAGGATCGCCCGCGGGTGGCCAGGCCTGAATCTGTGCATCAGGATCAACATACTGCACGGGAGCAGGCGCAGGTTGCGGAGCCTGTACCAGGTGCCGAGGATTTTCCTGATGGGGGAACGTATTTTGTGGCGTGCTGGCAGTCTGCTGCAGCATGGCTGAATGAGGACTGATGGCAGGCAGTTCCTGGACGGCATCACGGGCCTGGACTGCTTTTTCCCGTTCACGTCGCATCATCTCGGCAATCTGCTGGGTGGGATTCTGACCCGACTGATTCATCGCGGGTGCTGTCGGTTGTTCCTGGATTTGCATCGCCCCATTTTGACCTGCCGCATATTGAACGGGTTGCTGCTGACTGGTCTGGACCTGCTCCACCGGCTGTATTCCGGAAGACTGGTTCGCAGGAGCAAACCGCTGAACGTTGTGTTGAGTTGTGCCTGCCTGGGCCAGATTCATCTCCGGATTGACGCCGGGAAACAACTGGGCAAATTTTTGCCGGGCCTGGGCTTCGCCGCTCGTCATACGAAACAGAGCCAGCGCCTGGTCATATTGACCTGTTCGACCAAAATACCAGCCTAAGTGATCAAGGGAACGCACATGGCGAGGTTGATATTTGAGTGCTTCCCGCAGATATTTTTCACCATAGTCGTCCCGTCCCTGCAGCATATAGGAATAGCCGATATCACTCAGCAAATCAGGATTGGCAGGATCAAGTTTCAGCGCTTTCAGGTAATACGCTTCCGCCGCGGGATAGTTTTTCTTTTTATCTTCGATGATTGCCAGTCGATGCAGGGCTTCGAAATGACGGGGGTCCATCGCCAGCACCCGCTGGTAATACCCCTGGGCTTTCTCCAGGTTACCTGACCGATCTGCATCGTAAGCCAGATTCAACTCCTGTTGTACCGTCGCTTCATCTGCTTGAGCAGGTGCAGTCCGGGCCGTACTCAACGGGAGTGCTTTGGATTCTGTCATGCTCGAGGTCGCTGTGATTTTTTGATCCAGTACCGGAATATCGGCTAACTGTTCCGCGCGATCGGGTTGTTCGTGCCTGCTGTGTCGTTCCAGTTGACCTCGTTTCCGCTCCTGAGCCATGGCGACTCGCAGTTTCTTCTGAATGTCAGACTCCACTTTTTCCTCTGTGACATTCTGAGCCAGATCATCCGAAGATTGTGAACTCTGCGCAAAGGGACCAGACTGACAGCCATTCAAAAAGATAAAACAGCAGGACAGGACTGCGAGATGTTGAAACATTCGAGCTTTCATCGGATATCAACCTTGATTCAGCGAGGGAAGATCGCTCAGTTTAATTCGACTCAATGGGAAATGGATTTCGTGCCCTCAATCGTGACCAGAACCAGACACAGGAATTTCAGAAATCTGACCGGAAAATCATCCGACAGTTTGTGACTGAAATACCAGCAGCTGAATTCTGCTGTTCGAGGGGCAACCGATAATTGTGATAAAGTGATTGGCAGGATTAGAAATGAGAGAGAAAGGTATCAGGCGCGGATTCTATGACGATTGTAAAATCATGTCGATACGAATTTTGGAAACGAAACGGAAGCCGGGCCAAACCGGGTTTCGGCAGTCGTGGATGATCGCTGCGAACAACACATAAACCATTACTGCATATAAAGATAAAAACGCCGCAGCATTAATTCTGCCGCGGCGTTTTCGTTTCTGATTGTTATGATTTCTGCCGTCAGGCAACATTAACAGTGATTAAAACCCGACGTTCCCACCACCGCCGCCAAAGCCTCCTCCTCCGCCGCCACCGCCGCCGAAACCGCCACCCAGGCTGCCTCGAGTCGAGATGAAGCGGTAGTAGTCGATTTCAGCTTCGCGTGAATTGAGGGATCGCCCGTAAGGAGTCGAGACAATCGTTCGCTGATCCGCGTCCTGGTTACCCAGGTCGGTCAGGATGCGGGCCACCAGTTGGCGTCGATAGGCGTCCAGTTCGGGTGCATAGTTATTATCGCTACGTTCCACGATCACCGGATAAGGGGCACTTCGCATGCGGGCACCGATTTCGAGAATATGATCTTTACCGTTCGTGGTCAGTTCGGCACTGTTCTCAACAAATTCGTTGCGATTGATAATAAAATCGACCGCTTCCGCATTGGATTCCATCGTATGGTAATGCGCGCGGTTGACACTACCCAGGGGGTAAACTTCGGGAATCGCAAAAGAGCGTTTGTGAACACCCCAGTTGCCTCCCCCACCCCAGCGGCAGCAACCGGCAACCAGCAGTATGCAACTGGATGTCAGAATCAGTTTATGCAATATTGAAAAACGGGCCATCATGTCCCTCAGTTATTTACGACAACGTCGTCACTGCCTGGATATTAAAAGTACGAATGTTTCTTCCCGGAGAAGATCCCTCGTAATCTCTTGAATGAAAATCATTTTCTGTATCAGCAAGATTTGATCCTGCTGATGTCAGTCTCGAACAAACTGGAACTCTTATTCCCTGCCAAACAGGGAAAATCGGGATCGGGCCGGTTCTGGTTCCGCTGAGTCCCGTCGCATTTTTGGATCGATGTATCCTGCAGGCTGAATAAAGGAATTGTCCTGGTTTTCAGCTGCTCCATTCTGGAACCGGTTTTTGACCATTTGTGTAAATCTGCCCGACCGTGGTTGTGTCTGGGCTCCCTGGTATTGTCCGGGAGCATTGGCATGAGGCCCACTGGCTGCCGGCGCTGGTGGCGGAGGCAGGGGCTGATGTTGATTCGTGTGTGCCGGAACCTGGGGATTCACAGGCTGTGCCGGGAAGGAACTGCGATGCTGCGGAATCGGCTGTGCTGCCGCTCCCTGCTGATAGGTCCCCGTATTTGCAGGTGGATAATAAGGTGACGCAGGAGCCGGATTGAACGGCTGGTAACCTACTTCGATTCCCTGACCGGCACCGCGACCATAAGGCTGCAGCTGATAGACGGCTGTGTCCGGAGCCCCTTCCGTCATCGCATATTTATACAATTCCTTATCTGCTGGCACTGTCACTTCAAAACCGGGATAAGGAGGAACTTCATCCTCTTCCATCGGTCGTACCAGTTGTGGAGTCACCGTAATCAGCAGTTCCGATTCACCCTGACTCGACTGTTTGGAACTGAACAGGTAACTGCCCACCAGCGGAATTTCTCCCAGCCAGGGAATACGGGTCACCCCGGTGGAAGTATCATGTCCAAATAAACCCGCCAGTACAATGGTCTGTCCTTCGCGTAATTCCACGGTTGTCTGGGCCCGGCGTGAATTCAGACCGGGGATTCCCTGGACGGAGTTACTGTCATTGATCTGGCTGTATTCCGGTACGATTCGCATCCGGATCAAGTCTTTATCAATGACAATCGGCGTGACCACGATTGAGGTACCAAATCCGCGGAAGGTGGTGGATGTTCCCTGGGCGCCCCCGACACCAACAATTGTCGGAACCGCAAACTCACCACCGGCCAGGAAGCTGGCCGAGTGACCGCTCAATACCGTGAGCGTCGGGCGTGCCATAATTTTGGTTGTCCCATTTTGAGCCAGTGCGTTGATCAGTACATTCACTTCACCAGCCTCAAAGATACCTGTCAACGTCGAGGGAATTCCCCCCATGGAGGATCCCAGAAACTGTCGACCTCCGTCAAACAGGACACTTAAATCGACACCCAGCTGTCGCATCATCGTGCGGTTCATCTGCGCGATCGTGACATGGATCATCACCTGGAATTCTCCCGGGATCTCTAACATGTTCACAATAAAGGAAGAGGCATAACCATTGTTTCCGATACCGTCCAGCATGCCCCCTGCACCATAACCGCCTCCATAGGCAGCACCGGCTCCCACCGGCTGAGGTCCCCCCAGGTTGCCTTCGTAGTTGATTACTTCACCGCGAATGACCGACAGAATATTGGCCGCTTCCGTCGCATCAGAGGCCTCTCCTTTGACAATAATTTTCCGGGAGAGAGGAATCAGATACACTTTACTGTTCGGAAAGAGAACCGCAATTTTTCGTTCCAGCTTGCCGTAATCAATCCGCCGCTGGCCTTCCAGGCTGGGGTCCTGAATTGTATGTACGAGATAGGTAATCGGCGTGTCGTCACCTTCAAACCATAACGTTAAGGTCGTGGTCCCCATTTCCAGTCCCACAATCGAAATTTCCGTGGGGGAATAGGTGACGAATTCAATAATCGAAGGGTCAGCAATTGCGTACCGCCGAATTCGTGAATTGGTGATGATCAGCTGGCTGCGACGGATGATAATTTCCATCTCGTCGAAAATGCCGGGAGTTGAGCGGATTTGAGTCGGCAGAGGTTTCCGGGTAATACGGCCTGTATCCTGCACCATCTGAATGTTGGAACCGTTTGAATGATCTGCCGCATCCTGAATGGGAACCACACCTTGCGGCGCGGAATCAAACTGGGACGGAGGTTGATACTGGTTTTGTGGCAGATATTGAGGTGAGACTCGATGTTGAATCTGCACAGGAGGTTGTGCGTATTGACGTTGCATCTGAGGACGTTGCATCTGTGCAGGAGGTGCTGCCGATTGTGCGCCACGTTGAAGTGAACGCGGGGGCCTCTGCAGCATCGTGGGTCCCTGGGCCAGCGCAAAGTGTGCAAGCGAAGATAGACTCGCGAGGCTGATCGCGATAATTTTTATGGCATTTTGAAAACGAATCGTTTCAAAATATCGAATTGCCGATCCATGGCAGTTCTGCTTGAACATCCGCTGTCGCTCCCCAATTGCCTGCACTCAGGAAAATGGTCATTTGGCGTTATACTAAAGTTTATACTCAGGGCGATCGGCGCCTGATTGACTCAACGATATGGCTTTACATTAGTAATAACTGTTATTTACTCAGAACCGGTTATCCTTAACCGGTTCCCGGCTTCCTGTTTTCCACGTATCAGCTCGCCACGTTCCTGTCACAATCAAGGAAAAAACCACCGGCTTTTCGAATTCTTCGAACGTAATTCGGGTAGATACACATCACTTTGTATTGTTTGTATCGGCTAATCGTGAAATCAGGATTAGAGTGGTTCCACTAATTTTTACCCTTTCCTCTCTCAAGTTGAGGGGAAACACTTAGTTATGACAAAAATAAAACCCAGGCAGCGGGCCTGGGTTTTTAGTGGAAACGCCTTCACATCAGCGTCGTTTTATATTGATGAGACGCATTTACCAGCGATAATTTGTATCCCGGTTATACGTCGGAGCACCGGGGTTGTACCAGGGACGTCTGTAACTGTAGGAAGGAAAACGGTAGTGGCCATACTCGTTGGAACGGTAGAAGCCGGGACCAAAGTGTTTGGTGTAAGGATCTTCTGTTAACGCCTGATTCTGCATTCCCGTATTTGCTTCATTATAACCTCCGTACCAGGTTTGCCCGGCCTGCATGCCCACCTGAGGACCGGTCATTCCATAAGTACCGCCGGCTCCCTGGGTCGCACTATAGTAATAAGGTGAGCCCACCTGAGGCACAACATTATTAGGCAGCCAGTACTGATTTCCGCCTTGAACATAGCCTCCCCCCTGGTAACCGGGAACAGGCCGGGTCAGCGCATCCGGGTCGGCGGCACCCGGTTGTTGCTGCATCTGTTGTTGTTGCATGTGAGGCTGCAGGTTGGCAGCAGGATCAGGTTGCGGCGTCACTGAACTCGGAGGCGGGGGCAGTGTGCCTGATTTTCCCAGATCCGCTCCCGGGATGATCACATCATCTGCATACACGGTAGCACAAGCCATGACCAGCAGCACGATCACCAGCGTGACTCTTCGATAATTTCCCATTGCTCTCTCACACCTCATGTTAGTATTCAAAAACATCATCTCTGATGTAAAGCAAAAAATATTCGCCATTCATAAACAGCCTGCCTGACGCAAAACTGTCTGATCTATATGGAATCACAAGTGCCTCGCTCACGGGGAGCAGCAGACATTCGCGTTGCTACTTAAGCCTACATCCTAATCCGGGCAGGAGACCAAAATCCCTCTCAAACTTCATGCTTTCCGCCCTGTTTCGGCAGATCCTGCCGGTTCATTTTGACTGGTTATACTAACCCGATTTGAAAATATGCAGGTTGTGCCGCACTTATGTGATTTACTCCCTGCGAATTTTATGATGAACCTGAAGGAAAGGTGGTTTGATATTCCGATAAATAGTAATGCGGGGTAACAGCTCGCGCAGAGGTCACACAGAAATCGGAACGTTTATTTAATTCATCAGACAGTTCAGAGACTCTGTTTTTTGATTAAGAGGGATTACTGGTATGTCATCTACTTTAATAGCCATTGCAATCGCAGCTTCCGTCGGCGGAGATCCGTACTATTCAGACGGAACCTATGGTGCTGAAGCGATGCCTTACGAATCCAGCCAGCCCATGACCAGCGCCGGCGTCACAGGCGGAATCTACGGTGATCCTCGATTTCCGTTCGATTCACAATACCCCTGGCAGCATGGCTATTTCCAGGAAATTTCACCCTACAGTGGCTACCACTACTTCAAGCCATATAACTACCGCCACGTGCTTTCGCAAACACAGACCGCGAACGGCTGGGGTATTACTCCTCAACTGGCCTATTCGCAGCACTTCTGGAACCGCTACCACGAGCAGGCAGCCTGGAAGAATTATGCGCTCCCTCCACGGGAAGAAGATATCGAAGAAATTCAACAGCGAAAACGGGATTTCCAGGAACGCCGGGAAGAACTGAAATCTTCGTACTATCAACCGCAGCAGACGATGGTACCGGTTGACTATCAGCAGCAGTACCAGCAACAGCCTCAGTACCAGCAGCAATATCAACAGCCCGCATACCAGCAGCCTCAACGACAGAATCCCTACCAGGGTAACTCTGCGGGGTACGAACAGAACCCGGTTTATATCAACCGCTGAGCATCCGGTCGCTGGTCACTTAATCCTGGTCTGTTGAAAGAACCCGTGCGACTTCTGCGGTGGTCACGGGTTGAATCAGGCCGCGCTCGGTAATGATCCCGGTAATATACTTTGCCGGCGTTACATCAAAAGCGGGATTATAGACATCGACGCCTTCTGGAGCCGTCTGTTTCCCGAACCCGTGTGTGATCTCTTCCGGCAGACGTTCTTCGATGGGAATCTGACTTCCACTGGCCAGGCTCAAGTCGAACGTACTGGAGGGCGCTGCAATATAAAACGGAATCTCATGCAGGCTCGCCAGCAGCGCGACGGAATAAGTTCCAATTTTATTCGCTGCATCTCCATTGGCGGCAATCCGATCTGCCCCGGTGACAACTGCCTGGATTTTCTGTTCCTGCATTACCCAGCCCGCCATGGAATCGGTGATCAGCGTCACCGGGATCTGGCGCTGCATCAGTTCCCATGTGGTCAGCCGGGCGCCCTGCATCAGGGGGCGCGTTTCGTCGGCATAGACCCGGATCTCTTTTCCCTGTCGTGCCGCCTCGAAGAACACAGCCAGCGCCGTTCCCCCGCCCGAGGTCGCCAGGCCGCCGGCGTTGCAATGCGTGAGCACTCCATCGCCTGCGGTAAGCAGTTCGGCACCGACTCGACCAATTTTGTGACACATCTCCAGGTCTTCCTGTTCAATCCGCTGCGCTTCTTCCAGCAGACGTGTATGCATCTCCTCATTGGAAAGCGTCGGCAAACCTGCTGCCAGATTCTGCAGTCGATCCAGAGCCCAGAACAGATTCACCGCGGTCGGCCTGCTCTCGGCCAGGTAGGTTGCCGCTTCTGTCAATCGCTGATCAAAGTCAGGACGTTCAGAACCTGTTCCCGTCTGCAGGGCCACGACAAGTCCATAGGCGGCGGCAATACCGATCGCAGGCGCACCACGCACACGCAGTTTCTTGATCGCCTCCCAGACCGTTTCGACATCTCGACATTCAATTTCTCGAAACTCCGTGGGCAATAATGTCTGGTCGATCATCTGCAGAAAACCATCTGTTCCGCCGACCCACCGCATCGTGGCGATATCTGACTCCATTCGATTCTGCATATTCATATTCAGTTCTCTTCTATAGTTGGTTCTCTCATATCTGAGAGAGGGGAAATTCCGTGGTGTTACTGACTCATATTCTAGCCGAAATCACCTCAAACAAAAAACCCTGCGGTTTCACGAGGTTTTCCATTGATTCCGGTAAATGCACTTTGGTATGCTCAATCCTGCACACCTTTTTAAAGATCCTTTAATATCACAGGATTTTCCTTCCTGAATAACCGTCAATTGCTGAATATCAAGGAATCAATGTTATGCTCCCAACAACTGTCCGGAACTTATTCTCGCTGGGTCTGATTGCTGTTCTCAGCCTGTCGGCCCCCCTGTTCGCTGAAGAACATTGCGACAGCGACTTCAAAAGCATCTTCAACGGTAAAAACCTGGATGGCTGGCAGGGTGCCACTGACGGTTATTTCGCGGAAGACGGCATGCTGGTCAGTAAAAAAGACAGCGGCGGAAACCTCTACACCGATAAGCAATACAAGAACTTCGTCCTGCGATTTGATTTCAAGCTGGAGCCCGGCGCCAACAACGGTATCGGTTTCCATGTTCCACTCCAGCCCAAAACCAGTCCTGCTTACGCCGGCAAAGAAATTCAGATTCTGGATGATACAGCCGACAAGTATGCCAAGCTGCAGAAATACCAGTATCACGGTTCACTCTATGGAACGGCTCCCGCCAAACGGGGTCACCTGAATCCGGTCGGCGAGTGGAACACCCAGGAACTGCTGGTGGATGGTAATAAAGTCAAAGTCACATTGAATGGTACCACCATCCTCGACTTCGACATGACTGACGCCAAGAAAAACGGCACCATCGACGGGAAAGACCATCCCGGCCTGAAACGGGAATCCGGTCACATCTGCCTGTGTGGTCATGGCGCAAAAATCGAATTCAAAAATCTGCGTATCAAAGAACTCGAGTAAGCCACCGCTCGACTGAATCGAATTGAAAAACGATACTCAAACGCCCTGGTAACAGGGCGTTTTTTTACACCCGAAAATAACGCCCAGCAGCCTTAGCAGAGTTTATAACGCACCGCTGCCGGTCAGAATGACGCGGATGGTTTTGAACAGAATTTTAATGTCGTTCCAGACACAGCAGTTCTGTAGATACATCAGATCCAGCGAAACTTTGCGGCGGAAGCTTTCAACATTGTTGTCGTAACCGTTCACGATCTGAGCCACTCCCGTCAGCCCCGGCTTTAATCCCAGCCGATTGATGTAGTTCGGAATCTCTTTGCTCAAGCCTTCAATGAACTCCGGACGTTCCGGTCGCGGGCCGACCAAAGTCATTTCTCCTTTGAGGACATTCCAGAGCTGGGGTAGTTCGTCCAGTCGGGTTTTTCTCATGAAGCGGCCCAGCTTCGTCACCCGGGGATCTCCCTGCACCGCGAACTGTGCACCATTTTTTTCCGCATCCACAGTCATCGTTCGGAATTTATACAGCGTGAACGGCATCCCGTAACCCGATTCATCGCGGCGGTCTGAACCTGGCTGACGACGATCCGACTTCAGATCCAGTTCGGTTAAATCCACCTGTGACTGGCGACGGTCATTCTTCGTCTGCTTGCGCAAATTCAAACCCACGCGGGTCTGCTTGAAAATGGCCGGACCGGGAGAAGTGAGTTTCACCAGCACAACCAGAACCAGCAACAACGGCGCGAGCACAACCAGCATCGTAAAGGAAACGGCGATATCCATCAGTCGCTTGCACAACCGTGTTCGCTCTGAAAGATTCCGCACATCCACCCGTGGCTCATCCAGATGCAGACGTGTCAGCCAGCCCGTGGAACGCCACAGATCGACATCCAGATAGCCTTTGACGAGGTCCGATAATTCTCCGGGTGGGATCATGGCTTTACCCGCCTGGCTGTTCTTTCCTGCGATGATTGAGCTCATGACAAACGCTTTCTTCCATTAGAGGTCATCAGAATTGGCGCCCGGATCGTCAGACGAGAGGAACAGTCTGATGTGTCGGCGATACAGGGGCAGCAGCGATTAAGTACTTACGCTGAAAAGCTAGCTCAAAAATGGCGTCCGTGTTCTGGTAAGTCAGCCAGAACCTCACGGCAGAGGTGAGTCTTTTACACTCAAGATGGGATCCTGCCAAAAAAAACGGTTACAGGAATCAGAACGAATCTGTCTCCTGTAACCGTTAACACGATAATCAGTATTGCAGCGGCGGTGAGCCGATCCTACAGGGAAGAATCCCCTTTGATCTGGCTGGACAATCCACCCGCTGCCGGCAGGTACATTTTCTCTGCATAATCCATGACCATCCGGTCGGCGTTGAATCGCCAGCCCAAGGTGCGGATTCCGTTTTTCATGCGGGCAATCCACTCCAGGGGCAGATCGTCATAGTTCCGGTCGTAATACAGGGGAATCACTTCTTCCTTCAGGACCTTCATCAGGTTCAGACCATCACGGTCATCCTGAATCTCCTGGTTCACATGCGTGCGGCCTTCACCAATGGCAAACCCGTTGCTGCCGTCAAAGGCTTCCGCCCACCAGCCATCCAGAATGGAACAGTTCAATCCACCGTTCAACACCACCTTCTGACCACTGGTGCCGGATGCTTCAAGAGGACGTCGGGGATTGTTCAACCAGACATCCACGCCCTGCACCAGGTGACGACCCAGATTGATGTCATAATCTTCCAGAATCACAATCTTGCCTCGGAACTGCGGTTCCTGGGTCAGCTTGAAGATCCGCTGGATGATCTGCTTGCCCCGTTCATCCGCCGGATGTGCTTTCCCGGCAAAAATGAACTGCACCGGACGATCTGAGTCTTCGATGATCTTCAGGAATGTTTCCATATCCTTCATCACCAGGTCGGCTCGTTTATACGGTGCAAAGCGGCGGGCGAAACCAATCAGTAACGCATCCGGATTGAGCGCGGTTTTCAAGTGGCCAATTTCCGCATCGGAACTGCCACGCCGCCTGGCCTGCTTCACCAGCAGATCGCGGGAGAAATGGATCAGACGATTCTTGAGTGCCTGGTGCGTTTCCCACAAGTCGCCGGGGGTGATCTCTTCAATGCCGGCCCAGACATCGGCCTGACCGGTTTTGTAATACCACTTTGTCGGCAGTACGCGGTCATAAATCACACGCATCGGTGCCGCCAGCCAGGTTGGCATATGCACACCGTTGGTAATATGACCGATGGGAATTTCTTCCTCGCTCCGCCACGGCCAGAGCGAAGCCCACATCCGACGGCTGACCACACCATGCAGACTCGAAACTGCGTTGGCCAGCCGACTCAGTTTAAATGCCAGTACGGTCATGCAGAAGGTTTCGCCTTCATTCTGCGGATCAACGCGGCCCAGGCTCATCAGGGCATGATGATCCAGACCTAACTGGTCACCCAGCGGGCCAACGTGTTCTTCTACCAGACCTCCATCAAAACGGTCATGGCCGGCGGGCACGGGTGTGTGAGTAGTAAACACACAGGACGCAGCGACTTCACGCAGAGCGTCATCGAACGAGAATCCGTCTTCATGCATCCGGTTTCGCACGCGTTCCAGGGGAGCGAATGCCGAGTGACCTTCGTTCATGTGAATCACACTCGGTTCAATCCCGATCGCTTCCAGTGCCTTCACGCCGCCGATGCCCAGCATGATTTCCTGACGGATCCGGGTTCGCTGATCGCCGCCGTACAAGCGGGCGGTCAGATTCCGGTCTTCCTGGCTGTTTTCCGGCACATCCGTGTCGAGCAGATACAAGGGCACGCGTCCCACATTGATCCGCCAGACCTTCGCAAAGATTTCTCCCGTGCGTGTCGTGACCGAAATCATCACCGGCTTTCCCTCAGGCGTATAGGCGGGAATGATGGGCAGATTCTCGGTTTTGGCTTCTGTATAAGATTCCTGCTGCCAGCCTTCTTTATCAATATGCTGCGAGAAATAACCTTCACCGTAAAACAGGCCGATGGCAACCAGGGGCAGTCCCAGGTCCGAAGAACTTTTCAGGTGGTCCCCCGCCAGAACACCCAGTCCGCCGGAATAGATGTGTAATGATTCGTGAATTCCAAATTCAGCCGAGAAATAGGCCGCACAGCGATGCCCCAGAATCGTCGCATTCGTCGAGCCCCAGGTATCAGACCGATCCATGTATTCCAGCCAGCGACGATAAGCCACATTCACACGGGAATGCAGGCTCAGGCTGCTCAATTTATCATCCAGTTCCTGCGGCGAGTATTCTTTCAACAGCAGTACCGGGTTATGATTCAGTTCAGACCATTTATCGGGATCAATCAGATGAAATATTTGAGTGACATCAGGCTGCCAGCTCCACCACAGGTTGCTGGCCAGTTCACAAAGTTTCTCATAAACGGTTTTTTTCTTAGCCATTAAAGATCATCCAATCCATTGCAGTTGTTTATCGTTCGGTCATTCCTCAGCACAGGACTGAGGGTGATACTGATGTCACTCTAGAACACACACTTTAACTCTGGCGTCTCTCGATTAATTATAGCCGGCCAGGATGACCCTGAAAACGTTATCATCAACCGGGACACTGACCTGATTTCTTTACCTGTTTGATCGTAGAATCATGCAGAAATGAGCTCTCTCATTAAAAGAACCAATTCAATTTCAGGCATTTAAAGTATAATGAACTCGACGTTCAGTGGGAGTCTTCCCAGTCACACTTTCAACAGGATATATTGAACTTACACGCTCAAATCAATTTACCAGCCACCTTATTTAACCCAGACTAACTTTCGTAATCTTTCTGGGAGACACCGATAATCCAAGTGGAGCACAAACACGGGAATACCATGTTCCTCAGCTCCTGCCTGCAGAATCGTTTTCACATTTTAGTGATGTCGAATCATTTTGAAAGAATTTTTTACCATGAATCTTCAACGAATCACCGATCTGCCTCCGCTGCCTCAACGACCTGCGGATTCTCACAAAGGAACGTTCGGAAAAGTTCTGGTGATTGCCGGCAGTGTGGGGATGAGCGGAGCCGCCTGTCTCTCAGGAATGGGGGCCCTCAGGGGAGGCGCAGGACTCGTTTTTCTGGCCGTACCCCAGGAAATTCAATCCATCGTCGCTGCCGTGAATCCCTGTTACCTTACCCTGCCGCTGCACGTCGAACCGTCAGGTCAATTGACGGGCCCGTCAGCAAAGGTGCTGCTGGATCAGATTGACGACTTCGCAGCCATCGCGATTGGTCCCGGACTCGGGAAAGCTCCCTGGGTGCAGATGCTGATCTGGAAACTCTACGCAGAGCTCAAACAGCCTTTAATCATTGATGCGGACGCTTTAAACGTGATTGCAGCAGCGGACCAGAACCTGCCAGCTGCCGCAGGACCACGCCTGTTTACACCCCACCCCGGCGAGTTCGCACGGCTCACGGGAAAAAGTATTTCCGAAATCAGCGAAGATCGAGAAACGCACGCGCGCGAATACGCACAACAGCAACAGATCGTATTACTCCTGAAAGGAGCAGGCACAGTCATCACGGATGGTTCCCGCATCGCCGTCAACACAACCGGTAACAGCGGTATGTCAACCGGGGGCACGGGAGATGTCCTCACTGGTCTGTTGACCGCATTGTGTGGCCAGGGGATGCCTGCTTTTGACGCAGCACAACTGGCAGCGCACCTGCATGGGCTCGCCGGAGATCTGGCGGCAGAAGACCTTTCCCAACCCGCGCTCATCGCCTCAGATCTGATCGACTACCTGCCTGATGCCTGGTTGCAACTGCAAAATGAAACGGATAACTGATGTCTATTCTGTTTTCTGAGAAACAGCCTGGCCTGTCGGCATTGGATAAACGGGGGCACTGGAATCCGGTTTGCGCTTCAACAGTTCCGATAACTGAAAACCGTAATACTTCTGATTGGCAGCCGGTTTTCCATCCGAACTCGCATTCGCGACCCACAGCTTCGTCGATTTCGGCTCGAACAGCACATTATGCAGATTGGATTTCATCGCCACGGGCCGACTCATCAGTTCGATCGCAGACTCAGCCGTGAATTCGCCATAACCCTGTTTCACCCGTTTCGACAATTCCTGGTAACGATCGCCGGCGGACAGCAGCGCGGAATCTTTTACCGGGTTCGGCAGCAGGGGATGCGCTTCGCCGGGTTGAATCAGTTCCATTTTCTCCCAGCTGGTTGCCATGCCCACGGAGCGGTTCGTTTTACCATCGGCGATCACATAATAATATTCGCAGGTGCGATAGTTGTCGCGGAACACGGCAATCGCTTCATCCAGGTCTTTCGCTGTCTCCAGTACTTCGCGCACCAGGAATGCCATTGGCACTCCCGACCAGTGCCCCAGTCCCCGGCCTCCCATTTCGCCGATCGAAACAGACTGCATATTCATGCCCGTGACAGAACCAATGAAACCCGCATAAGAGACATTCACAAACGGAATTCCCCCTTTGGGTTCTGCAACGACCAGCACCGCATGATCCTGAAGGCCCCAGTCACAGGCATAATCCAGCACGCGACCATGATACAGTGTTCCGTCTTTCGTCGCAGAATTTGCAATCGAAAAACCGCTGCAGTGAAACATCTCCGGAATGAAATTGGTGGCTCTCACATCCTCATAGGCAATCTCGGCACCCGCTGCCAGCCCCCGCATTTCATCCACATATTTTTGAGGCGTGTATGGTTTCTGAATCTGGACGACCGTTTCAATCGCCTGCCGTGGTTTGAGTTTCACCGGCCCCAGGTCGATCAGCGTCATATCCCCTTTTTCATTGAGCAGGTTGTACATGTTCTTACGAACGTCTTCTTTCAGTAACGCCCCCTGCTGGTAACCCATCTCGTAATGAGTTCCCTTCAGATGCAGCACGTAATACCCGTCAATCTTTTCCAGCCAGCCCTCACCACAACGGGCAATGGTTTGCGCTGAAGCAACCACCGGAGTGAAACAGACCAGTGTCAGTAGCAATAAGAAACACAAACCAGATAAACGGCGAGGGTTACGCGACATAAGAAGATCCTTTTTCACTCGTCAGAACGATTGGGAAACGGGGAGATGCAAGGTTTTCCGATCAGACACACATTATGACAAACTCAGAGTTAGATACAAAATTAATTTTACGACTGTCCATTAAAAATGAACATAAACACACTTTTCAAGCTCACATCGCAATTACAAGTCCCTTAGACTTGCATTCAGTCACTGTAATGTGTGAAGATTGACGGCGCGAAGACCTGAAGTTACTGTAGATACCTCACGCCTATGGATCCGGTTTCAAAGAACTGTTGTTGAAACTGTTTCGTGTCTTCCCAGATTGTATGTTACGTCTCTTCATTCGCTCTTTGTTAGCAATCTCTATGTTTCGAGTTTTAGGCAACAACGTTGTTCGTTTCTGGCAGATCATTCTTGTCTGCTGGGTTGTGGCAGTAGCTGGGATTTCTTACGTCGCACCGGAATGGTCTTCAGTCGTTCAGAACGGCGAATTCGCATTTCTCCCCGCTGACTCTCCCAGCCTGCAAGGCGAGAAACTGTTCAAGCGTGCTTTCCCCGATGATCTGCTGGCCAGCAGCATCGTGATCGTCGTGCGCCGCGAACATGGCGATCAGGGGCTCAGGCCGCAGGACCTCAAATTTATCGAGGACACCCTCAAACCACAGCTTGAGAAGATTGTAGAAGAACAGGGTGGTTATGCCACCGAAAACACAGAGCAAGGCGAAGTCTCGCAGAAATCGAATATCTCGCGGATCCGCACCTACACAGATAAATCCATCGGCAACCTGCTGCAGAGTGAAGACAATAAAGCCTCACTGGTCATTGTAGAACTCTCCACAGAATTTCTGGATCAGAGTAATGCGAAAACCGTCGAGAGTATTGAGCATCTCCTCGCCAATGACGAATTCAAAAAGACGATCGAGCCCGGTCTCGATATCACACTCAGCGGGATAGCCACGGTTGGCCGCGATATGATTCGTGCTGCGAACCAGAGCGCGGAAGCCACCGAACTCTGGACGGTCCTGCTGGTCGTCCTGCTGCTGATCATCATTTATCGTGCCCCCATTCTGGCACTGATTCCGCTCTTTACCGTCTTCGTCTCCGTGAAAATTGCGCTTTCCGTGCTGGCGATTCTGTCAAGCTGGGGCTGGGTCGGCCTGTTCTCAGGCATCGAAGTCTACGTCACTGTCATTCTGTATGGTGCGGGAGTCGACTACTGTCTGTTTCTGATCGCCCGCCATCGGGAAGAACTGGATAAGGAATGCACTTTCAAGGAAGCCGTTTCCAATTCCATCGCCACCGTAGGATCCGCCCTGGCAGCCAGTGCCGGCACAACCATGTGTGGTATCGGCATGATGGTTTTTGCAGAATTTGGCAAGTTTCAACAGGCGGGGATCGCCATGGCACTCAGCCTCTTCTTCGTGCTGCTCGCTTCCCTCACACTCTCTCCGGCCCTGCTCTGTCTCGCCGGTCGCTTCGCTTACTGGCCTCAGACATTCAATGAACGCGTCGCCATTTCCGCCGGCTGGCTGACCCCGTCCAGCGTCATGGCCCGACTGATGCAACGTAACTGGGCCGGATCACTCTGGGAATCGGTTTCGCTTGCCTTACTCAGGAAGCCGGGAAAAATCTGGCTCTCGACCTTTATGATCCTCTTCCCGTTTGCCTTGATCAGCCTGGCCTGCTATGGAAATTTGAGCTACGGCCTGCTCTCCGAACTCCCCAGCGAAGATCCCAGCGTGGTTGGCACGAAAGCCGTACAGGGGCACTATCCCGCCGGCGCCACCGGCCCCCTGACCCTGTTGTTCGAGAATCCGGATGTCAACTTTTCCAACTCCGAGGGACGTAACGCCATCGAACAGCTGACTGCTGCCCTGCTTGAACAGAAAGACGAGCTCGGCATCGCCGACATCCGCAATATGACCAAGCCGTTTGGCATCGGGGCGGCTGATGAAATGGAAGAAGCCAGAAACCTGACCGGACTCAGGAAAATTGGCGCGCTCAGCCGTATCAAGCTGATCAAAAATTATTACGTCAGTTCCGAACCCGAACTCGAAAACCATGTCACCCGCATGGACCTGATCCTCGAAAAAGATCCTTTCTCGCACGACAGTATGATGCAGCTGGAACGGGTTAAAAAAGCGGTCAGTTCAGCGCTGCCCGCCAATCTGCGTGACAATACGGAACTCTATTATATCGGCGCAACCGCCAGCATCAGCGACCTCAAAAACGTCACCGATAAGGACCAGGCCCGCATCGATATCCTTGTGCTGGGCAGTGTCTTTATTATCCTGGTGATCCTGCTCCGCAGACCTGCAATCTCTGCCTACCTGATTTTGAGCGTGTTCTTCAGCTACCTGGTGACACTGGGAGTTACCTTCACCGTCTTCTGGGCTCTCGATCCATATAACTTCACCGGCCTCGACTGGAAAGTGCCGATGTTCCTCTTCACGATCCTGATTGCCGTCGGCGAAGACTATAACATCTACCTGATTACCCGCATCGATGAAGAACAGAAAACCAGAGACCCCGTGGACGGCGTGATTTCTGCTCTGAAAAGTACGGGCGGCATCATCTCCAGTTGCGGGATTATCATGGCTGGTACCTTCGCCTCATTGATGGCAGGCACCCTGGTCGGCATGCAGCAGCTGGGTTTTGCCCTCGCTTTCGGCGTGCTGCTCGATACCTTCATCATCCGCCCCATCATCGTGCCCGCCTACCTGATCATGCTCTATCGCGGCTACTTCGGCTCCTGGGGAAAATACCTCGGTGCTGCCCAGTTCCTCGACGCCAAACCCCAGCCCAAACTCGATTCGAGCCACGTCAAGTAACAACAAAGCAAACCCTGTAAAAGCAGGTGCGCTACCCATGTGTCCGCCCGCCTGGCGACCCACAATTCCAGTGAATCACCGCAAGGAAAACCGACAGAAGAACCAGCGGGTGACCTCGAATGCAATTCGAGGTTGTCGCAGACAACAGGAGGTCGCGGGGTATACGTTATCTCGTGAGAAATCGCGCCTCATAAGATCTGCCTGATACCACGGAAGACGCTGCCCTGGCGCACGATCACACTGTAACCTCCTGTTCGTTCCTCCCTATACAGGAAAAGTCAAACGCAAGAACTACGGATTCGTATGAATCACCAGTTCCGGCAGACTGGCCGAACGTGTGCCACTGATCGGCGGATTGTCCGCTGGTCGAAACGTGAAAACTACCGAGAACTTGGCCTGATCGGTAAAATTGCGGGTCGCCGCATGAAACGTGCGGCAGTGGAACAGCAGGATGTCTCCCGGGTGCAGTTCCGCGGACACACTGGTCTCTATCAGCTCCTGGTTTTCCGGCAGATCGGGTCGCAGGAAGATTCGCTCGTCCAGGCGATGCGGTTCAAAATTCATGCGATGCGTGCCCGGAATGACTTTCAGACAGCCGTTATCCGTGTTTTCTTCGCCCAGAGCCACCCAGACGCTGATCAGTTCTTTCCGCTCAAAGGACCAGAAGCGGATATCCTGGTGCCACATCGTGTCGCTGCTGAACTCGGGCTGCTTGGTCATGATGCAGTTATGATGTGCCAGCGGCATCACGTAATCGGGACCCAGTAACTGCGACAACCGATTCACCAGCGCCGGATGGTTCACGAGCTGCGTAAAGCTCATCCCGCGACTGTGCGACTGCAGCAGCCGCCTCACGGTCTCACCGCCGGCCACATTCCGTGAGCGGGGCGAACCGGGATATTCCACGTCGGCTTCATACTCGACCGGCTCCACCACCCGCGACAGTCCGTCTCTGGTTGCCGCCAGCATTTCCTGCCGCAACGCTTCGGGACAGAGATTACGTAAAATCAGGTAGCCGTCCTGCTCGAATTTCTCAACTTCTTCCGCAGACAGCTGCTCCCGGGTCAGGGACTGTGATGGTGATGCCATAGTTCTCAACTCTGATCATAAAGACACACGCCGACAACGAAGCTCAAAAACAGGCCTCGCTCCGGCAGACTCCGATATCATACAATTCCGCTTCTGAAAATTAAAGTAGTGAAATTGTGTAATCTTCCTGATCTGTTCCTGTCTCCTGTCTGCAGGCTCTAAGCCACTGATCTGAAAACACAAACTCAATCCAAGCGATCAGAAATAACGGCAGAGCTGGTCCCGCCCCACCTCTCGCGATAGCGATCATTCGATTTGATGAACAGAAAAATCGGCCCGTAAAATATTACATAAGGCACCCAGCCCAGGGTAATTACCAGCCCCGACAACATATTATCGACCTGCCCCGGCTGCATGCTCAGCTGCTCCCACAGAATCTGCGTGCCCCAGAAAAATATGCCCCCGATGAGAAACCCGAGATCATGCCAGACCGCCATCAGAATCACGGGAACAGCCAGAAAAGCAATCAGGAACGGCAGAGTTGCCTCGAACAGCAGCCAGAGAATTACCGGAACCACCAGGGTCAACAGCAGTAGCAATAGCCCGGTTCGGGTTGAAATATGCTGTTGATTGGGAGTATTCATTGAGTTTCAGTTCCCTTGGATTTATTCACTTCAGTACAACGGTATTCATCGATCAATCGGAAAAATTCCAGTACCGATTCCTTGTGCAGTTCCGGAGTCACTCCCTGATTGTAATTTCCCCACGTTACCTCCCGGGGATTCAGCCCCATTGTTATCGCCAGGATTAGATTTGGCCAACCCATTGAGGAGCCTGGGAATTGAAATTTATCTCTGACAAATTCATGAAATCCCGCGAAGTCAGGTGTAGATTCATCGCGGACTCCCTGATCAATCATCGCATGTTGATAACCAGCCAGATACAAAAAAATCCGATCCAGATCGTA
>PAJV01000045.1 GCA_002706765.1 Gimesia sp.
ATGCTGTTTCCCTGACACTTTGGACTCCTTGCTCATAAATTCCTCCTAAGAAGATTCTGAAGTATTCTTCAGGAGTCCGCCAGTCTTGGGCTATCGCATACAGAACACAAAGATCCAAGCTCAAATTGATCAGTTTGAAGAAAAGAATAGAAAAGAAGAACGAATTAGATTGGAAGAAATTCTATATGATCATGCAGGCGGTGTAACAAAAACAAACTTACGTTCCAGGCAGAACGCTCTTCTAGATTTCATCAAATTAGAACATGACGAAAGGAGGGACACGTATGGAATAAATATGGCACATAGTTTTTTAAGAAACCTTGATATGAGCAGATCAAGATTACAAGATAAAGGCATAGAAGGCATTCTTAAAAGCGCAAGTTTTTTACGGGCAGATTTGGAGAATGCGAAGTTTTTTGATGCACACCTAGAAGAAGCTTTGTTCTTAGAAACAAATTTGAAAGGGGGGTGGTTTCGTAATGCGCATTTAGAAGGTGCTCACTTTCGTGGAGCTTTCTTAGGAGATGTCGATTTTAGTGGTGCAGATTTAACCGGAACTCATTTCGACATGGCTATTGTTGATTCACCAGATTGGATCGAGAGGCTACATAAAATTCAGCCTCCAGTTAAAGGTTTCGACTTTAGCTTGTGGTCGATTACTGAAGTTAAATTTAACGACGGTAACTCAGTTTTCTTGATTACAGCTCCTAAAGACTCCAAGGAACATAACCTGACAATGATCAATCAAAAAAAACTGATGAGATAATTCACTATAGACAATAAGCGAGTTCATGTTTTTGTCGCCAGAGACACCCATTTCACTATCACCGAAAACGTCACCAGCGCCCGCATACAAACGCCAATCAAACACTCATTAACAACCACTCAGGCAAAAAGAAAAAACACCAAGCGGCTATATTATTAGAGCTTGGTGCCTGGTTTGTTTTCAGTTGATGCGTCTTGCTCCATTCGTAATGCGGTTGCCTATGCTTTCCTAAAGCATTGCCGCTGAATCCACCACGCCACCATTTACATTGTCACCAATATCACATATAATCGCCCTCGATAGTAATTCGACCGAGGGGCGATGATGCAGATTTTGACACTCACCAGTTATATCAAAGCCGATCTGATTGCGCGGCTGTCGCGGGATGAGTTGCCGTCTGATTCGCTGACGCTCGCTGCGCTCTCCGATCATTACAAGGTGAGCGTCACTCCCATTTATCATGCCATCAATGAGCTGATCGAAGAAGGCTACCTCTATCGCGAAAAGAACCGGCGGCTCTGCGTCAACAGGGATCGGATCGGTGATGCCCGCACTGCGGCGAAGTCACCCCAGCCGGCGCCTCCGGAAGACCATTTCAAGCGGATCACCGACGACCTGCTCACGATGAGCCTCAAAGGGGAATCGCTGTTTCTGCGGGAGATGGCGTCTGCGAAAAAGTATGGCATCAGCCGCACCAGCCTGCGGAATATTTTCAATCGCCTGGCAGGCGACGGCATGCTCGAACATGTGCCCCGCCGCGGCTGGAAACTGCGGTCCTTCAATCAGCACGATCTCGACGCGTTTATCGATGTCCGCGTGGTGCTGGAACTCAAGGCCCTCGAACTGGCGAGCGGCAGACTCGACAGGCAGGTCCTGCAGAAAATCCTCGCCGGCAACCAGGTGCCCGCTACAGATGACGAGCCGCTGCAGATCGATAACAGTCTGCACGAATATCTGATCAAACAGTCGGACAACTATTACATCATCAGCTTCTTCGATCGGCACGGCCGCTACTTCGATCTGCTGTTCCTCTGGGAATCGAACGATCGTGCCGCCGCGATACAGGAAATACAGCAGCATCAGCGGATACTCGCCGCGTTACTCGAGGAAGACTGGACGACCGCCCGCAAGGAACTGGAGTTCCATCTGCGCAGCAATCATCCCGTGTTGTCACAACTGAAACGCTGAATCAGTCGTCCGACGGTTCTTTGTGATGCGAAACGGTGACCGTGCTGCTGATGCCGCCGCGGGGTGTGAACTCGGCCCGCAGTTCCATCCAGCGGGGATCGGTCGCGGCGACCAGGTCATCCAGAATGCGATTGGTCACATCTTCATAAAACGCGCCGACGTTGCGGTAGCTCTGCAGATACATTTTCAACGACTTGAGTTCGAAGCAGACCTTGTCCGGAATGTAGGTGATGATCAGCGTTCCGAAATCGGGCTGGCCGGTTTTGGGGCAGACCGAGGTAAATTCGGGGCACACGGTTTCCATCACGTAATCGCGGTTGGGGTGGGGGTTTTCAAATGTTTCCAGCAGTTCGCGGGAGGCTTCGTTATCGCTCATGATCGTCTGTTTCTGTCGTAAAATGAATCTGTATTAAAGATCAACGAGTTCTATAGGCATTCCGCAGCCCGTGCAAGCAAAGCCAGCCTGTTTTCAGGCAAAACCGTTCAAATCTTGATAAAGATCCGCTGCAGATACATCCAGAGACAGATCAGCCACAATACGAACAGCACGGTCGCCGAAACCGCGATGGGAGCATACGGACAGTCGGCGCTGAACAGGGAACCGCCCACCGACCAGCCGGTCGCCTGGTCCAGTGTGGTCAGATGAATCTTGAGCGACTTTGTGATCCAAGGTCGCAGCAGCTGGGCCATACAGTACATGGCAATCGAGTTCATGCCCACCACCACAAACGGGAAAGCCCATTTTTTGTAACCTTTGACGTCGATGATCCAGTAGAAAACCGCCAGGAACCAGAAGGCCCAGGCCGCACTGAAGATGGCCCAGCCGGGAGACCAGATGCGTTTCACGATCGGCACCAGGTGCCATTCCCAGTTATTGATATTCACCGGCCAGATCGACGTATCCAGCAGCATCGAGACAACAAAGCAGATCAGCCCCGCCTTCAGCAGCCATTGGATCTTCATTTTCTCCAGTCGATTCGAAATCAGCAGTTGCCCCGCCATCAGGCCGAACAGCATGGTGGCAATCGACGGGATGAAATTCAATGTCTGGTAGCCGCCGTTATTCACCCAGAACGTGTCTCCCAGGTCGGGGTCGTCTTTCGGGTTATCATACC
Source organism: Gimesia sp. (assembly GCA_002706765.1). Classification (GTDB taxonomy): domain Bacteria; phylum Planctomycetota; class Planctomycetia; order Planctomycetales; family Planctomycetaceae; genus Gimesia. The sequence continues at coordinate 3,070 of PAJV01000045.1, forward strand.
GCGGAAACCTGTTCAGCAGCTGGCGATCAACGGCAGCCGCTGCGTTGGTATGCTTGTTCCAGGCACTGCCGATCCCGGAAAACTGCGACCATTCCGCTTCATCTTTATGCTGCACTTCCTTGAGATACGTTTTGACGGCCGCCAGTTCGTCCTCGGGGGGCATATACTGATAGAAAAAGAACCAGTAGCCTCCCAGAATCGTCACCACGCCAATCATCTGCGTCACAAACGAGCGGTTCACATAAAAGAAGACCACCAGGTAACCCAGGCCGATCTGACATAAGACATTCGCAAACGTGAAATTCGTCTGCGGGCCTGATTGTGACGAGAGAAAGACCCCCAGCGCCACCAGCAGCACGGCTCGAAAAATCGCGTGCATCCAGATCCGGAACGTGGAATCCCCCTTTTGCCTGCGTTTGCGAACGGAGAAGGGCATCGACACGCCGACCAGGAACATGAACGAAGGTTGAATCAGGTCCCAGAAGCCGGCCCCCGTCCATTCCACATGACTTAACTGATACGAGAGTGTCTGCCAGAGCGTTTTCCACGAGCTTTCCCACTGTGTGCCGTTGTACTGGTCAAGTACTTCGGGGGAATTCTGCACCACACTGGCAATCGCCAGCCCGCCCGAGGCCATCGCCAGCATCACAAAGCCGCGATAAGCGTCCACGGAAACCAGCCGCTGGTTCGCTGCGGGTTTTTTCTTTGCTTTGACACTCAGATCCTTCTCCGTCACCGCTCTGGCCGGCTCGACCTCGGGAGAGACTTCGACGCCCGGCGTTTTCTGCAGCGGAATGGTTTCGGAGTTTTGCGAGTCGGAATGGGGATTATTTTGCGACATCTGATTTACCGATGACTGAAAAACAGCTAATGTATGGCAGGAATCACTCAGCATGATCGATTCGGAGACCGATGGCTACTGATATCGTAGCGTTTTTGGATTTCAACGTAAATCATCATTCATTCACCCTCGACACACTTTCACTTTAAGAAGACCTCATGACGATCCTTGTAACCGGCGGAGCGGGCTATATCGGCTCACATTGTGTTCAGCAACTGCTTGCCGCCGGGCAGAAAGTATGTGTCATCGACAACCTGTCCCGCGGCCACCGTGCGGCGGTTCCTTCCCAGGCTTCGTTTTTTCAGCTTGATCTGGGCGAGACGGATGAGTTGATCGACGTCATGAAATCGCAAAGAATCGAAAAAGTGATCCACTTCGCGGCGCTCGCCTACATCGGCGAATCGGTCGAAAACCCGCTGCCTTACTATGCGAATAACACGGCGGGCACACTTTCACTGCTGCAGGCGATGCGTCAGTCGCGCGTCAGCCAGATTGTGTTCAGTTCCACCTGCGCCACGTATGGGATTCCAGATACTCTGCCAGTCACGGAGGAGAGCGCACAAAAACCGATCAATCCTTATGGCTGGTCCAAACTCTTTATCGAGCAGATCCTGACCGACTGTGCTCGCAGTTATCCCAACTTCGGGTTTATCGGGCTGCGGTACTTCAACGTTGCCGGTTGTGCCATGAACGGATCACTGGGCGAAGACCACACTCCCGAAACCCACCTGATTCCCAACTGCCTGAAAACGGTTCTCGGCAAACAGTCGCAGGTGACCATCCTGGGCAATGACTATCCCACCGCAGACGGGACCTGCATCCGCGACTATATTCACGTGGAAGACATCTGCCGGGCGCATCTGCTGGCGTTGAACGCGCTCACGCCCCAGGCGAACCGGTTCTACAACGTCGGTCTCGGCAGCGGGTTTTCCGTACTCGACGTCGTGAAGACGGCAGAGCAGGTGACCGGTTGCAAAATTCCCGTCGACTACCAGGCCCGACGTCCCGGCGATCCCCCGGTTCTGACCGCCTCGCATGAAAAAATCAGCCGTGAGTTGGGCTGGACACCCCGCCATACTTCGCTGACTGACATTATTGAATCGGCGTGGAACTGGTTTCAGAAACATCCCGATGGTTACCAGGGCAAAGGTCCGACCGCCTCTCCCAGCGATTCGGGGAAGCAGGCGTGAGCGATGGTACTTGCGAATACTCCCGATGCATCCGCAAGTAGCAACGGGGCTCGATATGATTCTCTTATTTTGAACGTTTTCCCTGTCAGCTCTAGCAATCAACTCAGCACCGGGGATACATCCACATAGCGAACGCCTTAAGAATCAAGCGCAGTTTTCAATGAAGACTGCCGACTTGGTGACCGTGAATTGTTTTGCACGGCCGGACAAGCCGGACCGTGGCACACGGGAACCCTACTGAGATTGCAATCTACCCCACCGGATCAGACGTCCGTGTGCCACCGCTCGGCTTGTCCGACGGTGCTGGCACTATACCAGAGAAATACTCCCGATGCATCTGAAAGTAGCAACGGGGCTCGATATGATTCTCTTAATTCGAACGTGTACTCTGTCAGTTTCCCGTTGTCTGCGACAACACCGAATTACATTCGGGGCTACCCTTTTCTGTATGTGATGTGGTTTCGTGTTTTTTGTGGAAGAAATATCATGCATGAATGCGTTAACTGATTCCGTAGCAGTGTGAGACTGACTCGAGATTCGCAAGGCGGGCGGACACATGGGTCCGCACCCTACTTCTATAGGGTTGGATGTGTTGTTTTTGATTGAATGCCTGCACTGACAGTTGCATTCATGAGAAGGAAATCTTTCTCTAAATCACTCTACGGCACTCACCGGCTTCTGGTCTGAATTCCTGCTGCCTTGCCTTCGTTTTTTCGCCACTCTGCTGACAGGCTGCACGGGGATTGATACAATAATAACTCTTGTTAACCAATTGCGTACTCGCCCGTTTCCCGCCTCTGCTGACAACAGGATAGATCATGGCTCTGAAATCACACCTCCGCCCGTTTCTCTGGCTGACCGTATTCACACTGCTGCTCGCGACCACTGCCTCTCAGGCAGCCGATCCCCGTAAAGTCATTGGCCCCAGCGAAGCCGACCAGAACCTGAGCGATTATTTCTACCATCAGACAATGCAGGTGGCAGACAGCAGCCTCAAAAAGATCAAGGACCTCGAGACGTGGAAGAAGAAGCGTGTCACTTACCGCAAACAGCTGTTTGAAATGCTCGGTCTCTCGCCATTGCCCGCCAGAACCGACCTGAAACCGGAAATCACAGGTACGATCGAGAGTGAAGGCTTCATCGTCGAAAAGATCACCTTTCAATCCCGTCCCGGTCTGTATGTCACCGGAAACCTGTATCGTCCCCTGAAACAGGAAGGAAAAGTACCGGCTATCCTGTATGTCTGCGGTCACGGCGGTGTCAAAAAGAATGGCATCATTTATGGTAACAAGGTGCATTACCAGCATCATGGCGAATGGTTTGCCCGCAATGGTTACGTCTGCCTGACAATCGATACGCTGCAGCTGGGCGAAATCGCGGGCCTGCATCACGGCACTCACCGGGAAGGGATGTGGGAATGGCTTTCGCGCGGTTACACCCCTGCCGGCGTTGAAGCCTGGAACTGCATTCGTGCGCTCGATTATCTGCAGTCTCGTCCCGAAGTGGATGGAGACAAGCTGGGTGTCACCGGTCGTTCCGGCGGAGGCGCCTACAGCTGGTGGATCGCGGCGCTGGATGAACGCATCAAAGCCGCCGTCCCGGTCGCCGGGATTACAAGCATGAAAAATCATGTGATCGACGGCGTGATTGAAGGGCACTGCGACTGCATGTTTATGGTTAACACCTATCAATGGGACTATGCCCAGGTTGCTGCGCTCGTCGCACCGCGACCGTTATTGATTTCGAATACCGATAAAGACGGAATTTTCCCGCTCGACGGCGTCGTCGACGTCTATCGTGATACCATGCAGATTTATGAACTGTATGGCGTGCCTCAAAACCTGGGTCTGCAGATTACGGAGGGTCCGCATAAAGATACCCAGGAACTGCGGGTTCACGCATTCCGCTGGTTCAATCATTTCCTTAAAGGGGATGACAGCCTGATCGAAATGGCGGCAAAACCATTTCATACCCCCGAAGAGCTGAAGGTCTTTCAAACGCTGCCGGAAGATCAAAAGAATGCGAAGATCCAGGAATCCTTCGTCAAGCTGGCCGACTCCGCGCCGATCCCCGCCGATACACAGGAGTGGGAACAGCAGACCGAACGCTGGAAACAGCAGTTGCTGCAGAAAAGCTTCCGCGCCTGGCCTGAAAAAGTGAACGCCATCAAACCTGAAGTGAAAACAATCACGAAAGACGGCCTGGTTCTGCAGACGATCTCCTTTGACAGTCAGAAACATGTGCCACTCGACCTGTTCGTCGTCTTGCCTGCAGACAGCGATGCCACGAAAATCGAAAAAATCAACCTGGTTATCCTGAACCAGTCGGACTGGGAAGGGGACTTCAAACACATTGTTTCCTTTTTCCCGGGAATGCAGGCCGGGAATGGGGCGTCCGCTGAAAGTAAAAAACGGTTCCAGGAATTTCGCAAACAGATTCTGGAAAGCGGAGTACCCATCGCCTACTTTGCACCTCGGGGTATTGGTTTGAGCGAATGGAATCAGAATGAGCGGAAACAGGTTCAGATCCGCCGCCGTTTCTATCTGCTGGGACAGTCGCTGGAAGGCATGCAGGTCTGGGATATCCGCCGCGCAATACAGGCATTGAAATCACAGTCCGATTTTTCTGACGCGCAACTGACATTGAATGCCAGCGGTGATGCAGCCGTGTTGTGCCTGTATGCTTCCCTGTTCGAGACCGGAATTGCGGCTCTCGAACTGGAAGGAATGCCCGCCTCCCATCAGAGTGGGCCGGCCCTCCTGAATGTGCTGCGTTACCTGGATCTGCCTCAGACGCTCGCCATGGCGGCCACCCGCAGTCCTGTTATCGTATCCAAAGTCAAACCAGAGGACTGGAAATATCCTGCTGAGGTCAGCAACAAGCTGGACTGGGATCAAAGTCGGCTGCAGATTAAGAAATGAAGTCGAGAAATCGGAACGAGTTTCAAACGAGTGACTTCGCTCTGTTTGCTCATTTCCTCTATGGCGTTATAATCGGTAAAGAGACATCGGCGGCACAGATCATGAACTGCTGATGTTTCTGCCTGATTATCGCTTAGACGCTCTTTTTCTCATAGACAAGGTACTTTGACGTGAACCGTCCTCCCCATACTGCCACAGCGCTTCCCGATCCGACTACTAATATGACGGAAGGCTGGCATTGCCTGCATTTGTATTATCGTGTTGACCAGGCAGCTTTGAACCAGATTGACCAGTCCACCCGGGCCGAGGGACGCAGACAGCTGGCAGCCATTCTGGATGCTGAGGCGGAAGACGCCCCGATCCGCATGCAGACCTCAATCGTCTCCGGCCACAAAGCCGATCTGCAGGTGCTGGTCATGGACCCGGACCCGATCAAAATCGACAGTATCAAACAGGCCATTCGCAGTTGTGGACTGGGCCCCGCGCTGGTTCCCACAAATTCATTCGTGTCCATTACCGAAGTTTCCGAGTATGTCCCTACGCTTGATCAATTTGCCGCGAAACTCAAGCAGGAAGGCACAGACCCGGAAAGCCCGGCGTTCCAGGCAAAAATCAAAGCCTATGAAGGCCGCCTGCCTGCGATGAACCAGCAGCGGATCTATCCCGAGTTCCCTGATTTTCCGGTCTGCACTTTTTACCCGATGAATAAGTCACGGGTTCCCGGCGCCAACTGGTACATGGAACAGTTCAGCAATCGCTACGCCATGATGGCCGAACATGGGATGAGCGGAATGAAGTTCGCCGGTCGCGTGGTGCAGGTCATTACGGCTTCGACCGGCTTTGATGACTGGGAGTGGGGCGTAACGCTCTGGGGTCGCGCTCCGGAGCCCATCAAAGAAATCGTGTATACGATGCGGTTCGATAAAGCTTCCGCCAAGTATGCAGAGTTCGGACCATTCTACCTGAGCTATATTGTGCCCCCGGAAGAAGCAATCGCCCATCTGAAACTCTGATGAGCTTCAGACAGGCGATGCAGGCCTTCCATCAATTTCAATGTCAGCTCTTAGCGGCGGAAGCGGTAGTTGCTGTTGGTGTGATCGAATTCCGTGGTCGCCAGTTCCGATTTCAGATTGATATCGGTAAATGAATACGATTCGATCAGGGTCTTTTCATCCAGTTCCTCAGCAGAGGCACTTGCCAGATCTTTGCTGGGCCAGCCAAATCCTCGCACGAAAATCGGCAGGCAGGTTTTCTGATCGATGTAGATTACCGATTTACGATAAGTTTCCGATTCTTTGGCATTCGCGAAATGAGCGATGAAGCAGTAACAGTCTTTGCCGTCATATTTCTGATTGGGAATCATGACACATTCCGTATTCAGGTTCTCATCCAGATCCTTCTTGCGGAATTCGATAATCGTTTCCGCCAAAGCCTTGATACCGGCTTTGGTAATGGGATAGCGGGATTCCTGCATCGCCAGTGAACCGTAAGGATCCAGTTTGAGCGTGGGAACCAGTCGGCCCTTTAAGCCGCCCATTTTGACCAGCATTTTTTCTTCGTTCTGTCCATCAACGTAGAGCAGTTCCTGCCCTTTATCGCCGACGACCCACTTCATATAAACACTGAATGGTTTGTGACGGCATTTCAGGCTGATGACCTGGTTGTCAGACAGTTCACCACCGACGAATTCCTGTTTGGAGAAGGTCGCCGTGTAATCGGGAATCGTATCCAGGTAGCGGCAGCCTTTTTCCAGCAGCAGCTGATTCATCAGAATCGCCATCCGCCCCGTGAGCATGCCATTACTCTGTTGAGACTGCTGCTTTTTATCCTCGCCTGGCTTTTCAATCTGGTTCGGGTCTGACGAATTGGTGGGCTTATAAGCGATGACCGGAATGGGGACCGGCTTGGAAGCAACCAGCGCCATATCATTCGGATCAGCATCAGCGGGAGCGGGGTCAAAACTGAAATATAAAATTCCAATCGCAGCAGAAATGATGGCCGACGCCATCACGTTTGAAAAATGATGTTCTGATCTGATTCTTAGCATGCGCATCATGCGGTACCATTCCTTTTCGGTATGAAAATGCAAGGCACCGTCTTGTCTGAATTGAAATCGCAAAACGAAATCCACTCATCCGTGAAAAGACGTAAACCGGGCTTGCCCGTCGTGATATGATGTGGCCAGCACACGACAATCCCTGAGTGCGTCTGACAGATGTCTGTTTTCATAAAAGTCGTGCTCTCATCACTCTGAAAACAGAACTCTCCTGACCCGTGGGCGGCTCTGTTTTCAAAAACGGAGAACAATACGCTTTACGCGTATTTCCCGATTCGTGCATCTCCAGGTTCCGATTCAACCTCACTGTCAAATCGTCTTTTTTGTTATTTCGGGGTGGCTATGCCTAAAAATTCGACATTTTTACCAGATGAGTATTAGTAAAACTGATGCCCGATTTTTAATCAGCGCACACTCAGGACAAGTGGGGTTCAGATAGGATAAAACCCATACACTTGCCGCATACTACCCGGTTTCACACAGGGCTGTTTTCCAGGAACTTCAAATGGCACAGCGCAAAGCGTCCCGTTTTTTTCAGACCAGGTTTTATTTTTCTAAGGCATTCATTTACAATGATTTAGCGGAAACCAGATATATAACCTGATTTCGATATCTTCTCTCCTTTGCGAAAAGGTCTAAACCTATGAAATTGAATCGGCGCTCCTTTCTTCAATCAGCGACTGCTACTCTGTTCACAGGCCCCCTGATCAGTTCGCTTCCCGCTTTTTCCTCAAAATCAACCGGGAAGAGATCAATGAAACTGGATCTGTCCTGTGGTCGGATCGGCGTGGAGGCAGATCAGCGACAGGCGATCGACTATGCACATCAATACGGATTCGAGGCCGTCGTGCCCGATGCCGGGTATCTAGGCAAACTTTCCGACAGCCAGCTGACGGAACTCAAGGCCGAAATGCAGGACAAAAACCTGGTCTTCAGCGCTGCCGGCATGCCCGTCGATTTTCGCAAGACAGATGACATCTTCAAACAGGGATTGGCCACACTCCCCCAGAATACAGCAGCATTACAAAGGGCAGGGGTGACCCGCACAGGCACCTGGCTGATGCCCACACACGCTGAGCTGACCTATAACGCCAACTTCAAGCAGCACACCCGCCGCCTCAAAGAAATCTCCCGGATCCTGGCGGATCACGGTCTGCGGTTCGGGCTGGAATACGTCGGACCGAAAACACTCTGGTCCAGCAAAATGTATCCATTTATTCATTCTCTGCCGGAAGCGCGGGAACTGATCGCAGCCATCGATGTCCAGGGAGTCGGCCTGATTCTGGACAGCTGGCACTGGTACACCGCACACGAAACCAGGGACGACCTGCTGACATTAACCAACGCCGACATTGTCGCCGTCGATTTGAATGATGCCCCCGCCGGTCTGGAAATCGATCAACAGATCGATCAGCAACGGGAACTCCCCATGGCGACCGGCGTGATTGACCTGGCAACGTTTTTGAATACGCTGAATGAACTCCAATACGACGGTCCGGTTCGCGCCGAACCATTCAATGCCGCGTTAAGAAAAATGCCCGCCGATCAGGCAGTCGCCGCAACCGCAACCGCCATGAAGAAAGCGTTCGCGCTGATTCAGTAACGGGCTACTCTGCTTTCTCTTTATCTTCGGATTTATCTATGGCCAGTGTGATTTCAATCGTCACCGGCGTACCGCGCGGGGGAATTTTGTCCTTGTTGGCTTCGAACAGCAGGTTTCCTTCACCCGACGCCGAACTGGCGATATTCACATCGATGATCGCCGTCGGAAAATTCGCGACGCAGATCAGATCACCACTTTCTGCATAGTAGTATTTTTCACCCGTCATTTCATCAATGGCGAAACCACTGCCGGCAAAGATCCAGTCGGCTTTCATCAACCGGGGCTGACTTTCATCGTAGAACTTTTTGATCGCTTCCTGAAATGCCTTGTCCTTACTCTTTGCCAGAAACGCATCCCGGGTCTCTTTCGACATCTGGCCGAACCAGATCAATTCCTTGTATTTCTCATCGAACCGCAGTTCGCTTTTTTTATCGATGGTAACACCTTCAGGTAACTGCTCCAGCTTCGCGGTGAAATAGCGACTGGTCGCCGTCCGGACCCAGTTCTGAGCCACTTCGCGCTGTTCTTTTCCTGCCTTGTCTTTCCACACCAGGACGATATCCAGTTTCTGTCCCTGGGGAGGTTGAAACTTCGGGGTGAATTTGACAGGGGTCCCCACTTTGGCACCAATCGCCAGCAGGCCGGCATGAATGGCAGTTGCCGGTGATTCAATCGACAGGATCGATTCATGCTCTTTGGTCTGTTTTTTACACAGCAGCATTTCCAGCACGCCTTCCTGCAGGCAGACATGCGTTTTCAATAACAGTTTTTTCTGAGCCAGATCCAGCAGGACCGTATTCTCTTTATTCAGCGCCACCGGTCCTTTCGCAGCTTTTGATTTCGCGTCCGCAGACCCTTCCGCTTTTTCCTTTGCCGGATCGGCGGCGGTGAATGCCTGGCTGCAAAGCAGTACGAATGCGAATATTGTTGACGCGATTGCTGTCTGTCGTTTCATAAATCCATCCATCAGGTTAAAAGGCGGAGCATGCCCGTCGGTGACATACTGTTATTCTAAGTACTTGAGTCCAAAAGTCTGCCCTGATTCCGGGGGATTTAGCAGATCTTTGCAGAAGAAACAAAATCGTTCAGCCAGTTGATGTAATCGGCTGTCAGCTGTTCGCGATTCGGCTCAAATTCCAGCGTATGCCGCGCCTCAGGATAAGTAATCAACGTTTTCTGATCCGACCGGATGCGTGAAAAGTAAGCTTCTGTCGCCAGATTATCGATAATCTGATCCTGTTCCGCCAGCTGACAGAACACCGGACATTCGATGCGCGTCGCTGCTCCATCCACCCGGCGATCCAGTTCCCGGTTGGCCAGCAGAAATGCCACGCTCACCTCATGCAGCGCCAGCGGATCTTCCTGGATCCACTTCTGCCAGTGCGGATCAGCGGTAAACAGAGCCGGATCACTCAGGGGAATCGGCACCCGTTTGTCCCTGATTCCCAGTCGCTCTGCCAGTGACAGCTGCATCTGCTGCACGGCAGTCGCTTTCACTTTTGCTTTGATCCCTGGATAAAGCAACGCCAGTCCATCGATCAATTCAGGTCGCTCTGCAGCCACAACAGCCGCCAGTTTTGCTCCCCAGCTCATCCCCTGCAGAACCACGGGTGCTGTCTGTTTCTGCTGTTTCTGGCGAAACCGAATCTGTGACAACAACTGCACGACATCCTGAACCAGCCGCCGCCAGTGTGCTGCGTGACCCCGCTGCTGCGCATTGAGCCCCGAGCCTCTGCGATCAAAAAAGTAGATCCGCGCCCCTTGCTCACAAAGTTGTCGGCACGAGGCTTCGTACCAGCCGGAATGACTCTGAATCCCATGCAGGATCACCAGCGTCACCCGGGCTCGCTGATCTTCCGGATGCCAGACGCGTCCCCGCAGACGATAGCCATCCGAGACGATGAATTCTTCACAGTCAGGTGCCGTCATGTATTCATACCAGCATGGTTTCCAGAATACGTGAATAACAGCCGAACGTCCCCTGGTCAAATAATACGAACCGGGCCAGTCTGATCTGCTTTGTCGCCTCCAGCCTGGTTGCCACCGTTCGCAACGCGATTTCGCCGGCCAGGTCAACCGGGTAGCGATAAATGCCAGTGCTGATCGACGGGAAAGCCAGTGACTGGCAGTCATTTTGCTCCGCCAGATCCAGACAGCTCTCGTAGGCGGACTGCAGCAGTTGTTTCTCTTTTTTTCCGCCTCCCTGCCAGACTGGGCCTACCGCATGAAAGATATACCGGGCCGACAGTCGACCGGCTGACGTCGCGACTGCGCTCCCGGTGGGACAGCCGTCCGGGTAGCGTCGTTCCAGTTCTTCCATGATTTCAGGTCCCGCGGCATCGTGAATCGCACCGTCCACGCCCCCTCCGCCTGCCAGGACGGAATTGGCAGCATTCACAATCGCATCCACCTCCTGGGTGGTAATATCCCCCCGAACCAGCTCAATCAGGGCAGATCCAAACTGTACGATCATGGGCTCTCAATCTATGATTAGAAATAATAAATCGCTAAGATCAGACATTGATCCAGACAGACAGTATAAAATACGATACGTTCCGATCAAAGAGTGAACTCATCAACAATTCCAGCAATGATTGCGAATCAGTCCACCGTGATAAAAGTCAGCCTCCTCATTCCGACCCTGGATCAGTCCGGCGCAGAAAAACAGTTGTCTCTGCTCGCCACGTCTCTGCCCAGGGAAGAATTCGAAGTCCAGGTCATCGCACTCACCCGCGGCGGTCCTTATGAAACATTGCTCCGCGATCACAATATCCCGGTCACGATCTTAAAAAAACGCTTCAAGTTTGATCCCCTCGCGTACCACGCGCTGAAAAAAACGATTCAACAGCAGCAGCCCGATATCCTGCATACCTGGTTATTCGCTGCCAACTCCTATGGCAGAATGGCCGTCAAACGACTCTCTAAAACTCAGAAAGCCCCCAAAGTCATTGTCTCCGAGCGGTGTGTTGACACCTGGAAGAGCAAATGGCAGCACAACGTGGACCGCAGACTGCTGCCACAAACATCACTGCTGGTGGGCAATTCACAAAGTGTCGTCGACTTTTATCAGGAGCAGGGCGTTCCCGCATCGATGCTGCGTGTGGTCCGCAACGGAATTCCCATCCCCGAAACTGGCGACACCGAAACCACCCGCAAAGAACTCTTTCAGCAACATCATATCCCCGCTGATGCACGCCTGATGGCCTTCGTCGGGCGACTCGCGCGGCAGAAGCGAATTGAAGACCTGCTCTGGACACTGCAGCTGCTCCGACAGATGAACGAAAAAATCATCCTGCTTCTCATCGGCGAGGGTCCCGAACGAGCCAGGCTGGAGCAGCTGGCCCATAAATACACGGTCACGCCGAATGTGCGGTTTCTGGGACATCGCCCGGATGTCAAACAGCTGTTTCCCCTGTTCGACCTGTTCCTGCTGGCCAGTGATTTCGAAGGGCAGTCCAACAGCGTGATGGAAGCCATGTCGTATGGAATTCCGGTCATCGCCAGTGATATTCCCCCCAATCGTGAACTGATCAGCCATGGAGAAAACGGGTTTTTAACGTCGGTGGGAGACTGCACCGGATATGCACAATATGCTGAACGCATCCTCGCAGACCCTCAACTCGCTTCCAATCTCGGCACAACCGCCCAAAAAAAGATGCAGCAGGACTTCAGTGTTGCTAAAATGACAGCAGGCTACGCTGCCCTCTACCGCGAAGTGCTCGCTTAAAGAACTCGCATCACACAATCCGACCTTTCCTGTCATTCGAAGAGTAGAACCCGTTTAACATGTGTGGAATTACCGGTACCTCGTGGACCTCGCGAGACAAAAACATCTCGCCCGACGTGCTGCAGCGCATGACCGGTGTGCTGGCGCATCGCGGCCCCGATGATTCGGGCGGCTATCATTCGGATGTTCCGGGAAAATCGATTCTGTTTTCTGCCGATCCTTCCTTCACCGATTTTCAACCACTCTCAGATGTCGGTGCCGCACTCGGCCATCGACGCCTCTCGATTATCGACCTGGGAACCGGTCACCAGCCACTCGCCAATGAAGATGGTACAATCTGGATTGTCTTTAACGGCGAAATCTACAACTACCAGGAACTGCGGAAAGAACTGATCCAGCAGGGGCATCAGTTCAAAACCGAAACCGATACTGAAGTCATCGTCCACCTGTATGAAGAGCAGGGGACCGCGTGCGTCGAACGCCTGCGGGGCATGTTCGCGTTTGCCATCTGGGATGAACGCCGCCAGCGACTGTTCATGGCCCGTGATCGCCTGGGCCAGAAGCCGCTCTTTTATCGCGAGGAAGCAGGCCGCCTGAGCTTCGCCAGTGAACTGAAATCGCTGCTGCAGATCCCCGGTGCGGACAGAACCGTGGACCCGCATGCCATCGATCTGTTTCTCGCCTATCAATATGTCCCACATCCCTGGTCGATACTCAAAGGCTACCACAAACTCCCTCCCGCACACCGGGCCGTTTATGAACAAGGCCAGCTGCAGATCGAACGTTACTGGACGCCCCCGTATCAACATCCGGAATCCCAGCCCCAGTTTCAGTTCCAGACGAAAGCTCAATGGTCGGCCGCGCTGCGTGAGACGTTAACGGAATCCGTTCGCATCCGCATGCGCAGCGATGTTCCCCTGGGCGCGTTCCTGTCGGGAGGAATCGACTCTACCATCATCGCCGGCCTGATGCAGAGTATGTCGGATCGCCCGGTACACACCTTCTCGATCGGCTTTCCGGTCAAACAGTTTGACGAACGCAGTTATGCCCGCGAAGCAGCGAAAATGCTGGGGACCGAGCATCATGAATATGTAGTGGAACCCGCAGCCCTGGAAATGCTGCCGCGGCTTGCCTGGCATTACGATGAACCATTCGCGGACAGCAGCGCGATACCGACCATGTATCTCTCGCAGGTCACCCGTCAGGAAGTGACTGTCTCCCTGTCCGGGGATGGCGGCGATGAACTGTTTGCCGGCTATGATCGCTACCGCGCGGTCGCTTTGTCTCAATGGTTTGATCGCCTGCCTGGCTTCGCCCGAAAAATGCTGACGGCCTCGATCTGGCAGAAACTGCCTGCGTCGGTAGAACAGAAATCATTTCGCCGTCGTGTGAAACGTTTTCTGGCCGGTCTGTCAGTCCCCCCGGAACGCCGCTATCTGAAATGGGTAGGTATCTTTGATACCGAACGGCGTCACGAAATGTATGCCCCCGGCTTCAGGGAACAGCTCTCGAACTTCGACGCCGATCAGTTTCTGCTCGATGCCTACCAGCTCTGCCCGGATCGTGACTTCGTCACCCGGACCACGGCCACCGATGTGCAGACCTATCTTCCCTGCGACATCCTGACCAAAGTCGACATCGCCAGCATGGCACACAGCCTGGAATGTCGCAGTCCGTTCCTGGATCACCGGGTCGCTGAACTCGCCGCCGCTATGCCTTTGAAATATAAAATGCACAAAGGGCGGGGCAAGCAGATCCTGACTGACACATTTTCTGATCTGCTGCCCGCATCCATTCAGACACGTAAAAAAATGGGCTTTGGTGTGCCCCTCAATCACTGGTTCCGTAACGAACTCAAACCATTGCTGTTTGACGTACTGCTGGATCAACGGGCCATCGATCGACAGATTTTTAACCCGCAAGCGGTCGAGCAACTGATCAGTGAGCATCTGAATCGGCAGTGGGATCATAGCGCGCGGCTCTGGTCTCTGCTGGTACTGGAGCTCTGGTTTCAGACGTTTCTGGATCCGGTCTCGATTCCTGATCACTTCCCCGATCCGGTACTCATCTGAGAGCCAGCCTCCATTTTTTCGCAGGCAACCCCTTGAGCTTTGTTCTGTCATCCACGAAAATAGAAAACTCTGTAACAGTATTCCCGCCCGTCTGTTCCCACCTGTAAGAGATTCTGATGCGCAGCCTACTATTCCTCTTCATCAGTTTAATCGTCCTGCCTGAAGTCGTCCTGGCAGAAAAGCCAGGTACAGGTACCCCTGCTGATAAAAATCAATATGAAGAATGGCCACAATGGCGCGGCCCGCGCGGCGATGGCACCTGGCAGGGACCTCCGATCAAAACCAGCTGGCCCCAAACCGGACTGAAGCAACTCTGGGAGCAGGAAATCGGCGGAGGTTATGGAGGCATCTCTGTCTCAAACCGCAAGCTGTATCTCATGGATCGGCCGGTGACTTCTCCTGCAGAACAGGAAAAAGCCGAGGGCATTCACGGACACCGGGCCGACCGTCAGAATATTGAACGCGTACTCTGTTTCGATGCACTCACCGGGAAACAGCTCTGGGCGCATTCTTATCCGGCCACGTATGACAAACTGGATTACGGCAACGGACCTCGTGTCGCGCCGACCGTCATTGACAATCGTGTCTATTCGCTGGGTACGATGGGGGATGTCTTCTGCCTGGATGCGAATACGGGCAAGGTCATCTGGAAAACGCATCTCGTCAAGGACTTTGGTGGAAAAGTCCCTCAATGGGGTTATGCAGCTGCCCCTTATGTGATCGATGATCTGGTGATTCTTTTGCCGGGCGGTACCGACGCGGGAACCGCGATTGTGGCCCTTGACCGCAAAACGGGAACAGAACGCTGGCGCGCCCTCAAAGATGAAGCCGGTTATGCCACCCCACTGTTAATCCATCACAACCAGCAGAGCCAGTTGATTGTCTGGTCGCCGAATCATGTTCATAGTGTCAATCCCCAGACCGGCGCACATTTCTGGTCGGTGCCTTATAAAGTTACTTATGGCGTGGCAATCGCCAGTCCCATCGAAAAGGAAGGACTGATCCTGGTCGCCGGTTACTGGGAGGGATCCAAAGCGATTCAACTGGGAGAGCAATCAGGGCAGGCGGAACTCAAATGGGAAGACCGCCGTACTTTGAGAGGCCTGATGTCACAGCCCCTCTATCGGGACGGTTATGCCTATCTGCTGGATAAACAGTTTGGGCTGACCTGTTTTGAATACGCCACCGGCAAGAAAATCTGGGACGATGACAATCAGATGACGCCGGGCAACAGTCGCAATCCGCAGGCGAGCCTGGTCTGGCTTAACGATTCCTCACGGGCCTTGATTCTCAATTCGGACGGCGCTTTGATCCTCGCGGAACTGACTCCCGCTGGCTATCGGGAACTGGCCCGCGCCAGCCTGATCGGTGAAACCTGGGCTCATCCGGCATACGCCGAGACCCGTGTATATGCCCGCAGCAATACAAAGCTGGTCGCCTGCGAACTTCCCGTCGAGGAATCGATTACCGAATCCCCATAAAAGCAAACAGGCTGACCTGTAAACTTCATGTCCAACTCGATAAAATGCAGGTCGGGCCCTCGGGAGATGTTCCTGATCGATCCTGACGTACACCTCTGTTCCTCGATCTGATGTTCCGGGTGCTGATTCCGATTCCACCGTTATCTCACGAAAATCATTGTACAGTATGAATATGCCAGCGGAAAACCAGTCCGAGAACCCGCAAACCGGGACTGAACTCTTAGGGCCAGAAATCTGGAATCTCCCCAACCTGATCACCGTCAGTCGACTCGTGCTCTCGCTGATCCTGTTCGTGATCATCTACATGGAAGGCTGGTGGAAAACCTCAGCCGCCTTATTCATTCTTGCCGCTGCGACAGATTTTCTCGATGGGTATTTCGCCCGCAAATATAATCAGGTGACGACGCTGGGCCGGATTCTGGACCCCTTTGTCGATAAAATCATCATCTGTGGTGCCTTCATTTTTCTGCTGGAACGTGGTCCCGCCACGGGTATCAATGCCTGGTTTGTGCTGATCATTATCGGTCGGGAAATGTTCATCACCAGCCTCAGAGGTTATCTGGAACAGCATGGCCGCGATTTTTCCGCCAGTTGGAGCGGCAAAATCAAGATGGGGGTTCAATGTGTCGCAGTGGTCCTTTGTCTGCTTTCCCTCAGCCCGGAAGCTCCGTTTAACAGTTCCGCTTTTTTTCTGCTTCGCGATCTCTCTGTCTGGTCTGCCGCTTTGATTACGCTGTATAGTGGGATTGATTACGTGTTCAGGGCCTCCCGAATTCTACGCAATAAGCCATTACCATAACTACAGTCTGGTTATGGTTTGAAACTTAAAGCCTGCAGAGAACCTGTTCTTATAAAAAACTCGATTTCTCGACTCTTCCTGCGACGCTCCGCCGTATAAAATGCCAGCAGCCTGACAACTGACTTTCATTTAACAGACCTGTACTTATGCCTGACGAAAATCATCCTCTGCCACCCCCTGATCCTGTCATTTATGTTCAACCACAGGATTACCAGACCGAGGTCAAAGATTTTTCCTCACGACAGCCCGCGTTTCGAACTTCGATTCGTCCTGCACGCAGTAAAGTGCCCCTGATCCTGTTCGTGGTGACCTGTCTGAGTACGTTTATTGTTGGCGCAACAGGCAATAATCCTTTTGTTCCTGTCCCCAGAGAATTCGCCCGCCTTTATGAGTTCATTCAACAGATCGGCTGGACCAGTTTCCTCGTCAATGGGATCTCGTATGCCGGACCGTTGATGCTGATTCTGCTCTCACACGAAATGGGACACTATCTGCAGTCGCGGCGCTACCACATTCCTGCCACCCGACCGCTGTTTATCCCGATGCCTTTGACCCCCTTTGGAACCATGGGCGCAGTGATTCTGCAACGGGGCGGGATGGCAGACCGCAAACAGATGTTCGACATTGCCGTCACCGGCCCCCTCGCGGGACTGGTCTTTGCGCTCCCGATCGCATACTGGGGGGTGCTGAATTCAACGGTCGCCGTCACATTGAAGCAGCCGGGTTCCATCAGCTACGGTGAGCCCCTGATTCTGCAGTGGATGATCAGCATGGTCCATGGTCCACTGGCGGCAAATCAGGAAGTGATTTTAAACCCGCTGCTGTTTGCAGGCTGGGTCGGTATCTTCATTACCGCGTTGAACCTGCTGCCCATTGGCCAGCTGGACGGCGGCCACATCCTGTATACATTGCTGGGTAAAAAAGCCAATCTGGTATCCCGCCTGCTGATGGCCGCCGCAGTGGGATACATGTTTTACACAGGGGAATTCGGCTACTCGCTGCTGATTCTGTTACTTGTGTTTTTCGGCATCAATCATCCCCCCACAGCCAACGACAGGGTCCCCCTGGGAACTCCACGGCTCATCATCGGCTGGCTGACACTGGCATTTTTCATCATCGGTTTTACGATCACGCCGGTTATCATTTATTGATGCGTCGAGCCAATCCGTCTGCACTCAGGGCGTCTGCACTCAATGCAGAGAACACTGCTACTTGAGCTTGCTCAGGATCTGTTCGGCGCGAAACACGATTTCCAGATCTTTATTACTGGTCGCTTTCTGCAGCTGTGCCTGGGCGGCTTTCCCGTACTCTTCCAGCGCCTTCTGCGCTGCTTCGCGTTTCGTCCAGCTCTGGTGACCCAGTTGAGTAATCAACGCATCAATGCGTTTCAGTAACGCCGGGTCGGCATCCAGCAGAATGACGATTCCCGTACGACGGATGACATCGGGAAACGGAGTGATTTCCAGCGGCAATATTTTATCGAGATAACTTTCATCCAGGCAGTACACAATAGTCGCCTGATCGTTCCGCAAGGCATGTTCGGCGAGGATTCGCAACACATGTTCAACTTCCGGTGTTCCCAGTCCCAGTTCGACCAGCTGTTTCCTCCAGACATCCAGCGCCTCGGCCTGGGTCAGCGCAGCAGATTTAAGATAAGGCACCGTGACAGCTGGCGTTTTTTGCTTCGCTGCTGCTGTCTCTTTTTTCTCAGCTGGTTTTGTTGCCGCTTCAGCCGGTTTCGGTAAAGCACCTACAGCCTGTAACTGTTTCCCCAGAATTTGCAGCGCTTTGGCTTTGGCTTCTTTTTCTTTCTTTTTCAGCGCCTCTTCCGATAAAGGATCAACGGGTTTTGCTTTCGCTGGTTGATCTGATTTTTCTTCAGGCTGCTTTTCCTCTTTTTTGATCCCGGGCACCTGTTCGAGGGCGGCGACTCTCCAGTGATCCTGCTGCTCCGCAGGTTGCATGATTGTCAGTGCTTTGAGAGGATAGGCGTCCGCATTCTGAACCTGAAACCCGTTCTCAGCGGGAGTCATGGTAATGCGCGGATTATGGTCCAGTTCCACATCATATAGAATGAAACGATCACACTTATCGATGCCTTTGACATACAGTCGATCTGCCTGCTGCAGCGGGCTCAGCCAGGAAGATTCTGACAACCGCATGCTGAGCGGACTCTCTGCGAGCAGATTCTGTGAACGCCAGTAAATTCGTTTTGACTGAATCCGGGCAGTGGGCCAATGCGCCATAAAACGCCCGGACGGAAATTCCAGCAGCACATCAAGATCTTTTACCGGCGGCCCTTCAAACGTAATCAATCCCAGGGGCGCTGGCTTATCACTCTCACCCGCATCAGCGCTCAACCGACGCGACTGCATAAAACCGGGAGTCGTGGATCGAAACAGGGCCGCATCATTCAGTTTCTTGCCATGCGCTGAGACCAGGAACACGCTCACATCGCGCACGATCAGTTTCTCTTGTGAGGCAGCCTGCGGCTCATCCGCCCCGCCAACTCCACACGCACACAGAAGTCCGATCACTGTCGTGACTGCCCCGACCAGAGACGCTTTCTGCTGCCACCTGTCTGAGGAATTGAACGTGTTCTGGTTTTGCTTATTTGATTTTAAATGCTGTTTCATGATCAATCGCTGTAATGGTCTCGTTTTCCGTTATTTCTGATTCGTCGCCAGTTCTTTGGGTGACTTCCGGATCAGCCTGGGATTCCCCCAGACAAAACGGTCCCCCACATCCTGATTTTTTCCAAAATCGACGACCAGAGTTAATGTCTCACAGCCTGTCACATCCAGGTCAAGAGATTCTGTTTTCGTGGCAGAAGTGAACTCCGGATTTTCAAACAGGATTTTCTGATCTGCCATCACCTTGACCGCCACATTTCCCAGTGCGCCGGTTTCAGCCTGTAAACCCGGGCTGGTTTGAAACTTTTCAAAATTCTTACCCAGTTGGTAAACCAGCACCGTGCGGGCATGCACACAGATTCCTTTGGAGAACGACTGTGTCCCGATTTTCAATGGCTGGCCGATCAGTGACTTATTTATCTGATAGGGATACTGCTGATTGAAAAAGGGAACCTGGGTCACGCTGTCCGGCTGAATCTCCACCAGTGAGACCGAACGTGCATTAACCGTTTTCACCGACTCCAGGTAATCTTTATTGATGGAAAACCGATCACCCCAGGGCATTGTAATGCTGGCGGTCGCCCCCTCGTTCCATTCGACCACGCCGGGAATCTGCGTATTGCCGATCAAGGTCATCAGACTCTGCAGCGCCAGCTTACTCTCGGGTTTCACGCGGTTCTTCTGCAAAACCAGCCCCACGACCCGGTCCAGGTTGACTTCGCGTTGCTGCCCCTGGTACTGAAACAGCAGACTCTGCTCGTTCATCCCCACGACTTCCCCTGAGACGCGATGCACATTCCCGTCCTGAGTAGTGACATACGCCGAGTCTTCTGTCTTCGATTCGCCTTTGCGGTCCACGGTCTTTGTCTGCTTCGTGTCTTCCTGAATTTTCCAGAGTTCATGTACGGCTCCCGGTTTTAAAGTCAGGTCGATCTCTTTCTCTGCAGCAGGAATCTGAAAATGAATCCCCGTGTCGTTCCATTCTTTCAATGTTCCTGTCAGCGATCCTGACTGAGAAAAAGTCACCTTCCAGCCGAAACTCTTGTTACTTTTGGCCTGTTTATAGAGTTCGCTGGGATACGCACCGATGTAGAGTTTCGCCTTGCTGTTTTTATCAGTTTCGACCGCAAACTCGTATTCCCCGTCCTGGGGAATCTGGATCAGTCCCTCAAAGACAAATCCGAAATTGATAGCACTTCTGCGGCTCAACAGAGCCAGTCGCGGACTGGCACCATATCTTTTAACGGGAACCGCTTTCAGGTCATCCACTGATTTGACATCCACGGGATGGCTCCATTCCATCAATCGATACGCGATGTACTTTTCCGGCTTCTCAATCTTGACTGGCAGACGAAAGCCCGCTTCATCGACCTGGTATTCCCGGGAAGGAATCTCACGGACTTCTGCATTCACACGAAACAGCTGATCTTTGGGAACTTCCGCCTTTTTCATTCCGGGGCCGGAAACCTGTATCTCAAGCTTTGCCAGGCCCACCGAGTGATAATAGGGCAGAGTAAAGCGATGCAGCCCCTTGCGAAGCTTGACCTTGGCAGTCCGGGGCCCCGCCGCATAACTCGGCTTCTCTCCATCAATCAGCAGTTGGCTTACATTCTGCGGCAGAGCGGGTTCCAGAAATTTGTAAGATGTCACATCAAACAGACTGATTTCCTGCAGATCCTTGCCGACTTCGATCTTCAATGTCTGGGAATCGACAGAGCGAATCGTGCCCGTGACCTTTTTGCCATCATACAGCACTACTTCGTCGGCCTGCACTGTAGAGGAAATAACGCTTCCCACCAGCCAGACCAACCCCGTGATTGCAGCGCCCCTCCATCTCCAATTTTTCATCTGTAATTTCATCTGCAGCAAACTTTCCAGATCGCGTCACATTGAACCATCGCGTCTCTCAATTGATGATACCCGGTCTTTAGAGCCTGAGAGACGCTAGAGTAAAACCGGCGACAGTCTAATCTTGTTTTTCGGGAGTCGTTTCTGATTTATCGACGGCCTGATTTCGTGCAAGACGCCGAAAGTAATCTGCCAGGATGTCTTCATAACCGGGAGGAAATCCTTCCGTACGGGACTGCAGGATCTTCTCACGCTGTTTAGGGGTCAGATCAGCCCAGTTACGACCTTTTTTATCAGGAGCTTTCAGTTCCCCCTGTCCGCCGGGACCTTTCCCTAAGGTCGAAGAGTTGGCGGGACGTGAAGGATTGGCTCCTGCTCCGCCACCCCCTTTCTTACATGACTTTTCCAGCATCTCCACCAGCGTATCCAGTCGACTGATAATCCGGGGCTGCGTGGTTTTCGCGGGCTGAGTTGTCTGACCTTCATCAAAATCGGTAATCACCGATTTCACGTCGGTCTGAATATTCTTGAAAGGATCCTTCAGCCAGCCCTCGTCCTTCAGCTTCGACAGGTTGTCTTGGGGTTCCGGCGGAATGATCAGCGGTGCTTGACCCTGTTTTGTTTCAGGCTTGGCCGCTTCGATCGCATCTGCTTCCGCGAATGCACCCGGAAGATTTCCCGTAACAACCAGCGTGATACAGGTTGCCAGTGAAAGACAATATCGGAAGGGGACTTGATTTCTTGTGATACGTTTCATTATTCGTCTCCTGCCAGACAATGGGGACAGGTCATACTGTGTAATCGTCCGGTGATTAAATCAATTTCTTTCTGGCGGACCGAAAGCAGTTCAATCCGTTCCTGCCGGGATGTTTCCGTGATCTTTTTCTGCTCAATCTGCTTGTCCAGCTGATCGGTTCGTGTATGAACCGACTGCTGCATCCAGCGTAACATTTTGACTTCTGCCAGCAGTTTATTCCGGTTTCCTTTACAGCCTTTACACTGGCCGCCTCCATTTTTACTGGAGGGGCGGGAAGCATCCATCATGGCATCCAGCAGCGCCTGCAGATCAGTTTCAATGCGTTTCTGATCTGCAATCATCTCTTTGTCGGCCTGTGCCCGCAACAGACCTTCGTCGACCAGTTCCATCTGCTCGCGAACCGCGCCCAGGGCCACCGGCAATACCAGGCTGAACTGCGTCAGTTCACAAAGTTCAATCGACTCCGAGCAGACGCTGATGATTTTTTCTTCCGATGTGGACAGCCGTCGTACTGCTGCCAGAGCCTGTTTCTGCTTCTGTGCCACACGATCCTGCAGTTTGGTCGTCACTTCGCGAATCTGTTTCTGTTGCGTGATCATATCCTGCAACTGATCCATCACCCGCTGTCGTACCAGCGATTCGACCTCTTTCCGCAGCTGGTCTTCCAGCTTTTTCGTATCCTGTTGTGCTGAGCTCAACTGCTCTATCGCTTTTTTCTGTTCCTCGGAAGCCGGCTTGGGTTGAGAAGCTCCCAGCTTCTTACAGGCTCCGCCCATACATTTCCCCGCGCCGGAGAGTGACTTGCAGATGCTCTCTGACGCCGGCCCGTATTCACGCAGCATCTGCTCCAGATTCTCTGCAGATTTCTGATTGCGCTGCTCACTGGTTTCCAGCGCTTTGAAGTCTTTTTTATTGCCACTTTTTTTCTGCTGATCCAAGGTATTCGAGAGCTGCAGTTCTTCTTTTTTCAGCAGCTTATTGAGGGTCTCACGCGAGTCAATCAGCTTGCGCAGCTGTTCCAGCTTCAGTTCCAGCCCGATGTCGGCGGTTAGCAGCAGTTTTTTGAGCTCTTCCAGCAAAACCAGGATCTCTTTCTGTTCCTGGCTGGCTTTGTCCAGCTTGAGGTCATCCAGCATTTTGGAAGCTTCACCCATGCGGTCCAGGATCAACTGTTCGCGTGCTTTCCGCAGTCCCAGCAGCAGCCGCGCCGCATCGTCGGGCTGCGAATCCCGAATCAGCTTGGAGAGGCGAAACATCCGCTCTTCCAGTTCCTGCATGTGCGCTTTCGCTTTGTCCTGCTCAAACTGGATCTGTGTCTGCGGCGCGATTTTCTTACCGTCATCTGCCGCTACTTTCTCTGCAGCAGAAACCGAGCCCATCATCTGGGTGATGACGAACATCATCACCAGACCCGTCGCCATTGTTATTTTTCCGTTCAGCATTTCCCTCACCTCCATAACAGGGGGCCTTGAAATATGTTTCTGACTTCAATTATCGAAGATCGAATTAACCTGTTTTTTCTTCAGTTCTTCTGTCTTCTCTTTCACCAGCTGTTCCAGTTTAATGACTGCATTCAACTGGTTGACGACGTCTATAAAACTGTCCCACTGTGCCATATTATTCAAAATCTGATCCATTGTTTTCAAAATCTCATCTTGCCGCGTATGGATCTGTTCCAGCGGGTCAGGGGTGTCCCCTCGTAACGTTTCCAGTGACTGTTGCTGCAGCTCCATTTCGCGATCATGCAGATTTTCCAGAGGCTTGAGCACTGTCTGTGTAATCAACTGATAGGTCTCTTCTCCTCCCAGCTGGTTCAGCTTCATTTCTTCAACCGACCCGTTCAAGGCATGGCTGATCTGTCCCACTTCCCGTCTGACCAGTTGATGCTGTCGCATCCAGTCGGCTGCCTGATCCAGGCTCTGTGCCAGTTTCAGTTGATCTCTCAATTGTTCTGCCTGATCCCGGGCCTTCCTCAACCGCGACCGCAACTGCTGCTGTCTTAACAGAATTTCCCGAAACAGTTCTTCCGGTTTGACAACGCGAAAGACCAGTTGCCGGGAACTGGTTTTCTGCACGCCGGTATAACAGTTATCTTCCGCATGGCTTTGAAACGTGACCACCGCACCGGGACTCAATTTCAGCTCGGAAATCGACACCCGCTGTTCCTCTTCAACCACATTCTCCACCGCAGGATCGGCAGGGCCGTAGAGGGGATACTCTTTTTTTGTCACCGCCTGTTGTTTCTTATCTGCTTGCGGATTTCCAAATACCTGATCCAGCGCCGCTTCCGTCACATTCTGTTTTATTTTCGTTTCTGTTTCCGCCAGTGGCAAATTCGAATCCATGCCCACCCACCTGATCCCAAAATCGTCACGGGCGATGATCGAGAAGGGGATGGTGGCGTCTGCCGTAATCCGTTGTCGAACACCCGAATATCGAAAACTCAGTCGAGGGCCACGATCCGGTTGCACGCCAATCGAGACAGGCCGGGGATGCGAATGAATCTCATGCTCGGCTGAGTGTAATGTCAACCGAAAATTAACAGGCTTCTCGTGCGTCCATTCTGCCTGAAAGTGCTTACCATCTGTACCCTTCCATTGTAACAAAACGTCCTCAGAATCAACGTCAATCTCGCGGACTTTGACATTTGTCGTCAATTCCAGCAGCACCTTCGATTGAGGCAGTAATCTGACATTCCCTTCGCTGGCGGAGAAATGTGACACAAACGGTTCTGAGAGCCGGGGATGCGTCGCCTTGATTTTCAAATCGGTAATGCGGGGTCGATCGATGGGCACAATCTCAAAGGGCGCCGTTTCTCCATCGCCGCCCCAGGCATAAGCTTGAACGGGGAGCTGCAGTGGGGGCACTTCGTATCGAAAATCCCCTGCCTGAAAGCGGTTCATCGTAATGGTTTCGCTGGAACCATCTTCTCCCGCCAGATGCAGCCATACGCTTTCCGTCGGTTCTTCCTGATCCTCCACAAGAATCTGTAATGCCGCAGACTCGCCACGGGGCAGGATCCACTGACCTGCCTGCAACCCCACAACTGTCAGTCTCGTATTCCGGGGCCAGGGTTCATTTGATCCTGCGAACCACCGCTGACTCCATAACCTGCCTGCTTCGGGCAGGCCCAGTCCGAAACCCACCGGAATCAGAATCAGGGCCAGCAATATCAACAGACAATTCCTGGTATGACGAGAATCAATCACCTCCTGAAACGGATATTGACTGAGCTGCTGATAGTTCGATCGCACCGCCTGTTCAATCATCGGCTGAGACTGCTCTGTCTGTGTGAGGTGATTCGGCAGTTGAAGCACACTGGCAACACGCGGCGCCAGCGCCTGCTGAGGAAGCACCTTTTTCGAGCGATCTATCAGGTTCGCAATATCAATGGATGAGAGTGAACCCCGCAGAGGCAGATAGACGTAGCGATAGAACAGATAACCCACCACAGCCAGGCAGACCAGCAGATACAGCGCGCGGGCCACCAGGCTCAGCTCCAGCCACCAGTCGAACAATAGAGACAGCGATGCCAGCCCCAGAAGCGCAGTGAATATCCGAACCGTCGCTTCCAGCAATGTATGCCGGCGCAAAGCGACCCCGACGCGTTCCAGTTTCCCGGAAATCGTCTGCTGCAGCGCCTCGAATTCATCAGATCGTGGCGTGGAGGACATCGATTACAAACTCCTTCTATGCTGAAAACCAGCTGCTAAATCAGCCGACACCATTTTCTCAAGATCCATTCTGTCACCAGCAGGCCAAATATCAGGATATAAAACAGGGGGGCATCCCAGATCTCCTGGCGTTCTTCCAGCAGACGGGACACCTGTCTGATTTTAAATGCATTCGCAATACCGTCAGACTCCGAAAGATCAAACACACGGCCTCCCGTAGAAACCGCCATCGTCTGCAGAAACGCTTCATCCAGAGTCGGGTTTTCCAGCTCCTTGTTCGGAAACTCCACCTTGATGGGCAGTGTCGCCGCTTTCACTGTCGCGCCGGCTGCTTCGTCTCCCAGCCAGACCCGTACGAAATAAGTTCCCGGCTGCGTGACCGGAAACGTGGTAGAAAACTCACCCGCCTTGTTTCCCGCAGTCAGAGTGAGCGGGATCGGTTGATCATCGCCGCGTTCGACATCGCCGTAGAGACGCTGCAAGCCTGGCTCCATCTGCGACTCATCCAGAAAACGGGCGATGATTTTCGCCTGACTACCCGGCTGATAAGTGGCTTGAGGAGTCGAAAGGCGAAACGGGTAATTCCCACCCAGCTGTTTACTGCGCCCCGCGCGATCAATCACGCGCGCCCAGAACCCATCGAAGAACTGCTCATCCAGGTAACGCCAGCGATAAGTACTGTCGAAACCAATAAAGATTGACCAGCCGGGCCCCACGCGCTGCGAGGCAATCAGCACTTCCTGACCATACTCATTTCGCATGCGGGGATCAGCGTGTACCGCCAGTACCGTCGCCCCCGGTTTGGCTTTGGTCACCGGGAAATGCCAGAACATCCCGGGCAGATTCTCCAGAATCTGTTCGTTGGCCTGGCGATCCGTTGAAAAGGTGAAGATTGGATCCTGGAATCCGGGATCAGTCACATCCAGCTTCCAGGGAGTCCGCGCACTCAGACGGATCTGCACCTGGGATCGGAACAGACCGGGTTCCCGGATGACGGGCAGCAGATTCAACCAGCTGAGAGCGGGATCAGACTGACGATCAAACATGCGCGCGGTCTGCATTTCACCGGCAATATAGACCAGTCCGCCCCCCGCTTTCGTCACAAAACTTGTCAGCAGTTCCGGAAAGTTGATCGGCCATTGCGTGGGATCGGGATCATACAGGACCACGCAGTCATAATCATTCATTTCTTCCTGCGTGACAGGCAGACGACGAATGGGCAGGTCTCCCGGATGTTCGTATGTTTTATCAGCGGCCATCAGCCACGAAGAGAGATTGATCTGGCGATCCCGCAGAAACGTATTCCGCAGAAACTGAACTTCGGGAAACGTCGAACCGGCAATGAACAGCACATTTAATCGCTGACGAATCACGCGGACTTCGGCGGACGCCAGGTTGTCATCCTGCGAAATTTCCGGTCCCGCATCAACGATTTTGGCCCGGAACTCGAGTTTGCCGGTTTTGGTCTCGCTGAACTCGAAAGTCTTAGGCTGCAGGGCTCCTTCCAGATTGAGCACCATCTCTTCGCGGATAAATTCCTGCCAGGGTCCGCCATTTCTGCGTTGTTCGATGACCAGTGTCGCAGGTTCGGCCTGCATGCCCCGCGATTCGATATGCACGGTGATCTGGTTCGGGTCCTGCACGAAGACCACCGGGCTGGCTTCCAGTTGAGTGATCGCGACATTTCGCGGCCCATCGGTGGTTCCCACACCGACGGTCACCAGGGGCACCCCTTCATCCGAAAGCATCTGCAGAACTTCCTCCGGCGCCTCGCCTGCCGTTGACTGACCATCGCTGATCAGCAACACCCCCGATAAAGGCATTCCTGAATACGACAGCAATGCCTGCCTGAGCGAACTGGCAATCGCGGTTCCTGTTCCGCCGGTCTGCCATTCTTTGGAAAGCGACAGCGCTTCGGGGTCAAATTTGCCAGAGAAGCTGTGAAGATGCACGGTACGTGTGCCGTCCGCAGACAGTTTTTCGAGGAATGATTCATTCACCAGTTTCTGAGCAAGCTGCATGCGATTCAGCTGTCGCATTGCTTCTGTATCCGCGGACATGCCCAGATTACGTGAAACCTTAATTGCTTTGTCTTCATCCTTCCAGGCGTCTTTTAACGACATCGAAAGGGAGTGATCCAGAAGCACCAGCAGGTGTGAGGGGATTTTTTCTTCTTTGCTGAGCACCAGAATCGGCTCCAGCAGCATGGCGATCACCAGCAGCACAATCGAGATTCGAATCGTATACAACAGGCAGCGCCGCATGAGAGGCACCTGTTGGGCATCCCGTTTGTAAAGCCACCAGCCCCCGCCGATCAAAACGACAATGCCCAGTATCAGCAACAGCCGCCAGTCTCCTCCCGGCAGACCGACCCACTGCGCAGACCAGTGGCCTCCTTCGGTCCAGGTCGAAGCTTTAATGCCAAACAGGAATTCCAGAAATCGGTTCAACGTCAATTCTTTCTGTTTACCGCCGACGGCCAATAAAAGTTGCCAGCACACTTTCCGAAATCAGACAGCCCAGTAACAGGACTGCCAGATAACGCCACAACTCGGTCCCTTCGGTTGCGAGATCCATTTCTTTCCCCTGGTACCGAATCAGCTTTAAAGGCATTTTGCCCAGAAACTGCTGCAACGCCGGTTCGTCCAGTATCTTCTGAAACGAGTCATCCACGTCTGCATTGATTGCAAATTTCTGTGCCTGTTTTCCAAGTTGTGTATCCTGCCACTCGGCTTCCACGATGCCGGCAAAGCGGACAGGCGGAGAACTGAGTGTGGTTTTGCCTTCGGCACCGCCGGCAAATACAAGTTCGAGTGGCTTCTGTTCCCGATCCAGCCAGATCAGTTCGCCCGACTGGGGTGCCGTGATCGTGTCCAGTTCAAAATGGATCGGCTCGCCTGCCGTCAGATTTTCACCCCGTTGAATTTCAGCGGCGATCTGTTGCGACGCGACACGCATCGCCAGTACAAAACTGGCTTCAGCAGGCCAGTCGCTCCATTTTTTATCCGCGGTAATGGTCCATAACAGTACGCGACCTGCACCAAATCGTTTTTCCAGAACCGCCGGGGACTGCTGCGCATCGTTCCAGCGTGCCAGCACCCGTGTCTGCTGTGAATCGGCGCCTTCCTCCAGGGTCACATCGACGAATCGCCGCGGACGAATACGGCTCAGTAATTCCGGTGACAGCCCTTTCAACAATTCGATGGGCGAATCCGCAATCGGTTCGATCACCAGCCCCTGCGAAGAAAGATCGCGTACCTGCTGCAAACGTGCCGGCAACAGACCATTCCCCCCTTTGTACAAACCCTCGTTATAGAGCTGCAAATCACACTGATCGCCGACAAAAATCATCAGGCCGGTTCCCAGCGAGACCAACTCTTCCAGTTCCTCGATCCGCTCTCTGGATAATTGATCGACGTTCGCCAGTACAATCAGATCGGGAGCTGTCAACAGCTGTGTTTTCCAGGTCGAACTTTCCGCCTGGGTCACCTGCCAGTTGGAATTGCCCGCAGAGAGTGCCAGCGCCAGGAAGTCGGTCTCACTATCAAACGGATTGAGGCCCGGCTCTCCATCCACGAGTACCACATCCACCATCTGGCGTACGTTGATAATTTTGCGCTGAACATTGTCATCCAGTAATTTGTCAGCCGGGATGCTGAGAGAAACGGTATGCTGTCCTGCCTGGTCAAAACGCACACTGACCGGCACACTGACTGTTTTTTCCGCCGGGATCTCAGGCAAAGTCACCGGCGTCACATTGCCATCCACGGTCAATAGTGCCTGTCCTGATTTCAAAGGTTCTTCGCCGGCATTTTCGATCACCGCGGTCAGCTTCACTTCCTGGTCCACGAGCGCAATCCGACTGTCCAGCTCCAGTGAGCGCAACACACGATTTCCAGCCGGTTCAGCACCGATATCGATAAAGCGAACTGTCACCTGTTCTTCGGACCAGCGATCAAACAGGTCACGTACTTCGTCCGTCCAGCCGGCCTGCCAGAGATCGGTGATGAGGATGACTTCTTTGACAGGGAAAGTTGCTTCCTCCAGCTGGCGATCAATGTCTTCCAGGGTCGCCATCCAGTGACTGCCCGTTTGTGAGTGGGTCAGTTCATTGACGCGACTGACCAGTTTTTTCCGTTCACTCTCGTCCAGGTGTGACATCCGCACGAGCGGCGCTGACGGATTCGATGCCAGAACCACTGAAACGGAATCCTGAGGTCCCAGCTGGTTCAGCACCTGTCGCGTGGCATCCCGGGCGCGTTCAAAGGCACTCTGATCGGTCTTCTGATAAGCCATGCTCAGTGAGTCATCAATGACGATCACGCGACTGGCGCGACCTTCGACAGACAGGAAACCCGCGAGATTGGTTCCCGAACTGATCGGGCGGGCCACCGCCAGAAACAATGCCAGTACCGCCAGCGTGCGGATAGCCAGCAGCAGCCACTGTTCCAGTTTCAAGCGACGTTTATTGGTTTTGAGCGTCAGCTTGAGGTATTCCATCGGCGCCCAGTCCACACGGATAAACCGCCGCCGGTTGAGCAGATGGATGATGATGGGGGCGGCTGCCAGAACCGTTCCCGTCAGTAATAAGGGTGCCAGAAACTGCATAGTGCTTTGTCAAGCTGGAAATTGAGGGTTGGGGGTGTTGTTTACGTGCTCCGTTGTCGCACTCTCGTGATATTTATTAACCCAATATTTAATAATGACATTCCAATAGTATCTTTCGAATTCCGCTTTCTGTCAGGATTGTTGTTCTACATCGGGGGCAGGGGAGTTTGAAACCGTTTCCACCTGTGACTCATCGCGTGCAGATCCCCCCAGTGCGGACATCCTGCCACGATGTGTTTTGGCACCCGCAAACTGACGATTGTGCAGATAACTGCTTAAAACCACTCCCAGATTTTCATCGGTCAACACCTGCAGATAATCGATGCCACAATATTGACAGCGCTGACGTGTTTCCTGAATGAACTGTTCCATCGCTGCCTGGTAGGCTTTATGAAACGCCCAGGGTTCCGCGAAGATTTCTTCTTCACCTTCAATGTCCTTAAAGATCACCGAATCCTTAAATGGCATTTCGACTTCGTCCCGATGCAGAACATGCATCACTATGATTTCATGTCCGGCGTGCTGTAGTTTCCCCAGCGATTCATAAAATCGATCCAGGGGCGTCAACAGATCCGACAGAACGACCACGACACCACGTCGATGAATCTGGTCTGCCACCTGGGAGACCGCAGGACCGATATCCGTTTCACCGGCCAGTTCCACCTGCTGCAGGACTTCGATGAATTTCGAGAGATGGGAAGGCGTACTCCCGGTCCGCAGATCCTGTTGCACACGATCATTCAGAATCGCCAGACCCACGGCGTCCCGCTGTTTCAATAACACTGCTGACAGGGAGACAGCAATCGTAGCCGCACAATCGTATTTCGAATAATCGGGTCCGCCGTAGGTCATGGAAGAGGATGAATCGACAATAAACACGGCGCGGAGATTCGATTCTTCTTCAAACCGCTTGATATAGAAACGGTCTGAACGCGCGTAGGCTTTCCAGTCAAGATTCTTCAGATCATCGCCGGGAGTGTAACTGCGATAGTCGGCAAACTCGGGCGACAATCCATGCAGCGGACTGCGATGCAGGCCGGCTATCGAACCTTCAACGGGTTGTTTTGTTTTAAACCCGATCCCCGCGATACGACTGATGATTTCAGGATTTAAGTATTCTTGCATACTGTCCATCCTTTCCGGCGGCAGTCTGTTGTAACGGCGTTTCTTCAATCAGTTTTTCGATGACGGTATCGGGAGTCTGTCCTTCGGACTCGGCATTGTATGACAGCACGATGCGATGTCTTAAAACTGCCTTCGCGACGGCCTGCAGATCTTCCACGGTCACTTCAGGACGGCCATACAGTGCGGCACGCGCTTTGGCTGCCAAGATCAGCGACTGTCCCCCGCGTGGTCCCGCGCCCCACAGGACCCAGCGATTGATGAAGTCCGGCGCATCATCACCGTCCCGACGTGTGGCACGAATCAGGTCCATCGTGTAATCGACCAGAAAATCACTGATCGGTACGCGTCGGACCAGATGCTGCAGTTCCAGAACCTCTTCGCCTGTCAACGTCGATTCCGGTTCCACCTGGTCATCGCCGGTTACGGCTTTATAAATCTGGCGTTCTTCATCACGCGTTGGATACTTGACGATGATCTTCATCAAAAAGCGGTCCAGTTGCGCTTCGGGCAGGGGGTAGGTCCCTTCCTGTTCAATCGGGTTCTGCGTCGCCAGAACGAAAAACGGACGGGGGAGCTGGTAATGTTTGGTCCCCGCAGAAATGTTTTTTTCCTGCATCCCCTGCAGTAATGCCGCCTGTGTTTTGGGAGGCGTACGGTTGATTTCGTCGGCCAGCAGCAGATTCGTGAAGATGGGTCCTTCGATGAATTTGAACTCGCGGGTGCCGCTCTGGCGATCTTCATAGATCACGTCAGTCCCGGTAATATCGGCAGGCATCAGGTCGGGAGTGAACTGGATACGGCCGAAATCAAGTGACAGGCTCTTCGCGAGTGTCGAAACCAGCAGCGTTTTTGCCAGTCCGGGAACGCCTTCCAGAATACAATGCCCGCCTGCCAGAATACTGACCAGCAACTGTTCTACCACATCGTCCTGGCCAATCACGACAGTACGAATCTGCGCGCGGATTCGTTCCTGGGCCGCTTTCAGTTTTTCCAGTGCCACCATGTCTGGTGCTGTTTTTATTTCTGACAAGATTCACTCCCTGTTCTACCAGTCTGAGAGGACCGGTTATCTTCGCTTGACTGTGTCCAGTTTTACTGTAGCGTCTTCAAGGCCATTTGAGACGAGTATATTAGATTGAACGACGTTATGGTTAAATGTGATACGATCCAGAAAATCATCGTTGGTATATCGGCAGATATTTGTAAGGCAATTGCAGAACTATCAATGCCACACTGGTTCCGAAAATGGGTCCGACGCCATCTCCATTCCAGCTGCCATCGGATGTCTGTGATTTGATCAGGCTGTCCCGCTGTCCGGGAAAGTAAGAATTCCAGTATTCATCGCCTGCCTGATAAAACGCCTGGGCGGCGTACAGGTTCAAATAAAAATAATGGCCTGATTGGAATCCGTTTTTCCGATTCTTGAACTGACCATAGACATATTCCATGCATTCTTCCGCCAGCGGCGATTCGTATTCTCCTGCAGAATACAGGCAGGTAATCGCAGCTGCAGAAATAGGCAGACGCGTATCGTTGCCGGAACTGTAGGAGTAACGGATTCCCCCTTCGGGTGTCTGGCAGAGTTCCAGGTAGCGGACTGCATTTTCGATGGTTCCCTTGGGCACGGTAAAGCCGGCATTATGCGCTGCCCGCAGGCCCTGCATCTGGGTAACTGTGACACTTCCTTCATCGCCACCGCCGGGCGTGTAGATCCAGCCTCCCCGATTACTCTGACCGGAGGCGGTCAGTTGAATTCCGTCTTTCACCACTTTGGCGATCCGGTCACGGACTTTCGCATCGGTCTCCATTCCATAGACGCTGGAGAGAAACAGGAGTGAAAAACCATGCCCGTACATCGGGCGTCCGTTTTCTGAACCCGCAGCGATCAACCCGTTTCCCTGCGCCTGGCTGAGAACATATTCAGTCGCTTTGCGAACCTGGTCGGCATAGGGTCCACGACTGGGCGTATTCCCATTCGCCAGAAAGGCGATGCCCGCCAGTGACGTCATGGAGACAGGATAGGTACTCCCATCCTGAGTGGTCTGAAAGCTGCCGCCAGGTGTCTGCTGTTTGGCCAGATATGCCAGGCCTCGCTCAATTGATTTTACGGCGGCCGGTGTCATGTGTTTGGGCAGAATTTCTTCCCCTTGTGCTGCCGGCGATCGTAAGACCAGCAGCAGACACAGCACACCTGACATTAACAGAGCAATGGTTTTCATTAGACGCCCGTCTCTCGATCTCTGTTTACTCAATGGAATAGGTCACGCGTACTGCGACCGCGATCGGAATGGCTTTTAATAATGTCGAAGCCTGTTCTTCGGTTTGGTTGACTCCCGTTGCTGCCATGTACTGTGAAATAATCTGATTATAAATGGCTGCCGTATTTTTCTGACTGTCACCCACGCCATCGACGGAGAGCACTCTCCCCAGTTTGACGCCTGTCAGCTTCGCGAGCTTCTCCGCCTTGGTGCGTGCATCTTTCACTGCCTGTTCGTAAGCGGCTTCTTTCATTTTTTCCACGTCCGTAACCTTGAAGGTCGCCATCGTATTACGGGCTTTCGAAGCATTGTATGTGCCCGGCACACTGGGAGAGGTATCGTTACCGATAATCACGCCTGCATCTTTGCCGGAATCGACGATCCGCACAATGATTTCCAGCAGTTCCTGCGAGCTCAATTTATCAATACCGGTCACGCGCAGTTTGAGTGTTTCAGAGACCGACAGTTCCTGAGATTCCGCATTATTGACCGCCATTCCCCGCATCATGGCCTGCATCTGGCTGGCGTTCAAAGAAGAATAAAGTGACATACCTTCTTCGACAATTTCCAGCCCCGGAATATTCAGGTTTTTGAAAGCGGTTTCCGCCCGGCGACGATTTCCGTGGAACTTGGTGACCGCATCGCCGGCCAGTTGCCCCTGTCCGATTACGACCCCTGTGAGTTCTACCACGGACGGCTTGGCTTCGATGCTGCCCAGCCCCATCACGGTAATGCCCTGCGCTTCGTCGGCAAACGAGGAGGGAGTGATGTTTCCCCCACAGAGGAACACGGCCAGAGCAAACAGGGGTAGACGCTGCATCAATGGGGACAGACCACTCATAGTAAATTCCGTATCCAGACGTTAGAAGAGTTCTCAATGAAGTTATGGTTGTTTATTCTCTGTCTCTATATCTGTCTCTGCCGCGGGAGGTGGATCTGAGTCACCCACCGGGTAGGCCGTCACAGCCTGATTCGAGATACACAGCATCAAACCCCGCTGAAAATCGATGGAGCCTCCCAGGGAAGTCAGATCGTGCCCTCGATAGATCTCGAGAACATCGCCATTTGTCTGGGAAATCTCAAAGATTCCCCGGCTGGTAAAGACCCACAACCGGTCCGGGCCGAGCAGGGCACTCATGCCGCCGGCGGCAACGGGTAATTTGACAGCCCAGTTCAATTCATGTGACTGGCGGTCAATGGCTTCCAGTTCCCGGGACAGCAGATATAAATTCTTCTGATCAATGCCCACCAGTTGCGCGGATGTTTTGATCGGGCGTTTCCAGAGCATCTTCTTGACAGAAAGATCCAGGGCAAAGACTTCATCCATTCCCGCTTCTTTAAAGTAGACCAGATTCGCATCCCGCAGCATCTGTCCTTCCGAATGCAGCTGGACTTCTTCATCGAGAGCCGCGTAATAATGATTGGTACTGGACTGATCGACCTTGTAGGGATAGCGGAATGCCCAGTTGATGGCTTTGGTGGAGAGATTGATTTCAAACAGGGCGCCGTTATTCGTCAGAATCAGCAGGCTGTCTCCCGTCTTTCGCAGTATCGGAATCGGCATGATGGGCATTCCATTCGACGAATTCCCGGCAACCACACTGCCGAGGGGAATCGACCATTGTTTCTTTCCGGTTTTCAACTGCAGGCAGTTCAGCGTCAACAGTTTATTGTTCTGCTGATGAGAAATCACGTAAACCTGGTCGCCGTCAATAAGTGGTCTGGAGATGAAACTCTCATTCGTCTGGTTGCTCTGCCAGAGCTGTTTCCCGGAATCCCGCTGATAAGCAATCAGTCGATAACAGGCACGATAGCGGTTCATCTCTTTCTGAGGGATCAACGTTGTCAGCACGTAGTCGCCGTCTACTGTAATGTGGTACTGGTTCAGATTGGATGACTGATGAAAGCTGTAGTTATTGAAGTTGGTGCCCAGGTCTTTAAACTTCGCATTCCGCCACACGAGTTTGCCGGACTGCAGATCAACGCCAAAACAGATCCCGTAAAAATTAAAATAGGCCCGCTGGTCATCCACTGCCATCGGAGGCACAAATGTCTGATACGATTTGCTGCGACCATAATAATCTGACTGGGAATTAGCGATCGCCTGTTCTGCCGTCTGATCCAGAAAGGTGACCTGCCAGCGGGGTTGCAGCGTTTTACCAGTCAGTTCGAGAGGCTGGGAAAGTCGATTGGAAAGCACCGTCGAGGCAAGGGTGTGACTGCTGTTTTTTTCAGAATCAGCCGGCAACAGGGCTTTGAGGTAAACGACGGGATCGACCGATTCGCCGCCCAAAGTCACTTTCTGATCTGCATACTGCTGAGAGATGAGTTGGATGGTCGAAGCAGCCTGCTCGAGCTGTCTGTTACGAATCAGGGCGAGCGCATACTTCACATTCAGGTCGACTTCGGAAAGATTGGAATCAGGATGATGATCCAGAATGGCGCGCCAGTAACGCGCCGCCTGGGGAAACTTTCCCTGCTCAAACGCATCATTTCCCAGCAGATCAGCGACATCATCCCCAATCGACGTCAAAAAATACTGGGAAAATACAAGGCGGGCTTCCTGGATCGCCTGGGGTGTGAGCAGTTGTCCCGAACTGGTGAGATCTTCGAACTGTTTGCGAGCTTTACCGTCAAAGAACAGCCGAAACGCTTCGCGGCCTTCAGCAGGTAAAGCAGTCAATGCCTGAAAGACCCGGTCTTCTGCATCGATCAGAAAGCCATCCTTTGTCGGCAGTAAGCGCGAGGTCGATTTGGTATCCGAGAGCTCCTTCAGTGATGTGAGCGCTTTTTCCCACATCCGATGACGGATATAGCGTTCGTAATCTTCCAGCAGATTCAACTTTTTCTCATCCACAGAGATGCTGAAGCCCGGCATTTTATGGGGAGTCACGCCGTTGGCAGCCACTGCTTCCCGGGCGACTGCCACACCGTTCATAATAATGACCTGTGCCTGAGCCACTCCGACCTGGCAGTAGAGCAGGAGGGCCCCACACCAGACCAGGCATTGGGTCCTGACTGATTTCAGATTGAATAGTTTCAAGTGCGCACCCATAGATAACATAATCCATCCTCAGTTAATGAATGGGTCTGTTGACTCGTGGAATATCATTTGTATTGGCGCGGTCTATAAGAACATTACCAGGATGTTTGTGGGGTGACAGGAGTTCCCGGTTTTTTAAATTCTCGTCGTTACTCTGAATCTTCTATCTGGATCTTTGCATCTCTGCTGCAAGGACAATAGACCATGTCATCATTGTACACCATGGAGCGTTCGGAATTTCAAGGACTATTTAGATGCTTTTCGTTTTTTTAAGAACATTTCACAGTGTCCTGCGTCAGTCAAAGCCGACGAAGTCAGACCAGTCAGGCCTCCTGCAGTTCAAATTCGGCCAGATCCAGCTGTTGACCATTCACAATAATCGCCAGTCGATGAGTGCCCGGATAATAGTTGCGGGTGGTGATCGGTTTAAAGGAATGCCGGGAACGATACTGCCGGGACCGGTCAGGGTACACGCCTTCCGAAATCTTAAACACCTTGCGTGCAGGTGCTCCTTTCTGCCTGACAAACTCTATCGCATACTCCATGCGTATGTGCCCCAGTTCCGTTTTATGTGAAACCAGTTCAAACTCAAACGCGACCTGTTCTCCCATACTGATCACACCAGGTCGGAGTTGAAAGCCCCGGATGCTGAGATGTTCCGGTTTACAATAGCCGAACAGAGCCAGCGCCTTCGGATCACCCTGTTTTAATAACGTCCGGCAGCCATGCTTCACGATCCAGCGTGTTTCCGGTTTGCCTGCGAGCCACTGTTCTGCCAGTGAGATGACAATCTCGGGATGATCTTTGGAAATGTCATTCAGATGATTAGCGACGCTGCGTCTGACATACTCACTGGGATCAGCTTTCAATCGTTTCAGAATCGGCAGAACGGGAGTCGGATTTTTTTTAAAGGCAGGCAAAGCCATCGCCCAGGGCAAACGGGGGCGACTTCCCTCAGAGGCCAGCCTGCGGACATGCAGGTCCGGCGAGGCAGACCAGAGCTTAAGCTGACGCAGCATGCGTGGCTGATCATGCACAATAAACGGGCGGACGGCGAATTCACTGCTGGAGAATTTTGTAAAATGCTCCAGCGCCGACAATGATCGCTCCCAGTCTGCCTGTCCATAGACTTCGACAAAATCGGGAAAGAACATCGCTTCGAAGCCACCAAACGAAGGGGCTGCCTGTTCCAGGACCGTGAGTGCGGCTCCATAATCTTTCGGCAGAAACTCGTGCAGGGCGTGCGTAATATGTCGCATCCGCTGTTTGAGTTCGCGCTGCTCCCATTCTTCGTCGAATACATACTGCAGCATA
The DNA here is from genome assembly GCA_002706765.1 of Gimesia sp. Lineage (GTDB taxonomy): Bacteria > Planctomycetota > Planctomycetia > Planctomycetales > Planctomycetaceae > Gimesia. The sequence continues at coordinate 41,020 of PAJV01000045.1, forward strand.
CGCTTGCGGGGGAAACGTGGTGAATGACGGGACAGTTCTTCTACCAGTCGATTGAGGTAGACTGCGTCATAGCGGTCCTTGAGCGGTTCGGGCATGAATCCTGTACTTCATCTCGGATGACACTTCACTGTTCTGCTTTCGAGAAGAACGGTTAACCGCGTATCGTACTCTCTCTCATGTCTCACTACAAACAAAACAGGCCCCCCTGTCACAGCGGGCAGGGGAGCCTGGAAATATGGATGGATCGTGTGGGTTTCGTTATCCCATCAGTTTCGTCACGGCCTGGGCTTTCACCAGTTCGCGTGGCTGATTCAGGTGGTTGTACACAATCGTTTCCGGATTGATGCCGAACGAATGGTAAATCGTTGCCAGCAGTTCGCGTGGATGCACGGGATCTTTTCGCGGGCTGGAACCGGTTTTGTCCGATTCGCCATGCACATACCCCCGCTTAATGCCTGCTCCTGCGAGCAAGGAAGTGTAACAGTAAGGCCAGTGATCACGTCCGTCGTCACTGTTCGAGTTTCCGGATGTACTGACGCCGCGCTGCGGGCTGCGACCGAATTCGCCCACCGCCACGACCAGTGTCTCATCCAGTGTACCGCGGTCGTACAGATCGGAAATCAGACTGGCCAGACCCTGATCGAACATGGGAGCCGACTGATTTTTCAGGCGATCGGTTAAGCCGGTATGCACGTCCCAGGAATGGTTATTGGAGTTCGCGACTTTCGGCCAGACGACTTCCACCACGCGGGTTCCCGCTTCGACAAGACGTCTTGCCAGCAGCAGACTCTGGCCGAATGTATTGCGGCCATACTGATCGCGCATGGCATCCGATTCCTGGTCGAGGGCAAAGGCATCCCGGGCCCGCCCGGAAATGACCAGATCGAGAGCACGAGCGTAATACTTATCGAGTTTATAGTCTTCGACCGCTTTATTGATCTGAGGCATACCCTTGGTGATGGTATCTCGCAGACTGGCGCGGCGCTGCAGGCGCGAGGTATACACATCGGGACGCAGCTTGAGGTCATCGACGCTGATCTTGTCCATTTTGTTCATATCCATATCGTCTCCGGGCGGATACAGATAGTAAGGATCATAAGCGCGTCCCAGGAATCCGGCGGTACCGGCTTTTCCGACGACATTACTTTCCTGCAGCGGACGAGGCAGCATCACAAACGGTAACATGGATACCTGGGGTGGCTGCAGACGGATGATGTTGGAACCGAAGTTCGGGAAGTCCTTGGGACTGGGTGGCTCCAGCTGCCCGGAGGGACTGACTTTATCGGTCGTGTAGCCGGTCAGCATCTGGTAGATGGCCGCGGTGTGATTGAAGAGTCCTTTCGGCGTGTAGCTCATCGAACGGACCAGCGTAAACTTGTCGTTGTTCTGCGCCAGGTTGGGAAGCAGTTCAGTAAACTGCACGCCGGGCAGTTTGGTCGAAATCGGATTAAAGACACTGCGTACGTTATCGGGCACGTTTTCTTTCGGGTCCCACAAATCGATGTGGCTGGGACCGCCCTGGAGAAAAATCAGAATCACGCTCTTGGCTTTGGACCAGCCGGGGCCGCCCCCTTCATTGTTGTTGGCAGCCGCTTCCTGCAGTTGCAGCATGGAACCCAGTCCCATCCCCATCATGCCGGAACCGCCCACCCGTAACAGATCACGCCGTGAAATTTGATTTCGAGACTCACATACTTCCTTGCCTGGTTGACCGGGAATGATCAGCATTTCAGTATCTCCTCAGTTCGGTTAGAGAGCAGTTTCAGTTTTGTATTCCATATTTTAAAACGACTGCTTAAATCGTTCTTAATGATTAAACAAAAACGCCGGGCTGTTAATCAAAGCCCAGGTCAGGTCCTGAGCGGCGATCAGGCGATGCTGCTTGAGCTGTTCAGTACTCAACTCCACATCACTTCGCAGGCGGGTGAGCATCCGATCGACCGGCTTCACTTCCTGCATTGCCTGCAGCTGCTGGCGATATTGTACCAGCACCGGATCAGTCGCACGGGGCTGTTTACTCTCGGTGACTGCTTTTATCATCGACTGCAGCTGAGTGTCGGCTTTGCTGTAATATTCCTGCAGTTTCTTTTTCTCAGCAGCATTTCGTTTATCCTGTGCCTTGGCCAGAATATTCTGAATATCTTTGGGATGCTGATCGAGGGTTGTCGGCCCGATGCTGTCCGTTACAGACAGACGGAAACGACCAATCGAATGCGAATTGCTGTTAAAGTGCTGCTTCATGACAAATGTCAGAACGATTGCCTGTTCATCTGCCGGTAATTTTGTCTGGACATCAAAACTGGCAACATGCGGTTTTCCCGGCTGTGGTGAGATGGCCCAGCCATTTCCCTGGGGCAGCACTTTACCGTCAATCGCAGTGGCAATCGCATACCCATTCTGACTGAAATCAGCCTGAGCATTCAACAGCGTCAGTTTTGTTTTCTGATCCGGCTTCGATTTCGGAGCGGCATAGACTTCAAATTCGTTGAGTACAAAATTCCCATCGGTGGCACGTCCCGGACCTTTGTTCGGCAGGGAATCATCCGTCAGCACTTCCAGCCGGACAGCGGTCAGGTTTTTCAGATTCGTTTCCGTAACGATTTCATAATCACCTTTTCCATTTGTGCCTGTCGCCAGCAGAGACAGATCTCCCTGTGTCGTCAGGGTTGCTGCATTCGTTGCTTTAACCGTAACCGGCTTGATGGGGGTCCAGTTGGTTCCTTTCGCTTCCTGTTTCTCCCAGGCCGCAATCTTGTCCTGGATCGAATTCTGATAAGCGGTCAATGCTTTCTGCAGTTTCGCAGTCCGCGCCTGTTGTTCTTTGTTGAGGAACGCTTCCCGCGGGGCGATTGCTTTCTCGAACTCAGCGACTTTCTGTTGGGCGACCTGGATATTCTGGACGCGCTGATTTTCCTGCTGAATGATTTCGGGCTTCAACTCTTTTTCATAAGCAGCCAGTCGCTTTTTCAGGGATTCGTGTTCGCTTTCAATCTGCTGTTGAATCAGTTTCACTCCTGCCTGAGTTTCTTCGGGAGAGGCAGGGCGATTTAACACGCGCAGGAAAATGGAATTGATCAGCGTCCGATCGTCTTTTTCGGTCTGCACCAGTTGATTGATGGCATTATTGGGATCGCTGATCGCATTTCCCACGGTGGGTCCGCTGATCAACGCCATCACCGGCCCCAGTTCCACACTGGAAGATCGCTCACACTCGCAGGGACTTTCGCGTTGTGCACGCCCGAACTTGGCCAGGAAGTCGCTCTTCAGTTCAAAACCGACATCGGGCAGTTCCGCAGCACGGGTGCCGGCAGGAACGCCGGGAATATTTGACTGCGAACCTGTCACACGACACAGTGCATCATACAGGACTTCCGCCGGCAGACGCCGTGCTTTGGCATGCGAATAATTGATCGTGTCGTCTTCATTCCATTCATTGCTTTCAATGGAAAGCTGGTACGTGCGTGACTGGCAGACCACGCGCATCATGTGCCGAATATCAAAATCATGTTCGAGGAAATCTGCCGTCAAACGATCCAGCAGTTCCGGGTTTGAGGGAGGATTACCTGCCCGGATATCATCAATCGGTTCAATCAGGCCGGTCCCCGTCAGATAACCCCAGATCCGGTTGGCATAGGCTTTGGCGAAGTACTGATTATCACGCGACGTGATCCAGCGGGCCAGTTTTTCACGACGTGACAGTTCCTCTGCTTTCTTCTCAGCCGTTTTGAATTCAGCCGGGTAGGGGAATTCCGGCGGTGTTTTGACCCCGGTACGTTCGTGAATCATCTCACCTTCATTTTTATCATACACCACTTCAAACAAAGGCTTACGCCCTTCGACAGCGGTCCCGCCAATTGTGCGGCCCTTGCTTTCCGGGGCATTCTTTAAATCGTACTGAGCAAAGAACGCGGACGTTTCGTAATATTGATCCTGGGTCCAGCGTTCGAAGGGATGATCGTGGCATTTATTGCAGTTAAAGCGGATCGACAGAAACAGGTGTGTCGTATTCTCCATTGTGTCTTCGGGAGTACGATGAATTTTGAAATACGAAGCAGCCGGCACTTCCTTATTGGAACCAGAAGCAGAAAGAATGTTGTACACAAACTTGTCATAAGGCACATTCTCATCAACTTGTTTGCGGATCCAGTCATGGAACAGCTCAGAACCTTCTGTTCCCAGGTACTTGCGATTGACCTGCAACAGGTCAGCCCATTTGTTCGTCCAGTGTTCGACATATTCTTCACTGCCCAGTAAACGGTCGATTAATTCGTTACGCTTGCTGCGGGAGTCGCGTTTGTCGGCGAGAAACGCTTTGACATCGTCAATCGTCGGGGGCAGTCCTGTCAGGTCGATATAAATCCGGCGAATAAACTCTGCATCAGTACACAAGTCAGACGGAAGTGTCTTCGTCTTTTTGAGTTTTGCATCCACCAGTTCGTCGATATAGTTGTAGACAGGCAGCTGTTTCCAGGCAAACTCGGAACGATCTCCCATGACGGTGACAGTGGTCGCTGCATACTTCCCCTGGTAACGGGCGAGCAGGGGGGCTTCGCCGCGACGAAGCACTTCCGCAATGCCGCCATGATGCATTTTGGCGATCTCGATATTGCTGCAGTCGATAAACGCATCGGAGGTCACATCGCGGACTTCACCATTATCATAAGTGGCCAGAACCCGAAACTGCTGGAGCAATCCTGCGCGGGGCACAACCGGATTTTCTGGCAGCACTTTAATACTGGCGACGCGTGGGACATCCTGCTTCAGGGGAGTCCCCTCTTTAATCCAGGAAGAAACGATCTCGTAATGGGCATTGCCTGCCAGTGCCAGCTGACCTCCCTTGTGAGGAACTTCGGCAATGGCTTTCAGCAGAATCAGACTCTGCTCCGGTGCCGCCAGATTCACACGACGCGATTTGAGATCGTCTGTAAAGGCACGCAGGTCAAACAGGTCATCGGTTCCCCGCAAAGACAGTTTAAAGCCGTCTTTCCCTTTATTCGCACCGTGACACAATCCGGAATTACATCCCATTTTTGTGAACGCCGGTGCCACATCCCGCCAGTAATCTGGACTGTAGCTGGCGGGAAATTCTGCGACCTTGATTTTCGCAGTCGCCTGTTGTCCGTGCAGGCTGAACTGGACTTCGGCGGTCCCCGGTTTCAATGCCCTGACAAGGCCACGCTGTGAAACATTGATAATCTCTTTCCCTGTGAGTGACATCTGAGCCAGACGTGTCAGATCTGTTTTCCCACCTGATTTTGTATAACCGGTTACCAGAAACTGAATCGTATCATACTTCTGGGCAAGCGTGGCCTCAGCAGGTTGCACTTCCAGTCTTACCAGAGGATCCACATTGCTGAATGATTCTTCCGGAAGCTGCTTCTCATTGATATCCACAACCACAAGCTGGTCAGTCTTTTTCTCCTCAACAACTTCCTGACTGTCGCCTGGCTTAGCCGCAACTTCGGGTTCAGCCTGCTGCAGGGGAACAGGGACAAATGCTTTTTTCAGCTGTCCGGTTTTCGCTGCATACAGACGCACCTGACCATCCTGACCGGCGGTCGCAATTACTTCGCCATCGGGGTGGTAACAGACTGTGTACAATCCGGATTCCGGAACGTTGACTTCACTGACAACCTGAACCCCTTTATTCCGTATCTCCTCGATCTGCTTTTTATCTTCCGCCGATCGTGACGCCACCCGCTCAGAAAGAATTTTGACCAGATCCTCTGAAAACTTGTCAGCGATATCGAAATTAAATACTTTGAGTTCCCCGGTATGGTTCAAACTGCTGACCGCAACCAGCTGATTGCCACCGGGGTGAATATCAACACCAAAAATCCGCCCCTTCAGAGCCGGGAACTGGCGTACCAGATTTGCATCGTCTCCGATGACCCGTTTTGACTGACGGAAGACATGATAGAGCTTGGGCACTCCATCCGCTCCGCCCACCAGTACCGTATCCTGAGTCGGATGCCGATCAATGGCGGCCAGACCTCCTGTTAATGCTTTGGGAGTGATCGAAGTGATATTGTCTATGAACCGCTGAGTTTTCAGTTCGGTGAGTTTCGTGGTACGATCGCGGCTGACGGAAATCAAATGGCTGCCATCCGTAGAAAATACCGTATCCAGCACCCAGTCATAATGGGCATTCTGGTACAGGACTTCGTTGCCTGTTTCCACTTCGATCACACGGACCGTATTATCACTGCAGCCAAATGCCAGCAGCTTTCCATCGGGAGACCAGCTCGCACCGTACAGCGTATCATATGTCATAGGGATGGATTTTTTGAGCGTTCTGGTCGCCAGATCCCAGATCTGAATCTCTCCCCGTTCCGCAGGCGTTCCACCTGTGGCTGCCAGCAGTTTGCCATCGGGTGAAAACTGCACCGATTCGATACGTTGCGATTTTCCAATCAAACGTCCCAGAATCTGATCACCTTCAGCAGCGTGTAAGATCACTTCATGAAATCCGGCAACAGCCAGGATTTTTCCATCGGGTGAATATGCCAGAGAGGTAATCACCGGGGGAGAAGAGTAGGTCGGCGGATGCTCCTGATTGAAACGATATTCCACTTTCGCGGGAGAGTCATTCCGGGCCCCTTGTTGAATCCATGAACGTATCAGTTGAATCTGGTCTGGTGACAATGGCGTTTTTGCTTTCGGCATCTCCGCATCATTGCCTTGGGGCGTAATCAGTTGAACCAGGTAACTTTCATCCGGCTTACCGGGCACGATCGCTTTCGTCTGGCTTTCTCCCCCTTTGAGCAAATGCGAGAAATCGGTCACCACATATTCCCCTTCGGGATTTCGTGGATGATGGCAACCGGCACACTGCGCCTGGAGTATAGGTCGAATATGCTGGTAAAAGCTGACTTGTTTATCAGCGGCAGAAGCAGACGCAGTAAACAGACCGGAAACAGTACTGGCGCACAGCGCAACAGTGAAGCAGGCAACGGTACGGATCTTGTCGCAGGACATGAACCTCAACCCCCTTGTGGCAAACCCAAGTTAAAATAACTCTGGTGATGAGAAGATCAGAGTCTTCTCATTGCCCCTTATTGATTTTGAGAGGGCTCATTGTTTCAGAGCAAAAATCAACCAGGGTGAGAGTAGTGGAAGGATAAGTTTAACTCTGACTGTTCCTCAGTCAGAAACTTAATATTCGACTGCATTGATATCTATTATTATGAATACATCCTGATTCCTCGTCGATGAGAATTTCATGTTTTTCAGAATATTTTAAAAGATTTTCTGCTGCACTGTCCACTCCATCCCCTTTAGGTAAGATTGTTTAAGAACTGCTGCCCGCGTTAAAAAAAGAAGGGGTGGCCGTTTCCAGCCACCCCTCTCACTCAGGTAGAAAATCAACCCAAGCAGGCACGAATCATAACGAAATTCGTTCTCCTAGTAATCGCTCTCCGGATCCGCCAGTAATTTCGCTGGAGGCACATTGGCGGCAATCTTTCCGAAGGCAGTCAGTAACTGTGACTTCATGTCTTCGATGGTGGCACCACCGGGAGCATCAATACAGATTCCATTGCACGCTTTGGCCATGGCCTGCATCAAGCCGCGATCTGCTCCCTCACCTACAGTCATGGTGTGTACGGTATACCCCAGGTTGGCTGCTTCCACAGCCTGCCAGAATGCATACTGTTTGTGTCGATCATACGTCGAGTAGTCAGCTTGACCATCATCGTCGAAATCGGTCACTTTATCCCAGTCCCAGCTGCCTGGCAGTGACCAGCCTGAAGGCGAACGGTTTGCATTACCGTCGGTCATTACCAGAATCGTAGGTCGCGCACCTGCACGGCCATGGGACTGCAATAATTCTTTTGCATCTTTAATCCCATAACCCATACCGGTGAAAGGAGCATAGTGAGACGCCTGCTTGTGCCTCTGGATCGCATCGATATCAGAATAGGAATTCGTAATCAGTTCATCACCCAGATCGACAGACTCAGGAATTCCCTGTTCATTTAAAACAGACTGGACACGTGAAGTATCGTCATAGGTGACCAGTCCCACGTGATCGCCGAACTCCAGCCCGCTGAGGAACTCGGTAAACAGCGACACGCCTTCTTTCATCGCATGGAACGGATAAATGGGAGCCCGCCACAGATCTTCAGACTGGTCGTTCAATTTCCGTTGACTGATCAGATAGCCCATCAAAGTTCGGTACCCATATTTTTTGCGATACCCGTAATTGTTGACAGTGCCATCTGACCGAACCCATTTGATATAGTTTTTCCACAGGCTCTTACTGCTATAGCTGGAGGGTTCTCCATTCAGATTTCCATAGTAATTCTTGCCTTCCTGGGGGAAGGGGTATTTCAATTTACCCTGAGAGTCAACTTCATCCAGGTCCAGAGCACGATAAATATAGTCCTCGTCGTTTGAGCTGATATATTTTCCGCTGGCAGAATCGATCTTTCCGTAACCCGATGCGGGAAATTTCAGTTTCCCGGTATCGGAGTAGGTGGCACCGGAGTCGACCAGTGTATCCCAGATATCATCCAGGTTGGCTTCCACGGCCGATTTACCGAGGCGATAAGAAGACATTGCGTCAAATTCACTGTCGTAGCTCATTGACCCTGAATAGTCGAGGACGAGCACGATGTCGCGGGCTTCAATAAAAGCGATGGCTGACGTCGTGACCGCGGCTGTTTTTTCACTCATAAAGCCGGCAAAAAACAGCTGCAGACGGGAATCAGGCTGTCCTTCGGTGTTATTGTCCCGTCGGGCTGTGACTTTGACCACATTATATGGCTTGGCGCCTTCGCCCCAGACCATGTGAAATGTTCCCGAGCTGTCCTGGTAGCGTTTGCCAAATTCGACATCAGTTTCAGGATCAATATAGACCCCGTTTAACCGTGCCACTTTTTCAGCAACAGCCCTGGCGGTTTCGACGGCAATGGAATTCGCATCCTGCACATCGCCGCCCACATTGTCACTGCCACCGATAGTGTCTGCTGTTGTCTGAACGGCATCAGTAATCTGCTGAGCCGCCGCCAGCGCTGCCGCTTCGACGGCATTCCGCATTCTTGTCTTGGTCATCGTGATCACGGCGATATCGATTCCGAACGCCATGAAGCCCATGGTTGCGACGAGGAAGGGCGCTGCCATTACCATGAACGCACCGCGACGACTCTGGTCGTGCGGGGAACTGGTTTCCTCATCTTTCAGTTGTTGCAGTTGTCTCATGTTTTCCCCCTCTTGTACTCTGAAATAGAGCCACAGACACATAAATAAATTGTGCGTTACTAGTTGACGATCTTTGTCGTACCATTATTCAAAACCAGATCCCAGACAGGATCACCACTCATTGGTTTGGCCATCGATCCTTCCAGGTTCATGATGTCGGACAACGTGGAATTGGTCGCCCCTTCTGGAATTTCAATCCCGATGCGAAATAACCGGTTGCGGTTGTCAGGATCACTTAAATCAAAATCAGTTCCCGTGCTGGGAGGATTAGGCATGGGATCCAATGGCACCCCGTTTTCATCTTCCGCATGGGTAATTGTGATGATCAGATTGTTTTCATCATTTTCAATTCCTGAGGCACGCAGGAAATTCCGCACATCGAGAATGATTTTGTCGTTCAGGGTTTTACCGGCGGGCAGCTTTAACCCGGCATCCATTGATGCCAGTCGACCCGCCTGGGCGAGGGCAGCATCCATGACCGTCGTGGTGTGAACGGCTTTTCTCACCGCCACCATTCCCAGCAGCAACGCCAGAAACACCGGCGCAATTAATGCAAATTCAACCGCTGCAACACCGCGACGGTTTTGCTTTGAGCTGGTTGACTGAATTTTCCGATTTTGCATGACACGCATAATTTTGCTCCTGCAGGCAGTTGCTTACCGAAATAAGGAAATGGATCTCTGACTGATTACTCGTGACGTCTGACGGAATGTCCGGACAAGACCATGCTGTCTTCTTTGGCGGCAGCTTCTGCGGCTTTGACCGGATCCACAAAAAACGAACTCAGCAATCGAACATCTTTGTATGGCACTTCAACACGTACCAGAAATAACTGGGCTTTTTTCGCGTTGGATAATTCGAGATCGGGCAGGGTCTTGAAATTGATTTGAGACACATCCACACCCGGGGTATCAAACTGACTGGCATCTTTGACCATAATCTCAGCCAGGTCGGCGTCAAAGACTTTATTCAGCAGGTTTTTGACTTTGGTTTCCACCTGCGCCGTCGTCACTTCTTCACAGCGCCCCAGCTTGGCGCCTTCCTGTGTCGCTTCCTGAATGATATTGGAAACCATGTAGGCATAGCCAAATTCAAAAATGGCGTACACGAACACGAGAAATACAGGAGTCACGAATGCCAGTTCCACTAACGTGACACCGGAGCGTGCTTCTGACTGTTTCTGATTCCCTGCCACTCGGCGATGCCGCTTTAACATTCTTCATCTCTTGAAAAGGTTATGTATGTCCCTCCATGGTCATATCTGTCTAAATCTGCTGACATACAGTGTGCCGGGAGAACTGTTTCAAGAGGGGCTGGTATTATCCAATAAAACAATAGCTCAGGATTTCTCTGCTGCAGGTGTTTTTCTTACAAAATTCCGGAAAACTTCTGGTGTTGAAAATTATCAACAGGTCCTCATAATGCAGCATCGGCGCTTTGAGCCCTGCAGAAAAAAAACATCATGAATCGTGCTTAATTTGTGATATTTGTTAATTTCTTGTGTCGGAGAGACTGATATGAAGCGACTTCAATTGAAATTCATGTTGCTTTAGCGATACACTGTCTGCAGTCGTGCCAGCTGGTTACATGATATCAATAAAACAAGATATGTTTTGGCAGAAATAAATTATGGGTAAAAAGGCATCGTCAACGATCAAGGCAGGCTCAAACATCAAGGTGAAAGAAGGCGTCTGTGTCCCGGAGTTTCCGGAAATCTGCTGCGCTGGCTGGACGGGAATGGTCGTCGAAGTACGCGGCAAGAAGGTTTCTGAACGAACCTATATTCTTGAATGGGACGATGAAACCGAACAGAAAATGCCTGCAGAATATAAATCGCAATGCGAAGAGCAGGGACTGTTCTTCAAAATGGCCTGCCTGCCCGGCGATGACTTGATCCTGCTGGAAGATTAAAGCTGCACATCATCACGCCGGAAGAACACCCCGTTATTATCTGCCTGAAGTTCTGCTGCGATCTCTGAGACGGGGCGACCCAGCCCGGGTACCAGATACTCCGGAGACAGCTCAGCCAGTGGTACGGCCAGAAAAATCCGACTGCTGATTTCCGGATCAGGCACGATCCGATGCGCAATCTGCAACTGCTCCCGGTTATAGAGGACCAGGTCAATATCAATTGTGCGCGGCCCATTTTTATTCAGTGGATCACGCACTCGCAGCAGGCGGGCTTCAATCCCAGGGATCACTTCATCCCAGATTTGCTGCGCATCACAGGCTGTTTCCCACAGTACAGCCGCGTTTAAAAAATCGGCCTGATACTCATCTCCCACCGGCTGACTTTGCCAGATCGAAGATTTACGCAGAATCCTGCCACAGCTCTCCAGCAGTCTGACAGCCTGGGGCAGATTGAACTCTGCACGAATATTACTCCCTAAAGCCAGGTACACCTGATTCATTTCAGACTCCTGAAACATCTTCACGCGTTCTGACGACGGTGACTCCCACCGACCGGGCAAAACGCAGCGCGCCCGGTTTTTCAATCTGTACCCGGGCTGACTGGACTTTATGATCCTGCAGACAAATCCGTGCCACTTCATCTGCCATTTTTTCCACCAGTTGAAAATGTGAATTTTCCACCAGATCAATGATCTCTTTGGTGATCGTTCGATAATTGACAGCATCGTTGATATCATCGGATCGACCTGCTGTTTTCAGATCTACCAGCATGCTGATATTAATGAGCACATCCTGTTTTTTTTCTCTCTCTTCATCGTTGATGCCGATGATGGTGCGTAACAGTAAGTCGGAAATATGAATTTGATCAGACATTTTATAGAGAGTCATTTAAAATAGGGCAGACATATGTGGAAGAGCAGTTACAATGGTTAAATCACTATAGTCATAATCCCGCCGATTGCACAGCGAAGAATTCCTGACTTCTCGCAGGAACGCATTGATTAATCGCATCAGACACGAGCACAGGAACAGTAAATAGAATGAGTAACGCCATGAACCCGACTCCCGTAACAAGACGCCACTGGATTAAACAGACGCTGCTTCAATCAATGGGGCTTGCTGCCGCCAGCCAGTTGCAGCTGGCTTCCTCGTTCGCAGCACCTGCGAAGTCTGCGGAGAACCCACCGGTAATCTTACTCAGGTCTGGCTGGCAAACCGTCAATATCGGCGATATCGGACATTCGCCAGGCATTTTAAAACTTCTGGAAGTGTATGCGCCCGAGTTTGAAATCATTCTCTGGCCCAACAGTGTCGATCGCGGCGTGGAACCGATGCTGCAAAAACGTTTTCCCAAACTGAAAATTGTCAAAGGTCGCCTGAATCGCAACGGGAAACTGGATTCAAAAGAGTTGCAACAGGCATTTGAAAAAGCTGACTTCTTCCTGCACGGCTCCGGTCCCAGTGTGGTCTCGCGCCGCGAACTGGCTTTCTGGAAACAGCAGACCGGTAAACCCTATGGCATCTACGGGGTGACCGTCTCCGAAATCAATCCCGACCTGCACGAACTGCTCTCCGGCGCGGATTTCATCTTCACACGCGAGACACATTCACTCAAGAACCTGAAGGAAGCCGGTGTGACGTCACCGCAACAGGATTTTGCCCCCGATGCGACCTTCGCCATTGACCTGACAGATGACACGAAAGCAGCCGCGTTTCAGCAGAAACATCAGCTCGAACCGGGCAACTATCTGTGCGCGGTCCCGCGATTACGTTATACGCCTTACCACAAAATCCATAAATCCAGTCGCTGGACCAAAGAAAAAATCGAAGAAGTGGAATCGGTCAACAGGCAGTACCAGGAACAGGATCATGCCAAACTGCGAGCCGCCATTATTGAGTGGGTCCGCACCAGTGGCCAGAAAGCGGTCGTCTGTCCCGAAATGACCTACCAGACTGAAATTATTCATCCGCTGGTGATTGACCCGCTGCCTGCGGATGTCAAATCCAAAGTCGTGGCCCACGATGAATACTGGCTGCCTGATGAAGCGGGCTCTTTATATCGCGATGCCGCTGCGGTGGTGAGTATGGAATGCCATTCGCCTATTATTGCCTGTGCGTTTGGTACACCCGGACTGTATGTCAGGCAACCCACCGATACGATCAAAGGTCAGATGTGGTACGACATCGGATTAACAGACTGGACCTTCGAAATCGACGAGGTGAATCAACAGCAGATTGCCGAACGCGTCATCCAGATTTATAACCACAAGGCCCAGGCAGATGCCAAACTGAAAGAAGTGATGCAGTCGATTCAAAAACGACAGCAGAATACCATGCAGACCATGAAGCAGGCCGTTCTGAAAGCGCACTCATCCTGACTTGAATTCAGCCGTGGATTTATCCGCGACCGCCTGTGAGCTGTTCTCCCCCGGCAACGGTCAGCACTTCACCAGTGACAAAATCAGACCGTAACAGGTAGAGCAGGGCATGGCAGATTTCAGCGGGACTTCCTGCCCGTTTCAGAGGTGCCTTCTGCGCCCGCTCGTCCAGGTAAGACATGTCTTCCCCTGGTGGCGGCAGGATAGCACCGGGAGCGATGGCATTCACCTGAATTGCAGGTGCCAGATCCAGCGCCAGGCATTCCGTGAGAGTCACCAGACCTGCTTTGGAAATCCGGTAAGCCAGATGCTCCGCACCAGCGCGCTTCGCGCGCCAGTCCACGAGATTCACGATCGCGCCAGACTGCCCCGGCGGAAGCTGCTCCGCAAATCGCTGGCAAAGAAAAAAGGGAGATTTCAGATTAATATCCAGGTGGGAATCCCAGTCTGCCTCCGTGGAATCAGACAGTCGCTTATTTTCGAAGACCGAAGCACTGTTGATCAGAATATCCACTTTACCGAACTCGGAAAGCGCTGCTTCGAAGATCACTGCCGCTGCAGTCACAGGATCAGAGAGATTCGCTGAGACACGTGTCGCATTGCGTCCCCGCTCACGAATCTCCGCGCATGTCTGCTCTGCCGCCGCTTGTGAAAGGTGGTAATGAATGCAGAGATCAACGCCGGCTTCCGCTAACGACAGCGCCATGGCGCGGCCGATTCGAACCGCAGATCCTGTAATGACGGCGACTTTGCCTTCCAGATTCAACTGACTGTCTCCCGGGAAATAATAAAAGCCCCGGTCATCAAACCAGGGCTCTTACAAGCTCTATCGAAGATGTTTCGTTCAATTTATAGTCGAAACGACTTCTTTGACAACCGGGATTCTTCCAAACGCCCTCTCAATTTTGCCAACCAGTATCTGCTTTGTGAAGTCCGATTTCAGAATATAATCACTGGCTCCATGATTAAACGCCTGAATAATGGAAGTCGTGGAACGGTTGGAAGTCATCACCAGGACTTCCACACCTCGAGTGAGGGGAGACTCTTTGATGTACTTTACGGATTCCGCATGATTCCCCTCAGCCCCATCCAGATCCAGTAAAATCAGATCCGGAGGATTCAAGGCTGCTTCCATAAACGCTTCTTCAATCGAAGCCGCTGTCTGCACACGATACCGTTCATGTAACAAACCTTTGAACAAGGCACGATTCATTTCATCCTGATCAATGACGATCAGACGTTTCCGCTCTGCTGTCTCGTGTTCATAGTCAATAATGTCACCCAACTGACCTACAAAGCCGAAATAGACAGCCAGGGGGCCGATTCCGGTCTGGAAAATCCCGCAGCGGGAACCCGCTTCAGGAGGATAGAGCGTATCGATCTGTTCGGTTTCGATCACGGTGGGATGACCGAGCTGGAATCCCATGTGATCGACGGCTTTTTTTGCCTGGCCGGCGATCATATTTGATAGCTCACAGGCAAAATCGGTCAGAACATGTTCATCGTCGGCCAGTTCTTCATCAATCAGCATCGACACTGCCTGTGAGACCAGCTCACGCGGTACATTCACGACCACGATCCCTTTTCCAGGGCCATTCACTTCAATCGCAGAACTCTTTTCAAAGCGCGGTGCTTCGTCGACCTCGACAATCTTTTCCAGTTCGGCTGTCGTGCCCACAAAATATTTGAAAACATCGATCACAGAATTAATGACCGGATCCGAAAACCGTCTGGTCAGAGTTTCTGTCGTATGTGTTGCTGGAATGAGTGACATAACTGAATCCGTCTTTGACAAATAATTGCACCTGAAGAGATCACCTCACAGAAGCAGAAACTGCCCATCAGGCTGGTTTCCGATCTTCAGATCATTTTCCTGTTTTATTTTGAGTTCTTAAACTATATGTCAGAAATCCCGTTACGCAGGAAGCGATTGCAACCGAAAACAGGCTCTCATTGGGCGCCCGGTCTCATAATGGTTAAAATCATCAAGACCCGCCTGCGAATCGAGCCGCCTGACCAGCACGAAAGCAGCGACTTGACTTACGTAAATTCCTGTTTTACAGCAGCTAACGCAAACCTGCTCAAACTCTCTCCCCAGGGGAAGAAAGAATCAGCTATGAAGTCCCGGTTTTCTTTTATTCGGATTTTTTTCATCTCCTTAATCGGACTCATTTTATGTCTACCTGAACTTGAAGTATCTGCCTCCACAAATGCGGCAGGGAAATCTGAGTGGTCAGGCAGACAGGATACCTGGCATGGATACCAGCGAAACCATTTTCAGATTGAAGACAGGAAGTGTTATGTGGTGATCCCTGAGAAGGTCGCTTCGGGAACCCCCTGGGTCTGGCGAGCCCGGTTTCCTGACTTTCATTATGAAATGGATGTCGAGTTGCTCAAGCAGGGTTTCCATATTGCCTACCTGGATGTCGCCGACCTGTTCGGCTCCCCCCGGGCAATTTCTTACGGTAATCAATTCTATGACGAACTGACGAAAAAACACGGATTCCAGAAGAAGGTCGCGCTGGAAGGAGTAAGTCGCGGCGGATTGTTCATTTATAACTGGGCAATCGCCAATCCGGAAAAGGTCAGCTGTATTTACGCGGATACACCGGTCTGCGACTTCAAAAGCTGGCCGGGCGGCAAAGGAGCCAGTGAAGGTTCCGAATCGCGCTGGCAGGCTTGTCTGAAAGCCTACGGCATGACGGAAGCGGAAGCCCTCGCTTACAAAGGGAATCCGGTCGACCGCATCCAGGTCATCGCCGAAGCCCGCATTCCGGTACTGCACATCATCTCGGAAAACGACCAGGTCGTACCGCCGGCTGAAAACACACGATTGATGTTCAGCCGCGTTCCCGAACAATTCCGTAAGGATAATTTCAAAATCATCTCTGTGAAAACGGGAACGGAAAAATCAAAAGGGCACCACTTCACGCATCCACACCCCGGACAGGTCGTGAGCTTTATCAGAGAGAACACTCTGAAAAAAGACGTAAAACACACCTCTGATTAATTAAGTTTTGGGGAGCCGGTTCGGTGACACTGGGGCACGTGGGGCAGACGGGCATGCTGACAATGCATCACCCGCCTGACACCACAAACCACATCGCCAACTTCTTGAGCAAGCATGAAGGGAGAGCCCATTTCCTGCTCGGGGATGGCGCGGCCCGTTTTCTCAGCGAGAACATGAACTATGACACTCTGACACCTTCCGGCATCTGGGAACCAACCATGATGGAAAAGTGCCGGGAGAATTCCAGAGGGCATCACATTGAACTCTGGCATCTCTCAATCTATTCGGACTGAATCCTCTGATTAGCAGACGGGACAGCACTCCGCAGGTAACGATCTGCTGTGAGGTGAGTTCTTAACAAGGGCCGAAGAAAACACTTATCGTTAATACGCCACCAGAAACAGCAGCGAAAACGGGGATGGCGAGTGAAGCGGTGCGCCGGGTAATCCCTGCGCATGACAGGCGATTCACCAGCCTCAAAAAGCGGTCGAAAGACGGGCAGTGATTCTCCAGCCGAACCCAAAAGCCTGCCAGTAGTTGTCGCCGCGGGCTCAGGCCGGGAAAACTGTTTTCCGATTTTTGTAAATTCCGCGCAATTTAGTCAATTTATTTCTTGTATTTTATTCGCCAATGACATAATAATCTCGGACTTTAAAAAAAGCGTACCGATATAGGCATTACGATTCGAAATCGTCTCGAACAATTTCATTCAAATCGGATGCCATTTTTTTCAGGCACCTCTAGTGGAGGGTTTATGAGTTGCATAAAGGAAGACATCTTCTCATTGATTGTCGTAATGTCTCGCGGGACATTTGTCTAAACGACCAACTGGTTCTTGAAGCCATGGCGCGTGGTGCTACCCGCGCTGGTGCAACTGTGATTTCACAGGTTAGATATCACTTCGGTCATAATTCAGCACCGGGCTTCACCGCTATGTGCCTTCTTGATGAAAGCCACTGTTCAGCACACTGCTATGCAGACCTCGGCTTAATCGCTCTGGACGTCTTCACGTGTGGCGATACCGACCCGAATGACGTATTACGTTATATTCGGGAAGAAATCGACCTCGGTGATGTCAGCATTCTGGAGATGCCCCGCTTCCCCATCCCCAACGGGAAACCTGCCTTACAGGAAGCGGCCAGCTACACTTGCGAAGCTGATCAGGTCGTCACTCTATAAATTCTCAACATTTCCAGACTCTACCCGGAAACCACCAGAACTGCCTACAGTTCTCACACGTGAAGTGGTAGATTAAAACTGTTGTTGAATTCTTGTCATAAAAAATCGCATTCCGACAAGTGCGCTCTCTTGATGTTTACACTCATGGAGCGCACTTGTCATGCGTTATGACGGGGAAAGTACGTCCGGTAATTGAGATTTATCAGGGAAAGCAGAACATGAGTGGAGAACGCGAGTTCCACGACGGTCGAGGCGACGGTTTAAAACCACTGAAAAGCCTGGACCTGTCCAGTGTCAATACCTTTGCCGAGTTGTTACAGGCAATGTCCGAAACCGCTTTTTCAGGCAGAAAACTGGGTGTCGCCTACGACATTCTGCTGGAAATGTCGGAAGATACCAACTGCAAAGTCGTCCTGACACTTTCTGGCGCCATGACGGTCGCCAAACAGGGCAGCATCATCTGTGACATGATCGATCGCGGCCTGGTGCATGCGGTTGTTGCCACCGGGGCGCTCATTGCCCACGGCCTGACAGAATCAATCGGACTGGTTCACTACCAGTACAATCCCAACGATTCAGACGAAACACTTTACAAAAAAGGTTACAACCGTATCTACGATACGCTTGAGATGGAATCCAATCTGAATAATGTCGAGCGACTCGTTCGCTCCGTGCTCAGGGAATCCAAACCCGAAGACGGCGTCTGGTCATCCGCGCGACTGTGCCGCGCCCTTGGACAACGACTCTCCGAAGTCGACGAAGGCCGCGGAATTCTTCGCAGTGCCTATGAACAGAACGTGCCCGTTTTCATCCCCGCTTTCACGGACAGCGAAATCGGACTCGATGTCGCCACCTGGGCCATGTCAGAACACATCGCACAATCCGGCAAATCGGCGGAAGAGCTCGATCAGGCTGAAATCCTGACGGCACTGCCCAGCTTCAATCCGTTCATTGACCTCCAGAAATACGCTGGTTTAATGCGCGACGCGGTAACCCTGGGTATCTTTACCGTCGGCGGCGGTGTCCCCCGGAACTGGGCGCAACAGGTTGCTCCCTACTACGAAATTGCCAACTACCGCCTGGGTACGGAGTGGAAAGAACCCCGTTTTAAGTACGGCATCCGCATCTGCCCCGAGCCGGTCCACTGGGGAGGCCTGTCAGGCTGCACCTACTCGGAAGGGGTCAGCTGGGGTAAATTCATCTCTCCCCAGGAAGGGGGACGCTTCGCAGAAGTTTATTCCGATGCGACCGTGGTCCTGCCTCTGCTGATGAAAGCTGTCTTCGAGAAACTGGACGAAGCCGGCTGAACATCGGGGTGAAATTGACTTCGACTGCAGTCAGCAGCCTCGTCAGTCATTTGGAATCAGACGACTGACGAGGATCCTGCTGCAGATACCGGGCGATTCCCCGGCCCAGTTGCATTCCCACTGTCATATATCCCTGTGGGTTGCTGTGTGGCGTATTCCAGCAGGTTTCCAGCGTAATCCCGACGACATGTTCACGCGTCACACTCCGTACCCAGTTACTGGAAATCTCTTTCCACCGTTTGTCATACTTCGGACCGGTCGAAGGGGTGCTCCGATCCAGTTTCAATGGCTCTCGCATCTCCACGCGGCAGGCAGCGATAAACGCATCCTGCAATGCCTTTCGACGTTCCGTATTGAGCTCCGGAGGAGCAATATAAAAGAAAGGCTGCTTCGAGTTCGCTCCTGGATTATGCAGGTCCACAAACATCACCAGGCGACCCTGTTCATCGAATGTTTTAATCGACTTCATCGCGGTCTGGACGGCATTCCAGCGCGGATGTTCCGACCAGTCCCGGTTATGATCATGCGGAACCTGATTTTTGCCTCCATTACCGGTTGCCACATTGTCAATGTCCATAACAGGCACAAAGTAAATGTCTGTCTTTTCCCGCAGAGCTACCGCCTGCGGATCTTCACTGACCGCCCACTCGATAAAGCCACGTCCCACCCAGCTACCGCCGGATTCCCAGGCATGCTGCCTTGCCTGCACCCAGATCACCATCCGAGATTCGTCTTTCTCACCAGCGGGCGAAACAACCAGGGCAGGCACACTGCGACCAGCGCGGGTCTTACACAACTCAAAAGCCGTCACATGGGTGTGTTTCTGACTCAGAGATTTGACCAGTTCTTCTGCATCACCGGGTACGAAGGCAGGCCCCCAGGCAAACCAGACAACTTTCGTATCCGGTTTTACTTTCCACTCACAGGTCTCTCCCTGCTTTTTGCCCGGTGGCGTCTGCGACCAGACACGTTGATCGGTACTGAATGCCGCTTGCTCAGGTAATGCCCACGTTGCTGATAATTTCTGACCGTTCGCCTGTTTCATCTGACTGGCATCGACGGTCACCGTGAGTTCTTCCCCTGGCGTGAGTCCTTTTACCCGAAAGTACCACCAGCAGGGCCAGCCAAACTGGGGATCGCCGGCGGGACGAACCAGAATTATGCGCTGCCTCTGGTCAATTTGCACAACCTCAGCAGATCCACCCGGAAAGTCAGAGGTAACTACCAGATTCTCAGCAGCGGCCCGGGAGTATGAAAGCAAGATCGACAACACCCACATCAAAATAAAGCAGTGTAGCCTCGACATCATTTCTCCCCGGCTGGATTATTTCAAGATTCCCTCGGCGACTTTACCCTGTCCCGGCTCGACCAGGGCCACGGGTTGTGCATTGTGTTCGAAATGTAATTCGTCCGCCTTCAGTCCGAACTGATGCAGCAAAGTGGCATGAAAATCATGCTGTGTAACTACATCCTGGACTGCCCGGTGACCAAAATCATCCGTGGCACCATGAATGTGCCCCTCTTTGATGCCGCCACCGGCCATCCAGATACTGAAGCCTTCGGTATTATGATCGCGGCCCGGTTTTTTACCCGCGCCTCGATCCTGAACGACCGGCAGACGTCCCATTTCGCCTCCCCATTGTACCATCGTAGAATCCAGTAAACCACGCTGCTTCAGGTCGGTGACCAGAGCCGCACATGGTTTATCGCAGCTTCTGCAACGGGATTCCAATGCTGCAAAAATGTTTTCGTGCATGTCCCAGGCATAATTCCAGATCTGCACAAACCGCACGCCCCGCTCAACAAAACGCCGGGCCAGTATACAGGCATCCGCAAACTCTTTGGTTACGGGATCGTTGGAACCATACATCTGATGAGTTGCTTCAGTCTCTTTCGTCAGGTCCAGCGCTTCGGTCGCTGCGGTCTGCATCCGGGCCGCCAGTTCGTAACTGGCAATCCGGGCAGACAGATCGTCTTCACCGGGGTGACGTTCCAGATGAATCTGGTTTAACTCTTTTAATAGATCCAGCTGATTGCTCTGGGGCTTGCCGCGTAGTTGTGAGATCGGGTTCAGATTCGCAATCCGTGGTTCTGATTTACTGACGACTGTTCCCTGGTAAATTGAAGGTAACTGGCGGCTGTCCCAGTAAGGCGAACCCACGGGATTGCGGGGAATCGTGATCGCGACGAAGGCCGGCAGGTTCTGTGTCTCGGCGCCCAGTCCATAGGTCACCCAGCTCCCCAGGGAAGGCCAGCCTTCGCGTCCGCGCCCCGTTGTCATCGCTCGCATCCCGGCCACATGATTTCGAATGTTGGGCAACTGCATGGAACGAATCAGCGTCACATCATCAACAATCTCGCCGAAGTGAGGCAGCAGGGCCGTATTGATCTCCATTCCCGATTCGCCACACTTCTCAAACGTATCAGGCGCCGGCATGATGATGGAAGTTGCCTGACCGGCATTGTCATATTTAATGCCATCCCCGGGAAATCGTTTGCCCGCATATTCATCCAGTGTCGGCTTGCGATCAAACAGATCCAGGTGACTGGGACCTCCGCCACAAAAAATCGAAATCATGGATTTCGCTCGCGCCGGGTGAGTCGTCTTTTTGGGTTTCAGATCATACGTGATTTCTTCCAGGGGCGGCTTTTCAGGCGCTCCGAGCAACTGGTCGTCTTTTAACAACGTCGCCAGTGCCAGGGAAGACACACCGAAAGCACTTTGCGCCAGAAAATGACGACGGGAACCGTTTGAATAATCATGACTGTTCTGAAACACAACATACTCCCTTCGGAGAGATTATTATCTTACAGGTACCTGTCTGACACCTGACTAAAAAATGAGTTATTCGATATACAGAAACTGATTGGTACCAAACAGGACATGGCACAAAGAAGTCAGAGCTTCCTGCCGGGGGGCTTTTACTTTTTTCGCCTGGTATTCCTGTAACTGCAACTGGTAGTGTTTCTCCAGCGCCTGCAGCTCTGCTGACGACGGTTCATTACTCAAAGCCAGTTTCCAGGCAGTCTGCACCAGGTTCGCTGCATCAGCGGGCTTCTCTGCTGTCGCCAGTACGCGCTTTGCAAACGCCACTGACTGTTCCCGCATGAATTCGCTGTTCAACAATGCCAGTGATTGAGTCGCCACCGTAGATGAGACCCGCTGCTCACAGTTGGGTTCCATGCTGGGCGCATCAAAGGCATTCAGCATCGTGACCGGCTGGGTGCGTCTCACCTGGATATAAATGGAACGCTTCAATTCACGTCGATCCGGAGAGATTTTTCCCGAGCCGACGGTAATGATTCCACTGTCGGCCAGAGAGACCGGAACGGGTGCCCCAAACTGGTCCCGATTCAGTTCACCACTCACGGCCAGGATCGCATCGCGAATCGATTCTGCTTCCAGCCGCCTCAGATTCATCCGCCAGAGCAGCCTGTTATCAGCGTCGATCGCCATCGCTTTTTCAGAATGCGAAGCGGAAGTCTGCCGATACGTCCGCGAGGTCATAATCAGTCGATGAATCCGTTTCAGTTCCCAGCCATGTTCCATGAAGTCGGCTGCCAGCCAGTCCAGCAGATCGGGATGCGTGGGAGTTGCAGCGCGTGAGCCAAAATCTCCCGTCGAATCAACGATGGCCTGGCCGAAATGATGCATCCAGAAGCGGTTCATGAGCACACGGGCCACGAGCGGATGCTGGCCACTGGTCAGATACCGGGCATAGGCCAGCCGACGACCAGACGTGGGCAGGGCCGGATCATTGATGGCAAATGTGTTCTCTGCTTTGGAGCCAACCACCGTCAGTCCACCTGGCGTAATCTTTTCTGATTCGGGTGAGGAAATATCGCCACGATAAAAAACGAACGTTTCCGGCAGATGCTGTGTGTCTTCGGTCGCCACCCGGATATACTCCGGTTGAGGAATCTGCTTACGGATTTCATCCGCTTCCGCTTTGACATCTTCATAACGTTTTGCCAGTTCCTTGCCATCTTTATAGCGCGCCAGAAAGAGGTGCAGACGTCCCGGCACCAGCAGATCCAGCATCGGGTACTTCTTCTTCAGAAACTCTGACTGTTCGGCAGTTCGTTCCTTGACGGCAGTATCATAAGCGGTTTTTGCCCGCTCGCGGTCTGCGTCAGGGACTTCCTTCAGCACCCGTTCCGAGATCAACTTCGTGACTTCTGCCTTGATCTGATTATGCTGCTCATCCAGTTTTTTGACCTGCGCCGACAGTTCGGCGACTTTTGCTTTTTCTGCCTGCGACATTAAAGCCGCCCGGCGACTGGCAGGTTTCCGCCATTTGTCGGCATCGTAAACCGGTGCAATAACAGCTCTCAGCCGATAAAAGTCTTCCTGAGGAATCGGATCAAACCGGTGATGATGACATTCAGCACAACCGACGGTCATCCCCAGTAATGAGGAAGACATAATCTTCACTGTTTCCGTAATGACCTGGTTCTGTGCCAGGGCAGGATCCATTGGACCGGATCCTGTTCCATCCGGAGCCAACCGCAGAAAACCCGTCGCCGTCAGTTTGTCACACACAGCGGGATCCTGGTCTACCAGCTTCTGGGCCGTGGCATGCGTGGCTTTGACCAGCTCGTCTCCAGCCAGCTGTTCTTGAATAAACTGATCCCACGGCTTATCAGCATTCAATGCGCGGATGACATAATCGCGATAGTGCCAGGCATCCGGGCGAATCACATCTTTATCATCGTAGCCTTCGGAATCTGCATAGCCGGCGACATCCAGCCAGTGCCGTGCCCAGCGTTCGCCGTAATGCGGTGACGCCAGCAGACGATCCACCATTTTTTCATAGGCATTCGGCGACTTGTCTGACAGATACGTTTTCACGTCTTCCGGAGCAGGGGGCAGACCGGTTAAATCAAAGGCAACCCGACGAATCAGCGTCAGACGATCTGCCTCTTCGGAAAACCAGAGTCCCTTCGCTTGCAGTTTACGGGCCACAAACACATCGACCGGGTTCAGGGTTTCTGATTTGTGTTCTTCGGCAAGCCGCGCCACGTCCGGCAGCTTTGCTTTTTGAATCGGTTGAAACGCCCAGTGAGAACGTTCGGCTTCCGTCATCAGGAACTCACCCGGTTTCACTTCGCCTGTTGGCTCTGGTCCTGCGACAGCGCCCTGGTCGATCCATCTGGCAATCACAGCCACTTCTTCCGGCTTCAGACGCAGTTTCTCATCGGGAGGCATATCGCCCGATTCTACATACTGAAACAGCAGGCTGTCGGCATGTTTTCCGGGTGAAATCGCATCTCCCGAATCTCCGCCTTTTAAAATCAAACGCTTTAACCGCAGATCAAGTGCGCCGGAAAGCTCTTTTTCTTCGCCGTGACAATGAAAGCAATAGGCTTTAAATATCGGCCGGATGTCTTTTTCAAACGTCAACTGTTCTTCAGCAGCAGGGGCAGAGGAACTCCATGCAAACAGTGAGATCAAGCCGGGCAGCAGCAGTGCATTTACGCGGTAGAACAAATCGCTGTTCCTTCATATCAGGGAACATCTTCAGGGCGGGAGTTATTTCGTAAGGATCAACGAATATAACTACAGTGGTGGGAATCCTTTATAACGTGTATCGGCTGTAAAGTCAAATTATTTAACTTTACTTACAGCTTTCCCGAGCCCAGAATAACAGACATTTCATAAGCTGTTGACTGGCAAACGTCGAAATCGCCGCCATACACAAGAGTTAATGCAAACGCATGCGATCATTCACGTACAAGCGTCTGTTCCACCGGTTCTTCAACAATCAGTTCTGAATCTTCCATTGCAGGCACCTGGGATCGTTTGGCATACCGCGCCAGCAATGCGGGTAGAAAGATCAGGTCTCCAAACAGGGCAGATGAAATCGTCAATCCGCTCATGATGGCGAAGATCCGCTGATCGCGCATGTCGCTGAAGATTACAGTCGAGAAACCGGCCACCAGAATCACCGTCGTCATGATCAACGCCGTCCCCACGCCGGTAAAAGCACGACGGATCGCTTCTTCATCACTGTCGACCAGCAACTGCTCTTCGCGGAAGCGGGTCAGGAAGTGAATGGTATCATCGACGGCAATTCCCAGGCAGACCGTAAACGCACACACACTGACAATCTCCAGCGCCTGCCCTGTGAAGACCAGAAACGCACCGGTGACAGCCAGAGGAAACATATTCGGGACGATAGAAATCAATCCCAGTCGCAGGGAACGGAAGGCAAACGCCAGCACGATCAGAATGATAATCGCGGCACTCCCCAGGCTCGCAGCAAGATCCACAACAATCTGGTAGAGGTTCCGCCAGCGCCAGACGGCAGAACCCGTCAGTTCAAATTGAAAATGCGGATGCGCCGCGGCAATCGTTTTCAATCCTGCTTCGATCCGGGTGAAGGTAGGTCCATAACGGGCGATCCCCAGGTCCTGTACATGAAAACTCACCTCGGCCTGGTTGCGTTCCGGCGTATAGAAGGCACGCTTGAGCGGGGGAGGCAGCAGATCCATCATCGACATCCGCTCTTCCGGCTTACCTTCACCGGGCAGTGCCCCCAGGATATTGCGAATCGAAATCGGATGGCCGATCAAATCTTCCTGCAGCAGTAGATCATCGACTTCACTGATGGCGATCAACACTTCCGGAGAATCGGAGGGAACATCATCGTCCCAGGTGACCTGCACCCGTGAATGTTCCAAGCCACCCATCGCCCGGTCCATATGACTCAATGCTACGGCCGCCTCCGAGCCATCAGGCAGCATATTAGCACGCCGCTCATCCGGACGAAGTGTCAGTGAAATCAGAATCAGAATTGCGGTCACACCGATGCCCAGTGAACTGATCAGTCGCGTTCGCTTGAGAACCATCTCAATAATCACACTGATCCGTCCCAGATGCCGGTCGATGATCCCTTTCCCATAACCGACGTGAATTGAACGGCCCAGCCAGGTGCGGCAGGCCAGGGGAATCACCGTGATGACCGCGATAAATGTCAGCAGCACCCCGACCACACAACTGTAACCGAATTCGCGCACTGTTTCATGATGAGCCAGGGAAAGCGATCCAAAGCCGATGGCCGTCGTCACCGAAGTCAGCAGGCAAGCCAGTCCGACTTCCTGGACACCACGCCTGGCAGCATCTCGACCACTCAATCCGGCGGCACGATGCTTCCGGATCTGGACCATCAGGTGCACGCCATCCGTCAGTCCCACCAGGCTCAGTAAAACGGGCAGCACGACATCGTTGAACGGATTGTCCTGAAAATCCAGGAACTGAATAAATCCCATCGTCAGAAATACGCCGAACATCGGTGCCAGCGCGACAATGATCACCGCAGAGATCCCGCGGAACAGGATCACAGCCATAAACAGAATCATGCCGTACCCGATGACCTGGTATTTCACCTTGTTTGCATTATGAGTCCGCACGGCAGTCAGGTAGATCGGCACCTTTCCGGTTGTCAGGAAAGAAAAATCCACTCCCGGGTATTTCGCGGCAACCTCGGCTGCAACTTTCTTGATTCCGGTCGTACACTCTTCGTCATCCGTCACGCGAAACCAATCGAACTGAATCATCAGCAACAGCGTCTTGCCATCCACGGACAGCAGTTGTCCGCTGACCAGCGGGTTCGCTATTGCTTTTTCTTTGGCGGCATCCAGCCGTATCTGCGAAGCCCGTTCATTCGGAATCAAAGGTTCCCGCAAACCAAAGATATTCAGATTCGGAATATCATCGAGCCAGAAGACACTGTTGACATAATCCAGCGATTCGATCCGCTCGACAATTTCACGAAGCGCTTTAATTCGCTCCGGCGTGAAAAAGTCTTCCGAGTCAATCACCAGAATGGTATCGGCGTCGGTCAGGCTAATCGGATCGACATCCGGGGGCGCTTCGCGCACTTTTTGGGGCTTTTCAGCCTTCTGCGGCTGTACCTGTTCAACCGGTGCGGGCGTAAACCAGTCGCGAACCTGTTCGGGCATCGTATAGCCCAGGATCGCAATTCCACTCAGCAACAGTATGAACAGCGTGACCATGAGAGGATGGTCGGCCATCCAGACGGAACATCGATTAAACGCGCGAAACACTCTCGATTCTCTTTCTTTCAATGGTGGGGATCAAATATCGCAGAAAATAGAACAGAGCGAACGCTTTTCTTCAACCAGAAATCATCTGTTTTTCCTGACAGGAAATTCCAGTTCCTCGAGTTGAATTTCTCCATCATCATCATGGTCGCGGATATGACCATAGCGCTGCACGGCCAGCGGGACCTCGTCCAGCATCACATGCCCGTCACCATTTTTATCAAATCGTTTGAAAAATTCAGCGGCCTGTCTGTCAAAGTCGCGTTTTCTTTCCACTTCTCGCTTTTTTAATTCTGCTTCACTCAATTTCTTCTGAGGCCGCGGTTTTTCAACCTGCTTCTTTTTCCGGGGTTCAGCCACTTCAAAAAAGGCAATCGCCATTTCTTCCCAGGTCTGATCGCCCCAGGTCACGTATTCGCCGGGGTCGGGATTGAACGGATTCTCTTTAGAGTTGTCGAATTTCACCGTGAACTCCAGCGAATCCACATCGTCCAGTTTCATGGGCTGACTCAGTTCGTAGATATGCTGCCAGTTGAAATCGTAGTTCGGTACATCCAGCAGAATCTCCGACTCGTCCTTCTGCTTCATAAACAGCCGGAACGATTTGCCTCGCAAATGCATGTGCGGCGCGATCGCCAGCAGTTCGGCTTCGGACGGGATACGATGAACTTTCGCCGTGACTGGAAAATCTTTGGTGTGCGGCGGAATTTCAAATTCTTGATCGATGCCGATCAGAGTGAAGACTTCGTGCGTAATCTCCTTCTCTTCGCCAAACAACAGACCGACTTTGGAGATGTCTTCCGCCGCCGATCCATTCGGTGTGTAATGCATCTGAAACACCAGTTTTGAACCGGCGGGGACCCGGCGGGCCCGTCCTTCAGGCAGCTTTTTGATCCGCTGTCCGGGCACATACGCAGTCAACCAGCCAATGCCTCGAAAGTCGGCCCCATCAGGAGGCCGAATAAAGACGATGGCATGATGCACGACGGAGCGATTGCCCGGCAGCACCTGCGCCCCGGTCACCCATTTGTCTTCCTCAAAGCCGGGATCGACGACAAAGTACTGATATTCCACCACGCCTTCTGCGGGAACCTCATACGGTCGTTTCCGCATTTCAAAGACGGCTTCGGGAATTTCCGGCAGATGCCAGCCTTCACGAAACTCGGGAAGTTGCGGCATGTTTTTCACATCGCCATAAGGCATGCCGCCGGCAACCCAGTCGCGGAGCACTTTTTTATCCTCTTCTGACATGAAACGGGCATTGGCATAATGACCATACTTCGGACTCGCGTGCCAGGGAGGCATGCGCCCATCGTCGATGGTTTCCAGCATGGTATCTGCCCAGCCCCGGACTTCGTCATAGTCGGTCAGGCTGAAGGGTGCGATTTCACCTTTGCGGTGGCATTCTACACAATGCTGATTCAACACCCGCGCGACTTCATTACAGAAAGTCAGGCTGGTTGTGACCTCAGTTTTTTTGACGCGTCCAATGAAACAGCCGTTCGGTTCTGTCACCGCCAGTTTAACCGGTTTCCCCGCCAGGACCTGATCGACGGCATTCTTCAGATCATTCGAAGTCGTTTCGGCTCGAGAAATCCCAGGCAGATACTGATTATCGATGCGTCCCCGATATTGAATCGCCAGGTTCTCATCCAGCACAAATACTTCCGGGGTCCGTTTTGCCTGGTAGCGGTCGGCAACTTCATTGCCGTAGTCTTTTGCCATTGGAAACTGGATCTTGTATTTTTTGACGTATGCCTGCACGTCTTCCAGCGAATCCTGTTGGTTACTGTTCACCCCAATCAAACGCACACCCTGCGACTGGTATGTCGAATGCAGTTCATTCAGTTTGGGACCATACAGCCGCGCCAGCGGACATTCTGCTCCCAGAAAACAGACGACGGTCACCTTCTGATCAGGCGATTTGCTGAGTTCTACGGTTTCACCGGAAGCGGTGGGCAGGCGAAACGTCAAATCAGCGGGTGAGGGAGCCGCCGTTGGCTTATCCCCCCAGAGAGGACTTCCGCAAACCAGAATCAATAAAACGGAAAAGTTTACACAGCGACGAAACATAAAGTGGTCCTTCCTCCTGTAAGGGAAATCGACAGGAGCTGTATTGTATCAACTGGCTGGAAACCCTCGCAAGACCCACTGTACGGAAATGAAGCCCGTCTCGTTGATTGCATAATTTCATTTGGATATACTCGATCTAACTCGAACAGGTTTCAGTTTTTGGTAAAAGTGTGAAAAATTGACTTCCGCTGAAATTGAGCCGGTTCTCTGCAGTGTGCTCCTGATGACGACAAAGGAAGGCGAAAAGTGAAAGCTCCACGAAGCGGCGGCGGCTGGAAAGCAATTAACTACAGTCTGAAACTGGCAAACCGGGTGGGCTGGTGGAAGCTCTGGAAATCCATGCGTTCCAAAAATGCCTGCAAAACCTGTGCTGTAGGCATGGGCGGTCAAAAAGGGGGCATGGTCAACGAAGCAGGTCTGTTCCCTGAAGTCTGTAAAAAATCGTTTCAGGCAATGGCGTCCGACATGCAGCCTGCGGTCGCTGCTGACTTCTTCGCGAAACACAACATCGACCAGCTGCGATCCTTCAACTCGCGCAAACTTGAATACAGCGGCCGACTCACCGAACCACTGCTGCTCTCTCCCGGCGAAAAACATTACAAACCCATCTCCTGGGATGCAGCCCTGGATCTGGTGGTCGAACGGTTGAAAGCCGCGGGTCCCGAGCGGACCTTCTACTACGCCAGTGGTCGCTCCTCCAATGAAGCCGGCTTCCTGTTTCAGATGATGTCACGCCTGATGGGCACCAATTATGTCAACAACTGCTCCTTCTATTGTCATCAGGCCAGTGGTGTCGGTCTAGGCTCCAGCATCGGCACAGGAGCAGGCACGATTAAACTCGAAGACCTGGAACATACCGATCTCTATATTCTGATCGGCGCCAACCCTTCGTCCAATCATCCACGACTGATGAAAGCCTTCATGGAAATCCGTCGACGCGGAGGCAAAGTAATTGTCATCAATCCGGTCAAAGAACTGGGACTGGTTAATTTCAAGGTCCCCAGTGACGTCCGCAGCATGCTCTTCGGTTCCAGCATCGCTTCCATGTACGTGCAGCCTCACGTCGGCGGGGATCTGGCTTTACTCACCGGTATCGCCAAGGTCGTGCTCGAACAAAATGCCCATGACAGCAGCTTCATCGCTGCACACACCGAGAACTTTGAAGCCTTCCAGGAACAGGTCAACCAGACCGGCTGGGACGAGATTATCGCACAGAGCGGCGTTGACCGGGAAACCATTCAACAGATTGCCGACCAGTACATCTCCGCGAAAAACGTCGTCATCGGCTGGTGCATGGGCATTACCCATCACCTGCATGGAACCAACAGCGTACAAACCATCGCGAATGTGTCTTTGCTGCGAGGCATGGTCGGTCGCCGCCAGGCGGGTCTGATGCCCATCCGCGGGCATAGCAACGTGCAGGGACTCGGTTCGGTCGGCGTGACACCCGGACTGAAACAGGCCATGCTCGAACGCCTGGAGAGCCAACTCAACATTCAGGTTCCCACGACTCCCGGTTATGACACCATGGCCTGCATGGAAGCCTCGCATCGCGGCGAGATCGACTTTGCGTTCTGCCTGGGAGGTAATCTTTACGGCAGTAACCCCGATACGAAATACGCGCTCGAAGCGATGAGCCGGATCAAAACCATCCTGTATCTCTCCACGACTCTCAATACGGGACACGTGTGGGGAACCGGCAAAGAAACGTTGATTCTCCCCGTTCTGCCGCGTGATGAAGAGCCGCAGTCGACCACGCAGGAGTCGATGTTCAGCTTTGTGCGCATGAGTGATGGCGGAAAATCCCGGTATGAAGGTCCGCGCAGCGAAGTCTCTATTCTCGCTGCGATCGGCCAGAAACTGTTTGCCGGCGATAACCGGATCGACTGGAAGAAACTGGAAAGTCATTCCGCCATCCGCGAACTGATTGCCGACCTGATTCCCGGTTATGAAAACATGCATCAGACGATTGAATCCAACAAGGAATTCCACGTCACTGGCCGCGCGGTTGCGGAATACCAGTTCCCCACGGAAAGCGGCAAGGCAAAGTTCCACGCCATCCCGCTGCCCGAGATCCCCGTGAATGACAATCAGTTAAGACTGATGACAGTCCGCTCGGAAGGGCAGTTCAACAGCGTCGTCTATGATGACGAAGACATCTACCGCGGCCAGGAACGCCGCGACGTGATCCTGATGAACCGGGCCGAC
The DNA here is from genome assembly GCA_002706765.1 of Gimesia sp. Lineage (GTDB taxonomy): Bacteria > Planctomycetota > Planctomycetia > Planctomycetales > Planctomycetaceae > Gimesia. Next base: position 72,354 of record PAJV01000045.1, read on the forward strand.
ATTGATCGTCTGGGCCTCAAACCTGATCAGCGGGTGAAGATCAAAAGCGAAGCAGGGGAGATGCCTTATATTCTGGTCCGCGAATTCGACGTCCGCGCAGGCAATGCGCTGATGTATTACCCCGAAGCCAATATCCTGGTTCCACACACCGTCGATCCTCTCTCGAAAACCCCCGGTTTTAAATCAACGCGGGTCACGCTGGAAGTGGATGATCTGATACAGACATAATTCTGATCTCACCATCTTCTGATATCATTTGGTCAGGTCCACTCCAGCCCATCGGGTAATTGCGTAGCAGAATAAACCACGTGCAGCACCCGGCGGCGTTGTGGAAGTTCCGCCGCGCGGGAACGGTGCACCAGGAGAGGCCGCATCAGCAATATTTCCCCCTGACCGGCGGGACAGACTTTAAACACCCCTTCATTGAACTCGCCCACCACATCTTCACTCAATCGTTCACGATGGCTGCCAGGCACCACCTCCAGCGCCCCATTCACACCGGAGCAGGAATCCAGATGCACGCGCACCGCCAGCAGTTCCCGTTGCACTTCGACTGGTGGTTCGACGTATTGTATTCCCGCTTTGGTAGACCAGTTGGTCCAGCAATTCAAAGCCGTCCGTTTCCAGTCTGGCATTCATGGGCATATTCGGTTCGTGAATTCTCTTGAGGAATCAGGTAAGCCGTGATTAGCGATAACGCCACCATGAAAAAACTGATCATTGTCGCTACGAGCAGATACGATATCAGAATCGTCGTGGAAAATCGATTCGTATTATACAAAACGAAATTATAAAACAGGCCTGCCAGATAACTGATCAGAAAACTGAAATACGTCACTGCAGTCAGACTGACAATTCCCCGTTTCACCCCCATCCGAGTGAAACATTGATTGCCAACTCCCCAGAGCAGAACCAGAAATCCAAGAATCAAATAAGCCATGAACTTCACCATCAACACATTTCAAGAAAAAATTGAGTTATTCAGACTGATACGCCACAATAAACAACCGCCGAAACGGAAACAGCACTTTGCCATTTGCCTGCAGCGGATAGGCGCCTGTGTATCGTTCCAGTAATTCTGTTTCGAAGCGGGCGCGCTCACGATCATCGGGTAACGCTTCCAGGTAGGGCCTGAGCCCCGTCCCGCGGAACCATTCCAGAATCGCTTCTACGCCTTCCATCACATGGATGTATTCTGTTTCCCAGATATCCAGTTCCGCACTCAACGGTGCGAGCAGATCGTAATAGAACGAACGCGATTCAGAGCCCAGCGCCTGCCGCGCCTCTGCTGTCTGCTCAGACCACTCCGGCAGTTCTGAAACTTCCTTGACCAGACAGTGCAGGGGAGAGTCGTAATGCATCGGCAGTTGCACCGCCAGCGCGCCCCCCGGCTCCAGAAAACTCATCAGCCGGGGTAAAATCGATTCATGGTTCGGCACCCACTGCAGAACCGCGTTCGAAAACAGCAGGTCGTATTTCGTTTCCGGTTCCCATCTGGAAATATCCGCCTGAAACCAGTGCACCTCAGGCTGAGATTCCCGCGCGGTCGCCAGCATCTCAGCCGAACTGTCCAGCCCGCTGAGTTCCGCTTCCGGCCAGCGTTTCGCCAGCACCGCCGTACTGTTTCCCGGACCACAGCCCACATCCACAATCCGTTTCGGCGTTTCCAGCCTGACGGGCGCAGCCAGATCAATGGCCGGCTGCGTCCGTTCCCGCTGAAATTTCAAATACTGATCCGCATCCCAGACTGGCATTCCGTTAGATCCATGATAGAGACAATCGCAAAAATCTATCAGCAGGACAAACGGCTGCCCCTTCTGGTTCACTGCCTGGCGAAAACCTCACTTATGCCCCAAAGGGCTGATCCAGTTTCTGTAGTTTTTCGTATACTACTTTCCCGCGGGGAGACAGCTCGTATCCAGGCTGGTGGCTGATTGTCAGACCAAGATTTTTCAGTTTTCGAATATTGGTTTTGAGCCAGTCCTTTTCAAAACCGGTCAGGGCAGCCAGATCTACGGCCGCCTGGTGAGGATGTTCTTTAAGCACCCCCAGCACTCTACGCGTCCAGGGGCCTTCTTTCGAAGCACCGTCCAGACGGTCCAGACGCTTCTGCAACTCCAGCAGATCGGTCTTACTGACCTTTCTGGATTCACGTAATGCGATGCGGGGATCAGCGCCAGCATAGTGAATGTTGATCTGGTAAATATCGCCCTCACGTTGATCCAGCAGTTCCAACAGTTCTGCTCGCGATGAAAAACCAGCCTGCCTGGCAAGAGACACTGTGACAGCAGAGCGATCAATTTGAGTGACGCGATCAATGGACAGCAGACCGATCGACGTTTTCAATGTACCACCTGTTTTCACAGTAGGACGTTTCCAGCGTCGATACACCACCGATATCTGCCCTGAATGAATTGCTTCCAGTTCTGATTTTTTTAACAGCATGGATGACTTTTCACTCTCCGAATTTTATCAGTTCATGAAGATCAAATTCTGAATTCGCCGTACCATATCACAGCCACGCATTCCCGGAGTCGAATAACCCGCCATTGTCATAAATAAAATCAATTACACAGTAAGCTGGTGCCGTGATAACTCCACAACAACTACTCCGGAACGCAGTTCCCTCACCTCAGTTCAGGCTGCCGTAACCTCGTAAAAAAACCGCTCAGTCCGCGGGAACCGAAGACCAGGCAGAAACCAAACAGCAATCGACAGGCGACCGCCACCCCTTCTGCCTGCAGTGTGAGGGGAATATGTGCAAAATCGCTGGATTTCTTTAGCTGAAACAGTTGCAACAGAACGTTTCCCAAATCGGCAATTCCCCAGGTCAGAATCAGCAGCCCTACAGCGGAAAACGCCACTGACTGCATCTGTTCTGCGGTGACACTTTTGGAAGCGTGCTTTATTTCACTGTCAGGCAACAGATATTTTACAATCGTCGCTGAGCCAAACCAGAGCAGGCAGGCTGTGATGGTATAAAAAGTCAGAGGCATCACCTGCAGATAAAACATGCCGGAAACCGATGTGGAAAACTGGGCTGATGCCGTCTTCCAGGCGACAAACGTCATCACAAACGACGCCACCGTTTCCAGTGCCTTGATTGCATAAAACAATCCGACTAGTCGACAGCCAATAAAAGCGACTTCTTCTTTTTTCATCTAATCCTCTTTCCAGCCAGTGACAGTCTGCGTTTCGCCCACCAGGTTCATTCTGTGGGTACCTTAACAGAATCAGCCGGGAAATGTGAGGCGATTCATTCTGCCAGATCGCGATATGTTTTCAGTTCGCCAGAAATTCCGAGGCAGTCTTTCATATTTTCGCCTGCTGTCTGATCTCAGAAACAACCCCGTTTTCAAAAACACAGTCCACAATCCCGCGTGCCTCGACATCACCTTTATTCTTGAGATGGTATGCAATCCTCACATTTAGACGTCTGTTTTCTACACGAACCACTTTCCCATAAAGGAATACTGTCAGTTGTGCAGTCATGCCGTCCCCCAAATTCCAACCACGTTCCATACCAGAAAAACATTCCGCAAGAACGCGTTTCTCGCATTCTTGCAGTTGCCCCTTGTATTTGCGTGTCAGGTAGCAACATCGAATCAACTGCAACACAACTCAGTCTCCCCGCGACCCGACAATATGTGATAATTGACGCAACAGAGCTCTCACTGTTTCCGACTGGCTTAATGCTTCTAATTCGACTTCAGATCCCACAACAGTTATCTCTTCCTCCAACAGCATCACAAATTCCACTAACACCAGTGAATCAGATTCAAGCTCGCGTAACCGGGTCTCGAAGGTTAACGGACTGGATAAGATATGTTCGATCATAGTCCGCTCACGTTCCCAGAACTCCAGCAGTAACACAGCCCCCTTGATCCGGCAACCACATGTCGGGCAACAGACAGGCTCAGTAACAGCATTCAAATGGAGAGCCACAGGCGCTTCACACAGTGGACAGTCAACCGGTCGCCGGATCATTCAAAACACCTCAATGAAATTACGCAGCTTACTCCTCCGGCTTCGCCACCGGATCATCACTCTTATCCCTCATATCGATCTTCTCCACACCAGTTTCTTTACACAGTTCGATCACTTTTTTGGTGAATTCCGCGTCCGCTTTCTGATCTATGGCCAGCGTGACCTGTTTCGGTTTATATTTCTTCAGGTGTTCCTGCAATTCATCCAGATTCATCTCACGATATTTGTTATTGTGACGATGGCCGACAAAGATGTGATCTCCGGGCATCACAGTGATGATATTGAGCAGCGGAGGCGTCAGTTTCACCTGTTTCTCCTTGTTTGCATCCTCTTCTTTGACCCGATGCCAGATCCAGAACGCCGGTTCCTGCAGATAATTGCGATACTTTTCTCCCGTAAACATCCCCGGCACATCGAAAAACCGATCCCCCTGGATGCGATACAGAAACGAAGCGCCCTGCCCGGGCTTTCCACCGACGGGATAAAATGTGAAAATCTTTAAATCACCATCTTTCTGCAGGATGAATTCAACCTGCCACTCACGAGACAATTTCCCCTGCAGGTTATAACGCTGCATCGTTTCTATGTTTCCTTCGATAGTTTTCACACTCCGTGTATTGGGAGCTCCTTTCAGTTCATTGCCGTGATACAGTTCCCATGTTCCCTGCAGCTTCTTGAGATCTTCTTTCAGTTCCGGATCATTCTTCGAAGTCCGCGTTTCATTTTCCGCAGGTTGTGTTTCGTTCTCCGCAGCCTGCTTCTCCTCATCCGCCTGCAATGCTGTCGCACCAGCTGCGAACAATACCAGCCCCAGACAAACCAATCCTATTTTCCGTAATGAAGTGAGTTGAACTTGTACCTTATCCTGAACGATCATTTCACGACTCCTGTTGATTGAATCAATAAACTTGTGAAGGGACGGCATGAATTTACCGCAGAGTGAAGCGGAAGAAATGCGAACCATCGTCACGGCTCAGGCAGAGCCTCCCCCTCACACAGTAAAGACAACTGCGAGACTGTCATGCATCGATCGAGACTAGTGCCATCTTCAAAATAACACTCCAGACTTTAGACTTCAAGCAGTTTCTGCAGAGCAGGGGGGCACCGAACACAACCATTCTGAACGGAAAGAACACATACTCATTATTCAGAATCCTGTTTCGGTTCCAGCCGCTCCCACTCAGGAGACACTTCTCGCACGACAAACGTCTGCTCCGTTTCTCGAAAGCGATACTGGCAACAACAGTGTGGGCAGATCGCATCGACCGTTCGGACCAGTCTCAGTCTGATTCCTGGATCACTCTTTGACATGATTATTTTTACGATCTCAGACCAGCGTTCATCCGCCAGTCGGATTGCCTCAACGCCAATCATGTTTCCACATTCCAGACAGACAAATCGACTCGCCAGTTGTCCGCGTTTTCGCTTCTCAAGTTGATTCTTTAAGAGCGAAAAAGGCACAAGAATCGGCAAGAGCAGAATAAATATCAATACGATGATGCATTCTCTTATGTTCTTAATCATGCTCGATCTGTCTGCTCTTTCCTTATAAAGAAAAACCATATACCCAGTAAAGGATTTCCAGCCTGTGATTCGCTATCCCATTCCATTTTTATAAAATACTGCCACGGAAACCATCATTTTCACTGATTAATTCTGACCACTGAATTTATAAATTTCCTGTTCCCCTCAGGTGTTGTCACCATTAGGATATCCATGACGTCAGATACTTTACCCTGCCAGTTACTACAACAAAAGAACCCCCGTCATGAAACATCTACTGCATACACTTACCCTTCTGACCTCGATTACTGCTGCCCTTCATCCTTCCGTCGCAGAGGAGAAACGGGACACTCCGGTCCCGGTATTGAACCTCCCCGGTTCCGGCACCGATGCCGCGGCGATCGATTATCAAAGTCTCCCGGTACTGAAAGGCGAACATGCCATCATCAACCCTGCGGCCCTGGGTCCTTATCCTCGAAAATCAGATATGATCGATCTACGAGACCTGCGACTGAACCTGCACAACTACCTCATCTATCATGCTGGCAAGTTCTGGTGCATCTGGAGTGACGGCCCCCGCATCGAAGACGAACCGACCCAGGAAATCAAATATGCCACCAGTGTCGATGGCCTGCACTGGAGCAAAGTAAAATCAGTCACCGACACTCCCGAAAAACCGCACGCCTTCATCGCCCGCGGACTCTGGCTCCGCGATGGTCAATTGCTGGCATTAGCTGCGAAATATCAGGGACACGGCGCCTTCGGCCCCTCGGACAAAAAGCACCTGGAACTGGTCGCCTACCGCTGGGAACCAGAACAGGACAAGTGGGTTTTTGACGGCAAACTCTACGACAACGCCATCAACAACTTCCCCCCGCAGAAGCTCCCCTCCGACAATTGGATTCTCACTCGCCGCGATTCGCGGTTCAATGTCAGTGTGCTGATTGGCGGAGTCAAAGCCCTCGACGACTGGCAATCCTTTCCCGTCGTAGGCGTTAAACAGGTCTCAGGCTTCCGTCCCGACGAACCGATCTTCTGGGTCCTGCCCGACAACAGCCTCTACGCACTCTTCCGCGATAACGGCAAATCACAGCGGCTCTTCTTCTCGACTTCCAAAGATGAAGGCCGCACCTGGGACACCCCGGTCATCTCCAACTTCCCGAATGCCCGCAGCAAACTGTTTTCCCTGGCCACCAGCCACGGTTACCGTGTGCTCGTCCTCAACGCGCATCCCCAAGTCAACCGACGCGAACTCTACCTGGCAGTCAGCCCGGACAACAAGACTTTCACCCGCCTGGCAAAGCTGGAGATTCCCTCACCAGCAGAACTCCCCAAAGCAGTCGCATCGCTGAAAAAGAAATTCAGTGCGGGCATCGCCAGTCTGCAATACCCGCACGTCATCGAGTATGATGGTTACCTTTATATTGCCTTCTCGCGCAACAAGCTGCAGACCGAAGTCTTCCGCGTGAAACTCGACGACATCGACGCCCTGCTGAAGTCAGATAGCAACTAAACGGAACAGAACCCGCAGGCAACCAGTGAGTTCACTTCAGGCCTGTGATTTTAATCCGTTTCTGCCAGTCCGGATGCTTCGCTTTATACTTCTGAAAGACCTGGTATTCGCTGGCGACAATCTGGCCATCCTTGCTTATATCAATGATCTCGAACAGCCATTCATAGGGAGCTTTCGCCTCATTCCATTCTGACTGGGATACTGTGTTGTCGCCGTTGGAATCACAATCCTTAAGCAGTTCCGCCATCGAATAGCGATCTGCTGATTTTCCCATCCCTGAATCAGGCCGATCTGTCACCGGATCCCACACCAGTTTCTGCCCGGCCCGCTCCAGAGCCCGTCGATAGGCACTCTGGTCGATCGCCTGCACTGCGCACTTTTCTTTGAGAGCCTGGCAGGCCGCGATACCCGCCGATTCGCCGCAGATCATAAATACCGGCTCCATCCGTGCCGAGGCGTACCCCAGATGCGTCGCTGAAAAACAGACTGGCACCAGCAGGTTTGTGCATTCTTCCGGCTTCGGTGTGATCGCCCGATAGGCAATCGGATAGGGCTGATTCGTCGGCCCCCGGGAACCGCCGACAAACATTTTTCCCTCAAGTCCCACTAAAGTCTGTCTATCCTGCTTCAGCCAGATCCGCCGTACAGGATACACGTCGATCCCGTACTGCGCCAGGCAGATCGGGTCCTCGATCTCTGTCTTGTTATAGACATCGTGTGCCGTCACGGTGTATCGCCCCGCCAGTCGACGCGAGACGCGCACATAAAGTTGATGCGGCCAGCCAGCGGTTTCGGGATGAGGTCGTCTGTCGAGTCCCAGCGCAGCTACTTCCTTTCGATAAAACTCAGGAACGCGGTCATCAGTACTCATGAAATGCTGCAGGCCGCTCAAATAGTCTCGGTGCGCCTGCCAGATCTTCACGTGTGTCGCCACATCACCGTCGTCATAAAACCGGCTGATGCCCACCGGCGACATCGAAATCAGCGAATTCCGCTGGTAGTTCCACTCGCCCGAGTTCTTCCAACCCGGAAAGATCCCGATCAACCGCTGCCGTAAATCCTTCTCCCGGGAATGCTGCTGCTTCAGATACTCTACATACCGGCCCACCAGTTCGAAATCTTCCGCCCGGTAATCCTCAGGCACGCCAAACGGGGCCCGATGTGCGGGATCGCTGGTCGTGTAATACCGAAAGTTGTACGCCTGCGTGTAATCGTCCGCCGCCCCCAGCGGCTTGCAATGATCTTTTTCTACGCCACGTAGCAAACCACTCTCTGGATCGCCGGGAGTCTTAAACGGATCTACGGGAATCAAGCCCACAGGGGGCTGCACACCGGCGAATTCCTCGCCAAACTCTTCCGTGGATTCCCGTCCCACGCGATACGAAACGCCCGCTTTCGCCAGTAGATCCCCTTCGTAACTGGCATCAATATAGATCCTCGCCGCGACGCGCAACGCCTCGCGGGCTTCGGACGCCACGACCGGCGTCCCCAGTTCGTCAAAGGGAGCCCGATCGAACAGAGCCGCCTGAATCGCGGTTTTGTCTCCTGCCTGTGGCGTACAACCGGCAATACGATGATCGAAGATCACCCTGATCTTATGCTTCGCGAGCAGTTTCTGAAAATCTTCGCGGATCGTCTTCGGGCTGATCTCCGCCAGCACCCGGCGGTTCTCAGTTCGATCTTCGGTCCAGTTCGGCTGCCCCAGGCTTTTCAACAACCCCCGGGTCATCCCCCCGGTCGCCGCATAGTTGGGACAGTCCTGCATCGGCTTGAGTCCCGACCCCAGAATGCCCCCCACCCAGCGACTCGGCTCCACAATCACTGCCGACCGCCCGGCACGCTGCACCGCGACCGCCGCCAGGATCCCTGAGGGAGTCGCCCCGTAAATGCAGACATCCGCTTCCACAGTTTCAGGCTGTGCTACAGCAGTACTCGTTCCGGAAAAGGCGACCAGAGTCAGGATCGCCAGAAAAGTCCATTGACGCAGGCAGGAAAATATCATGATAGCAGACCAGTTTTGCAGGATCAGTTTTCAGCAGGAGTAAACAATCCTTATGGTTTACCGCCCGACGCCAGACGAAGCAACACCATGATTAAGGTTCTTGAGAAATCGAACCAGAGTCAGTCCTCATCTCCCTCTGTCTCCTGGAGGTCCTGTTCATCCAGAGCTTCCCACAAAGCCTCATGCAATAACTCAGCATTCCGAGCCTCCGTGCTCCAGGCAGGGGACTGATGCAGTCGCTGCTTGGATTCCGCCAGCGTAAGTCCCCGACCGGCGCGCAGGGCCTTAATCGCCTCTATCGGCCCCGCACCGGCGCGATGCAGTTTCTCGAGAGCCGCTTCTGTTGAAGAACTCTCACGCGCGATCTGCTCATACATAGTACGAACTCCGTAATAAGTAACCAGATAACAACCGGCTCAACAAAACAGACAATGCCCGCCCAGCAGACAGTCGATCCCGTCCGTTGCCAGATGCCACAGACAGCCCACCGCGACCGCCCGCCAGCGCCAGGAGGGAATACACAACAGTCCCGCATAGACGGCCGCCGCCCACCAGGTGTGCAGGGGATGAAAGCCCAGGCTGCAGCGAGTCGGATCAAAGATCGGATCGGCCAGCAGATGATCGACGTCGATCAACATCGTCGCCAGCATGATCAGCCCTGCCTGCAGCCAGTGTTCCTTCCAGAACAGCCGCGCAATCAGAAAGGGAACCAGCAGGTGACACGAATAATGAATCAGATGCCGCACGACATCCGGGACAGCTTCCATGAGCGCGGTGAATCCTTCGACCGGTAAATAACGACAACTGTGAAGCCGTCATCATATTAGGGCGCGAGGACGGGATCAATCATCCAGTTACCGGAAAAGCCGGTTGGTTTGGGTTCGATTCCAGGCAGGCCGATACGGGAACGACTGAGTTCGGTACTGTCATCATAGCTGACATAGACGCCTTTCGACCGCCCCGCACGGAAATCAACAGCGATCCAGGCATCCGCGGGTACGGTAACCGGCTTCGGAAATTTGATCTCCACCCATTGCTCGGCTCCCCGTTCAAACAGCGCATATGGCGCCATTTCTGTCGCGATCACTTCAGTCAGATCCTGATTCAGTAGATAGATCAGAAAACGTTCCTGTGGCGGTGCTGCCGTGCCATAGCGTGAGCCATGAATGCGAATCCCACTTAGCTCACGCTGCTCGGCGGACAGATTCAGTTGAATCATTTCACCAGAGCCACCGATACTTTTTTTACCGGCTGCTTTCTGCTCTGCCTGTGCCGCCGTGGAAGAAAAAGAAAGGTTCAATCCAATCAACAGCAGAAGAGGGAGCTTAAAAGTTTGTCTTCGTTTCATTGCAGTGATCCTTCAAAAAAGAATTCAGCTACCAGCCGGCAGATATTTCTGCAGCAATTCGTTAACTGCTGCTTTCTGCTCCGGTGGAACGGGCAGGGGAGGTAACGCCCCTTTGAATAATATTTTTTCGGACTGCAAAATCAGATGCGAATTCGATTCTCCCGTCCAGCGGTAACCTGTAATTTCCTCCCATCTTAACAGAGTGGCATGATGCCAGATTCCGTTTTCAACGATCTGCAACCCTGACAGGGAACAGATGAGAATTATCACGGGTGTAAAGAGCAAGAGCCCTCCCATGAGTATGCCCTGGCCATTTTCGGACATGGTAAAGAAACTCAGCACAGCGGCTGGCAACAACAGTATCGCCAGCAGAACCGCAGCAGGCTCGACTCGTGATCGACCGCAATCAAGCAATGTCGAACCACGGTTCCTGAGTGACCTGATCCAGGAAATCAGGAACCAGCAAAAAAAAGGATAACCTATTATGATGCCTGAATAGCGAATTCCATCACCGACGCTGGCCTGAAAGAAATACGAAATGAGGATAGTCAGTGTCCCCTGAATCACAACGATACCGATCAGAAGCTGGGAAGCTGAATTGCCATTTTCCCGCCACTCCCGGCTTTCGTTGATTTCCGCTTTCATAAATTCAGTCTCTGTCCATTCATTTGAATTGTTTCTACCAGCACATTGATGGGGATCGCCGGGAAACTTAGAATCTTCACCCCACAATCGTATCATACAGCAATATACTGTCAACAGGATTCAAGGAACCGATGTCTGCCTGACATCATATGACACTGCTACCGGAAATCAAGATTTTGTTGAGATCGGTAACGACAGTGTGGACTCCGGTTCAAATAGACATTCTCTGCCCTGTCAGACTATGATCCACGCCACACGGTTTCGTTCACGGAGGATAAAACATTCCACTCACACCATTTCATTTCAGCCCCGGGTTGCTGACTAAAGTCTTCGGGCCCCGTTCGTTCTGGCTGACCTCCTTCATTGCCGCGAACGTTCTGATCGACGTGGAAGTGTTGTATTATCTGAGCAGGGATGAACCGCCGCTCCACCGTTACCTGCATACTTACCTGGGTGGCAGCGCAGCCGGGCTCCTCGCCGGTCTGCTGATGTGGTGTATCGTGATGATCATCGTCCGATGGATGCCCGCCGGTTCACGCTGGAAAACACGACTGAACCAGACGCCCAAGACGCGACTGCTCAATCAGTCGCTACTCGCCGGTTTGATCGGGGGAATCTCGCATGTCTTTCTCGACAGCCTGATGCATGACGACATGCATCCGTTCTGGCCGTTCGCTACCGGTAATACACTGGCTGGTGTGATCAGCGTTCCGGCGCTGCACATCGGACTGGGACTGCTCGGCCTGTTCTCGCTGATTCTCTGGCTGCTGCTGCGGGAACCGTAAGCGGAATTCGTCTGAATTATTTCTGCTTCACTCCGTATTTTCTGCGATTCGCCACATGAAAACTGCTGGCGTCATCCGGATCCTTTTCCACACCGGGATCGAGTGAGAACAGTTCCCAGTCGGGAGCACCCTGCAGTGCCCTGGCTGCTTCTGTCGGCAGTCTGGCACCCGAAGGCTTCAGAGCTGGCCCCTCAGATGTGCAGCCAACCAGCATCACCGGCACCAACACAGAAATGACCCGCATTAACGTTTCTCCGCGATTCAGGAGGGCTCGTAACCAGGCATGATTTTGACAACGAAGACCGCTTTGCCATGTTCCTCATGACTCCAGCGAAGCATTTCCGTCAGGCAGGTCATCAGTTGCTCGTACTCGCCAATCACCACCGTTGAAGTCGGGCCCGGCGTCACCTGCACTTCCGGGTAATAACTCAACTTGGCAATGAAGGCTTTGATCAGTTCCTTATAGTTTTCCTGAAACGGATACATGCTGATTTCGGCGGTGCTGATCATGAGAAACCTTTCTGGGAAAATCGAATTCACACAGCAGAACAGGGCTCCACGTGTACATTAAGCAGAAGGGATATTGAGTAACCTTGATCCTACCAGACGAGATGAGGCTGTCAATCATCTGATTCTGTTGTCGTTGATTCCTGCTCCATTCTGTCTCAGAACTCGTATTAATCTGGTTTCCCGCAGTCCTCGGCAGGGGTGAACCCTGCAAAAGATAGACTTTCAGGAAATTCCTCTGGAACCCATGCTCTGAACCTGTTAGCTTAACCAAAGCGGGCACGCAATAGGGGCCAATTCTTATGAAAGTCACCACAGTTGCATTTATCGCTGTGATTGTCATTCAGGCGATCCAGTCGACACTATCCAACCAGGAATTAAACCGCTGGAAACGGCACTGTTACCACTACGGCTATGCTGAAGTGAGTACCGACGACACGGGAAATATCGTCGATTACCAGTTGATTCCCAGGCCTGGTCGCCATGAAATCCATTCCGCGTTACTTTCGCGGCGTACCCACTTTATTGAAGTCATCCCCGATGATCCTGATTATGGCGACGAGATCGAAGACTACCTCCCCTGAAAAAAAACTGACTTCACGCATTCATTGTCAGGAAGCACAGGGCGGGGAGAATCAAAGCCCCAAAACGCAAACGGGCGGGAATATCTGCTGACATTCCCGCCCGAAGTGGTTTTATAGGTTAAAAGTGGGCACGGGCGGGATCGAACCGCCGACACCAGGATTTTCAGTCCTGTGCTCTACCAACTGAGCTACATGCCCTCGTTTCCGCATGTGATATAAGGCGTTAACCCCATATGCAATCATTGCTTAATGGAAGCGAGATGGAAATATAAGCCATTCCTCTCCAAGTTTCAAGCAAAACCACCAGTTCCAGTTCAGGATTCATGAGTTTTCCTGTTTCCGGTTCTGTTCTGCTGCAAATACAGCGAAATTCAACGTTTTCGACTAAGTCCCGTTTTACGGTATCGACTCCCGGACTATTTGAACCGAGTAGAATAGTTTGAGAGACGCTAGAGTTAAATGTGATGTGTTCCAGCTGTGCGGAATCTGTGTATTATAACGATCAAAGTTTCTTAGATCTGGCCATCAAACAGTTCCGAAGTCAAATCAATCTCTTCTTTTCCCGGGGTGGGCAGAGCCTGGTCGATTTCCAGTTCACTCGCATGCAGATCAATGATACTGTCCGGATCCATTGGATCGACTTTTTTACCGTTCGCTGTTTGCAGCACCTGGACAATCGGGCTGGTATAGTGATCCTGATTCCGGCGGATCACCCGCGCGGCACTTCCATCGGTCAGAATGACAAAGCTGCCAATCGGAAACAGGGAGAGCAGATTCAACAGCGCCCGCATGGGTGCCCCATCAATTGTCTTATCGTTTGTAAGCCGTAACAGGTACTCCATCGCTGCATAAGGCATCAGGGCAGGGCGGTCTTCTCGTGAACTCGTGAGCGAGACATAGGAATGCGCGACATTCAGAATGCGGGCAAACAGATGAATCATATTATGAGATCGCTGCCGTGGAAAACCCAGACCATTAGGCTGTTCATGTACCTGATAGCAGACCACCGGAACGACACTGGGAATTCCAGCCACATCTTCCAGCATTTCCAGCGAGAAAATCGGATGTTTCTGCATTTCGATCCGTTCCAGCGGACTCAGGCGACGACGGCTTTTGCCGATTTTATTCTGTACGCGAACCATCCCCCAGTCATGCACCAGTCCACACAAACCGATATTGCGAACGTTGCTCTCATCCAGATTCAGTTCGGTACCAATCGCCATGCCCAGTAATGACATCTGCAGACAATGCTGCGAAAGTGATTCGTCCTTACCCGCCTCAGCGGCAGCTGAGATCACACAGTCTGCATCCGCGGTTAACTGGGTCAGATAACTGGCTGCCATGCCGGTGATTTCTGATCCACTGGGGACTTTTCCGGTCAGCGCACCTCGCATCATTCCGTCGAGTGATTCACCGAATTTCTGCTGCTGCTCAAACAGTTTATCACGATGATCTGGATCATAGGCTTTACAGCCATGCATCACCATGGAATTGCGGACGGCCGGTCCGGTGTTGGCGACGAACATGGACCCCGATTCGATCAGCCGGTCCAGTTTTTCGGTCAGTTCGGTCGAGAAGATTCCCTGGTTCGCTGCTTCCAGCATCGGGTCTCCCGCCAGGGCTCCCAGGCTGACAGCAGAGGCATCATCACTGTGGACGTCCACCTGCGACATTTTCCTGTCGCGTAATAACTGCTTGAAGCGTGAATTCACCACAGATCCTGAGGCCAGCAGCAAGACGCCGTTCCTGTCATAAATCGGATGATTAATCCTGCGTCCCACGATCAGGTCTTCGACGCGGATGGAGACGGTCTCAGGAGAATCGACTTGCGATTTGGGGGAGGTGTCAGTTTGTTCTTTAATTTGTGTCGTCATTTCCAAAACCTGAAGAGGCAACCGGAGCTTACTCGACCCCGGTAAAAAAACATCTGTGAAGTAATCGAACGCGGGAGACGCTCTCAAAAGAGAACGTTCAAGGTAAACCTAGTTTCAAAAAATTTAAAACAGAGCTGAGGAGGGATATGCGACACAAAAATCTGAAATGGGATGCGCCTGTTACTCCGAATATTCCATTCGGGTAAGATTCACAGGAGGGGATTCTCTCTCTGATCAGTGAGGACAGGAACTTATAGAGAATTACTGATCTGTTTCAGCACATCAGCTTCACTGTTTTGGACAGTGGGCAGAAAGCCACGCAAGGGGAGTGGCGTGCCGTCGTAGCGATACATCGAACCGGGAAACTGGATGCCTGTGATGCCCGTTGGCAGGAAAACCTCGGGCTGAAAATCCTGGGGCAAAGTGGAACCAATCACGATGGAGGGCACACTTTTCAGATTCCCAAGTGCCTGCGCAGATAACCCTGCCAGTGGGTTTCCGCCCGTCAGAATACACAGATCCACTTCGGACTGTTCCAGCAAGCGGCTGGCCTGATACTCGGCAGGTGAGTAACAGGGAAACCCGGCAGCGAAATTGACAGCCGCTGCATATCCGGTCTGCCAGGCCAGTACATGTTCTGCCCCTTTGGTCTCGCCGGAAGCGGGTACCGAAATGGAGTGACAGCGACGTTCCCTCTGAATTTCTCTGATCAGCAGCGAAAGCGCTTCCAGTTTACGATGTGACAGTGGTCCCTGTTTGAATTCCGGGCCGGTAAAAAAAACGATATATTGACTCTGTTTCAGTTGTGAAGCCAGGGATTGCAGTTGCGATTCGGTAATCCCCACCGGCTCATTTCCGGCAAGGGCGATGCCTTTCAGAAGTGACCTGAGTTGCCAGATGACTTCAATTTCCCGCTGAGGCTCGACTGCGATGAATTCATCTGCATGGTCAGTCGCACGTGCAGACTCTTCTCCGATCGCGATGATTTTACGTGTCATCTCAGGGGAATCTGTTTCCAGAGTCTGTCGATGTCGCGCATTGGCCAGCAGGTCCGCAGCGCCCCAGTAAATAATCAGGTCTGCACGACTGCGTACTTCGCCAAGGGTACAGGTGGCTTCTCCCACCTGCTGCAGGGCTCTTGTCCCTGCCGAGGCACCTGTGTCAATGACTGCTCCGATTTGATCCGCTAATGCGACTGCAGCCCGCTGGGCAGCAGTGGAGGACTGAGAGAGACCGGTCACCAGTGGAGCCTGTGCCTGTTGAATCAGTTCGACCGCCTGTTTGATCGCGGCGGCTTGAGAGACCGGCTTTCCCTGAATCCGCGGAACCAGTTGATCTGTCTCTCCTGCGCGTTCAAACCAGGCCTGCCCCTGAGAGCAGGTGGTTTGAACTTCCAGAATCTGCTGACCGTCGATCGTCACCTGAATATCATCGCAGGCGCAATAACAGCCGGCACAGGTGACGTCCTCAATCAGTTTTTTCACAAACCATCTCCGAAACATTCACTTTGACAGATTCAAAGCACAGGGGATTCGTGTTAGCCAAGTCGATTTTTCAGCTCAGTTAACAGCGAAACAGCTTTACCAATATCCGTTTTCTGCTGTTCACGATTTTCAGGAATTTCGCGTTCGATCGTCAGGGGACCGGTGTAACCGATCTCATCCAGAGTCCGCAGATAGGTTCCCATGCCGACATCTCCTTCTCCCAGTGGAACTTCCGCTCCCCAGTCGATTCCCCGTCTGTCTTCCGCTGCCCAGGTCGCATCTTTGCAGTGGACACTGCCGACCAGGTGACCGACCCGTTTCAGGGCGACGATGGGATCTCCTGTGCCGTACAGGATCATATTAGCCGGGTCGAAATTGATCTTCAGATTATCACGTCCGACATCACTGATGAAATCGAGCAGATGATCGGCAGATTCCTGTCCCGTTTCCAGATTCAGATTCTGTCCGTTGACTTTGACATGATCCAGCAGCCCCTGTGTGACTGACACCAGCTCTTTGTAATCGGCCGACTCACGATCTTCGGGAACAAAGCCAATATGCAGGGCAACGGTATCGCATTCGAGCTGTTTGGCAAAATCGGAAATCTCTTTCATTTCTTCAACTCGGGCAGCTCGCGTTTCAGCGGGAACGAGTCCCACGGTCTGTTTTGTGGTGGGGATATCTGCATAACTTTCACCATCGAATCCGCCAAAAACGCAGGTGAGTTTGATCCCGGCAGAATTGCAGCGTTCCAGGAATTCCTGTGCCACCTCGGGAGTTCGCGTCTGTTTGTGAGGTGCATGGATCTGTACGGTAGGAATTTCCAACTCCTGAACCACATCGAAGTGTACTCCCAATCCTGCATCAACCGAAGCGAATACACCAATAGGCCATTTTTCCATTATTCTGACTCCACAATTTGAACGTTTATGATTCTCTTGATGATCCATTTTTCAAGGACAAAATACCCCACCCGTCCGACAGGGGGGCACTTTCATCATAAGGAGATGCCCACAGATTCACAAACGAGGACTCTGATTTCTTTACAAATTAAATAAACAGTTTCACGAATCCCCGATTGCCGATTCCCCGGCTATTGTTTCCAGACAAACACCTCTTATAATGAACTCTTCTTGCACAGCACGCGAAGAACGCCAGCTCGGAAAACACAAGGAACACGCTCATGATCGACATCAATAAAATCCTGATTCCCACAGACTTCAGTGAAACCTCCCAGGCAGCTACTCAGTATGCAGTTGAACTGGCGAAGAAGTTCGGTTCCCAACTGCACCTGCTGCACGTGATTGAAGACCCCGTGGTCTATATGCCGATGTTTGAGAGCTATGCACTCCCTCCCAAAGAAGACTTTGAAAACTTCGCAAAAACCCGGCTGGATAACTGGATCCTGGATGAAGATAAACCCGGCCTGGAAATTTTCACACACTGGGTTCACGGAAATCCATTTGTCGATATCCTGAAATATGCCAAACGGGAAGAAGTCGATCTGATTGTGGTAGGCACGCACGGGCGCTCTTTCACCGCGCATCTGCTGCTGGGCAGTGTCGCCGAGAAAGTGGTTCGCAAGGCACCCTGCCCGGTTTTAACGGTACGGCCCAAAGGCCATCAGTTCATTCACCCGACCGCTGATGATGAATAACCGTTCGCAGCCTGCTGTAATCCTGATCTGAACTCCAACTCTCTACAAATCATGTATTGAGATAATACGGGACGACTCTATTCGTGATTGGCGACTCATCACATTCGGTAGAAAGCCGCATCCCATTCTATGGGAAACTGTTCAGCCTGATTGCATTTGTGATCATTCTGAATCTGCCTGCGCCTGCTGACATGACATCTTCAGCGCAACGTCTGGCAGCGATTACGGCATTGATGGCAATTCTGTGGATGACCCAGGCCATCCCTATCGCGGCAACCAGCCTCATCCCCCTGGTCGCATTTCCTGTTTTCGGCATTCAGGATCCGAAAACCGTCAGTGGTTCCTACATGAATGAAAATATCTTCCTGTATATGGGGGGATTTATCATTGCACTCGGAATTGAAAAATGGGGTGTTCACAAGCGCATCGCCTTGAATACCATTCGAGTCATTGGCAGCAGTCCGCGGCGCGTGGTTCTCGGTTTTTTATTCGCCACCGCGTTTCTATCCATGTGGATCAGCAATACCGCATCGACATTACTCATGCTGCCGATCGGGATGGCAATCATCGGTTCGATCTCCGAGCTGGCGATGTTTGATTCCGAGGAAGACTCGTCTAAAGCAATCCAACACTTCTCAGTCGCTTTATTGCTGGGTATCGCCTATTCCGCAAGCATTGGCGGGGTGACCACACTCATCGGAACGCCCACAAATATTGCCTTTCAGTCGATCTGGACTTCGCAGTTTCCTGACGGCCCCCAGTTATCGGCTGGCGAATGGATGATTATGGTCGTCCCGTTTGGGATTACCTTTCTACTGCTGACGTGGATGGTACTCTGCTGGAACATGCCCCGGCTGTCGAGTTCGAAAGAGTCCTCTAAAGCAATTATCAATGAACATGTGCGGAAACTGGGGAAGCCAACCCGACCTGAAATCCTGATGTTAATGGTTTTTGTGGTCACGGCCGTGTTATGGATCACCCGGAAACCGCTTACTTTTGGAGAAGATTTTGTTCTGCTGCCCGGCTGGGAAAGTCTGCCCCTCCACTTTCTGACCAGGTGGGGTATTCCCGTCGAATCCGCATCGGGCTGGGTCCACGACTCCACCGTGGCGATGGGCATGGCATTGCTCATGTTTGCGATCCCGGCTCAGAAATCGGAGCAGGGCGAAACAGAATACCTGATGGACTGGGAGACCGCCGAACGACTTCCCTGGGGAGTACTGCTGCTGATTGGCGGCGGGTTTGCGATCGCCAGTGCATTCAGCAGCACGGAACTCTCCGACTGGGTGGGACAGGTATTTTCCCAGCTCATCGCAGGCTGGCCTGCCTGGGCACTCATCTTTGCCGCGTGCTTGATGCTGACGTTTCTGACGGAATTCACATCCAATATTGCGACCGTCAATACAGTGTTGCCCATCATGGCGGCAACGGCAGTCAGTCTTGATATCGATCCAAGGCTGATCATGATCCCTGCCGCGATTTCAGCGAGCTGTGCGTTTACAATGCCGATAGCCACGCCACCGAATGCCATTGTATTCGCGTCGGGAAAAATCAAGATGTCGGACATGCTCAAATACGGCATCATCCTCAACCTGATCGGGGTCTTCCTGCTGACGGCGTTTATGTGGTTTTATTTTGTACCACAACTGGGTATTGAGTTTGGATCCGCCCCCGAATGGTTACATCAGCACAAACCCTGAAGCAATTGATCATTTTCCTATGCAGAATTTGCTGAAGATACGATCCAGAATGTCATCGGTATAAACCTGGCCGACAATCTGCCCCAGGTGCTGCAGTGCTTCGCGAATCTCAATTGCCACCAGTTCCTCGCCCATCTGGCGCTCCGCTGCTTCTTCAGCCGCCTGTAACGCCAGTCCTGCCTGACGCAGACTGTCGCGGCAACGGGAGGCCGTCGAACCGATGAGCTGGCGACCGCCACGACGGTATTCCGTCAACCGTGACAGAATCAGATTCTTGAGATCATCCAGTCCGGTTTCTTCAGCCACGCTCAGCGCCACTTCACAGGATTCGTCTCTGTTGAGAGCAGGGGAGAGATCACTTTTGGTCAGCACGGTTAAGACATGCTGTGATTCAGAAAGCTGCGCCCGTTGTGCACGATCAATGCTATGCAGCTCGGGGCGGAGGTCCGCTGCCGTGCACCAGATCACCAGATCCGCCTGTGTCATCTGCTGTTGACGAAACTGTTGAGCGGAGATGGAAATCTCATGCACGCCCGGCTCCAGACCAGCAGTATCAATCAGTTGAATCGGCTGTCCCTGCCAGTTAAGGGAGGTTACCAGGTAATCCCGGGTAGTGCCTTCCACGTCGGAAACAAGGGCCGCCTGTTTATCTCCCACCAGGGCGTTATACAAAGTACTTTTGCCCGCATTCGGCAGACCGGCCAGCACGAGTGACAGGCTGCCCGTCGATTCCATCCGTTCTGACGAATCGAGATACAACTGCTCGCAGAACTCACGGATCTTCCGCAGGCGATTGACCAGTGTATTGCGATCAATAAATTCGATATCTTCTTCCACAAAATCCAGCCCGGCTTCCAGTTCGGAAAGCAGTTCCAGCAGATCCATCCGAGCAGCGCCGATCCTGGTGGAGACGCCTCCTGCCAGTTGACTGAGTGCCAGATTCAGCTCTTCATGATCGTAGGCATCTATCACCCCCAGTACCGCTTCTGCCTGCACGAGATCCACCCGTCCAGCCAGAAATGCCCGCAGAGTGAATTCGCCCGGCCGTGCCAGTCTGGCTCCGTGCGCTGCCAGATTTTCGATGACCGATTCCAGCAGGGGAGGCGAACTGATGGTATGAAATTCCGCCAGAGGCTGGCCTGTGAAACTCCGCGCCGTCGGCCAGAAATAGAGGGCCCCCGGTAAGCGGACATGGGAGCCTGCCAGTTTGATGATGCCGGGATGACGTGACGGCACCCGGGAACTCCGCCACTGATCATCAGCTTCAAAACAGTGTTCCAGGCAGGGAATAATATCAGAACCACTCACACGAATCAGTCCTGCTGCACCACTGCCTGGTGCCGACGCTAAAGCAACTATGGTATCGTCAAATTGCAGATTCATGCTGAATTTCGTAGTGAAACTTTACGGGAGCATGAACGTTATGAAAAACGCGATGCCCACAAAACCTGATCTTTCTGCTCCCTGGTTTCAGACTCAGACTGGAGCGCATCACACTTAAGCATTGCGTCTCTCAATCCATGCTACTCAGCCCGAATCGCCCGGGAGACGTTGCAGTAAAACTGGACACGGTTTAGCGTCGTTTTTTCGACTTTTTCCCCGGTCCTCGGTCCCGGGAATTCGGCTGTTTCCGCTCATTCAATGCTGCCTGCTCCTGTGCCTGATCCGCGATTTCCTGGAGACGGGCAAACCAGCCTTTTTTAGCGGGTGGCTCATCCTCTTCCGGCTTATTTTTTCTGTTCTGCGTCTTTTTCGATTTGGCTTCGACTTCGATCACGTTGGGATCGGTTCCCACAATTGTCGAGGTACGCCGTTTGGACTGGTAGTCCAGCAGCTTTCGCTCACAAATCCCCCACAGGCTGGAGGCAATGAAGTACACACACAGACCAGCGGGAACATGGTAGAACATGAATCCCATACCGATCATCATGTAGTTCATGATCTTGTGCTGCAGTTCCTGATCCTTATCGGTTGGCGGCGGCATGAACAGCTTCTGCTGGATGACGAACAGCCCCACTGTCACGATGGGTAACAGGTTGAACTGGTCTCCCAGGAAAGGAATAGCAAAGGGCATCTGAAACAGGGCATCCGGAGCGGCCAGGTTATCAACCCACAGAAAGGGAGTCCCCCGCAACTGGACAGCATTGTTCAACGCGGTATACAGACCAAAGAAAATCGGCAGCTGCATGAAGATAGGCAAGCAGCCCGCCAGGGGGTTGTAGTTGTTCTTGCTGAACAGCTCCATTTGTGCCCGGCCCAGCTTTTCGCGGTCATCTCCGTATTTCTTTTTGAGTTCCGCAATCTGGGGCTGCAGCTCTTTCATCTTCTGAGCGCCGATTGCCTGCTTGCGCGACAGCGGATAAAGGCTGCCACGAACGATGATCGTCAGACAGATAATGGCTATTCCGTAAGACAGACCAACCCCATGCAGGGTCGTCAGCAGCCAGAGCATCAGCTTGGCAACCGGCCCGAAAATGCCGAGGTCCATAATCTCAGTGGCATTGAGCGGTGGCCCCAGCAGGGATTCCCGTTTCGGCCCCGTATACATTGCATAGCTGTGTGTGATTTCGCCACCGGGCGCCAGTTCCAGATCTTTCGAATTGACTTTGACCGTGATCCGGCTCTGTGTTTCATCCATCAGTCCACGCTGGACCAGGACCGGCTCGATACTGGCCGAATAATTGGACTGCATTTCGCCGTTAACGAGCTGAGGATCGTAGTTTTTCCCATCAGGCGTCAGCAGAGCAGCGAAGTATTGAATATCAACACCGGCGAATTGAAACGCGCGGCTGTATTTCTCGACCTGTTGTGCGTTGACATTTTCAATGATGTCCGGAGCGGTAAATATTTCCGTTTCTACACTCTTGTCATCCTGCAGAAAGCCGATGCGCAGATCGCGAAACTTGCGGGTGTTTTCGGCATTTTCCAGAGGGATCCCGATCGGTCCCAGCAGTTGGTATTCGAGTTTCTGAACTGCCTGGCCGTGGTTGATCACTTTGATATCAAAGTGGACCATGTAACCTGACTGGTTAGTATCTCGAAATTCACGAAAGTCATCCGGGGGAACCGGATACTTCTTGAGATCGTATTTTTTCTGTACTTCAATGCTGCCATCTGGTGCGGTCAGACTCAGGAGAACTGACTGATAGAGTTTAGGATCATCCGGATCCTTCACCAGGTCCAGAATCTTCCAGTTGGCTGAGTGGCTGTCTACGTTTAACGCCGCCAGTTTGGCATCCAGTTGTGCCACATCCAGATCGAGGCTGCTGCGTTTGAAGTTTTTGCCTGCATCAAATTGACCCAGAATCTGTAAAGGTTGTTTGGGATCTTTCAGATCCCGGTATAAGGGGTCGTTCAGGTGTGCCTCAACCAGTGACGCTCCTGTCGTCGAAATCTTTGTCTGCAGGAAATAGCCCGTTTCAGGGTCCAGTGATCCCAAGAGGATTGTACGCTGAGGATTGTTCAGCAGATCCGCTTGGGGAGGCGCCGGTTGCTCGTCAGCGGCATTTTTCGCCCCGGGGATATCCGGTTTTATTGCCACCAGAGGCGCATCAGGATCCTGAGGATCCTGGATATCATTCTCGACTGCGTTTTGCGCTGCGGGGGGGGGAGCGATTTTCGGGTTAATGAACAGCTGCCAGGCAAATAACATTGATGCTGACAGTGTGACAAACAGTAAGAGTCGTTTTTGTTCCATTGTTATCGACCATCCCGCAGGCGGTCGCCTAAGAAGTTGTCTAGATCAGAAATTTCGTAAATTTTTTCAGCGGTCGTATTAAAGTCATATTCAACGCGGCAGAAACTGACTTTCTCATCATCGATGATCACATAGGAAGATCGATTGTCTGCATCACGGGGCTGACCGACGGATCCCACATTTACCAGAAATTTTTCCTGGCCAAAGGGGTAAACGTAATCAATCTCATCCGGAGCAAGAAAATTCATACTTTCTGTGAAAACGCCGGGAATATGTGTGTGTCCCTGGAAACAGTACTGGTCGACCAGACCAAAAATCCGCTCCATTTTGCGCTGGTTATAGATATCTTCGGGAAACACATATTCATTCAATGGGTTCCGTGCCGAGCCGTGCACAAACAGCATTTTGTCTTCGCGTATCATGCGAGGCAGTTCGCCCAGAAAATCCCAGCGATCCTGGTTCTTTGAAGCATCGCCCGTTTCCAGCATGCGGCGTGTCCAGAAAATGGCACGTTCGGCACCGGCATTGAAACCTTCCGGATCAAATAACGCGGCCTGATCATGGTTACCCAGCAGGGACTTCTGGCAACGTTTTCTCACCAGGTCGATACATTCGCGCGGATTCGGGCCGTAGCCGATAATATCGCCCAGGCAATAAATTTCACTGATCTCACGGCTGTCAATGTCTGCCAGAACCGCTTCCAGCGCTTCGAGATTACCGTGAATATCACTTATTATCGCTCTTAACAACGGACAACTCCCACTTTCTTGACCGGGTCCGCACCTGACGGGGGCCTTCCTCGGCTGTTATCTTTTGAGGAGCCTGATACGAGAGGCTATCTTCAGGAAATTATTACCTGTCTAACGGAAAGATCCTCGGGGCATAACCACGACGATGCAGACCTGAATGTGAGTAACTGCGAAGTTCAATCGTGCCATGAGCCGTTGGAACGGTTATCGAGACAGTTTCTCGCTGAAATGATTCTCGCCAGGTCCACCCATTCTGCCTGCTGACAGTCTGAATTCTTTCCACGTAAGCCCCAATAGTAGCAGTACAAGCGCACCATCTCAAGGCTCTGTTTACAGTTATCATTCGTTCTCAATCGGTATTTCTGAGTGGAAACAGCTGACTTTCAGCCGAATTTCATGCTCGGATACCAGATTCCACAATGAAAACTGCGAAAAACACCGTTTCACTGCTGTTTAACCCGCAGTAAACACTGCCCTGATTTAATCTAAATCAGACAAAACCGGTAAACCCGGGGATTTACCAGCCAACGTAACAGTAATACGTGATTTTCCAGCTGCAGCGCTTTTGCTAATTACAGGACACTGCTGCGCTCTGTTCGCATCACGGGATAACCGGAATGATTGCTGCAATCCTCGCCAGCGGTACGCAATCAGGCAGGTTCAGTGTCCATAATAACAGATCCTGAAAGACACCGTCTGATCTTTTCCACCACACTGATTCTGGAAAACAACAGTCTGTTGATGGTGCATGTTGCCCGATTGAAACCTGTGATCTATGTTTGATTATCCCTTCATTATGTTTGACTCCCAGTTTCATCATCAGGTGATTTCCTCACCGGTCCGGTGACAACTTTGCCTGTGATAACTTTGTCTGACATGAAAGTCTGGATCTGAACCTCATCCGTAACGAGGTCTGATTTATCCAGCAGTTTGTTCCGCTGAGATCATGGATTGATTTTCCACCGGGCATTGAAACAGATTTTCAATTCAGATTGTAAATTCAGCGATAGAACTCCTGAATTTTACCCACGACACAGTTGTACGACGATTACAGCTAACATGCACACTTTGGCGAGACATAATTCAATGAAGACAAACTCTGGTTCCTTACTGGTAGTCGATGACGATCAATATATTCTGGAAGCGATGGCTGATTATCTCAGAAGCCTCGGGCATCGCACCGAAACTTCTCTCAGCTGCCTGGATGCCATTGAACGATTAAAAGAATTCCCTTTTCAGGTCGTCGTCTGTGATGTGAACCTGCCTGACCAGGATGGATTTCATCTACTCGAATGGGTGAAAGACAATGCCCCTGATACCGCGGTCATCATGCTCACCGGGTATGGCACGATTGAAAGCGCCGTCGAAGCAATCCGTCTGGGTGCGTTTGAATATCTGACCAAGCCGGTCATCGATGAAGAACTCAGCATGGCGATCGAACGTTGCCTGGACCAGCGGAAAGTGGTCGCAGAAAACAAATCTCTCAAGGCCCAGCTTGATCAGCGATTCGGTCTCTCGAATATCGTCGGTCAGGACTACAAAATGCAGAAAATGTTCGACCTGATCGAAAGCGTGGCAGATACACGTACCACCGTGCTGGTACTGGGAGAAAACGGTACCGGTAAAACGATGACGGCCCGTGCGATCCACCAGTTAAGCGACCGCTGCAATCAGCCTTTCGTTGAAGTCGCCTGTGGTGCGCTGCCCGATACATTGCTGGAAAGTGAACTGTTTGGACACAAAGCCGGTTCATTTACCGGAGCGTCTCACGATAAAATCGGTAAGTTTCTGCAGGCAGACGGCGGAACTCTGTTCCTGGACGAAATCGCCACCGCTTCTCCCAGCCTGCAGGTGAAACTGCTGCGGGTGTTACAGGATCGGGAATTCGAAGCCGTCGGTGACAACGTCACTCAATCTGTCGACATTCGCCTGATACTCGCCACCAACCAGAACCTGGAAGAAATGGTAGCCAAAGGGGAGTTCCGGCAGGACCTCTACTACAGAATCAACGTCATTACCCTCACACAACCTGCTCTGCGGGAACGCATCAGCGATATTCCCCTGCTGATTGAACACTACCTGAAAGTCTATAACGAACAGATCGGAAAATCGATCAACGGCTTTGATGCTTCTGCCACCCAGGCGATGTTGAAATACTCCTGGCCGGGTAATGTTCGTGAGTTGATCAATGTGGTGGAACGCTGCGTTGTATTGACCAAGGGTGATTATATCCGCATGCACGACCTGCCCGAACAGATTCGCCAGGAACAGTCGTATTCGCTCTCATCGGAAAATCGGATGAGCAATGGATCATTGAAAACCGCGCTGGCAAATCCGGAGCGACAGATTATTATTGAAGCCCTGGAAGCAAACGGCTGGAACCGGCAGAATACTTCCAAAGCACTGGGGATCAACCGGACCACGCTGTATAAGAAGATGAAAAAATACGATATCGATTTCGAAAAGCAGTTAATGCATTAGTCTGAACCTCTTTCCGATTCGCTGAAACCTCGAATGAAAGCACGTCTCAAGGACGTGCTTTTTTTATTTAATCGTAACAACTGCTGCATGCAGCATTTCCATGTAATCCGATAAAACAGATAAACTTCGTTTTATATACCTGTTCTTACACAGCGGGAGTGACGATAACTCCTGTGATACTGCAGGTCTTTTTCAATAAAACAGGCGAATATCGCTTAACTGTCTCATTTCCAGAGGGGGGAAATATGAGGTTCGGGCTACTGCTTTTGACCATGTTTACATTACACGTTGGCCTTTCGGCAATTCCTGCCGCAGAGTCGGCTGAACCACAATCACTGGAGCAAGTGTTCGCAGAAGGCGTCCTCGATCTGGAACCGGCACCAGCCCCTCCCATTGTCGAAACTACGGTGGCTCCCACACTTCCTGCCGCTGTACCTTCAACAGATCTGGCTCCCCCTGCAGAAAGCCTGGATCAACTGATTTCAGCCCCTGCGGCTGCACCAGTTGTCTGTCCCTCAGGTTCTGGATGCAATTGTTCCACCTGCACCTGTCAGAGTCCGGTCTACAGCAGTGAGGCCTGCGATTGTAATGCCTGCACACTCTGTGATCGCATTCCCTTACTCAATAAATTCCCCAGTGATCGCTGTTTTGATGACTTTGTGATGCCCGTCAGCAATCCCGTCTGGTCAATTGATCCGCGTTCCCTGACCTACGTCCGAGGCATCTTCATCAACCAGATGATTGATGCCCAGACTCCCGTTCTCGGAGCAGGGGACTTGCAGGTTTATGCTCTCCAGCTCGGAATCGCATTAAACGAACGTCTTTCGATTATTGCTGTGAAAGACGGCTACAACACGCTGCAGACACGCGGCGTCGGAAACCGAACCGGCTGGTCTGATATTGGACTGGGCGTGAAATATGTTCTGATCCGGGATGTGGAAAATCAGTTCCTTTTATCTGGAGGACTGATTTATGAAGCCACCAACGGCAGTTCGCGTGTATTTCAGGGGAACGGGGATGGCGTCTGGACTCCCTATGTCTCCATTGGTAAGCAGATTGGCTCAGGTCACCTGATCGCCTCCTCAGGCTATCATGTTCCCGGTGATACTGCCGAGGAATCTCAATCAATCTACTACAGCATCCATTATGATCACCCCGTTACCAGCAAGCTCTCCGCGGTAGCGGAGCTCAATGGGATTGTTTATACCAAAAGCGGGCAGGCGCTTCCCTTAAGTATTGAAGGAGGAGACTGGATCAACCTGGGTTCATCCAGTGTTGCGGGAAACAATGTGGTAACGACCGCCGTCGGAGCCAACTACCGGCTCAATTCATGTCTGTCGGTTGCCGGCGTCTGGGAATTTCCGCTTTCGAACAGAAAAGACCTGCTGGACAGCCGCACGACTGTCACACTGACGTTGCAGTTCTAATTAAAGGGACTCGAAAGCGAATCAGTGTGACAAAGCACTGATTCGCTTTCGAACCGTTTTTTCAAGCTGATCCAGCACCTCGTCTCTAGTCAGCGACGAGGTATTGATTTCCAGCGCGTCGTCTGCTGCTTTCAAAGGAGCGACGACGCGTTGTTCATCCCGTTGATCGCGTTGATAAATCTGATCGAGTATCTCTTCCACCGTGATCTGTTTGTCTTGCGCCTGCAGTTCATCATACCTGCGCCGCGCCCGTTCCTCGGGATTTGCCACCAGAAAGAACTTGCAGAAGGCATCCGGAAAGACAACCGTTCCCTGATCGCGGCCTTCGCTGACAATATCAATCCCGGAAGCAGCCTCGCGCTGCAGTCGAACCAGTTCTTCGCGCACCCCTGGATACTGGGCCACCACGGAAGCGACCTCTGTTACTTCAGGAGTCCGGATGAGTCCCGTGACCTCTGTCTCGTTCACCAGCACACGGGCATCAGAAAACGCAATGTGTGTCTGTCGGCTGACCTCAACCACGGCTGCTTCATCCGCCGGGTCGACCTGTTTCTGAAGCACACTCCAGGCCACGCAGCGATACATGGCACCGGTATCCAGAAACTCGAACCCCAGTCTCTCAGCCAGCCCCCTGGCTGCAGTGCTCTTCCCGGAACCGGCGGGACCATCAATCGTCACGATCATCTTTTAGACTGAATCCTGAAAAATAATTTCGATTTCTGCAATTTCGTAAGGTGACATTTCTACCAGAACCGCATCTTCTTCGACAGGCAGTTCGACGACGGTTTTACCATGAAAATCGCGCTGGCGGGCACTCACAGGAGACTTGAAGCATCTGAGTTTGACAGAGCGGTGGATTCCTTCCGTCTCAATCAGTCGCAAAGCAAACCCCACAGGCGTACCGGATAAATCAGCCTCCGCTTCGTGCGCTGATTTCTGCAGATTCATCACACGGGTAATCTGGACATTACTCACAGAAACATGAAACAACCACCCCTGATCTCCCATCCGGGGCGGACCGATCTGGCTGGAATAACTTCCGGCAGGCACCATTACATTCCGGGCAATCTGCATCGGGAAGTTCTGATTGATTGCAATCGAGAACTGAAACTCCCGTCTGGTTTCGCCTTCGACAACCAGCATACTGTCGAGCATCCGGGGCCCTGTTTTACGATGAAAGGGCAGCCCATGATTCAAAATTGTTACCCGTTCTTCCCCCTCGGCGATTTCAAAGTAATGCGGGCCTTCAAAGCGTTCTCCCTGGAAGGCATGCGCACTTTCCAGCAGCGACCGGGTCAGTGAAGCCGTGCTGTCGCCCCAGGCAAACCGGGCCGCATAATAATGATCCCAGGGATTGCCATCGGGGAGCGTCTGCGCATCCAGTTCGATTTTCACATCCAGGATCGGTCGGCCGCGCCACAGTTGAAATGTCTGACGAAACGTGGCGAGTGATGTATTACTCACCTGGTCGTAAATTTCTCCGGTGGTCACGATCTCGCCCATCCCCGGCCCTTCGCAGGTAAGCACTGCTTTAACGCCGCGTGTGGCTGAGTAGGGGGTTTTCGTATCCCAGTCACCCAACGCACCGGGAGTGGAAATGTTGCGTTGATAGGGAAAACGATACGACAGCTGCTGGCTCAGACGATTTGGTTTGCGGCCGTATTCTTTGATCTGGGCAATGCCCCCGGTTTCTGCATGGATATGTACTTCAAAAAATTCATTTCTCAACAGCAGCGGTTCGGCGATGGGCACACTTGTTTTAGGAGGAGCAGCAGGGGACAGACCAGGCTGCAGCCAGACAAATCCGGCAGCAGGAAGTTCGACGACTGCCTGCTTCCGCGTCTCATCAAATTGAGTAGCTTTGACAGCGGGATGTACTGCCGGTTCATGGGGAAAATCAGGCAGATCCACAATAACACGCCGCGAGAATGACAGGGAGTTCAATAACAGGACTCCACTCGCATTCTGTTCTGCTCCCTGCAGAATGATCTTTGCCAGTTGTTCTACACCATCATCAAAGAACCCCTGCAGTGACTGCACCGCCTGGTTCGTGGCTTCCTCATCTGCATCAGGATGCCCGCACTCTATTTCCTGTTCTATTTTGAGCAGTGCTTCTTCTTCCGGCGGTTTTCCATAGATGACCCGTGCCACCGTATGAAACCAGCGCCCTGCGGTAAACTCATCATGCCTGGCAAAATGCCTGATGAAGCGACTGAGTGGATCGGGCTTGCGCATCGCCACCAGCTGACTCAGGAAGGGGGAAAGGTATTCCCGCGCATCGTAAGAGGAATGTCGTCCCGATGATTCCGTGTTCTGGAAGAAATCATTCAGCAGCACAAAGCTGCCCAGGACAGGCGCATAATGATGGATGCGTTTAAAGTCTTCAAAAAAAGGCGATTTGACATCAGGCCAGTGCGCGAACATTAACGCGCCCACCTGATCTTCCTCCATCGATTCGGCCATTCTCTGGGGAAATCGCAGGTAACCGGCTGCCCCCTCCGCGGACATGGGAATCCGGGAAAATGCATCCAGAATTGTGCCGTCCGCTCCTTCCCAGTGAATTTTACTCTGCTCGTAATCGGGATAGATACCGTCATCCAGCACCAGATGCAAAGCCGAATGATATCCAAATCGATGCAACAGCATCGGCAATAGAGAGGCGAGCCCGAAACGGCGTCGCGCCCATGTAGTCGGAGTCATCCCGGTTAACTGTTGAACCGTTTTCGTACCAGCTTGCAACTGCCAGATCACAGACTCCACGGGGACTACCGGGGTGGAAATCTGATCCTGCTCACCGCCGATCACTTCGCTCTCGCGATCCTGGCAGCTTTTGCTCAACAGCGAAATCAACTCTGAATTCTGGTCGGCGATTGTTTGCAGGTCATCCCCGCTGACCAGAATGTTAAAAGGACGCTCATCTGCGATGGACTGTTTCAACGCTTCATTCGCCCATTCCGGCGTCAGCAGACACAGATCAATCAGATAGCAGTCGATCGGATAAAACCGCTCACGATTTTCCAGCAGCACTTCAAAACAAGCTTTGAGATGGGCGCGGGCCGCCTCGTTATCATCCGCCAGAACCGCATCCGCAGCCGCGATGGCTTCCCGCTGAATCGTCGCTTCATCCAGACTGCTGAAGTGATGCATGCAGCGCGTCAACAACTCGAGCTGGATATAACAAATCCCCAGGGCATAAAAATCAGCAACCAGTTCCTCAGACAATGTCGCTTTCTGACCGGCTTCCTCTGCCTCGGTTGCGGAAGAGTGTAAGGGAAGCAGCGCTGCTTCAGCCCATTCCTGCCGGTGAATTTTCCCGCTGACGACCGTCGCGCCATTTGCCTGGGCTTCTTCAATCCAGCCATAAGGCAGCCAGTCTTCAGATGTTTTGGGAACCAGAAGCAGGCGATCCGATAAAAACTGGGGAGGTTCATCAGAACGATGCCAGCTGGGAATGACACGCGAGGAAGCCAACAGTTCCGGGTGCCAGGCTACCGCAAAGGCATTCAGCAGGCTTTCCGCCTCTTTTTCATCCAGTTCCGTAGGAAAATCATCGAGACTGTGGCAGGGAATCAGTACAACAATATCATTGTATGTCATTGAATCACAATGCTTTACATAATTAACAATAGTCAATGGGACTTTGGGTCCGGCAGGTCATTTTTTTCGACACATGCTCGAATCCATTACATTTTACCCATCACGTCTCAAATTTCTGAAACGCATCACATTTGAGCCTGACGTCTTTCGATCTATCATGCTCGGGCCAAATGGCCGGGAGACGCTACATGAAAGCGGGACACTGGTTAGCATAAGCAATCAATTGCCAAGTATCCATAGCGCTGCATGTTTCCGTATTGAGTAAAAGCGAAAAGACAGTCTAACTCATAATCAATTCGGTAGTTAAGCATGAGTCTCCACGGAAATAAAAAAGCAGATTACCGGAAATCATGCATCTCCGATCCAGCAAAAAAACTGATAAAATCGTATTAATTATCAAGTTAACGGGAACTCCTGTAATTCACGTTCCGTCCAATGGAAGGAAAGCAGCGAATTTCTGATATGTAAACGCAATACATTCGCAGTTCGTCGCTGCATCAGGTGACATTGGTTATAACGGTTTGTATTAATTTTTATGAAGTCGTTTTCAAACATCAGTTATTTCATTGACTTTATAGGAAATCCTGTGATAGCCTTATGTTAGGGAATCAGAACTTCTCAATTCATTCCCAAGCCTATCCTGACAGAAATTGAATTGATCTGATACATTTCTGCCTGTTGTCTTAGCTCTCTCAACCGGCAGAATTTCACCTCGTAAAATATTTTCCAAGTAAATTCCGGTTCAATCTGATGACCAGTGGTTCCTCAGATCCGGAAAGCAGGAGTAACCAGACACATGGCAGAAAATCAAGCTGTTTGGGGTATTGAAATTGGTCAGGCTGGCTTAAAAGCCATTCGCCTGCGATATGCAGAAGCCGCCGACCAGGTGATTGCGGTGGCCTTTGATTATATTCCCCACCCGAAAATTCTCAGCCAGCCCGATGCGGTTCCCGATGAACTGATCGGTCAGGCTCTGGACACCTTCCTGTCCCGCAACCAGACCAATGGCGACCTGATCGCCATCAGTGTTCCCGGCCAGACTTCACTGGCGCGTTTCATTCAGTTGCCCCCCGTGCAGTCCAACCGGGTTCCGGAGATTGTAAAATACGAAGCCAAGCAGCAGATTCCTTTCGCGCTCGAAGACGTGATCTGGGACTACCAGCCCCTGGGTGGTGGGGTCGAAGAGAGCGGTTACATGCTGGATGCCGAGGTCGGTATCTTCGCCATGAAACGCGATCAGGTCCTGCACGCCCTGCAGCCGTTCCTGAAACGAAAAATTGAAGTGGAACTGATCCAGATCGCACCTCTGGGACTTTATAACACGCTCTGCTACGACTCTCTGGGGATGCGGGTTGGTCAGGACTTTGAAGGCAACCCGGAAGAATCTGCCATTGTTGTTGACATGGGTGCGGACAGCACCACCCTCATGGTGACCAACGGAAATAAAATCTGGATCCGCAATGTTCCGATCGGCGGCAACCATTTTACCCGCGCTTTGACCAAAGAGATGAAGC
This sequence comes from Gimesia sp., assembly GCA_002706765.1. Classification (GTDB taxonomy): domain Bacteria; phylum Planctomycetota; class Planctomycetia; order Planctomycetales; family Planctomycetaceae; genus Gimesia. The sequence goes on from PAJV01000045.1 coordinate 105,408, forward strand.
TGACGTTCGCGAAAGCCGAACACCTCAAATGTAATGCGACGCGTTCTGAAGATCCCCGTGCCGTCTTCCAGGCGCTGCGGCCGGTCTTCAATGAATACGTCTCGGAAATTCAGCGTTCCATCGGTTACTTCTCGAGCGTCAACCGTGATGCCAAAATCTCAAAAGTATACGGTACCGGTAACGGTTTCAAACTGGCCGGTCTGCAGAAATTCCTGCAACAGAACTTGCAGTATGAAGTGGAACGCCTGGACGACTTCCAGGCGCTCGTCGGCGATGCCGTTCTGAATGAGCCCTTGTTCCAGGACAACATCCTCACATTCACCGTGCCTTACGGAATCGCATTGCAGGCTCTGCAACAGACCACCATTCGCACGACTCTACTGCCCCCCGAAATCGCGACGGCCCGTAAAATCCGGCGTAAAAAGCCCTGGGCTGTGGTGGCAGCAGCGGCTCTGATGATCGGCCTGTGTATTTCCGCAGTCGGCTACAGCAATGTTGCCAATTCCGTCAGTGAAGACCGGTTTGGTGCAGTGGAGACAAAAGTCAAGAACCTGAAACAGCAGGTTGGCGGATATAATACCGCTTATGAAGGGGAAAAGACGGAATACACCAACCTGATCCAAGAGGGGAATAAGCTCGTCTGGAATCTGGACAGTCGCGCTGACTGGCTGGAAATCTACAAAGCCATTGACGAATGCCTGCCGCGCGATGTCGGCGATGACATTGACAACGAACAGATCGAGAAACGAAACCGGATCAAACTTCCCGGGATCACTGTCCGCTACGAGAAGGACCTGGGCTCCTGGTTCCAGCAACTCTTACCTCCGGCAAAATCAACTCTACCCAAAATTGACCGAGAGAACCCTCCTGAAGGTGAAGGATATATCTTCACTTTAAATGGTGTGCATTATCACCACGATGAGTCCAAGATAGCCACGAATGTCGGCGTCCTGTATGTCCACGAAACCCTGCTGAAAAACCTGCAGTCCTGGACGGTCAAAAACCCGGGCTCAAACCCCGTCGATGTCCGGAAAATGGGGATTACCCATCCGGTTGTCATTAAGGACAGACGTGACCCCTTTGAATTCTATCCCAATGGCCGTCCGCGTGGCATGCAGCCAGGGGGAGACGGTGGACGGTTTACCGGGAGAGGCGGCTTTGGTGGCTTCGGCGGGGGAGCAGGTGTGCTGCCCGGCGATGAAGGTGCTTTTGCCGGCGGCGCCCTGGGCGGAGGTGTTAATCGACCCCGGATTGGCGCCAATCGACCTGAAAAAGAAGTCAAACCGATTAACTTACAGCGGACTCAGTTCACTCTCGAATTTGTCTGGAAACCTATTCCCGTTCTGGAACGGCAGGAGAATCCACCTGAAACGCCCGCAACGGAAGGTGAATCAGCAGGAGAAGAAGCAACCGCAGAAGCAGGTTGAGCCAAACTGCGTTACATTGAGAGTTAAAGAGATTCTGGTACATATCTGAAAATCAAAACGTATTTCATCTCTTCGGAGAAAAGAGGACAACCCCATGGACAAATTGAAACCTCTGATTGTTCATAAATTCTGGATCATCCTGTTCATCGCATTACTGCTGCCTGTTATTGGCTGGAGCATGGCAACCGGCAGCCTGGCAAAAGAAATCGAGGAACGCAAGACTGCGATTGACCAGGCCTTTACCGATTCACAGATACCTCCTAACCCTCCGAATCAAACCTGGTCGACCGCCCTAAAGCAGATCAACGACGAAAAACGAAAGTACAATGCAGAGTCAACCCGCTATCTCTGGGAGAAACAAAAGGAATTATTTGTCTGGCCACGCGATATTGAGCCCTTCATGAAAGATACACCCTATCGTGGTGAAATTTCGATCAAACCCCGCAACCTGTACCGTTCTGCCTATCAATTTGAAATTCTCCGTGCCCACAAACTGGCAAATCCTTACAGCCTGAAAGATGGTACGGGACTGGTCGCTCTTGACGAGAACGTCATTCCGCATGTGCCCTTAAATAAATGGCAGACCGTGTCCCCGACTTCTGAGGAAATGTGGGATGCCCAGGAAGATGTCTGGCTGGTCACATCCATTCTCAAAGCGATCGCTAAAGTCAACGAAGAGAGTGGCGCTGCCAATATCAGCGAATCTCCCGTCCGGCAGATCTCCGTACTGGAACTGCGTGGCGGTACCGTTGGCGATGACGGCAGTGCTCCTGCCGGTGACGGTGGCATGGGTATGGAAGGTGACATGGCAGGAGGCCCTGGCGGCGGAGGAATGTTCGGAGCTGGTGGCGGCGGTGGTGCCCGCATGGGTGGCATGGCGGATGGCAAGGATGGCTCCTTATCGATTGACGTTGATATGGACCTCGTGAAAATATTCGGAAATGACGTAGATGGTTCGGCCGGCGGTGGTGACGGCGGTTCTGAAATGATGATGGACGAACCAGCCCTGGGCGGTTTCGGAGGTGGCATGGGAGGCCAGGGTTCTCAAAAACTGAAACGTTATTATGACGAAGCAGAAGACCTGCCTTATAAAACAAGAGCCTTTTATCTCAAAGCTACAATCCAGTCTTCCAAACTACCAAACCTGCTGGCTCAATTGAGCAGTATGCCCTGGCCGACAAAAATTGTACGCGTGCAACGTGCCGACCTGTTCGATGATAATATGAACCCGATTGCCACCACCGGTGGTGGCGGTGGAATGGGTCGACGCGGTGGCGCAGGCGGGGGAGCAGGTGACTTTAGTTCTGAATCTGATTTTGCCGGTGGTGGCAGAGGATTCGGTCGCGCTGGCGGTCCCGGATTTGAATCTGACATGGGTGTGTCCGGTTCAGGAGTGATGTTGGGACAGGAAAACAAGAGTTTGCTTGACGCAGCTCTGAATGATCCCGAGTTGGCTGTTGTGACGATCGCAGGCCTGATGACACTTTATAAGCCGTATGTTCCACCAGAAGGTGAAGTCGTAGCAGAAACAACAGAACCGCCTCAGGATGCGGCAGGACAAACGAATCCCGCTGCTTCCACTACACCCGCCGATGGTTCTGCACCTGCCGCTTCGAATCCGGCAGCAGCGGCTGCAGGAGAGAATCCTGCCACTCCCGCTCAACCGGCTGCGACTACTCCGGAAAATACACCGGCTCAGCCAGATGGTGAGACAGCAAAACCAGCGGAGCCGGCAACACCTGCGCCGGCTGCAGATTCCAGTTCCAGCGAAACTCAACCCCCTCCGGCTGAACCAAAGCCAGAGGAATCAGTTAATCCATAATACACTTTTTACTCGAGGCTGCATTCAAGCAGTTCGTGTAACATTTTTCACTTAACGGAGACAGTCCTGTGAAAAACCTGATGTCCAAATTCAAAGGCATGAATTACAAAGAATTTGCAATCACACATGGCGAAAAGATCGTCCTGGGTTTCATTGCTTTGTTTGTAGTATTCGTCATCTTTACCTCTCAGTGGACACCGGAGCAACGGACTCCTGCTGAATTAGAACAGAAGGTCAACACTGCAGAGACTGTGGTGAGTAACAGCCAGTGGCCTGAAGAAAATCGCAATGAGTATCTGAAAGAAGACGACCTGAGGCAAAAAGTCGCGAAGCTGATGAATAAGCCCATGGAAGTCACGCCTTACATGTTTACCACCAAACTCTCCTGGCCCATCTATGCGAAAAAAGCAAAAGCCAAAGAGGTCGACTGGCTGCCAGTGGAAGATCTGGTCGCCAACTATGGCCGTGTGATCATGCATACCCGCCCCGCAGATGCGCTGCTGGAAGGCAGTGAAGGAACAAAAGAAGCAGAAGAAAAAGCAAAACCGGATGAACCGGAATATGACGCATTCAAACGCCGGACCGCAGGTATGGGCGGCGGAATGGGAGGACCAGGTGGCTCTGCCATGGCGGGCCTGACATTTGGCGGGATTCCCGGCGAAGCGGAAATGATGATGGCGGGAGATCCCGGTGCCATGAATCCCGGTTTTGCCAATCCTGATGCCTACGCCGGTGGACTGCCTGAAGACATGATGGGAATGGAAGGCGGCATGGGCATGACAGGCCCGACCCGGGAAGGGCGGGGACTACGGTTTGTCGCCGTCCGCGGTGTCTTCGACCTCGCCACCCAGCAGGACAAACTCGAACGTTCTTTAGGTGATGCCTTCTCTTTTCAAAACATGCAGACAGGAAAAATCCTCGAGTTTCTCGACTTTCAGTTACAACGCAAAACAGCCCAGCCCGGAGATAATCCCTGGGCGGGAGAGTGGGAAGACGTAGATATCGAAACGTCAATCGAAGTCCTGAAAGAAAGTGCCGACTTCGATCCGGAAGTCGTCAACAGCGGAATCACGGACCGTGTCTTTACGATGCCGCTTCCCAGCCGTATTGCCGGTTTCTGGTATAAAGTTGCCACACATCCCCGCGTTGAAAACTTTACTTTGAGCCAGGAAGAAATCGAACAGGAACTTGAGTTCAATCGTCGCATCCTGGATCAGTACAAAAAAACTCATTCCAACGAAAAAGTCTTCAAGGAAAAGCAGAAAGGTTTCTCCACCCTGCAGCTTGATATGCGGGGCATGCGGAGTGAGCTGATGTACGGAGGCGGAGGCGCCAGCGAAATGGATTCTGTCATGCAGGGCATGGCTGATTCCATGATGCAGGAGCGTCAGGGCCGCCCCGGAGAACCCATGGATGAGAAGAAACTGATTCAGAAGCTGAAAGCAAACGTGACAGCCGCTGGCCGTCTGCTGCTGTTCCGATACTTTGATTTTGATCTGAACCCGGGTGAGACTTATAAATACCGAGTGCGTCTGGTTGTGCGTAATCCCAATTACCAGCGTCCGATTGAAGAAGTAGTGCTGCCGGCAGTGGCCGAAGGTGAAACCCGCACCACTCCCTGGAGTAATGAAACCGCAGCAGTTGCTGCCGAGGAAGATGTGCACTTTTACCTGCAGAGCGTGCGTCCTCCCCGTGGCATTGCCGGAACGACAGCGAACTTTGAAATCTACCAGTGGTATCCCAAAACGGGAACCACGATTCAGTCAGTCATCAAAACATCGATCGGCGATGAAATCGGCGGCGAACAGGTTACTGAATTGTATGATGTCGCCAAAGAAAAATATGATGACAAGGCGACTGTTGAATTTGATACTCAGAATTACCTGGTCGATGCAATACCCGCTCCTTCCATCCGACTGGAAGAGCATCCCGATTTAAATCTGCCTGCCAGAACACGCGGGCATCTGCCGATCGAACCGGAAGCAATCATCGTTGATAATTTCGGTAACCTGAAAAAATCGCTTCCGCCTGCTATTTCCAGTTCTTACGCGGATGTTCAAAAGAATTTCAGCCGTGAGCGCGAGAGCCTGGCCTGGGTCAAGACAGCGACTGAAGCACGCACAGCCGCCCCTGTCGACGGCTTTGACATTGGCCTCGAAGGCGCCAGTGCATTCGAGGGCATCGATGCCGAAATGATGGGACCTCAACCACCTGGTAAGAGAGGCAAGCGGAAAAGGAATCCCATTCGCGTGGGACCCTGATTGAAAATCGCAATCCAACTTTAATAGAAGGGCGGGACGTTTCAGTGTCCTGCCCTTTTTTTACGGGAATTCTTGGAACTGATTTCGCTCTGTAGCAGGTAGAACTGGCTGCTGCTATTGTTTGCCGGAAATCGAGTAGACGCGACCAGTAAGATTCGTCACGATCAACATGATTCTGTTACCAGAACTTCATCCGTTGTCCCCAGCAGTAACTCACGTAATTCTGCTGCGATGAAAAAGGAGCCAGTGACGCACACCAGGGAATCGCCAGTCAGAACTTCTTTCGCCCGAAACCATGCGGCCTCAGGGCTCTGCGTGATGATGACCTGCGAAGTATTTCCTGTCGACTGCTGAGTGGATCGGGTGAGATCCACTAATTCTTCTACCGGAATACGCCGGGGATTCGAGAGGTATTGCGTGAGGATGACTGTCTGAAAGTGAGGCAGCAGCGTAGCCAGCATTTCTCCCACATCTTTATCTTTCGTCGCCGCAAAAATCAGAATCCGATTCATTTGCGGAAAACTGGCAGCGAGCGTATCAACCAGCGCTTGGATCGAAGCACCATTATGAGCCGTATCAATAATCACCGGCGGATCTTTCTGCACCAGTTCAATCCGGGCCGGCCATTTCAGACGCGACATCCCCTGACGCATCTGCCCGTCTTCCAGGGGAACTCCCTGCTGACGTAAATAATCAATCACAGTCACCGCCAGAGTCGCATTGGTCAACTGGTGGGTCCCCAGAAGTGTCACCGGAATCTGCTCGACCAGGGACCAGGGAGTTTTTACGTGAATGTTCTGCTGATTTCTGTCTGATAGCAGACTGGTATCTTCAGACTGCTTAAGCTGGACACCCGGCTGAGTCTCTGCCAGTCGCATGAAATTCCGATTCAACAGAAACAGGGGAGCCTGCTTTTCCCGGCAGACTTCTTCCAGGACAGCCTTAGCCTCCGGTTGTGTGACCCCACTGAAGACGGGAATACCCTGTTTGATAATCCCGGCTTTTTCACGCGTAATCTGTTCGATGGAATTTCCCAGCAGCGCCGTATGGTCATAGCTGATATTGGTCACAACGGACACCAGTGGCTCGCAGACGTTTGTTGAATCCAGCCGTCCTCCCAGGCCTACTTCCATCACCGCATAATCAACGTGTTCTGTCTGGAAATGCATCCAGGCCAGAGCTGTCGTCAATTCAAAAAAAGTGGGGCTCATATTGCCAGTCTTCTGATCCAGCTGCGCGACAACCGGAATCAGCTCTGAGACCAGGTCGACCAGTTGTTCCGGTTCGATCTGCTGACCATCGATCAGAATTCGTTCTTCGTAACAGGTGATATGCGGCGAAGTGAATAAACCCGTGCGAAAACCGGCTGCTGAGAGCATCTCCGCAATCATTACGGAGGTGGAACCTTTCCCTTTGGTTCCCGCAATATGAATCGTGGGAACCTGTGACTGCGGGTTTCCCAGGCAATCCAGTAATTCCTGCATCCTCCCCAATTTAAAATCACTGGTGGAGTACTTGCTACTCCCCATTCGTTCATAATTGAGACGACCAAATAAAAAGTCCAGACTCTGCTGGTACTTCTCTGCCGAGACTCCCATGCCAGGCAGTTTCCTTATGATATAACTGAAAAAACATACATTCTGTTAACTGTCGTGATCGGCAAAACAGCTAAAACGGCTGAGTATAACAGCGATCTGCCCGATATTATAGTCACGCACATTTCGTAAAGAGACGGTGATGTATATGATCTAAAAAAGAATTTTACAACTACCAGCGCCCTGCGAGCTTCAAAGGTATACAGAAAACATGAGCATTCAGATTGCCACCATCGTGGAACTGTTGAAATTCAACCGGATCATGACACTCAAAACAGTCGATGAGATCAGCACACTACCTGATTCGCAATCGGCCCTGGCATTTCGGCCTGGCCCCGGCAGGGCCACGATTGCCTGGCAGATCATGCATATTGCCATTACCGAAGAATTATTTGCCACAGATCGGCTGCGAAAAACTGAGTCGACACTATCCGACCTGTTTCCACTGTACCAGAAGGGAAGTACGGCGGGTGACGAGATTCCCACACTGGAGGTCATCCAAAATACATTAAACCAGACCCGTGATCATCTTCTGGAGACGATTCAGCTGATCGGGGAAGCCGACCTGGAACTGGTTCCGGCAGGCCTGCAGGAACGAGGCTGGTCCAACGAAATGGCTTTAAAAATCCTGTGCTGGCATGAAACTCACCATCAGGGACAGGCACATCTGACTTTGAATTCCTGGAAGGCAGAACAATAGCTGGTTCCCTGAACAATGACGGGAAAACCGGGGAACATCGAATTCCTGTTGGAGTGTCATTTTAAATTTGGGATTGATGGATATCACTGGAGTGCGACAACGGAGCACGTAAACAACACCCCCAACCCTTAATTTCCAGCTTAACAAAGCACTATTGACATTTTTTCAGTATCTTTATCCAATTAAGTCTGTCATTCAATTAGAGTCAACCACTTCAGACGTTCTACCTGATGTTGAAACGGTTTCAATTCAGTTGGAGGATCTGTCCCCATGAGTTCGATCAACCCGGGTGCTCTTAATATCAACAGCTCTTTTGCCGGTGCGCAACGGAGCGACGCCAATATCGACAAAGAAAAAGCCGAAGCAGCGGCGCAGAACATGTCGATCGATAAAAAAGAGATGACTGACCATCAGTTGCATGATGTCGGTGATCCCCCCGAATCGGGAGACCGTGATGCCGATGGCCGCATGCCGTTGGGACATGAAGAAGAAGCAGAGCAGGGGCCTCATCGCGAAACGGACGAGCAGGAAGAACACACCGCTCGTCATCCTGATGCAGAAGGCAACCGGGGCACGCAGTTGGATCTGGATGCCTGACAGAGGCTCTGAAAGGTTATTTGGAATTATTCAAAAAACCGAACAGGCTTTTCTTCTTTCGCGAAACCGAATCTTCCTGCTCAGAGGCTGATTCCCCACTTACACTCGCAGCCAGCCCCATAATGGTTCTGGTGAGTTTTGCTTTGGGAGCCTGCATCACCAGGGGAATGCCGTTATTACGGGATTCTACCATGGTTGCATAATCATTGGGAATCTGGCAGAAAATTTCGCGACCAATCGTTTCCAGTGCTTTACTCACACTGATCTGGGTATCTTCGAGTCCCAGTCGATTCATGACGACTTTGATTTTCTCTGCGATATGATCATTGGTATCAAAAAACTGCGAAAGTCGCACGACGTTTCGCAGGCAGGGCAAATCCAGCTGCGCCGTCAACAGCACAGTATCTGATAACTCCATCGCGGCCAGGTCGAGACTGTTATAAGACTTGCTGACATCAATCACAAGATGTGTGAACGTCGCGCGCAGCAGAGCAATGATACGGCGGAGGACTTCGGTCGTAATCTGCATCGACATATCCATCTGCACGGGACGCGGTAACAGGAAAGCCCCACACGCATGCTTGGTCAACGAGCGTTTTAACAGTGAATAATCCAGTCGCGAAATATTTTCAGCGACATCCTGAATGGTGTAATCCGGTATGATATCCAACCAGACATCCGTATCACCCAGCGCCAGATCCAGATCGATCACAGCGACACTGTTATGATCATGGCTTGCCAGGCAGCAGGCCAGATTGATCGCCAGCGAAGTACAGCCAACGCCACCACTCACACCAGCAACGGTAATGACCTGGCTGGAACGGGGGGCGTTATGTTCTCCTTCTGATTTACCCGAGGTAATCTGAATTCGGTTTAAGGCAGACAGGAAGTCTTCCAGTACCAGCGGGAACCCCAGAAATTCTTTAGCGCCATTTCTCATGGCTTTTAAGATCAGACTGCCTTCCTGAGAACTGCTGACGACAATCACGTTACAGCTGGGTAAATCACGCGTGACATGGGCGATCAGATTTAATGCCATCTCCGGATTCGCGTCCAGTGAAATCAGCGCAATGTCCGGCTTGGTCTGCGAAACTACCTCCGTGAAAAATTCATAGCGGCTGCACTCCGCTTCGAGCCAGACCATATCCACGCCAATCAGCATGTTCTTCAGCTCATTGCGAGTTGCTTCATTGGGATCGATAATCGAAAGCCGGACAACTCCACTCATTCGTTGATCACTTCTACTTAGGGTTTGGTTTTTCTACTGTCTCTTTTAATAGTATCGAACTTGAATGCCCACTTTTTGAATCTTTTCAAAAATGATCCTGCCACACGGATCTGCACTCCCGTACACGCCGAGCAATTCCTGTCTGAATGACTTTCAACTGAAACAGTTTCCCATCCGGGTTGTGTCCCGTATTACCGTAGCGTCTGTCAGACCATCTGGATCGAGTATCTAGATTGAATGACACTTTAATTAAATGTGAACAGCTCTAGCTACCCGGTCCAATCAGTCCCGGTTGATTACTGGTCGGAGAACTTAAGCTGGGTGCCCTAGCTTTCACGTTCGGTTCAGGAGTTTTTGATTTGGCTTTCCATTCTTTATTTTGCGGACTGGAAAGATCTGGCACTTTCGCAGCCGTTGCTGGCTTCTGAGTTGCTTTCTGCATTCTTTCATGCTCCTGTAATGCTTTGACATTCTCGGGAGACAATGAGGGTTTCCTGATTTCTTCAGAGTGAATGCTGGGAGCCGCCGGAACAGGAGGTACCTGGGAGGCCGAAGTGGGTGGCAGTACATGATCGGGAATCATCATCGATTCCGGGCTGATCGGTCCGGGAATGGAATACTGACAGTCAGGGCAGTCATCCCCATAGTTGGGTACTTCCAGCACGCCATCCAGATACAACTCGCGATCGGTGGGTGTTGCGGTAAACAGGCCGGGACCTCCTGCGGGAACCTGGCCCGATTTCAGTGGGGAAACCAGTTCCGGAGTCACCATGATCACCAGTTCGGTTTCGCCTTCGGTGTATCTGACCCGACGGAAGGCTGCTCCCACAACGGGGAGTTCTCCCAGGAAGGGTGTCTTGGATGTTTCAGCAGTTTTGCGGCTGGAAATCAGACCGGCAATCACCATGGTTTCGCCGAAATTCATTTCGACAGCTGTATTAGCGCGGCGGACAGTCAATCCGGGAACGGTGGTTCCGGCTACCTGAACCGCGTTGGAAAAATCGCGTTCACTCACTTCAGGCTGAACTTCCAGTCGCAGGCGACCATTCCCCAGAACAATGGGAACGGCTTCCATTCTGACCCCGAATTCACGCCATTCAATCGTGACGGTACCCAGACTCTGAGGAACCAGGATCGGAAATTCACCACCTGACAGCAGGTTGGCAGGGCGACCACTGGTTGTCACCAGTTCCGGTTCCGCGAGAATTTTCAGCAGTGCTTCTTTCTTCAGTGCTTCGATGAACGCCTGAAAAATACTGGAACCATCCACCAGTCCAAAACCCAGTGACGTGCCACTGATCAGGTTCTGTGATGCGGTAATTGCCGGTGGCCCGCCGAAGGGGGTGGTGATACCGGTGATGGGAACCAGGCTGCCTGGCGTACTGTAAGCATAACCTGACTGATTCAAAAACAGCCAGTTGACGCCCAGCTGCCGAATTTTCGATCGCTGAACTTCCATGATTTTGACTTTCAGCAGGACCTGTTGTACTCCCGCCAGCTTCATCTGATTTAACACGCCATTCGGAAAAAACTGCTCGGCGATTTCCACCATTTCCGTGATGGCTTCAGGTTCTGTGACCCAGCCACGCAAGACAACCGAATCCTGAACCTTGATGGCAGTCACAGACGAAGTGGGGAACAGTTCCTTCAGGTAAGCCTGCAGGTGACGTGCATCGCCACTCACGAATGTCTCTATCGTGTAGACTTTGCCATTTTCATCAGTAATGACCAGTGTGGTCACACCGGGAATCAGGGCCTGGATGCGGAGCTCATTGGGAGTGAGTGCTGAGACACTCAAAACAGTCGGATCAAATCCGTCCACGCGTTTGATCTTACCCGCGAATTTGAGGATTTTGGAGAACTTCTCTGTCACTTCCAGCTTCATCTTTTCAGATGTGATCTGTACGACAGGTTCACTCGCACCGGGAGGTGCAGGCTGCTCGTCCTGGGCATACGCCTGTAATGCAATGAGGCTGCATACCAGTGCGACGAGAACAACAGGCAGACATTTCACTCTCATGTGTTTTTTTAAGGCCAGCATCCGTGCCCCTTACATTTTTTTTACTACAGAGTGATGTCAGAAATTATCCGCAATCACCCTAAAACAGGTATCATTCCATAACTTGTTGAGAGAACTCTCTCTGCCCGCAATCAATTCCCCCCGGTCTGTGTCAGAGAGCAGGGGGGCTCGTATCTCAGTTAATTTTCTGTTTCTGTTTGTTTGTAAAGACTTCCCACAGATCTTTCAGAGCTGCTTTCTGATCTTCGATTTCTTCTTCCAGAAGTTCGACTTCCTGTACGATTTTTTCTTCTCCGGAATAAATCTCAATCTGCCACATTTTTTTCGGTTCTTCCAGTGGCTCGACCTCGGTTTCCACTGAAGTCATCTGCTGCGGTTCCTGTTCTTCATCCAGAAACTGCTTCGCCGACTGAGGCGTTTTTTCCTGTTGAACCACTTCCGGTTTCTCTGTTTTCTTTACATCCCCTTGCGTCGATTCTTCACCATCTTTCAGGTATTCACTACCGTCGATCGAAAAAACTTCAGCCAGTTCGTCATCATCAAACTGCACATCTTCTGAATTTGTCGAATCAGACTGTGCCCTTAATGCGAGATGAACTTCTCCTTTTTTCTCAGCCAGTTTCAACATGGCTCCTTCACGGGGAGACAGTAAGAGTGAAATATTCTTTGATTTAACCTGATTACTTTCTGTACCCCCGACATCGGTCAGATGGTCCGTCGCAAAGATCTTGACCCGTTCCAGTATCACTTTTGTTATCGTTGACATACCGCCTTCAGGTTTGCGGGCTGTGAACGTGACGTACACATCCACAAAGTCTCCAGGCAGTATCAAACCGCTATGTGTTTTGGTCATATCCACTGATGTCGTGAAGACCCGTTTCCCATCTGGAATTTCGACCGAGGCTCCGCGAACCCCTTGTTCACTGAGTTTCGCTTTCATCACGATTTCTCCCGGAACGGCCCGGGTCTTGATGGAGCGGTCTTTATACTGTTCCAGTTTAGTCACGGCACCTTCCGGTACCTGATCAATCGGCCATGATTTGAATTTGACGTTGGACTCATTTAAAGGAGTACCAGGCGGGATTTCAGCAATTGTCATCAGAACATCTGCCGTTTTCACTTCAACCTGCTTGTCATCCTTATTGAGGATCTGCCTCACGCCCAACATCGCAACCAGTCCACAACCGACGGCGATCACCAACATCATCAACGACTTGACTTTCATATCTGTCACCCATCAAAGAGAAACATATCAGCGAAGCTCTGATGAAAAGGGGCTTGTGTCCCGCAGGATGCAAGTCCGTTTTCCGAAATGGCGAATCTGATAGGCATCTGTTTTCACAGGAGAACAGAAAAAGAAAATTCTGTCATCATGGAGAACATCGGCACTTCGAGAGCTTTCGCTTCAATTTATAACGATTTTATCGTTTGAAAAAGTTATTCTGGTTGTAACACTTGGCTTCTCGCGAATACCCTGAAGCCCGCACTCGCCTCACACCCCCTGTCTTCACAGCAGGCGGGAGTTCCTGTTTCGTCTTACAGAAGTCCTGCGTAGAAGAAATAGGCAATCGATCCGATGCAAATGGGAATCCCATAAGGCAGCAGAAACATGGTTGGCTTTCGTTCCTTAGCGATACGTGACAGTTCGCGTGGGTTCTTCACCGAACGCCATTCATCAAGAATCACTAGAGCCTGCCCCAGATGCTTGTAGAAGTTCTTACGGTAGAGCACCATGGCCACAGCCATGATCGCGCCCACGATTGTAGTCACGCAAAATGCATAGAAGGTAATTTTGACACCCAGCCAGGCACCGATGCCGGCCATCAGTTTGACGTCTCCCGCTCCCATGCCACCAACGCTGTACAGGGGGAGAAGTGTAGCCAGTCCGACGACCATTCCCAGCAGTCCCCAGCCCAGTCCAGCCAGTCCGCCAGTCCAGGTCATGTAAATCAATCCGGACAGCACCATGGGGTAGGTGATCCAGTTGGGAACACGCAGTTCTTTTCCATCAATGTATGCGGCATAAATCAAGACAATGGAAACAAACTTAACATGCCAATTCTCGAGAAGTAACTGTTGCCAATCCATCAATATGGCCTTTCTTATCGTGTCTGAATGAAATGCATTTGAGAGCATTCCGTTGGGGATATTGCTAGTTAGTGATACTCAGTTCTGATCGTCTGCCAGATGATGCGAAACACGATCGACACGATCAGCCTGGTATGAGAGTTGTATTCTTATTATTCAGTTTAGGTCACAGGCGCGGCAGAGGAGTGAATATCTTAAAATTTTTCTGGTTTATGGTGGCCTGCTGCCGGGGTGTGAAATGAGGGCCTGCCGGAGTTGAAGCTGCATCCGGAAAGACTGTCTCTGCTGTATTAAAACTTTCGTATCAGCAGACTCTGCGCTATGCCTTGATCCAACAGAACTGGTCTGCTACCTGCATCCGGATCTCCAGAACTTGAGCGGACCAGGGGAGTGCAAACGGATACGGCAATTGATATTCTTTATTCAGTGGTACTTGATTCAGAGCGCATGACAATTAATTTCAGTGTCTCACAATCTACGATACCTGGCCCCATGGGCCTGGAGACGCAGCGTTTAAACGGGACACATTCTAGCAGCGACTACAGCTCAACAGGGAAGTAAACCAGACGACAACCATAGCCATCATCATGAACAACTCCAAAACCGCACCTGCCGGGGCATCAAAGCAGTAAGGAAACATGCCACACTCTCCTCAAAATTCGTAACAGCGTAAAACTCAAAAAAACAAACCTTATCAGATACAGCGATCAACAGACTTTCAGAGAATCGCATACGCAAGAAAACGCTCAGCCGATGATTCGACTGAGCGATTTTCTTTTAACTTTGCAGTACTACATTGCCCGCTATTAGGTCAACGCATCACGTACTTCTTCAAACTTCGCATTGGCGTTTGTTCCGACAGCCTGAATAGCAGTCAGACAAACGATGACGATCAGAGCCAGCATCACAGCGTATTCAACAGCTGTAGGACCATCTTCTGAAACCAGGAAGTTCTTGATGCTCTTTGTCAGATTCTTCATTGTTGTTGCTCTCTTTCTTTCCAATTGGAGTCGATTCATGAACCACATTTATCGACACTAAACAACCAAGCCAGGGAAGAGACGACACGATGTGTCCGCTGATTCCCACAGCTCACCCGAAACATTTGCTTCTTTGAGTTACATCCTCAAATGAAGCTCCCAATATGCCCCCTCTTCAGAAGAGCAGATTTCCTGTATCCCATAGCTGAGATAGAGAAACGGTATTGGAGATATTTAATTCACATAACAACGGAAGATATTTCCGATATGATGTCAAAACCTGTTGTGCTCGCTGCTTCAGCTTAAATCCTGCTGAGCAAACTGATCACACTTAAAAGTAGGTCACGGGTTAAAACAGTCAAGCAGAGTTGCAAAATATTTTTTAAGAAAAACACCCGGTTCACATAAAGAAACACTCAAGTCCCGGCAAACTCTACGCAGCCAGTGAATTACTGCCATGATGATAAAAAACAACAGCCGAGAATTTTCAGCAGAACCGCTGGACCCGCCTGAATTTTTTTCCGCTCCGGCAGTTCCATCAATCATCGCCTGTGAAAAAACAATTCGTATTTCTGCCAGGACTTCGGAACCGTTCCCGGAAATTTTGATTTCTGCAGGCGCAGGGATGCATTATTTCGCGGTCGACCAATTTTGAATCTTCTGCTGCATACGTGCCCGGTCCAGTTCATCCGGCTCTGTCTGTTCCAGTGCATCCTGGAGGATCGTAACAGCCCGCTGCGCATCTCCCTGGCTGTGATAACTGTTAGCCAGTTGAATCTGTACCACCGGGATCTCGGGCACTTGTCTCGAAGTGTACTGCCAGAGCGTCAGCCCATCACGCCAGATCATCAGATAACGCTCTGTCTGCCAGCTGAAGCGGGTTAACATGGCCAGTACCAGCACACCAAAAACAGCTGGCATGAAATAGCCTGATCGCGAGATGTTCGGTAAAACAGGCACCAGAATGCGTTCTCTCAATCGCTCCAGCAACTGCATCGCACCGGAAAAGATCAGTGCAAAGAAGGGGATGGAAGGTAAATAGAGATATCGGTCATTCATCAAGGTCGTAATGGGAAATAAATTCAATACCGGTATCAGCAACAGAATGAATGTGCTACCAGCAAATAAGATGAGTGGCTGACGTCGCCCCATGCGGACAAACATAATCGCAGTCAGCAGCCAGCAGATGACAGAAATCGTGACGTTCCAGGCGATCCCGCTGGTCGGAGGGTCATACAGCACAGAGCGTGTTCCAGGCCAGAGCAGCATCTGCACGTACTTCGACATGATCACCGTATCGACCGAAATCAGTTCCAGTTTGCTCATGCCGAAGTGATCGCGAACGCCTCCCAGTTCACTGGTCTGGGCCAGCATCGTAATCACCAGCAGCAACAGGGCACAACAACCGGGAAACACCTGTTTTTTAACTGCTTCCCGGAATGGCACTTTCGCAACCCAGTAGTCATAACAGAACACAATCGCAGGCACGACAACTGCTAACGCCTTGGAAAGCAAGGCACAAATGAAACAGATCAATCCACAGGTATTCTGCTCCAGGGTGCGATCTTTTCTGAGCCAGTACCAGAGCGATGCCAGGATAAATGCCCCTGAAAGCAATCCTTTCCGCGAAGAGATCCAGACGACTGTTTCCACCTGGACGGGATGAATGGCGAATACCGCTGCAGTCGCCCAGCCAATCATCCGGTTCCAGGTCAGCCTGGTAATTAACAGGAAGACGAGAACCACATTGACCAGGTGCAGGAGAATGTTTGTCAGATGATAACCGCCGGCCCAGAGACCGTACACACTATGATCCAGCAGAAAAGAGAAGACGGTCAGCGGCGCATAATTTCTGGTGACAACCTGAGTTGCCACTTTCTGCAGATTGTCGGGATCCCAGCTTTTGATCAGGGGATTATGGATGACATACCAGGGATCGTCCCAGTTGACAAAATCAAAATTTATCGCCATTCCAAAACTGATCAGAACCAGCAGCGCCAGCAGGCAGCAGACGCGCCACTGCTGTTTCACCACCTGGCATAACTGCCAGGGGAGTTCACCCTGATCGGATTGAATTTGATTCGACATTCGTCCTGTCCGGTAAGAAGTAGATTCACCACGACCTGCTTTTAACATAGGTTGCTCACAGGAAATTGCACATGCTTTGCCGGAAATGTTGTTTCTCTGCAACATCAATTGCCAGCCCAGTCCCTAATTTCAGTACAACCGGCTCAGTCAGTCCACGCGATACTTCAGATGGACGCATGACGTCTCCCCCTGATAATGATCACACATGGCTTCTGAATTTAAGCTAAGCTTGCTTCGGATAACGCGCGACCCATTGCGCATATATTTTGATGTCGAAACACCCGGAGAGACACGTGCAGGTACCACTGTCAATTTCAGAATCGGAAACGATTTCATCCGTTCCCGTCATGGCGCCAGACAGCGCCGAGATCATGTCGCAGTTCCAGAACAGGGAACACCTGTTGGCTGAAATCGAACGCAGCTGCTTTCCGCAAGGGAAGACCATCGTGGTGATGCCCGCTTATAATGCAGCAGGTACGCTGGAAAAAACACTGGCCGATCTGCCTGCAGATGTGGTTGACGAAATTATCCTCGTCGACGATGGCAGTACGGATGGAACTGTTGATCTGGCTCTGCAGCACGGCCTGACGGTCATCAAGCATAAAGAAAATCGCGGTTATGGGGGAAACCAGAAGACCTGTTATCAGTATGCGCTGGAACATGGCGCAGAATATGTCGTCATGCTGCACCCCGATTATCAGTACGACAGCCGCGTCGTGGGTATTGCCATCCAACTTTTAAGGCTGGGGATCTGCGACGTTGTCATGGGCTCCCGCATCCGGACCCGCCAGGAAGCGCTGGCCGGCGGAATGCCTGGCTGGAAATACCTGGCCAATCGACTGCTGACCATCACCGAGAATATCGCGCTCGGACCAAACCTGGGTGACTTTCACAGTGGGTTTCGCGCCTATCGCAGAGAGGTTCTGGAAACGATTCCCTTTGAACACAACTCGAATGACTTCGTCTTTGACAGCCAGCTACTCGCCCAGGCAGTCTACTTTCAATTCCGGGTCGGCGATATTCCCGTTCCCGTCCGCTACTTTCCCGAATCCTCCAGCATCAGTTTCAAACGCTGCGTGAAATATGGCATGGGTACGCTGGCAGTGCTGGCTCGCTTCTGGGCACAACGACTGCGAATTCGCCCTTCAAAAATTTTCTTCACCAGAAAAAATGACCAGGACGCAGAGAACCGGGTCAAACTGCAATAGAATTCCACTACAATTGCCCGGCACTTCTACCTCTGAATTCACTCATCCGCAGCGGGCGGCGTTGAATTTGCATTCCCGCGTGCGAAATGCACGATGACAGCCAGTCCGATGAAGGCCCCCAGCGCGATAAATCCATACGCTGCGTAATCACTGGATTTGATACTCCACAGGCAGCCAAAGGTCGCCAGCAAAGTCGAAATCCCCATCGCCAGGTTCCAAGCCACACGTTTGCCTCCGCTGGGCATCCGATCGCCCAGAATTTTCGGGGAGTTCATCATAAAGAAGAAGGTCGCATACGCGATTGGCAGCAAGACCATGCCGAACATGGACGTCGGGACGGCTAACCAGGCTTTGGCTTCACCTTTCCAGAGATACGCGCCTGTCATACCAGTCAATGCCGGCATGAAACAGCCAATGCGATGGTACATCCCGCGCGGTGCCACTCCCAGCATTTCACAGAACACAAAGCCGTTGATGAGCATCAGAATGATAATCGTTGAGATCGCCATGGCGACGACACCCAGACCAAAAACCAGCTGGGATACGGTCGCACCGGCCAGTGGTGTTAAAGACGATGCCAGCTGAAAGGCGTCCCGGTTGACCAGCATTGCTGCCAGTTTACGTTCCGGAAGAGGCAGTTCCGCCCGCTTCTGTTCCAGGGCACTCGGGTCACTCGTCAATTCGTTCCATTCTGACGCGGGCACTTCGGTTTTAATACGGGCATCCAGCAGTTTGTGATACTGGCCCAACAGACCAGGATCTGCCTGAATTACCTGGCCTTCTGCATTTTTTTCACCCAACAGGCCGGCTGCAGGCTTAGCATGAAATTGAGAGGCGGCTGCGATCACAACGCAACTGGTAGCCAGCACAAAAGGTACGAATAAACCTGTCGAGAGGTCAAACATTGCCAGGCCACGAAAATCCTTATCCCAGCCTTTCGCTCGCATGGAGTAGGGCAGCAGGAAGGTCATATTAATTCCGACAGCAGTCGCGGCTGCGGTGATCATCACTTTCTGCTGATTCCCGACAATCAGGTTTTTCCAGTAATCGGCATAGCCACCGGCCTGAGAAAGCACTTCGGAAAACTCTGGTGAGGGATTCGCAAACATGCTGAAGTTCGGAATATAACCAGCCAGAATTTTAGCCCAGTCCAGATCATTCGTCGAAATGCTCATTTTGGCGACCACACCAAAGAAACAGAGCACTACGATACCAACCAGAATTTTCAGAATGGCTTCGAACAGCTTGATACCCCATCCGCCGGAATCATAAAACCAGATCACGACGGCAGAAATCACAAACAGCAAACCGACTGCCATCGCTTTCCCGCTTTCACCAGCCATCATTTCCGGTGCGAGGTTCTGCTGTAATGCAGCCGTCCCTAGAGCATATTGAGGCATACACCACACGAGGTTGGCCATCAGAGTGGCAATCGCCCAGCCCCAGCCCAGGACCGGGCTGATATGGGTGTTGATCGAAGCAAACGGGCGTTCTTTGGTTGATAAAGCGACATAGCCAATCGCACTGAGCATGATGACGCCCATAATCATCGCCACAGGCTGCAACCACATCAGGTGGTAGCCGGAAAGAATCCCCAGATAGAGGCCGCCCGCTAAGGAGCCGCCTCCCAGCGTAATGGCACTCTGTAACCAGCCCGGGCCCGAAAGCTTTGTATAAGCCAGTACCTTCGCACCGGTTCCTCTTGCCTTCGCGTCCAGAATCAGTTGACGGTCTTGTTCAATCCGTGAATTTGCTGCTTCGTCTGTCATTGCAAACTCTTGCTATACCAAGGTTTATTTAAGTTACTTAAGAATACTTTACTCAGTATGTCGAAAGGACCAAGGTAACCAGTTATCAGTCGAGAATCAAGCAACGTTGATTGATCGACGAGCGAGTTTAGCAATCTCTGAAACGCGGTGTGACGACGATAGTGTATACACACAACAGCAACGAAGAAGAGCCGAAGGAGCTCATCAGGCAGGCAGACCAGCGATGCCCTCCGGACATTGATTGTCCGAAGGGCTTGCATTGCTGGAATCGACTATTGTTTCAGGCTTCCTGAAACGGTAATGATCAGTTTCGCTGGATCGATATACTTTGCGAAAGCCTGCTGGGCAGCTTCCGCAGTCACCGCGTTGATTTTGGTTTCCAGTTCGGAATAGTAAGTCATATCCCGCTCAGCAAACAGGTTGGTTGTCAGAATGGATGCCAGAGAAGCATCGCTGGTGCGGGAGACTTCCTGCTGTTCGAGGTAGCCTTTCTGAGCATTGACCAGTTCTTCTTTTGTGATCCCTTTTTCAATCAGCAAGGCCAGTTCTTCCTTGATGGCCGTTTCCACTTTTTCCATGTTGTCAGGATTACAGCTGGCATACAGGGAAATCGAACCACGGGAGTCAACGGCATCCGCATGAATCATTGCCCCGACGCCATACGCCAGGCCTTCTTTCTGTCGGACACGATCTCCCAGCCGTGAGGAAAGCCCACTGGATCCCAGCACCGAGCCAGCGACAATCAGATCCGGATAGTCGGGAGAACTGCTGTTCATGGGAAACGTCAGGCCGCCAAAGTAGAACGCATTTGCTTTGTCGGGAATAATGATTTCCGTCAGATTTCCGGGAATCGCATGCGGCTCTGCAGGAATATGACTGTAAGGCGCGGGGGACTTCCAGTCATCCAGCATGGATCCCAGTTGGGCATACACTTCGTCTTCAGAGAAGTCACCCACGACGGCGATTTCTCCTGTCGAGCCGCCGATAAAGTTTTCATACAGCAACTGCAGATCACTCTGTGATAACGCTTTGATCCGTTCAATTTCCTGTTCAATCGTCGGCACATACCGCGGATCTGACTCCGGGTAGGGTCGAAGTTGACTTCGCACTGACAGAATGGCCCGTGACTGGGGGTCGGTTTTCTGTTTTTCCAGGGTCGCGATCTGCTGCGATTTCAGCACATCCAGTTCGTTTTCCGGCAAGGTCGGCTCGCGGAGAATTTCCTTGAGGATGCTTAATACTTTGGAAAGACTCTCGCTGCGGGTTTTGATCGCGATATTGATTTCGCCGGGTGAACCGGAAACACTCAACTGGGCACGCAGCTTATTCAGTTCGTCCTCAATCTCTTGACGCGTCCTGTTTTTTGTGCCTCGCTTCATGACCGCGGGCAGAAATTCACAGGCCGTCTTTTTGCCCTGCAGGCTTTCCAGAGTCCCGTAGCGGAGCGTCATGTTCAGATTGACCTCTTCACCGCGCGTCTTTTTGGAGAGCATCGCCACCTTCACACCACTGGCGAGTGCTTTGACAGTAGTACGTTTATTGATATTCTCGGGCGAGACATCAAAATCTTCCCCCAATGCAACCGTTTCACGTCCCTGGTAGTCACCAATCATTTTCGCAATATCATCGATCTGCGGAATCGTGACTTTCTGACTTTCTTCAACGGGAACAAAAATTCCCACCGTCCGGTTGTTTTCTCTCAGGTATTCATCTGCCACGCGTTTGACATCTTCCGGAGTCACTTTTTCCAGCGCATCCCGATACAGGAAGCGCAGACGCCAGTCTCCCATCGCGACCCATTCTGATAGCTCCACAGCCAGCCGCGAGCTGTTATTCTCGGCCTGCTCGTACTGCTTCAGCAGTTTTTCTTTGGCGCGGGTCACGTCTTCGGCGGAAATCCCTTTTTCCCTGACGGTCTGCAGCGTATCAAACATGATTCCCAGAATGACCTGGGGATCATTGCCTTTGATGACTTCTACCATCAGTCGCAGCACACCGGGATCATGTAAGGCAAACAGAGAACCGGACACACTGGATGCTTTTTTGGTCTTCACGAGTGCCTGGTACAGGACACCGGAAGGATCATCAGTGAGGGTGGATTCCAGCACGTCAATGGCAGCCATGTCTTTGTGGGCAGCTGCCGGAATATGATAGACGACTCCCACCACGGGAACTTCACCAATCCGCCGCAGCGTCACGATGCGTTCACCTTCCTGCGGAGGTTCTTCGGTATAGGTCTGATCCAGTTTGCGTTCGGGCCGGGGAATGGTACCAAAATACTTGTTGATCAGTTCTAATGCTTCGTCAGTATCAAATTTTCCGGCAACAATTAAAACCGCGTTATCGGGCTGATAATATTTTTTGTAAAAGCTTTTCAGGCGGTCTATGGGCACCCGTTCGATATCAGCCCGGTTACCAATGGTCGATTTTCCGTAGTTATGCCATTCAAACGCGGAGGACATCACCTTCTGCATCAGCATCCGGGAAGGACTGTTTTCTCCCCGCTCAAATTCATTACGAACCACTGTCATTTCAGAGGCCAGATCTTCGGCTTTCACATAACTATTCATCATGCGATCGGCTTCCAGCTTCAGCGCGAATTCCAGGTTATCCTCGGTGGCTGGCAATGTTTCATAATAATTGGTCCGGTCATACCAGGTGGTTCCGTTAAACTGGGCACCGCGGGCCTGCAGTTCCTTGGGAACATTCTGATGGGTAGGCGTCCCCTTGAACAACATGTGCTCCAGCAGGTGCGCCATCCCGGTTTCGCCGTAACCTTCATGTCGCGAGCCGACCAGCAATGTCAGATTCACGGTCACCTTGGGACTGGACGCATCGGGGAACAGCAGTACTTTCATGCCGTTCGCCAGGGAATACTCGGTAATGCCTTCTACGGTCCGGATTTTTTCTGGTGGGGGAGGGGCATCAGCGGCTGTCAGAAATGATTGGGAAGCAAAGCTCATTACGAAAAGTACCCCTGCGGTTAAACTCCATTTTTGTCGATTCATCATCCGATATTTCGCTCCACTAGAGAGGGTCAGCAATTTTGTCAGTCCTTTACTCAACAGCATCTTCAATTCATTGTCCGAATTATAGGCGATTCCCGAAGGGGCAACAATCACTGACTCCGAGAATTCCCCGAGTTCATTTCGATTTGCCCGGCTGCTTTAAAAATGTCATGCCGACACCAATCAGCATTCCCATTCCAAGTCCCCCGGCATGCGCCAGGTTGGCAACAGGCCCCATGACGCCCGTCATACAGAGAAAAAACCAGCCAATCAGAATCACGACCATGTTGGGAGGAATATTAAAAGAAGACTGCGGGTCAAACTGGCTTTTCATCCACATATAACCGAACATTCCATAGACCACGCCTGACAGACCTCCAAACGACGGCCCCGACCAGTAAAACTGAGCCAGATTAGATGGAATCGCTGCCAGCAATACAAGTAATACCAGTTTGGTACTGCCGCGATTCATTTCAATCGCACCACCCAGTTGATATGTCATAAAACAGTTAAATAACAAATGCAGAGGTAGTCCCCAAGAGCCACGAAAATGAATAAAAATCGGTGTCACCAGTCTCCAGACTTCACCCTCGCGAATATCCAGAAGATAAGGGCTGTAGCGGATCATGTTACCTGATGTTTGAAAGGAGCTGATACTCAAAGCCTGCCTGATCTGTTCTCCATACTCATTTGTCTGCATAAATAGATAGACAACCACAGAGACACCAATCAGCATCGCTGTCACCGGACAGCGACTGGTGAAAGGCTGATTCCAGGTCTCGCGGACATTGACCTGTTTGCGGGCGGTGTCCGCTGCCTTTTTGATTTTCGACTCACGAATCGCGTCTGCCTGCCGGGTTGCGTCCTGATATTTTTCGGCATCAGGATTTGTAGAAAATTCCTGCAATTCCCGTTTGGCGGGTTCGATCTGATCTTCATCGTAGACCCAGATCGAACATTGATCGTCGGACTGTTCCACCTTGATTTCCACACCTGTCGTCAGCAGATAGTCTTCGAACCGTTTTGCCTGCTGCCCGTTGGGAAGGGAACCGATTTTTCTCATGCTATTTTCAATCCATGCCTGATGTGCACAAGACCGGCTTCATCCTGAATCCAGATTGTTCCCGAAAGGTGGGGAACAATTAATCCCGTGCTGATGCAGATAAAAGTATTTGAACCGATTTTTTGTAACGTTGCCTGATCCGATTACGGTTTATGAACAGTTGAGTATAGGAATAATTATCACGAATGCCATAGTACCACGGTTGCGAAAATGGGTTCGCAGCCGGACAGTCAGCAGAAAGCAAACTAATTTCGACCGACAACACCGGCCGGCAGAGAGCATGTCTGAGCCAGCTCGTCTCTGATCGTACCGCTCAAATCAAATCAGCCGTTCTGCTTATTCAGACTGTTTTACTGTCTCCAGATAATCACGAAACTCGTGGATGCGGCGCAGATCAAACCCTTCTGGAGATTTTTCCAGCAGGAAATCGGCATCAGCCATCGCTTCGGAAATTCGTCCTGTCTGATAACGTAAGACGGCCCGTAACCAGCGTTCCTGCAGCAGATCTTCATCAATGGCAATCATCGTCTCGACATACCGCAGCATTGCCTGGACGTCTTCATCATCTCGCGCCAGGTTCAGCAGATTCCTCAGCATGCGTTTAATGATTTCTTTTTTCGGTTGGGCCTTGAGAAATTCTTCATCAAAGCGGCCACTGTTCGCAGAGACAACAATTGCCCGAGCGGCTTCCTCGCTCACCACTTCGCCTCCTTCGAAGACATCAACCAGTTCCCCCTTTTCAGAAGTCGAATTGACACGGACCACAAAATGCCCCGGTAATCCCACGCCTTCGATGTCGAGGCCCAACCGTCGTCCAAGTTCCATATACAGGATTGCCAGTGTAATCGGCAGTCCCTCACGATCTTCGATCGTCTCATTGATATAACTGTTGGAACGGCTGTAGTAATTCGTGCGGCTTCCATGAAATCCGGTTTCGCGAAACAGGTAATCATTGAGTGCTTTGAGTTTTGCTTTCGGGGTCGCCTCGGCGGGCAGCATTTTCTGAATTTCATTTGTCATGGCAGCGACCTGGTTGAGATAGGTTTTCACTTCCACTTCCGCATTGTCCAGCCTCGCCACCAGCAGGGCGGCTGTCAGTAAGTCGATGTCTGCTTCTTTCTGCTTTTCGAACAGCTGCTCCAGATCATCGCGTACGGCACGTTCGTGGATCGACTGGGCTAACTGCTGCAGACGTTCGGCCTGCTTCTGGAGTAAACGAGCCCGTTCCTGCAATGCCTGTTGTGCCCGCTTCTCATCCGTTTCTTTGACAACCTCTTCAATCAGGGCAGCATGTGGCGGTCGATCTACGCGCAGGTCTTCAGTCAGATCAAGTATCTTCTGTGCGGTTTCCCTGGAAGGGCGGTAGGGGGGAATATCGCGGGCTACCTGAAATCCCCGAAAGGATGCCACCGTGTCTCTGAACTTGGCCAACCCCGCTTTTCCCTGGGTATAGCGCTGATCCCTGACTTCGAAAACCTGCTCATCATTCACATAACAGAGAATGCGGTCCGTCTCCAAGCGGACTTTGAGCTGATTCCATTCCCCTGCACGATACGAGTTGGATTTCTTTTCCTCAAGCACCCGCCACAAAAACACATCCGAACCATCAAAGCGACTGATCCGTAAACTCTCGTTACTCGGATAGAAACCGTAATGCTTTGTATTTTCATCCGAATAAAAGATCAGCCCCGCTGCGCCGGACTCGTCATCCAGTTTGACTTCGACGGCAATTTCATAAGGAAGTTCGGGCAGGTCTTCCTGGGAAACGCACAGCGAACGACTGCCCAGGCCAGATCCGAATCCTTCTACCATGATGCGACCGGCACGCTGTCGCCAGCGCGAGCCGAACAGCGGTTTCCAGTGCCGCTCGTCGAGCGTTCCGATAGTCAACCAGCGGTTCATGGGCACCGGGTTCGGTTTTTCCAGCAACCCCTTGAGAGCGCTGATATTCACTGCGTAACCCAGATTCCGTGTGACGGCAGATTTCAAAGTCACAATTCCCTGGACATGTCCCTGCGCATCCAGAACCGGGCCGCCACTGTTTCCCGGCTCAATCGGAATCGCCAGTTGAATCATGGGCTTCCCATCAATTTCACGGGTTCCCGAATTCACCCCTTTCACTACACTGTAACGTAACCCCTGAGGATTACCCAGCGCGATGACTTCTGCTCCCTGCTTCAGGGAACCGGGTTTCGCCAGGGGTAACGGAGACAAATCTTTCGCTTCCACCTTGAGCACAGCCAGATCCATCTGTCGATCCGTTGCATAGACCTCTTTGACGTCGTATTTCTTTCCGTCAGTAAACTGCACCGATATCGGTCGTGCTTCACCAATCACGTGCAGGTTCGTCGCAATCAGACCATCAGCGCTGATCACAAAACCGGTTCCCAGTCCCGCCTGCTGACCATCGCGGCCCGCATAGGAAACGGCAACAACAGAGGACTTCGCCTGTTCCGCGAGATCCTCAGCAGCCAGCATTGAACCGGTTGCCGCGACAGGGATGTCAGGACGACGGGCTTCGATCGGTTCGTCAGAGTCAAAGCCTGCTGAAGCCACTGGCGACATTAACAAAAGCAGAATCAAACCAGACACAGTGAATGTCCCCTGCCTGCAATGAAACCTTGCATTTTTTCTCTGACAATCGATCATTTCATGCTTCCCGTCTAAAAGGAATTCTGTCCGCCTGGATCCGAATCTACTGGATACATGCAGAGAGTTCTCTGCGGCAAGGAACTCATGGATGCAGTCAGGCAGTAGTCGAAAGCGCTCAGGCTGGCGTGGTTGCTGGTGATATTGTATTTCCCCCGACCAGAGAATGCAAAAGAAGTCTCAGATTCGATGCGTACTGAAAGTCTTATCCAGACTACACTTTCGCTTAAATCACAAAATCAGGAGACGGGACATCCTACTGATGAAACACATAATTTTGTAAAATTGTCAAAAATGGTATTGCATAAAAAAAGAGGAAGAGCTAAATTTCGCGCCAGCAATCAACTACTTGCCCGGCAGGTGCCGGCCGCATGCTCGCCGCTGGAGGTGCGAGCGCCTGGTTACATTGAGAGACGCGACAGCAAATTACTGCTGAATTGAGTTGAATAACTGACTCATTAATGCCCTTGGTTGCCTGATTCTACCTACCGAACCTGACAGAATTTCGGTAACAAGCGGAACGACCCCACGATTGTAAAATCGAACCGTTTCCAGCCCCACAACAGGCAATCTACACGATTGTTCTACACACACTACTCTTCCACATTGATTAGAAGGAGTCTACTAATGTTGGTCTTATCCCGCAAAATCAACGAAACCATTCAAATTGGAGACAACATCCAGATCACGATTCTGGATAACAGAAAAGGAGCCGTCCGCATCGGCATCGCTGCTCCCCGGGAGATTCAGATTTCCCGCCCCGAGCAGGCTAAGCAAACGGTGACCCAGGAAATATCCAACCAGGAATCAGCGCGTGGAAACTCACAGTTTTCTCTCGCTTTTTGTGGCACGATTTCCTGAATTGGTTCCAGAAAATTGGACAGCTGGAGGAAGCGCTCCCGCGCTTTCCTGCCCCTGTCCGGACGGAACCCCACCCCCGCACTCTCCTGACGTCCCGCCACGGTTACTAAACCGACTGACTACTCTGAATGAACTCCTGAAAACCAGCAGGACTCCCTGACAGGCCCAGTATGCGCGCCTGCAGGGAAGGAACCAGTGCAGAAAATCAGCCGGAAACCCCAGACGCATCAATTTCCGCTTGTGTGTATCCAGCCGCCCGGCTAGAATCGCAACTTAACAATCCTGCGTAATTCCTGCTTATGTACTTTCCCGGGATCTCCCGGTAGTACTCTGATTTTCCTGCCTGTTTCTGCATGCCAGAGGTAACTCCATGAGTGCTGACCGTTCCATTTACTGTCCCGGACCGATGTCACGACGCAGTTTTCTGGAAGCCGGTTACATGGCGCTGGGAGGGCTGGGGCTCGCCGACCTGCTGCGGCAGCGCGTGCTGGCCAATTCGCTCAATCCCCAGGCAGGGAACCGGGAAGATACCGCCGTAATTTTCATCTGGCTGCTGGGCGGGCCCAGTCACATGGAAACGTATGACATGAAACCGAATGCCCCCAGCGATTACCGCGGGCAGCTCAATCCCATCTCGACCCGGGCTCCCGGCATGGAAATCTGCGAACTGCTCCCGCTGCACGCCAAAGTCGCGGACAAATTTTCGATCATTCGTTCGATCTCGCATGAAGATTCACAACACGCCCGCGGCTCGGTCCGTTTCCTGAGCGGTCGTAAAACACAGAGCGTCAATCCGATCTCGGAATTTCCCACGGTCGGACCGATTGTCGCCAAAATGCGCGAACAGCGTCGCGTGGGTGTACCCAACTACGTTGCCAGTTCTGCCCGCGCGTATGGTGGTGGCAGCGCTTACCTGGGAGAATCTGCGATGCCTTTTGTTGTCGGCGGCAATCCGGGTGCCCCGGGCTATACCGTGCCCAACCTCTCGGTTTCCAACAGTGTCAAAGATCGACTCGATGACCGGCTGAGTCTGCTGCAATCGTTTGACAACTTCCGTAGAGACGTCGACCTGCATGGTTCGATGGCAGCGCTCGACAGCATCAACGAGCAGGCACTGGGTATGCTCACCAGTGACAAAGCCCGCAAAGCTTTTGATCTGTCACAGGAGAGCGACGCCACCCGCGATCGCTATGGCAGACACAAATGGGGCCAGCGCGCCCTGCTGGCACGACGTCTGGTCGAAGCGGGCACCAGCTTCGTCACCATGTATATGAACAATCCAGACATCCCCGGCACCGAGAAAAACCGCATCCATGGCAACTGGGATATCCACGCG
The DNA here is from genome assembly GCA_002706765.1 of Gimesia sp. Classification (GTDB taxonomy): domain Bacteria; phylum Planctomycetota; class Planctomycetia; order Planctomycetales; family Planctomycetaceae; genus Gimesia. The sequence goes on from PAJV01000045.1 coordinate 134,108, forward strand.
ATCAACGGCGACCTGTATTACGACCTGGGTGTGCGGATGCCGCCGTTCGACCGGGCTGTCTCTGCATTGATTGAAGATATTTACGCCCGTGGCCTGGATAAAAAAGTGCTGCTGGTCGTCTCGGGTGAATTCGGTCGCACGCCCCGCATCACCGTACAGCCGGGAACGAAAAGCAAAGTCATGCAACCGGGCCGCGACCACTGGCCGGGTGCGATGTCGGTCCTGGTCTCCGGGGGTGGTGCTCCCATGGGACAGGTAATCGGCTCAACGACCGCCAAGGGGGAATACGCCAAAGATAACAAGCTCGATCCCAACGATCTGCTGGCAACCGTCTACCATTTCCTGGGCATCGACCAGAACCACGAGTTCCTCGACCTCAGCGGCCGCCCCATGCCTATATTGCCACACGGCGCACCGATCAGGGAACTGATCTGAAACTTGTAGTATCTCTTGTTTCGAAAATACCCCCGGCTGGGCTCGAACCAGCAACCTCTGGCTTCGGAAGCCAGCACTCTATCCAATTGAGCTACGGGGGCTCATTTCTCTGACACCTGAACAGGTTTCCCTGTTTTCTCTCTATTTTCGCGTGAACCGGTCTCAGACCAGCCTATGAACTGATTTACCGTCAGAGACTCCCACGCACAAGGACCAGCGTCATAATTTTAGTTCTGTCTTGAAAGACAGTCCGCTCAGAGCCTTGTAAAATCACCAAATCTTCATAATAAATAAGCACAATCTTAACAACAATCAATTCAGATGAACACCTGCCAGACACCCCCATTCCTGTTCTTTGGGGTAATTACCAACACGATAGGTTCAAAGACAAAATGTTTGAAATGACGACCACCCTCATCGGAGGTCTGGGGATCTTCCTCCTGGGAATGAAATACATGTCCCAGGGGCTTCAATCGATTGCAGGAGCCGGTTTGCGGCGGCTGATCGGTGCTGTCACCAATAACCGGATCCTGGCAACACTCGTCGGGTTCCTGGTCACTGTACTGGTTCAGTCCAGTTCTGTGACCACCGTCATGACCGTCGGCTTCGTGAACGGGGGCCTGATGTCGCTGACCCAGGCCATCGGTGTGATCATGGGTGCGAACGTCGGGACCACGGTGACAGGCTGGATTCTCGTGCTGAAAATCGGCAAGTATGGTCTGCCCATTCTGGGGGTTTCCGCGTTTGTTTACCTGTTTTCCAGAAATGAAAAACTGCGCTACACCGCGTTAGCCATCATGGGGGTGGGTATGGTCTTTTTCGGGCTGGATCTCATGAAAGATGCCTGTGCATTTCTCAAAGATATGCCCGAATTCAAGACCTGGTTTCTGCAGTTCCAGGCTAACACATTTATCGGACTCTACCAGTGCATGCTGGTGGGCTGCATATTGACGGTACTGGTGCAATCTTCATCTGCCACGCTGGGGATTACGATCTCCCTGGCGACAACCGGTTTGATCCCCTTTGAAACGGCTGCTGCCCTGGTTCTCGGAGAAAATATCGGCACCACCGTCACTGCGCTACTGGCTTCCATCGGCACCACGACCAATGCCCGCCGTGCCGCTTATTTCCACTTTCTGTTTAATATTACAGGTGTCATCTGGATTTCGACGATCTTCTTCTGGTACGTCCGTTTCATCCCCTGGATCATTGATGTCGATGTGACCCAGACAGCCGTGGTGAATGGGGAAACCATCTACTCCAACGCGCCCCTGGCGATTGCAGCCACTCACTCGGTATTCAACATTGTCAATACGATTGTATTCCTGCCGTTTTCCGGAATCATTGCCACGTTATTAACACGGCTCGTCAAAGATCAGCCTCAGGAAATCTCCCATCTGCAAAGTCTGGATATCCGCATCCTGGAAACGCCGGCGCTGGCCATTGATCAGTCACGGGGAGTCGTGATTAAAATGGGAGTGATGTGTGATGAAATGGCCCAGATCCTATACCGGATCCTGTCGCGAGAGAAACCCGAACCGGAAGATGTTGAGAAATTGTTTCAGTATGAAGAAGATCTGGATCGGATGCAGGATGAAGTGACCAGCTACATCACCCATCTGCTGGCCATGGATCTGACACAGGAAGTCATTTCCAAAGGACGTTGCCAGTTGCGCATGGCGGATGAATACGAATCGATCAGTGACTACCTGCAGCGGATTGCCAAATTCAGGCTCAAATTAAACAAGCAGGGCAGGGTCTTTGATGACGCCCATAATAATTCACTGCTGGATCTGCTCACGATGGTTGAAAAGCAGTTGAACCATGTGACGACCGCTTACCAGCAGTCTCACACCGATGTGGTTTCTGCTACGATTCGCTCCGGAACAGAAATCAAACACAAGGTCAAAACACTGCAGCGCGAACACCTGGAGTACCTGTCAGCTGAAAAGGTGGATCCTTATATCAATGTCTCGTACACGTCGACATTAAATGCCCTGCGTCGCGTGCGGGATCATGTGATTAATCTGGCGGAAGCACTCGCCGGCGAAAAATAGCAGAACGCGAGTCTGCTTAAGCTTAATCGAGTACGCAGGCAAACTCTTTCATGTTGGCATGCACCACCGGTTGCGGGCAGGACCAAACCAGGAAAAACATCGCCTCGCGAATGGCGCGCTCAGCGGGATGCCCTTTGACAAAACCGGCTCCCTTGACCGCAGCCAGCAGTGCCTGGGAAGCACGCAGAACCAGCGAATTCGACTGCCCGCGAATATTTTCGGAAAATCCGCCGTTCAAAGTTCCGGCTTTCAGGGTTGCAAACATTTCAGCGCAGATGCCTTCACATTCAGTATTGAACGGCTGGTATATCTCCAGCAGGTCGGGACGCTTCGCTGCTTCTTCACCGAGTTTCGCTATTGCTCTGCCGGCAACTCCCAGCGCGAGTGCTGATGTCGTCAGAGATCTGGCGCCTCCCTGGCCGTCGGGCCGTTTCATCACGTTCTCTACCGGGCCCGCGATGAGACACTGATCTGGCACGATGACCTGGTTGAGCTTCACGGCACCGGTTTGAGAACCCGTCATCGATAACATTTCAATGGGCGGCTGCGGGGCGACTCCCTCCTGATCGGTCTGAACCAGTGCCAGGATCTGGCTTCCCTCTTCACACACGCCACCGGTAACGATGTAATCGGCATGGACTGCTCCGGTCACCCAGGGCACAAAGCCGTCCAGCTTCCAGCCCGCTGGTACTCGCTCTGCGGTCACCGATGGTTTGCTTAAGTGCTGACGCGATGTCGTGAGGTGAGAAATCCCGACGGTGGCAAATTTCTCGCCCGCTGCCAGTTCCTTGAAGACCCTGGTTTTCAACTCCTGGTCCTGCGACCAGTTGATCCGCTGACAGGCCGCATTGAACTGGGTCAGAACGAAAGTGGTGGTCAGACAGGCCTCGGCAAGTCTGATATAGCCGAACGTCATCTCCACAGGATTCAGATCGGCCCCGCCGAATTCCAGCGGTACGTTCCAGCCCAGAACTCCTGCCTGCCTGATTGCCTCCCAGGCTGCCGCAGGCCATGCCGTCTCGGAATCACCGTTTTCAGACAGTTTCGAGATCGTCTGAAGCAGACGGTCAAACTCGTCATCAAATCGTTCGGGTCGGTTAGAATTCAAAGCGGAATCAGTCATCAGTCTTCTCGTTGCTGGAATCGTCCGGAAAGTGTTCTGCCATCCAGTCTATTAAAAAAGCCTCATACCCGAAAGTATGAGGCTGATTCTCATCTGATTGAAACCGATTCAGACTGATTCCATGTTAATTGCAGGTAGTGCAATCTGTGGGACAGGGAGCACAGTCAGGTACCTGTACGGCGATTTTCTTTGCCACCTGTCGGCAGACCTGAACCTGAACTTCTTTCTGTACTGTGTAAGGCACACAAACCGTATAGGCCTGCTGCACAACTTGAGGCACGCATTTGAAAACGGTCACTTTTCGTGTGCAGGATTTCTGCTGAGGTACACAGACCGTATAGTTTACCAGTCGTGATTTTTCCTCTTTGACGAACGAGCAGACTTTCACATCACAGGTTCGTGTTTCCTGTCGGCACTTCTGAACCTGGTAAGTAAATTCCTGAGGCACGCATTTCACCTCACAGACTTTAACCATACGGGTCCTTACTTCCTGCTTACAGAGCTGGATATCGTATGTGTATTTTTCCGGCACACACACGGTTTCACAGACCTGAACGGTTCTGGTTTTAGTGACCGGCTTGCAAAGTTGAACCTCATAGGTAAAGGGTACCTGCACGCATTCCTGACGATAGGCGGTGTACTCGACCTGCTTCTGCACGATTTTAGGAACCCAGACGCGTTGTGTGCAGACGGGAACACAGGCTGGCTGGCAGCAGTCACCACAAGTTCCACAACCACCACAGACAGGAGCAGGGCACGCTGTTTCGATCGGACGGTCTTCCCAGTGCCCCTGATCTTCACAGACAGTGCGGTACTGTTTGACGGGAACGCATTTCATCACAGTCCGCGTGCCTTCTCGCTTGACTGTGTAAGGCTCATTCACTGTATATTCCTGAACCACGTCCTTCATGACCACTTTCTGAACCTGGCGGGTGGCAGTCCGTTTTTCGGTATAGGGGACATTGACCGTATACTGCTGCTCCACATCTTTCCAGAATGTTTTCTCAACCTGACGGACTCCGGTCTGTGTTTCATAGTAAGGCACATTGACCGTGTACGTCTTTTGGGACGTCTGCCAGACCGGCTTGCAGACCACATACTTTTCTTCGCGGGTCCGGACCTCGGGGACCATCACGGTATAAGTATGATTGACCTCTCTGATCTCTGGAACTTTTTCATAAATCGTCACATCCCGCTGCCGCGTTTCGGTGCGATAGGCAGTGCAGTTGACCTTACGGACTTCGGTGACCATTTCGGGAACCATTACAGTTCGTTCCACAGTCCTGCATGCCGGTTTACATGCGACGGTCGCGCATGGATTACAGCCGCTTACACAAGGTGCTGCACTCACGCAACACTGCTGTGAATGACACTTTCCTGCCTGGGCTGCCGATGTCATCATCATGATGGCTCCCACAGCACAAAGTAACTTAAGCATTGGTTTCACGATTCTCCCCTTTCATGTTATCTGGCTCATGTTGTCTGGCTCATATTGTTTTGATATTCATGATGCGAAAAAATGAATAATCTCTGTTTTCTCATTCCCTTTAGTTTGGGAAAGAGTCGAACATTGCTATAGAATAACATGTTAATATAGGAATTCTACGAATTATACTAATTATATCAAAAAACTAACAATTCTCTGGATTGAATAGTTAAGTCAATATTAGGCAAGCATCTATGAACACAACCTTAAAATTCATTCTGTACAAGCTGACTCTGCTTCTGGTGATCAGTCCGTATGGTCTTAAGTACACATATTGCGGGCAGCCAGAGATCTTTTCCGAGACTATGATCGTGGCGACACAAGGGGCGGAGCTGAAGACCGGCAGTGGAGTCTTACGTCAGTTGAACCCGGGAGAAGTGCTGGTCGCGACTCAGCGGAACCAGGAATGGCTCTGGATTCCTTTGCAGGGGGGCTGGATTAAAGCAGCAGAACTGAAATCAGCGGAGGATCTGATTTCTGTTCTTGATCAGTTTATTGAAACCGAGCCGACCGCCGAGCGTTATCATTTAAGAGGAATCGCTCAACAGGTCCTGAAGAATTATCCCGCGGCACTGTCGGACTTTGCGGCCTCACTGGAGCTCAAACCGGAGAACGCCCCCATTTATGTCAATCGGGGAAATATCCGGCGGCTGCAGCGGGAGTATGATCTGGCGCTCGCTGATCTGAACCACGCCATTCAACTGAGTACGAAAGATGCCAACGCGTACTACATACGCGGTCTGATCAGACTGGAACAGAAACAGCTGGACTCTGCAGTGGATGATCTGACAAAAGCGATCCAACAGGAGCCTCATATGGTGGCCGCTTTGAATGCCCGGGGAATCACCCATCGGGAATTAAATCAGTTCGATCAGGCATTGCAGGATTTCAACCAGGCAATCAAGGCCAACAACTTCGTATCCGAAGTATTCAGCAATCGTGCTGCCATCTGGGAACAGCAGTCCGAGTTTGAATCCGCAATCAAAGATTACCAGAGAGCACTGGAGCTTAACCCTGCTTCAGCGGTGGCCCATAACGATATCGCCTGGTTATATGCAACCTGCTCTGACACAAAATTTCAAAACCCGGTTCTGGCAGTCAAACATGCCCGGAAGGCGTGTGAATTGCCCCGTTTCGATGACTGGAATCTACTGGACACGCTGGCGACTGCGTATCAGGCAGATCAGCATCTGGACAAAGCATCCCATACTCTCACTCAGGCAATCGAGAAAGCGCCGGCTGAGCAGAAAAAAGTGTTAAAAAAGAAACTCGATAAAATCGTAAATAAATGAAATCGATCTCAAGATTCAGATCGCAGGAGCCTACAGTCGCTCCACTTACGTATATCTGGTTGAATCTCGCCACATCCAGAGACTCTGCCCCCTGTGGGCATGAGACATTTTCCCATCTCTGCGATATTTTATCGAAACTACAGACCGCTTAACCGGCATGGATTGCCTAGAGTGGTGGGTTGTGAACTAGGTAAACTATTCCACAGACTCTGTTCATGATTAAGGCGCTTATTAAATCATTCCGATATGCAGTTCTACGGAGCATTGATGGATCGCCTCCGGTCGGTAGATGGAACTAGGACTCGCGAGCAATCGCACCTCCACCTCGATGAACTGAGCCACCGAATGATTAAGTGCTTTATTAAACTCACCATGTGCGCTGTTCTGATTGTAACAGGATCAGTGGCATTTTGTGAGAACAGTGTTGCTTCCGACATACGGAAAACACCCCTTGTTCGCGCTATTGAACGTGCCAAGACTTCTGTGGTTAACATTCACAGTGAGAAAACGGCCCGTTCAGAAGACTCGCTTTTCGGTTCTGGAAAAAACCGCAAAGTCAATGGGATGGGAACCGGTATCGTCGTGGACCCCCGTGGATACATCGTCACGAACCACCATGTGGTTGATGGAGTCGATTCGTTGCGCGTCACGATGCTGGATGGCAGCACCTATAATGCGCGGGTGATTTCGTCCAATCAGAGTGAGGATCTGGCGATCATCAAGATTGATCCCAACAAAAAACTGACGGTAATGCCTCCGGGAACCTCTTCGGACCTGATGCTGGGCGAAACCGTGATCGCGGTCGGCAACGCGTTTGGATACGAACACACCGTCACCTCCGGCATCATCAGCTCACTGTCGCGGGACGTTGAAGTCAACGAAAAACAATCTTATAAAAATCTGATTCAGACCGACGCCAGTATCAATCCCGGTAACAGTGGTGGTCCGCTGCTGAACCTTGATGGCGAAGTTGTGGGGATTAACGTGGCGATTCGTGCCGGTGCCCAGAGAATCGGCTTTGCCATTCCCATTGATGATGCCCGCAAAATTATTGCCGACCTGATCAGCACAGAATTCCTGGATCACACCTACCATGGTATCCTGGCTAACGACATTAAACAGGGCGACAAACAGATGCTGGTACTCGGCGAACCAGCCAAAGACAGCCCCGCTGAAAAGTCCGGTCTCAAGAAAGATGACATCGTCATGAAGGCCGGTTCCGTCAACGTTGTGGATCGTGTTGACCTGGAACGTGCTTTCATGGGACACAAGCCCGGTGATACGATTGACCTGTTAATCCGCCGGGAAGAAAAAACACAGACCGTGCAGATCACGCTGGCCGACAGCGGTTCGGTTGTGCGGACCACACCAGTCAGTGCTCCCATCGTACGGGCACAGAATAATGAGATCTCGAACGACCCCACACTTGAAAAGACCTGGGAAGTCCTGGGAATCCGCATCAGCAAAGTTCCTGAAACCCAAAAGCATCTGCTCAATCCCCGTTACGAGGGGGGCATGCTGATCGAAGAAGTGCGTCCCCAGAGTCCGGCAGCCATGAACGGCATGCGTCGCGGCGACATTCTCGTCGGACTGCATATCTGGGAAACCGTTAACCTCAGCAACGTTTCTTATGTCTTAAGCAACTCGAAGCTCCCCAGCTTCAACCCACTGAAGTTTTATATTCTCCGCAAGAATGAAACCCTCTATGGTCATCTGCCGCTCAACCTGACGAGTTCGCCGTAAAGTCTTGTCAGGCCGGTATTGAGAGAACCATAGTTTATAATAGATCCATCAATCAGTTCATACTGATCCATCAAACCCGGCACTCTTTCCACGAGTGTCGGGTTCTTTTATTAACAGTGCTGAGACCAACAGCGCTCAGATCCTGCCAGCGTCATAAAACCAGATTGAGCACACTCGCAGGCCGAGAGCAGAAACTGTTATGATAGGCTGTTGACAGGAAGGCGTTGTACGTCTTTCAAGCCCAAAGACATCATTGCCTCAGACCGTATCATTATGACTGCATTTCACGAATTTGAACTCATTGAATGGATTCGTTCACAGGGGGGCACGTCGCATTCAGACCTGCTGGGAATCGGCGATGATACGGCAATACTGCAGCCATCGGCGAATTCAGAACTGTTACTGGCGACTGACATGCTGATGGAGGGGACACATTTCACATTTCCTCCCGCCACACCCGAACTGGCCGGTCGCAAAGCCCTGGCCGTCAATCTGAGTGATCTGGCAGCCATGGGGGGCACCCCTCATTCGGCACTCGTCAGTCTGGCATTGCCTCGATCACGGGGTTCCGAATTTGCTAAATCAGTGATGCAGGGCGTCATGCAACTTGCAGCAGAATTTGAGACACAACTCGCCGGCGGTGACACGAACAGTTGGGACGGCCCGCTGGTGATCAATGTCGCCATCCTCGGCACCGCTGCACAGTCACATTCCGTAAAACGCTCTGGCGCTCAGCCAGGCGACTGGATCTTCGTGACAGGCGCGCTGGGGGGAAGCCTCGGTTCGCATCACCTGACATTTCAACCCCGCGTCAGGGAAGCAGCCACCCTGAGGGAAACCGTGACCATCAAATCGATGATCGATCTGAGCGACGGGCTGGCTTCGGATCTCCAGCATATTCTGAAAGAATCGGGCGTGGGTGCGGTGATCCGGTCGCAACAGATTCCGATCAGCCCGCTCATCTCCACGGAACTTTCCTCTGCAGAGCGTCTGCAGAAAGCGATCTCTGACGGAGAGGACTTCGAGTTGCTGTTTACCGTCTCACCCGACGAAGGACAACGACTGCTGAAACAGAATCCCCTCGCAATCGCGTTGACGCATCTGGGTGAAATCACAGCAGAGCAGGGGGCATTTCTGCTGCAGGAAGATGGCTCCCGTATCTCCCTGAAACGAAGTGGCTGGCAGCATCAGCTCTGAGTCTGGTTAATATTCACGTCGCTGACGGGAAGACGGGATATTCATCGCTTTCCGATACTTGGTCACCGTTCTGCGGGCGAGGTTATAGCCTTCCTGGGACAAGGCGTCCACAAGGGCATCATCGCTGAGGGGCTTATTCTTATCTTCCCCATCAATGATTTCCTTGAGTTTCAGGCGAATGATGCCCCAGGCGACGTCTTCACCATCGGAGGTTTTCGTCCCACCACCAAAGAAGCGTTTCAGGGGATACAGTCCGCGGGGAGTCTGGATCCATTTGTCATCGACGGCACGCGAAACCGTTGTCACGTGGACCCCGACCACGTCGGCAATCTGCTGCATTTTTAAGGGGACGATGAACTCAGGTCCGTTATCCAGAAACTCGGTCTGGAAATCCACAATCGCCTGGGCGACCCGTTTCAGTGTACTGTGTCGCTGTTCGATGGCTTCGATCAACCACTTGGCAGCGTCGATTTTCTTTTTGATGTAGTCTTTGGTCTGATCGTCGGCTTTGTTACGCAGCATCTGGGCATAACCCCGGCTGATACGCAGGGGAGGCGTGTATTCGTTTTCCAGCTCGACCACGTATTTGCCGTCTTTGTCCAGTTTCACAAACACATCCGGCGTCACTTTGAGCACGGGCTCTGATTCGAATCCCCGACCGGGAAACGGATCCAGATACCGCAGGTACGACATGGCGTTCTTGATCATATCGATCGAATAGCCGGTCTTGCGTTGAATCACAGGCAGTCGATTCTGCCCCAAGTCATCCAGGTGGGAAGTGATCAGAGTCACCAGCACATCGCGATAGGGCGCATCTGGCTTCAACTGCAACAACAGGCATTCCTGCAGGTCCCGGGCTCCCACGCCAGGCGGATCGCATTTTTGAATCAGATGCAGGGCGGTTTCCGCTTCTTCCTGAGTTATCTTATGTCCATACACCTGCACAATCTCGGGCAGGGAGCTTTGCAGGCGACCATTATGGTCCAGGTTCTGAATCAGGTATTCGCCAAACTCTTTGATTTCCGGAGAGCAGTTGAAGTAATGAAACTGTTCAACCAGGTATTCGTTGATCGTCTGCTGTCGTTCGGTAATATTGGCGACCGCATCATTATTGCGTTCGATATCATCGCTGATACGATTGGAAGAAGGTTTCGTCGCCGAGGTCACATTGTCTTCAGGCCACTGTTCGGCCATCTCCAGCAGTCGTTCAAAATCGGACTCGTTATTCTGCTCGCTGCCGGCAACCATTTCCTTTTCGTCAATTTCATGACTGTTGGAATCCGAGTTGGCCTGTTCCCGCATCTGTTCCGTCTCGGTATCAGGTGTATTCTCGTTGTCGCTGATACGTTCCAGGCAGACATTCTCTGCCAGCTCCTGATCAATGCGTTCTTCCAGCGCCTGTAAAGGGAGCTGCAGAATCTCCATGGACTGGATCATCCGGGGAGCCAGCTTCATCTGCTGCCCCAGTTTCATTTGTTGTGAAATATTCAGATGCATGTATTATCCGAATCCAAATCCGTTGTTGTCTTACAAATAAATATTAAATGGAACAAATGAAATACGGGAGATTTCAAAATCTCTGCCGTCCCTGTAACGCGTCTGATAACATCTCTTTATTAGCAAACTCTAGCACACTCCCGGAGGCAATACCGCGGGCAAGCCGGGTGATTTCCACATTTTCATGTTCCAGCAGATTGGAGATATAAAGTGCGGTTCCATCACCTTCCAGCGTCGGATTGGTCGCCATGATAATTTCGGTGACCCCATCCTGTTTGACGCGTCGAATCAGGGCATTGATCGTCAGGTTATCCGGTCCAATCCCTTCCAGTGGTGATATCCGTCCCTGCAATACGTGATAAACGCCTTGAAATGAACTGGTCGCTTCCAGCGAGACTACATCCCGGGGCTGCTCGACCACACAGACCAGTTTCTTGTCACGCCGGGAATCGGAACAGATGGTACAGACTTCCTGTTCGGTAAGATTGTAACAGACGGAACAGGGACGCACCGACTGCTTGACGGCGTTGATGGCATCTGCCAGCTGGCGGGCCTGTGGTTCCGGAATGGACAGGATGTAGTGCGCAAGCCGCTCAGCAGATTTACGACCGATTCCAGGCAGTGTCGCAAACTGATCAATCAGTTGCCCCACACTGGTACCATAAGGATGAGACTGACTCTCTCTTCCACGTAGCGACATAAAATGACTCTTCAAAAAATTTGAAACAGACGGATTGCAATCCGTGACAGAGACAGAATCGAAAGACCTCAAACGCCTGATCAGGAATTAGGGTTGAATTTCGAAAGCGCTTCATCCAGACCGGGTATATTCATGCCACCGGTGATTTGTGACATCTGTTCGGCAGCTCCTTCGCGCGCTTTGTCCAATGCCTGATTGGTCGCTGCCGTGATCAGATCTTCCAGCATCTCGCGGTCGCCGCTCTCCAGCAGAGTCTGGTCAATTTTGACCCCCAGAATCTTCTGCTGGCCATTTGCTTCTACATTGACCATGCCGCCACCGGCAGAGCCTTCAAAGCGAAGCTTCCCCAGTTTTTCCTGCATCTCCGTCATTTTGCCCTGCATTTCTGAAAACTGCTTCATCATGCCGGCGATATTTCCCAGTCCTTTGAACATGGTCACGAATCCTCTTTTTTCTCTTCTGCCTGAACTTTTAAAACATCGACTCTCACACTTTGTGCATTAAACACGGAAAGGGCTTCCTGCAGAAATTCATCTGCAGCAGGGGCCAGTTCACGCTGTTCCGCTCGCTGTTGCGCAACCGATGGTCTGTTTTGTTTGTCAGCTGCATCCTCGGGTTCCGTCGGGGCTTCCTGAACAATCAAACGAATTTTAATCCGTTCTCCAGTCACCTTTTCCAGTGAATTTTCGAGGCGGGCCAGCATTTCCGGCCGTTCGCAGTATTGCTTTGAGAAATTATAGCTCTTAGAGAATTGTAAATCCAGCTGTTTCGGCCCAGAAATTGCTATTGACGTCACACCTTTCACGGAATCTTTTAACAAATCCTTAGTGTTCTCAATAAGTTGCGACAACAATAAACTTTCCATTCCGGCTCGAAACGGGACTGTTTCTGCTGCAGGAGCTGAATTTTCAACGGGTTCTGATGCTACTGGCGATTGAATTTCATTTTTTTTTTCAATTTTTTTTTGATCAGTCGGCTGTTCAGGACGCTCTACGGGAGTAGCTGGTGCCTCAGAAACTGGTTGTGAAACCTCAGAAGCTGAGAGGCGGGGTGAAGCCTGCCTCACTGCGGTCGGAGCAGCTGGTAACTGTCCCCCTGATGACAGAAACTGGCTTAGCAGGTCCAGATCCTCGAGCAGGGACATCCGTATCAATGCCAGTTCCACCAGGGCACGACCATGACTGGCACGAAACATCCGGTTACGGGCTTCATTCAGAATCTGAAACGCGGCCAGGCAGGTTTGAATTCCCCAGGCCTCGGACTGGCGCTGCAGACTGGCCCGATTCCCTTCTGAGATCGAAAGCAGGGTGACCTGCGAGGCACCCGTTGCCACAACAGATAAATCCCGCAGATAATTCAGCAGTTGATCGACTAACTCATTCAACTGCACGCCTGCGTTCAGAGCCGCATCGAAGTGGGTCAGCGCCACATCCCGCTGCTGTTCAATCAAGGCGTCTATGAGTTGAATCAGTCGTTCATCACTCGCGGTCCCCAGGATCCGATGGACACTTTCCGCCGTCAGATGGGACTCGCCAAACGAGAGCAGTTGATCAAAAATAGATTGACTGTCCCGCATCGATCCACCCGCGCGACGCGCGACCAGTTGGATTGCCTCATCAGATACGCTGACCTGTTCGGCTTCCGCAATCTGTTTGAGTCGATCACAGATACTGTTCTCTTCAATGTACCCGAAATCGAATCGCTGGCAGCGGGAGAGAATTGTATCGGGCAGCTTGTTTGGTTCGGTCGTACAGAAGATGAACTTCACATTGGGAGGCGGCTCTTCAAGCGTTTTCAACAGGGCATTGAACGCTTCCTTGGTTAACATGTGAACTTCGTCAATGATGTAGATCTTATATTTTGATCGCATGGACCGGACATTCACATTCGCCCGCAACGAACGAATATCATCAATCCCGCGATTTGAAGCACCATCGATTTCCAGTACGTCGACATCGCTGCCCACAGAAATATTCTGGCAGACTTCACACGTGCCACAAGGGATTCCATCCTGGGTATGAGGGCAATTCAACGCTTTGGCCAGAATGCGGGCCATTGATGTTTTTCCCACACCCCGCGCACCGGTAAATAAATAAGCGTGCGCGACACGGTCGCCGCGGATGGCATTCTGCAGTGCCTGGGCCACCATTCCCTGTCCGACAACTTCCGAAAAATTCTGAGGCCGGAAGCGGCGGGCCAACACCGTATACTGTATCGATTTACTGGACATACCTGTTTTCAGACATCGAAATCAGAAAGAGACAAAGAAACGGAAAACGAAGAGCAACTAACTGCTCAGCCACTTACAATAAGTGACTCTCATCCGTTTATCCAGTGAGAGATGGTAATCAATTTACGATCAAGGCGTGAATGAGGAACTGATAGAGCGTATCATATTGAACCATAGCGTTCGCAATCTAATATACTCGGCCCTAAAGGCTCTGGAGACGCTACAGTAAAACTGGATACAGTCTAAGAAAAAAGGGGCGAAAAGCTGCCTCCTCGTACACCTGGAATAAACCAATGTGGGCTGCTTCGGTTAAGATCTGACCCGGTCAATGACTACCCCACCATACTCGGAGACAGCTTTTCGCCCCCTGATAGCTGGCGATTCAACGCCTGAACCATGCATTATGGAGCTAAATTCGCGATCGTCAACCCACTGCCATTTGATTTCCCGCACTGAATCGCCGAAAATCATAAAATACTGCGATAATCCACTCCTACGCATCAGAAACGAATTATGAATCTGTACCAGACACCGCCCCGAACGATTGCCGACGCACAGCAGGCGATCAAAGCCGGCGAACTCACCTGTCGCGAACTGCTGGAACAATGCTTTCAGAATATTGAGGAAAAAGAACCCGTCATTCACGCCTGGGCATACCTCGATCGTGAGGCGGCCTTTGAACGTGCCGACTTACTGGACCAGGAACTGCAGCGGGGTCGCTGGCGGGGACCTTTACACGGCATTCCGATCGGCATCAAAGATATCATCGATGTCAAAGGCATGCCCACCCGGGGGGGATTGGAGAGCCGCGACAAATCACCTGTGTCCCAAGATGCCACCCTCGTAGAAAATCTGCGCCTGGAAGGGGCGATCTTCCCCGGCAAAACCGACACCACGCAATTAGCCTGTTTCGACCCTCCGCCCACTCTGAACCCCTGGAACCAGGCACACACACCCGGGGGTTCTTCCAGCGGTTCCGCGGCCGCCGTCGCCGCCGGCATGTGCCTGGCCGCCGTCGGAACACAAACCGGCGGCTCCATCATCAGACCTGCTGCGTTCTGCGGCGTTGCGGGCCTGAAACCGACCTTCGGTATGGTGGATCGCCAGGGGGTGATCCTGCTTTCCGATCATCTGGATCACGTCGGCCCTCTCGCACACACCATCGCGGACCTGGTCATCCTGCTGGATGGCATGACGGATCAGGCCACCTATCTGCCGCTGTTGATTGAACCGGTTACCGCTGCCCCCCGCATCGGCTGGCTGACTGACTTCTTTGAGAGCAGGGCAGATCCAGCAATGCAACAGGCACTCACATCAGTCCGAACCAGACTGGAAACCGCCGGTGCCCCCATCAGAGATTGCCCGCTGCCCAAGGAATTTGAACCGATCCTGGACTACCATCGGGATCTGATGCAGTTTGAAATGGTACAGAATATGGGTGCCGACTACGATCAGAATGGAAAATTCTACGGCCCTGCCATCAGCCAGGTACTCGACGCGGGCAGAAAACTCTCACAGGAACGCTTCGAGTCCTGCCTGGACTACCAGAACTTGATCTCGCAAGTCACGCGGAGGTGCTTCGCCCGTGCGGAGATCCTGATTTCCCCCGCGACTGTGGGACCGGCTCCCGCACCGGACACAACGGGTAGCCCTGAGATGAACGCCCCCTGGAGCCTGACCGGCTTTCCTACGATTACTATCCCCGTCGCAGTCACCGGGCAGGGTCTGCCCCTCGGAATTCAGATCACCGGTCACCCCGATAAATTCGACGATCTGCTGCTGGCTTCCCAGTGGTGTGAGGATGTCTTACGCCCCGGATTTCTGGAACAGTGTTCTTAAATCCGTGCATTGCTGCATGTCATTCCAGATCTAAAAAAAGCCCCGACCGGTTCTCACCAGTCAGGGCTTTCATTTTATTTATCTGTTTCGTCTACTTGGCAACCACGATTCCATTTTTGCCGGGTTCCGGATCAATTTCCGGTTCTGCATTCTTTTCAGGAATCCGATCATTAACGTCGTAGGCCATACCGATGGCTCTCAAAGCTTTGATCGACCACCAGGTAATGTCAATTTCCCATTTGCGGTGACCGGCGGGAGCGACAGAGGGATGGGCATGGTGATTGTTGTGCCAGCCTTCGCCGTAGGCGACGATCGCGACCCACCACAGGTTCTTGGACTGATCTGTGGTTTCGTAGTTACGATAGCCCCACAGATGAGTCGCAGAGTTGACGAACCAGGTGGAGTTGTAAACAAAGGCCATCCGGGCACACAGTCCCCAGAGCAGCATCGACCAGCCCATGTAGTTTCCGCCCATGGCGTAACCGATGCCGTACATGGCAAAGCCGGAACCAATCAGCCACAAGGGGTAGGTCTTTTCGAAGAACTGAATCAGGGGTCGATTTTTAAAGTCGGGGATGTAGTGATCGGCGAATTTATCATTGAGTTCTTTATCACGATAGACGAACAGCCACAGCAGGTGTGCCCACCACGACCCTTCAAACGGGGAGTGAGGATCGCCGTGCTTGTCTGATTTCTGGTGATGCAGTCGATGAGTGGCAGCCCAGGTCAGGGGGGAACCTTCTCCAGACAGGACACCACACAGCAGAACAAAGAATTCGGCAGGGGCTCTCAGCTTGAATGATTTGTGCGAGAGATAACGATGGTAGCCCAGGCAGATGCCGATACTGGCGGTGGCCCAGTGCAGAACCAGACAGGCAACAATTGCCTGCCAGGAGATAAAGAAGAGTGCAGCAACCGCACCAATGTGAATGCCAGCCATCCAGATCAGGACGACCCAGTCAACATTGCCCCAGTTCAAGTTCTCTTTATGAAATTTGGCGAGAATCTGTTCCCGCTCTTCGCGTTTTTTTGATTTTCGGGGTTGGGATACCGCAGCCGTTTGCTCTTCAGCAGGATCTTCCAGAATGACACTCGACATTGTTGTCCTCGTCTATTTAACAGGTGCCTGATTTTTACATTCGCAGGAAATCAGGTTTCACCGACCTCCTTACTTCTGCCGAATTCTATCAATGAGGTCGGAATCCGTTGTCAGGTAAACGTCATATAATTGTCAAAGTTGTGTCAAAATGACAAAAAATATGATTTTCCAAGGGTTTCTGACAAAAAAGAGTGCAGAAAACGTGACGCACGTGCACATGTTTCACTCAGCGGCTTCCTCAGGCATGAAGCGATACCCGGCACCCCGCACCGAGACGATGTGTACAGGTTCAGCCGGATTGCTTTCGACCAGCTTACGCAGTCGCAGCACAAAGTTGTCGATGGTGCGTGTGGTCACAAAGGCGGACTGTTCGCCCCAGACATCTTCCAGAATCTGGTTGCGGGTCAGCACCATGCCTGCATGCTCGATAAAATATTTGAGCAATCGCAGCTCCAGATTGGTCAGACTTTTGCGTTCGCCGTCGACTTCAATTTCGAACGATTCAAAGTCGACGATGACATTTCCGAATTCGTAGACGGCAGTCAGTTGACTGGTTTGCGGCAGGGCCTGTTTCACCAGGCTTTTGCGTTTGAGCAGATTCTTAACGCGGCTCAGTAGTTCGGGCAGGGCAAACGGCTTGGTCATGTATTGATCTGTACCACAGTCAAAAGCGTATGCTTTATCTTCGCTCAGTTCGCGGGCACTGAGTACCAGGATTGGTACCACTTCATCAATCCGGCGGATCTCTTTTGCAATCTCATATCCGCTCATTCCCGGCAGCATCAGGTCCAGCACAACCAGGTCAATACTTGCTTTATCAGTCTCATAACACTCTTGAAAATAGTTCAGCGCAGTTGGTCCGTCCTCGGCCGTCAAGACCGTATATCCTTCCTGTTCAAAATTGAATTTCAATCCCTGCGCGAGTGCTTTTTCGTCTTCGACAACCAGTAACTTCATGTTTCTGCTCTCCCTGGCAAATCGATGGCAAACACACTGCCGGGCTGATCCAGTCGATCGTGCACTGTGACTTTTCCTCCCAGCAGATGCACCAGGGTCCGTACGATATACAGTCCCAGCCCGGTTCCTGTTTTCCGTCGCTCCAGTTCACTTTCTCCACGATAGAAAATCTTAAAAATATCCTTTCGGATTTCGGGATCAACGCCTTCGCCATTATCCATCACACGGGTAATCACACGACCGGCTTTACTGACCCTGACCTGAATCAGAATCCGGGGTTCGGCCCCGCCATATTTGATGGCATTGTCAATGACATTGCGAAAGATCATTTCCAGTAAAATACGGCGTGTATGGAGTACCGCCGGTTCGATATCAAACTCAAAGATCTGTTCGACTTCCACCTGTCGCCTGGTACATTCGACACGCGCACAATGACGAATCAGCGGTTCCAGCAGAATATCTTCCGGGTCGCTCTCCATGCCCAGCGCGTCCAGGCGTTTGACTTCCAGCAGCTGGGAAATCAGGTGATCGAGCCGTTCCAGCTCAATTTTCATCGTTGCGTAAAATTCGCTGCGCTGTTCTTCTGCCAGCGTGCGCATCTGCAGCGTCTCCAGGTACAGACGCAGTGTGGCGATCGGCGTTTTCAGTTCATGGGTGACACTGTCAATGAAATCAGACTGCCGCTGACTGAGTCGTACTTCTTTGATCGTCAGAACCAGATACAGCGACAACCCGACCAGAATCAGAACAAACACGACCGTCCCGAACGCCAAAGCGGTCCACCAGTAAATCTGGGCCGCCAGAATAATCCAGAATACCATCAATGCGACGTTCAACACCATGAGTACGACGCTCAAAGTAATCGGCAGACGCAGCCGACCTCGACGTACCTTACGCATCAACTGCTGGGCAGACCGGCTACCGGAGCGCGGCGGCACCTCCGAGGCAGAAACCGGATTTTTCGCTTCTTCGTCAAGTTGTTGATGCCTGCTGGATGACATCGTCAGTTCCTTCAATTGATCTGCTGATATTCACAATTAATGCCCACGTTTCGTTTTCTCTGCTACCAGTATATCGAATAACAAATCAGTCGCGTATGCACAAACCTGCGCTGCATAATAAACCGGAGATTTCCGCATTCCTCAAGCGAAAAAACGAAAAATCTGTCCCTGGTTTCATTTTTCCCGCAACCATTTTTCGGCTCGGATTTTTTATATTTTCAAATCTTCCGGGGAATATATCGTACTTTGAGCGTCTCTTAAACTGTAACAGATCCCGCTTCACATCGCAGATCATAATTTTGACGATGCTCCAAAACAGGCGCTCCCATGGATTTTCACGACACCCAGTTTCTGTATCGCCTCACAGCTGATTTCACAGTGGTGCTCCATTTTGCCTTTGTGATGTTTGTGTTACTGGGGCAGATTCTGATCACAGCAGGTGCGTTTGCCGGCTGGGACTGGATCCGCAATTTCAAATTTCGTGTGATTCATCTGGCTTCGATCTTATTCGTCGTGCTCGAATCCGTGGCCGGCATCGTCTGCCCCCTGACCACACTGGAAAAATGGTTACGGAAACAGGCCGGGCAGGTAAGCTACCAGGGCGATTTTATCGCGAACTGGATACATGAAGTGCTCTTTATCGATGAAGGGACTGTTGAACCCTGGGTATTCACAGCCTGTTATTCATTGTTTGGCCTAATAGTTCTACTCACATTTTACTTCGCGCCACCGCGGCGCAAACCCGGACAGTCCCCCGCGGAAGAAGTCTGATTTCGTCTTCGTTTCCTTCCAGTACATCATTTCAATTTCCCCCCGGATTACGTAATATTGGGAGAGCAGAGGGGAATCAACTTCGCTGCTTTCGACCTGCTTTCCACAGACATTAAATTTCCACAGACATCAGAATCAGATAGAGAACTTCAAACATGCCCGGATTAGAAAATAAAAATATCGTTGTGACCGGCGGAGGGACTGGAATTGGAGAAGCCTGTGCCTTAAGCCTGGCCCAGGCCGGTGCCAGTGTGGTTGTGGGTGGCAGACGGCAGTCCCCCCTGGAAGCGGTTTCTGCACAGGCGGAAGGTAAAATCGGTTTCCACACCATTGATGTTGCAGACCGCGAAAGTGTCACCACATTTTTTGACTGGGCAAATGAAAAACTGGGGCACATCGATATCCTCGTGCATTGTGCAGGCATTAACTGTCGAGAACGTTCCATGGAAGTGGTTTCGGGGGAAGACTGGGATAAACTGATGACGGTCAACGCGACCGGTGCATTCAACTGCATGCAGGCAGTTCTGCCTCAAATGCGGGAACGACAGGATGGACTGATCATTAATATCTGTTCCGTATCGGGAATTCGGGCTGGCCTGCTGGGCGGAGTTGCCTATAATGCCTCGAAGTTTGCGATGGCAGCGTTGGGAACCACTGTCGCACAGGAAGAGAAAGATCGCGGAGTCCGGATTTCCACGATCTACCCGGGGGAAGTAGAAACTCCCATCCTGGACGAGCGGCCGGTTCCCGTCAGCAAAGAACATCGTGCTAAAATTCTGCAGCCGGAAGATGTTGCCGCTGCAGTGAAAATGATTTGTCAGCTCCCTCCACGTGCTCACGTTCCCGATCTGACAATAAAGCCCACCACAGCAGCATTTGTCTAAATCAGTTGCGAGAACGTTCGACAGGACAGAACTTAATGAAGAGTGATCTGGTTTTTCCGCCGTTTGTTCCACATCGGCTTTATCGAAATCCTCACCTGCAGACGATTGTCGGCCAGTTTCATTCGCGGGTCAAATCACCCTATCAGGCAGAACAGCACAGCTGTCGACTGCCTGATAATGATCTGCTGATCCTGCACGATGACTGTCCGGGCAGCTGGCGACCCGGCGACCGGGTGGTGATTCTGTTACACGGACTTTCTGGCTGCCACCGCAGTTCTTACATGATCCGCCTGGCACATAAGCTGAATAACAAAGGAGTCCGGGTCTTCCGCATGGACCTGCGAGGCTGTGGAGCAGGGACAGGCCTGGCCAAATCTCCCTACCATGCCGGCAGTTTCCTCGATCTGAAAATCGCGCTGGAACGCATCGAACACATGTGTCCGCGTTCCCTGATTGGAATTGCGGGGTTTTCACTGGGAGGCACCATCTCCCTCAACTACCTGGGACGGCATGCCGAAGCTTCTGATCTGGTCGATCGGGCCATCGTGCTCAATCCCCCATTGCAACTGTCGGAAAGTGTGAGAGTTTTCGGCAAACCCCTGTTCGGTCGCTACCAGAGGCACTTCGTCACGAACCTGATCAAACACGTGCGCAAATCGCATCGGTTCAATGAACATACCGATAAGATTTCCGGGGCGAATTATCCCAAAAGTCTGCTGGAATTTGATGATCAGTTCACGGCGCCCCTGGCCGGTTTTGATTCAGCCGAAGATTACTACACACGCTGCAGCCCGGCTGAAGTGCTGGAACATATTAATATCCCCACCCTGATTATCACTGCCAAGGATGATCCGCTGGTTCCCGCTTCCACTTATCAGCAGGCCGTGGACGAGCTGGTCCATCATGAAAAAGTCACCCTGTATCTCACTGAGTACGGGGGACATCTGGGCTTTATCAGCGGGCGCTCCAATGACCCGGATCCCCGCTGGTCTGACTGGCGCATTATTGACTGGATGCTGGCCGAATCCCCCGAAGGACTGGCCAGCCAGGTCCGTGATCTGTCGCGGCCCGCAATCGTGCAGACCGCCTGACGCTCAGACAGCCGAAACGCCAACGACTCAGTGAGCCGCCGGGCTTTCATTCTGGAATGCCCGGGCCCGGAACAGAAACTCTACGATGTTTCCTTCGTGAGGCTGCAGCCAGTTCAAGGCATTCGTTTTGACCGCTCCGATATTCAGGCGATCAATATTGGTCGCATCGAGCAGTTGCTGTGACCACTGCGGATCTTCGGTGATCGCGGTGCAGACCAGCGTCGGCCCGATTTTCTTCAGCATGTCTTTCTGCTCGCACTGCACGACCGATGCCATCGGGAACATGTATTCGGTATTCGCCAGGGCAGGGTCGGTGCTGGCACAATGCACGATGGTGGGACGCAGGTAATCGCAGCGTTCCAATTCGATCAGGCGTTCGCCGTCACGGTACTTTGCCGTCACTTCTGTCACGCCCGGCTCTTTCAAACCTTCTTCAATCTGCGTGTGCATGGCTTTGGCGGCACCGGTCATCGTGAAAGCAGCCAGTGGTGCTTCCGGGTCTGTCATCGAAGTCGGTCCCACAGGTCCAATACGTTTGGCAATCGCATCCGCGATGGCTTCGGTGTGACGTGATGCCCAGACGCCGGACGCGTTAATGCAGCTGCGTCCGCCGTTCTGAAAGATACTGTCGACCATCAGATCGAGGTAATCTTCCCAGCGGTCCACCACATCATCGCCCAGCAGAATCTTACTGAAACCGGGACCGTGCGCCTGCACGTTGGGATTGCCTTTATATTTATCAATGGTCTGCTGCCCGCCGAACAGCATCACCCGCTGACAGAGTTCGGTGACTGTCGAACCCACATCGTGAGGACCGGGGTACACCGAAATACATTCACGGGGAATGCCCGCCTGGCAGAACGCTTCGGTCATACGATAAGGTGTCCACGGTTCTGAAGAGCCCGGCTTCAGCACCAGGCCAATCTGCATCGGCAGAATCGGCATCCAGAGCGTATGCACGCCGGGAGAGTTGGAAGGCAGAACCAGCCCGAGTACCGGCGAATTGGCCTGGTAGCTCATCATCACGCCCCGTTCTTCTTTGCCGTATCCCCGTGTCAGAATATCCAGGGGCAGGCCGCGCGTCAGTGAATCCAGAATCTCGTCCATGTGCTCCAGCACGAACGCAACCTTCTTCATATTGCCGGCACACATCCATTCGGGCATTCCGGTACTGGCGGACTGAATCCGGCAGAACTCTTCGGGAGTCTGTGTGCCGTTGCCCAGCGGCAGTTCTGCTGTCATGTAAAGTTCAGCGGCTTTTTTGCAGATCTCCAGCAGTTTTGAAATCGGAATTTCCCGCAGCAGATCGCGGGCCCGCTGTGCTTTCCGCATGTCCATCTTCACCAGGCCCGCATTGGCCTGGTGCACTTTGGCTAACGGCTCGCCGGTTTCAAAATGAACGACTTCCTGTTGATCGAAACTTTCGTAAGGTTTTCCCCAGCGAATTACAGGTATTTCCAGCACGGCAGTTTTCCTTTTTATAGATAATGCGAATCAAGCAAATGATCCCGCATCCAGGCAGTGAGATCAGATCTGGCAGCACAGCACATACGAATCGAACGTCAGAAAACCAGGCCGACCCACAAATTCGCTGAGCACAATCGGTTTAATAAACGCCCACCGTCGTCGATGAGGCAATCTTGTGGAACGGACGCACGCCGCTCACACCATCCCAGGGATACTTGGAATGTGGCTTTTCGCGTTCGCCTTCATCCCGTTCGAGGAAGCCGGGAATAAACAGCTCTTTGGTCATTGTGAACAGTTTCACGCGACCGGTTTCGCCATAAGGCACAACCTTGGTATGGTCATCGAAATCAACGACACGAATTGCAGCACGAGGCTGCGGGGCGTAGTACGTAATTTTGTAATCGTCAGCTGGATCGAACGGCTTACCACAGGCCAGCCCCATCAGCGTATTGCCGTAGGTCGGGGTAATGTAAACGTTCTCACCCAGCAGTTCCTCACGGGCAAAGCGATACCACTGCTGCGTGAATTCGGTTCCGCCACAGAAGATACCGGTAATGCCGGCTTCTTCAATGCTCGAACCTTCATCCATCAGCCGCATGGCCAGTGCTTCCAGCAGCTTGGGTGTGGTAAACATACATTTGATATTATGACCGGCCCCCAGGATCGCCATTGCCTGGTCAATCACGTGGGCACTGTATTCTTTGACTTCGTCGATCTTGCCTTTTTTGATCAGCTTGACGACCCAGCGGGGATCGAGGTCGACACAGAAGGAAATCCCGCCGCGGTACTGCGCCATATGTTCCACGGCCAGCCGCAACCGACGTGGACCGGAAGGCCCCAGCATCAGCCAGTTCGAGCCTTTAGGGAACGATTCATCGGGCAGGGTATCGCTGAAGTTTTCGTAGTCGATGCGGAAGTCGTCAATCACCACGCGCGACTTGGGAATGCCGGTCGTCCCGCCGGTCTCGAAGACGTAGGTCGGTTTTCCCAGCAGTGCTTTGGGAATCCAGCGATCCAGGGGACCGCCGCGCAGTTCGTCATCTTCGAACAGCGGGAACTTGTTCAGATCTTCAAAGCAGTTGACATCGGTCAGCGGATTGAAGTCGAACGATTTGGCTTTCTCCAGCCAGTAAGGAGAACCGGTTTCCGGATTGAAGTGCCACTGAACGTGCTCGCGGGTATGAGCATCGAGTGCTTCCTGGTTCTGTTTTACCAATTCGTCAAGGTTACTGTTGTCGGTCACTATGAGACTCACTCCAAACAGGGAAGGAATAATGGCGGGGAAAAAAACCATGTTCAGCAGGAAACATGTACTCAAACGCTTATGAATCATTCTAGGAGTTTCGGATGTTTTTTCAACTAAGGGACTTGCTGTCAGTTCGAGATCCCTCACAATCTCTGCGCCGGGATTTTCAGACAACTTGAGCGAAAGCGGACCGATTTAAAAGCATTTCGAGAGTTTTCCGCGGGAATCAGACCTAATCTGCATTTTGGGTAGATCAGGCATACCGGATCAATCAGTCACATCAGACATGATGCACCTGTTCGGGTAAGAAAATAGCAGCTTTCGTCTTCAATCGGCGTCCCCAGATTGACAGTAGTATAGAGAATGGTAAAATTAGATATTCAAATAATTTATTGCTCTTTTTTCTGTTCGGCTCCTCGTATTCTGCGAGACAATCATGGACTTTACCGAAACGTACTTTCGTAGATTTCGAATGGAAATCGAGCTGGCCCACGCGCGACTGGAAGACACCACGCTCCCCGAAGGTTATCGCTGGTGTCCCTGGGAGCTGACCACCGTCGATCGTCACGCTGTCGCCAAGTACCACAGCTTCCGCTCTGAACTGGATGCCCGCGTGTTTCCCTGCCTGGGCGATTTTGATGGCTGCCGCAAGCTGATGCAGGATATCTCGCGTCAACGCAACTTCCTCTCCACAGGCACCTGGCTGATTACCTGGGACGGAACCGGCAATGAAGACGCCGTCGACTGTGGCACCATCCAGGCCATCGTTCCCAGCCGCATCATGGGCGCGATCCAGAACGTCGGCATCACCCCCGAACACCGTGGCTTAGGGCTGGGCAGGGCACTGGTCACCAAATGCCTGATCGGTTTCCAGGCTGCCAAAGTCAAACGGGCCTATCTCGAAGTCACCGCCGACAACGAACCAGCCATCAACCTCTACCGCTCCATCGGCTTTCGTCTCACGCGGACGCTCTACAAACCAAGCCAGTACGTCGAAACCCCCTCCTTGTGAATCAAACAACCGGCCCATCAACCCGACATCATCAAGCCGACATTGATGTGTCATCAACGCCAGATCCCCTCTGCTGCGCCTTACTCCTTGATCAATCAGTTCAACCAATAAGGTTGACGGCTTGCTGTCGATTTCAGCACCTGCTGAACCTGCACTACTGAAAAACCGGTCACCGCAACTGCTCAAACTCCCCTTGACGCCGCCGCGCCGCTGGCGATAAGCGCTATTCTGAGTCGCGCGCGTGACCAGTTTACAGAGCACTGAAACACAAGCCACCTGTTCCTGATCTTCACTATAAATGAGGCTGTTTTTTCCCGATTTGCACTGCCTGAAACGACACCGGTTCGTAATGGTAGCCTGCGGGTCGCCGCACATCGCAAAGCTTCGCCCCGGCACCGCCCCGACATCGCAGCAGGTCGGTCCTTTCTCAACCCGTTTCGCCACATGAGCTTGTTCATCCCCCTTGACACCCCCATGACTTTCCACAAAATAACCCACCATGAATAACCCAACATGCAACGAAACCACTGACCACAAACCACAGATCGAACACCAGAATGAACCAAGCAAAAACAACAATATTTCAATGTCCGCTCCCCCGTCCGGGTCCCATCTGTCGGCTTGCCCGACAGTGCCCGAAAAACCAGCCCCCGCACATAAATCAAGGGTGAGCCCGAATGCAATTCGGGCCGAGCGCAGCGAGCAGGAGGTCGCAGCTACCACGTACAATCCAGAACCGGGCTTCCCCACCCATTCGACACGGCCGGACAAGCCGGCCATGCCACCCGGAAACCTCTATTTTTAGTGCAATGTTTCCTAAAATATCAGACGAGCGTGTGCCACTGTTCGGCTTGCCCGACAGTGCTGGTATTAACGTCCCCATCCACGTTTCACAACAAATTATAAAAGAAACGCCCCACCCCCCGCAGATGAAAATTCCGAACCCCTGAATGATCAAAAGTAGGATCAAAAAGGTGTCATCGATATTCATCATAGATCACCCCAGATTAACCTCGTATTTTCCCAGTTCGCAAAAAACCGCGGCTAACGCCGTACGGCTAATTATCGAGAAAGAAAGGCTAGCCCCGGATGCAATTCGGGCCGAGCGCAGCGAACAGGAAACTGTCAGGGCAATCACTCAATTCAGAACAACAAAGCCCACCTGTTCATCGTAGGGGTCGACCCATGTGTCGACCCGCCTGCCGAGTATCAACCCCGTATCACGCCCAATGGCAATAGAACAAAACATCCCCATCAGATTTTTCACCCTGGAAAACCCTGAAATCACACGAAAGAAAAATGGGTGAGCCCGAATGCAATTCGGGCCGAGCGCAGCGAGCAGGAGGTCGCAGTTTCCACGTACCATCCAGAACCAAAGTTTCCACACCCATTCGGCACCGTCGGACAAGCCGAGCGGTGGCACACGGACGTCGTATACTGTTGGGTATATTCCA
>PAJV01000046.1 GCA_002706765.1 Gimesia sp.
ATGACCAGGGTAACTATGAAGCTGCTGAACCACTCGTCAATGGCATTAAGGCCGAAGGAGTTGAGATTGCGTTGGCGGCCTGTGATGCAGCAATGCGTGCTCATGGTGCGGTGGGTTACAGCCGCGAAGTCGACCTCGGTGACCGAGTGCGTGATCTCATGGGGCTACGAATTGCAGACGGTACCACAGATGTAATGCGGATGACGGTTGTGCGAGAAAAGTATGGATTTGATCTTTGGGAAATGTCTATTCGTGGCTACCCTCACGACTCAACTTGGAAAAAAAATTAGGAGTTCCCTCCCCCTGTTAGTCAAATCCTAAATATAGACCGACATTCTACGCGCGACCAGCCCGCCTGAGGCGATACGATTTACGGTCGAGGTTCCGGATAAACTCTTGCGAACAGATGTCACACACTCAGCATAGCCCCTGGAATCAATCAAGCCCTCAATTTCAATTTTCCCTTTTCAGAGCTGCAAACGTTTCGCCTGCGAACTGTTCTCCAGCCCATTTCTCAACAGCTGCCCTCCTGCTTGCTCACCTATGTCATTCTGTGTAGTATGGCAACTTGATAAATTGTTTACCTGCCAAGAGTTACCAGCGTTATCTACATCAAAGAACCAACAAACATGAATCAGCAGAACTTATCCTCTTTTATCTGGTCGGTCGCCGATCTGCTCCGCGGCGATTATAAACAGTCCGAATACGGCAAAGTCATTCTGCCGTTCACCGTCCTGCGGCGGCTGGACTGTGTGCTGGAACCGACGAAAGATGCCGTCCTCAAGGAAAAAGAGAAACGCGAAGCCGCCAAGATCAACCCCGAACCGTTCCTCAAGAAAAAATCGAAACAGCATTTTTACAATACGTCCCCCCTCGACATCAAAAAACTGATGGGCGATCAGGACCATATTCGCGAGAACCTGTTTTCCTATATTGAATCCTTTTCAGACAGTGTCCGCGATATCTTTGAATGCTTCGAATTCCACACCCAGGTCGAACGGCTGGCCAAAGCCAATCTGCTGTATCTGGTCACGGAAAAGTTCGCCAATATCGATCTGCACCCCCAGTTTGTCACCAATGCCCAGATGGGACTGGTTTTTGAAGAACTGATTCGCAAGTTTGCGGAACTCTCCAACGAAACCGCCGGAGAACACTTCACCCCCCGCGAAGTTATCCGGCTGATGGTCAATCTGCTGTTTATCGAAGATGACGACGCGTTGACCAAACCCGGCATCGTGCGTTCGCTGTACGACCCGACAGCAGGAACCGGGGGCATGCTCTCCATCGCCGAAGAACACCTGAGCGGACAGAACCCCGACGCGCGGCTGGTGATGTACGGTCAGGAACTCAACGCGGAATCCTACGCGATCTGCAAAGCTGACATGCTGATCAAAGGGCAGGACATCAGCAAAATCATCCACGGCAACACCCTCTCCGAAGACGGGCTGCCCGGGGAACACTTCGACTATATGCTCTCCAATCCCCCGTTTGGCGTCGAATGGAAAAAGATTCAAAAGGAAATCAAAAAGGAACACGCACAGGATGGCTTCAACGGGCGGTTCGGTCCCGGTCTGCCCCGCGTCAGTGATGGTTCGCTGTTGTTCCTGATGCACTTGATCTCCAAGATGCGCCCCGCCAAAGATGGCGGCAGCCGGTTCGGTATCGTCCTCAACGGGTCCCCGCTGTTTACCGGCAACGCGGGGAGCGGGGAAAGCGAAATCCGTCGCTATGTCCTCGAAAACGATCTGCTGGAAGCCATCATCGGCCTGCCGACTGATATGTTCTACAACACGGGCATCAGTACCTATATCTGGATCGTCTCCAATAAAAAGCCGAAACACCGCAAAGGCAAAGTCCAGTTGATCGACGCCAGCGCGATGTGGCAGAAGATGCGCAAAAGCCTGGGCAGCAAACGCAAGGAACTCAGCACCGCGCATATCGACGAGATTACGCGTCTGTTCGGCAACGCCAAAAAAGCCACGACAGGCGGTACTCCGATCAGCCGGATTTTCAAAACCACTGACTTCGGCTATCAGACCATCACCGTCGAACGCCCCGAACGGGATGAAGGGGGCAACATTGTGAAAGAGACCAAAGGCAAACGCAAAGGCCAGCCCAAAATCGACACCAGTCTACGGGATACCGAAGACGTCCCCCTCAGTGAAGATGTCGACGAATACTTCCAGCGGGAAGTTCTGCCCCATGTTCCCGATGCCTGGATCGATCACGAGAAAACCAAGATCGGCTACGAAATCCCCTTCAACCGGCATTTTTACGTCTTCAAACCGCCCCGCGAACTGGATGAAATCGACACCGAACTGAAAGCCGTCACAGATAAAATCCTCACCATGATCGGGGACTTATCGAAATGAAATTTCCAAAATATCCATCATACAAGAACAGCGATGTCGAGTGGTTGGGCGGGGTCCCTGAGCATTGGGACATTTTACCCACCAAGCGATTCTTTCGCTTAACTGCAGAGTCAGCTCCAAACAATAATGATTTCGAATTACTTTCCATCTATACAGACATAGGCGTCAGACCACGAAAAGACCTTGAAGCAAGAGGTAATAGAGCTTCAACAACTGACGGATATTGGTTAGTGAAGAAGGGCGATTTGATCGTTAATAAGCTTCTTGCATGGATGGGGGCAATCGGAATGTCAGATTATGACGGTGTAACAAGTCCAGCATACGACATTCTTCGACAAGTAAAACCACTGAATCCGAAGTATTATCACTACCTTTTTCGTTGTGGTATTTGCTTTACCGAGTTCCGTAAGTACTCACGAGGAATCATGGACATGAGGCTTCGGCTTTACTTCGATCAGTTGGGACAATTACCAATGCCTTTCCCCCCAAAAGTGGAACAAACCGCCATCGCGAATTTCCTCGATGCGGAAACGTCTAAGATTGACGCGTTGGTGGCGGAGCAGCGGCGGTTGATTGAGTTGCTGAAGGAAAAGCGGCAGGCGGTCATCAGCCACGCGGTCACCAAAGGCCTGAACCCCAACGCCCCCATGAAAGACAGCGGCATCGAATGGCTCGGCGATGTACCGGAACATTGGACGTTAACAAGGATCAAACATTTAGCGGACGGATTCATGTATGGCACTTCGTCAGACTGTAATCAAGAGGACGAAGGCACTCCGGTTCTTCGTATTCCAAACATTAAAGATGGCTATGTCGATTTCACTGACCTTAAATACGCAAACTTTTCTACTGAAGACGAAGACCGTTACATCCTTAGTGAAAATGACATTTTAGTCGTTCGGACGAATGGCAATCCGCAGTTGGTTGGCAAAAGTGCAATTTTTACCAGCCAATGCAAATGTATATTTGCCTCGTATTTAATCAAGATTCAGCCACGCCCAAATGTTGTACCTGCATATTTGAACCTCGTTATGAACGCATCATGTACTCGCGAAATGTTGACGCTCAGTGCCCGGACTTCAGCGGGCAACTACAACATGAACTGCGAGGGACTCGGACGAACTTACGTAATTCTTCCTCCACTCACCGAACAGTGGGAAATCTTGACGTACTTGGAAGCAAGGGTACGGACATTTGACCAGTTGCAGGCGGAAGCCGAAAAAGCAATCGAACTCCTGCAGGAACGCTGCACCGCTCTGATCTCCGCTGCAGTCACCGGCAAAATCGATGTCCGTGGATACGCAGCACAGGAGACAGCATGAACCAGACACCGAAAACCATTCAGATCTTTCTGCCGGGGGGCGATCCCCAGGGGATTCGAGTTGCCGAGATCACCACGCGGATTCTGCAGGTCATTGAAGTACCGCGCAAACTATTGAGCGACTTTTTCCAGATGCCAGAAAGTAATCAGGTCGGCGTCTACTTCCTGTTCGGTGAATCCGAAGAGGGGGACGAGCCCATTGTCTACATCGGTCAGACAGGAGATCTCCGCACACGACTGGCAACACACAACAACAAAAAGGATTTCTGGGAACGGGCACTGGTCGTCATCTCCCGAACCAACAGTATGACTCAGACACACGCGGTCTTTCTGGAATGGTACTGCCTGCAGGCCTGCCGAAAAGCAGAGCGTTTTGCAGACGAAAACGGCAACAGTGGCAGCCAACCCCACACACCAGCCCCATTAGAAGCGGACTGTCTGGAAATCTTCGACACCGCCAAAACACTGCTGGCCACCCTGGGTTATCCGGTTTTCGATCCCGTCATCTCGAATACATCATCGGACAAAGACTCAATCCTGATCTGTAATACATCAGAAACGGACGGTCGGGGACAATACACGACAGAGGGATTTGTCGTTCTGAAAGGGTCATCAGGACTGATAAGAAAATCGGCCCCCAGTCGCAGATTTTCTGAGAGCATGAGAGAGAAATTGGTAAAAAACAAGATCTGCAAAATTGAGGGCAACAGAATTATTTTTCTGAAAGATCACCTTTTCAAATCCCCCAGCAGCGCAGCAGCAGCACTGGTCGGTCGTAACGTCAACGGCTGGACGGTCTGGAAAGACAAAGCTGGGCGAACGCTGGATGAACTGAAACGACAATAGAAAGATTTTTAGCTATTAGCTAAAGTTTAAAGCGATACTTGGAAACTAAATTCAATAGATGAAATTAAAACAAGGTGCAAATAGAATGAATCCTTATTTGCCTGATCCTCTTCCCATTGAA
This sequence comes from Gimesia sp., assembly GCA_002706765.1. Taxonomy (GTDB): domain Bacteria; phylum Planctomycetota; class Planctomycetia; order Planctomycetales; family Planctomycetaceae; genus Gimesia. Next base: position 4,661 of record PAJV01000046.1, read on the forward strand.
GTGCTGGATATTTCACGATTAATTCGAAGAATCGGACCGGCAAACGCTGCTATCGCGCGGTATGATGGCTTACTTCAAAGTGTCGTTAACCCTTCTGTGATGCTTTCACCATTAACGAACCGCGAAGCTGTTCTGTCATCAAAAATCGAAGGAACACAGGCGACAGTTGATGAAGTCCTTGAATATGAAGCCGGTATGGAATTCGATCAGAACAAAACCGATGACATTCAAGAGGTCGTCAACTACCGCAAGACTTTGACATTGGCATCTGAAACACTGAAAACATACCCACTTTCGCTCTCGTTGATTCAGCAGATGCACAAGCTGTTAATGGATAGTGTGCGCGGCGCAAATAAATCTCCTGGAGATTTCCGTAAAGATCAAAACTGGCTTGGTTCTCATGGTTGCACCATCGAGCAGGCGAAGTTTGTACCACCATCACCACTACAACTCAATGACTACCTAATCGGCTGGCAGGAATATATTGCGGGTGAAGATATCGACGCTTTAGTTCAATGTGCGATCGTCCATGCTCAGTTTGAACTACTGCATCCATTTAAAGACGGAAACGGACGTATTGGTCGCCTACTGATCCCCTTGTTCCTGTTTCAAAAGAAGGTATTAGCAACACCCATGTTTTATTTGAGCGAATATCTCGAAGCGAATCGCGATACTTATTATGACCGTCTGCAAGGAATTAGTGATCACCGTGATTGGACGGGCTGGGTCGAATTTTTTCTCGGTGCGGTTACAGAGCAGTCTTTGTCTAATACAACGAGGGTACGCGGAATTCTCAATTTGTATGAAAAAATGAAAAGCCGAATTACTGACATTACTCATTCTCAATATGCACTTGCAATTTTAGATGCGATTTTTGATCGGCCCATTTTTCAGTCTGCAGATTTTTGCAAACGGTCCCAGATACCCAAACCGACGGCTACGGCAGCATTAAGAAAGCTAAAAGACGCTAAAATCCTACTTACAGTAAGAGAAGGCAGGGGGAGAAGACCTGCTGTTTATGCGTTTTCTGAGCTATTAAATATCGCTGAAGGAAGAGAAATCCTATAAATCTTTTGTGACTCTTCAGTAATCCACAAAACACATTGTGGCTCGTATTTCCAGGTAAACGATCCACAAGAGGTTTTGTTGTTAGTTGACGAGCTACAAAGACCAAGTATTCACCTACATTGGATCGATACATTTGAATATATACAAAGAAATAAAATTCGAAGACGAAATCTGCAGCGACTTGTCCGCGGCGGGCTGGCTGTTTGCCGACAAAGACGCGAATCATTACGACCGGGACCGGGCACTCTATCCCGCGGATGTCGTCGCCTGGGTGCAGGATACACAGCCGAAAGCCTGGGAAGTTCTCACCAAGAATCACGGCGCCGGAGCAGAACAGGCGTTACTCAACCGATTGCGGGACGCACTCAACAAGAGCGGGACTCTCTCTGTATTGCGGCAGGGCTTCGATGTACTGGGGATGCGCCACAAACTCAAGATGGCGCAATTCAAACCCGCGCTGGCCATCAACCCCGAGATCATGGAACATTACGCCGCCAACCGGCTACGGGTGGTGCGGCAGGTGCGGTACTCTCTGCATAATGAAAAAAGTATCGATCTGGTTCTGTTCCTGAACGGTCTGCCGGTCGCGACCGTTGAACTGAAAACCGATAACACACAAAGCATCGAAGATGCCGTCGATCAGTACCGCCATGACCGCGATCCCGCGCCGAAAGGGCAGGCAGCCGAGCCGCTCCTGTCGTTCCCCTCGGGCGCTCTGGTTCATTTCGCTGTCAGCAGCCGGGAAGCGAAGATGACCACCCGACTGGCAGGGACAGCAACCCATTTTCTACCGTTCAACCTGGGCAATGATGGTGCCGCGGGAAATCCGGTCAACAAGGACGGCTATATGGTCGCCTATCTCTGGGAACAGGTCTGGCAGCGGGAAAGCTGGCTGGAAATCCTCGGGCGGTATATGGTCGCCGAACTGGATCAGAAAAAACAGATCTCAAAAAACATCTTCCCCCGCTATCACCAGTTGGACGCGACCCGCAAACTGCAGGCGGCGATCTTAACCGAAGGCCCCGGTCAGAAGTACCTGATCCAGCATTCCGCCGGTTCGGGAAAAACCAATTCGATTGCCTGGTCGGCTCATTTTCTGGCAGACCTGCACAATGCGAACAACGAAAAGATTTTCGATACGGTCCTGGTCGTCTCTGACCGGAAAGTGATCGATGGTCAGTTACAGGATGTCATCTACGGCTTCGAACGGACAGCGGGTGTCGTCGCCACCATTAAGGGGGGAGGCGGCAGCAAGAGTTCAGAACTGGCAGAAGCCCTGTCCGGGGATAAAAAGATTGTCGTCTGTACGATCCAGACGTTCCCGTTTGCGCTGGAAGCAGTCCGCGAACTGGCAGCCACCCAGGGCAAACAGTTTGCCGTCATTGCCGACGAGGCGCACAGCTCACAGACGGGGGAAGCTGCTTCCAAACTGAAACAGCTGTTATCGGCAGAGGAACAGGAAGCCGTTGCCGACGGGGGCGAGATCAGCAGCGAAGACATTCTGGCGGCGCAGATGGCATCCCGCGCAAGTGAGAAAGGTATCACCTATGTCGCCTTTACTGCCACCCCCAAAGCCAAGACGCTGGAACTGTTCGGGCGGCGTCCTGATCCCAGTTTACCCGCGGGCGAGGGCAACCTGCCGGAACCGTTTCACGTCTATTCCATGCGACAGGCGATTGAAGAGGGTTTCATCCTGGACGTCCTCAAGAATTACACGTCTTATAAGCTGGCTTATAAACTGGCGAACGGCGGCGAAGAATTTGACGACAAGGAAGTCGAACGCGGCGCCGCGATGAAAGGCCTGATGAACTGGGTCCGGCTGCATCCCTACAACATTTCCCAGAAAGTTCAGATTGTCGTCGAACATTACCGGGAAACGGTCGCCATGCTACTGGGAGGGAAAGCCAAAGCAATGGTCGTCGTCAGCAGTCGCCTGGAGGCGGTCCGCTGGCAGCTGGCCATTGAAAAGTATATCAAAGAGAAAGGTTACCCGCTCAAAACACTGGTCGCCTTTTCCGGGGAAGTTAATGATAAAGAGTCCGGCCCCGAACCGTTCAAGGAATCCAGTCAGGCACTCAACCCTGGTCTGAAAGGACGCGACATCCGCGAAGCCTTCAAAGGGGACGAATACCAGATCCTGCTGGTGGCAAACAAATTTCAGACCGGCTTCGATCAGCCTTTGTTGTGTGGTATGTATGTTGATAAACGACTGGACGGGATACAGGCAGTTCAAACCCTCTCCCGGCTCAATCGCTGTTATCCGGGCAAGGAAGATACCTATGTACTCGACTTTGTGAATGATCCTGAAGAGATTCTGGCCTCGTTCAAAGTCTATTACACGACAGCCAGTCTGTCTGATGTGACCGACCCGAACCTGATACTGGATCTGCGCTCCAAACTGGACGCGACCGGCTACTATGACGATTTTGAAGTCGAACGGGTGGTGAATGTTGAACTCAACCCGAAATCGAAGCAGAGCCAGCTGGAAGCCGCCATCAAGCCAGTGGCCGAACGATTGCTGAAACAGTATGAGAACGCGAAAGCAGACTTCAATCTGGCCAGACAGAACAACGACGACGAGACAGCGAAAGCCGCCAAAGAAAGGATGGAAGCACTCCAGCTGTTCAAAACAGACATGCAGACTTATCTCCGGGCTTATACGTTCCTGTCTCAGATCTTTGATTATGGGAATACGGACTTCGAAAAACGCTCGATTTTCTACCGGCATCTACGGCGGCTGCTGAAATTCGGACGCGAGCGCGAAGGCGTGGATCTGTCACAGGTCAAGCTGACTCACCACAATCTGAAAAACCGCGGCAAACAGCAGATGCAGTTGCACGACAAAGACGGCTTACAGCTGGACCCGATCTCCGAAGCGGGCAGTGGTGCCGTTCAGGAGAAGCTGAAAGCCCGACTCAGCGAAATCATCGAAAAGGTAAATGACCTGTTTACCGGCGAACTCAGCGAGAACGATAAGCTGGTTTATGTGAATAATGTGATTCTCGGAAAACTGCTTGAATCGGAAACCCTGGTCAAACAGGCAGGCAGTAATTCGAAAGAACAGTTCGCGAACTCTCCTGACTTGGGTTCAGAACTGACCGAAGCCATCATGAACGCCCTGGACGCCCACAACGAAATGAGCACCCAGGCACTGAACTCAGAGAAAATCAAACAGGGACTGAAAGACATCCTGCTAAATCACACCAACCTGTATGAAGCATTACGCGAACGGTCAACGAGTGCTTAAGCAATAAAAGGGAATATAACAATCGATTTTTCACTAACAATCTGGATTATCGTATCGTTTATTGATTGTGGTTCTCTGGAATGTATAGATCGCCGTGCCCCTATGACCACACCACCGAGATAACTCATTTTTTCTTTTTCAAACCAGATGATTTTATTCAAATTGGCTACACTCCACAAAAGAATAGAAACGCCTGTTAAATCAATCTGGTAGTTTGACCTCTCAGATATTACTGCTCCTCAAGAAAATGAACTTGATTCATGGTAGAGAACTTTGAAGTATTTAAGTTTGAATTGAGTACCCCTAATCTGGTTGTGATACCTCAGGGACCGACACTGCAGTTTGTATACAGCAACGTCCAGGTTGAATCCAACAAGATATTAAGACTCCTCAATTCGTCTGAAATTAAAAATGTGATAATCGACTTTTCAAAAGTCAATTATTTGGATTCCGTCATCATCAACTCGATTACTCGTCTCCTGCAGCAGGCCAGACAAACTGGGGGACAGGCTGTCTGCTGCAATGCCTGTGAGAACATGCAAGATATTCTTAAGTGCATCAAAGTAGGAGTTCTTTGGCCTCTATTTGATACCCGAGAAGAAGCCATTAACTATATCATCAAAAAATCATAAACCTCTGACTTCCTGGTTTATATGGATTCCCGTGGAATTACCCGTATATTATTTCAAGAGTCTCACCGGATGAAATGAAGATTGGTGTGCAAAGCAGGCCTACTTTGGGAGAGCATTTGGCGTGTAAAATGAGAGAATACAATCAGAAAGCAGGCATATTATAAAGCTATTGCATTTATTACGTTGTTTATCCACAATGATTCTTAGCCTTACAGTTAGACTGTGTCCAGTTTTACTGTCGCGTCTCCAGGTCCATTAGGACCAAATATATTAGATTGAAAGGCGCTATGCTTAAATGTGATGCGATCTAGTTACTCCGTTCCTTTCGCATAGTCTCGGAGTAACGGACCTGCCCAATTAATAGCGCTAACTATATTGGGCGGGTTTTTTCTTAATATTGAGTTTCAGTGATGCCATAGCTGACTGACCGGTCGACACTATAATTTCCATTCATGCACACGATAAATGCGACTCGAAACCGGTAGAGAATCTCTTCCAGCATCAACAACCATGGCCAATGTAGTCATTCGATAATTTCTTCGGGCAGACTCGACGAAAGCAGACCGGTTAGCTGTAATTGGCTCTGTTTGCCGAGTCGACGCTTGAAAACTGTTCTCTCGCGAAACAGAATGAACGCGGGTGGAGAATCGATTTCATATTCAGCAGCAGTGGCTGGATTATCGTCGATGCGTATTCTGAGGATCTTCACGCGTCCCGCATATTGCTTTGACACCTGTTCCAGGATGGGGGTCATTTCTACACAAGGGCGACACCAGGGAGCCCAGAACTCCACCAGCACCGGTTGGTCAGCCTCGAGGACCGTCTGTTGAAAATCCAAATCTGTAACCTCAGGCAAACTCGAAAGAGACAGATCTGAAGCTGTATTCTGGCAGCCAGAAGTCAACGCGCATACTAGCAGTGCGACAGCGTAAAACGGAACAGGCAACCCGCCTGAAATCGGGCGGGTCACCTGGCTGTCTCTCTGTTGAACTTCCGCTTTCATCTGCTGGCGGATCTTATTTATCCTTGCGCGCAGGTGGTTTTTCTCCGAACTTGGCTTCATATTGAGCAATGAATTTTTCTTCCAATTCAGGATGGTGGATGAAGCACTGCGAATCGGGACGTTTATGTTCTTCGCACCAGTCTCCCTTTTTCTGGAAATCAGCGGCGAGTTTGGTACTACACTGGGCGCAGATTTCCTCGGGAACACCATGTTCAGCACACCAGAAACCGTGCAGGTTATGCCCCTCTTCTCCGTGTTCGTGCTCATGATCGTGTCCTTCTTCGCCATGCTCATGGTCTCGCCTCGACAGCTGAAATCAAGGTCAGACTCCAGAAAACAACCAGAACTCGGAAACAGAGCAAGGACATCAGTATACATTTCACATGCAGCAGGGGTCTGCAGGGCAATGATTAAATAGCAAAGGGTTTTCAAGGCCGTTCATCAGGCCCGGTGGGTAATACGGAACAGGTTTTACTCAAACTATGCTTTAACCACTGATTGTGCAAGGAGAACGGAGCGGGATTCTGGTACATTCATTTTTGAAATGCGATGTTCATTCAGATACAAATACACCAACAACATCGGTAGACTGTTTCTATTGAGTGACTGATACCGTAGAACATCTACAGTATGTTTTACGATGACTCTCTCCATGATCCAAGAGACTCTCACCATAATCATCAAAGTAAACGGCATCCATCGAATCAATTTGAATACCCCTGTAAGCGAGGCACCACATGAATTTCTCCACGCTGAATCATCCACTCATCTCCGTTCTACTGTGTTGTCTGTTCTCGTCGTTTTTCATATCGGAATCGACTGCCGGACAAATCTGGATTGGAGCGGCGAATGTCAACATCACTCCCGATCAGCCGGTCGCCATCTCAGGCCAGTTCGCCACCAGAGTCGCAACAGAGGTGGAAGCCCCCGTCACCGCCACGGCGCTCGCGCTGGAAACCCGTAACGCAGATCAGGTGGAAGACCAGGCGCTAATCATCAGCTGTGATCTGGTCGGAATCAGCGCAGGCGTACAGGATCAGCTTCGCAGCCGCTTAAAATCTCAGTTACCTGACCTGGATATCAACAAGCTGTTTCTGAACGCCACCCATACACATACGGCTCCCGTGACCACCGACGGCGTCTATGCAATTCCAGCCGAAGGCGTTATGCAGCCAAAGGAATACGTGGAATTCCTGTTAACACGTCTGGCAGAAGCCGCCACGACTGCCTGGATAAATCGTGAGGAGGGGGGCGTCAGCTGGGGCATGGGTCACGCTGTCATCGCGTATAACAGGCGTACGCTCTATGAAGACGGAAACTCTCGCATGTATGGCCCGACCAACAGCTCCAATTTTCGCGGGATCGAAGGGTATGAAGATCATGGTATCGAAGTTTTGTTTTTCTGGGACAAACAGAACAAACTCATCGCGACGGCTGTTAATGTCGCCTGCCCTGCTCAGGAAGTGGAAAGTGGTAGAGCGGTCAACGCCGATTTCTGGCACGAAGTCCGTTTGCAGTTGAGAAATCAGTATGGCGACCAGCTTCAGTTGTCAGGCTGGATCGGTGCCGCCGGCGACCAGTCACCGCATCTGCGATTTCGCAAAGCCGCAGAAGACCGGATGCGGGAAGGCCGCAAATTAACCCGTATGCAGGAAATCGCCCGCCGCATCACACTGGCTGTCAATGAAGCCCATGCAGTAGCAAAAAATGACATTCACAAAGACGTGGTTTTCAAGCATACCGTCCAGACCATCAATCTCCCCGCCCGTCGGGTCACCAAAGCCGAATACCTCGAATCCAAAGCCGTCGTCGCCGATTTAGGGAAACAGGAACAGGCGGGACAAGATACAATGCGAAAACGCAAATGGTACGAAGGCGTCATAGAGAGATATGAAACACAAAAGCCCGATCAGACGTATCCGATCGAACTGCACGCGATTCGACTGGGCGATATCGCCATCTGCAATAATCCGTTCGAGCTCTTCACCATGTATGGCATTCAGATGAAAGCCCGCAGCAAGGCCCTCCAGACCTTTGTCATTCAGCTGGCCTGCAAGACGGGTGGCTATGTTCCCACCAGGCGCGCTGCAGAAGGCGGAGGCTACAGCGCCATCGTGCAAAGCAATCTGGTAGGCCCTGAAGGGGGACAGACACTGGTCGAAGAAACTGTTAAAGCGATAAACCGCCTGTGGGACGAGCCGACACCCTGATCTGTTCACTTTTCGAACCAGGAACTGAACAGAATAAAACTGATTGATAAAACAATCACTTCTGCAGATAAAATGCACTCAGCTGATGGTGAGGAGCTTATTTGCTAAATCCGTAGCACTTGAACTCCAGTACTTCTGTTTTGGGATCTGCGCTATCAGGAGTCATCACTACCAATCGAATTTTTGTCATTCCTGCAATGTGAATTTTTGTCATTCCTGCAATGTCAGGAAAGCCTTCTTCCTGAAGCATAACCACAGTACAGCCTCATTAAGCAGATCTTGCGGCACCGTGGTGTTGTGCCGGTCTACCATGCTGACTGGTGCGACGTCCAGTAACAGCCTTAAATAAATTGACTCATTTAGGGCTGCATGGCGTGAAGCTGATCGTCAGTGATGGGCACGAAGGGCTGAATGCGGCCCGACAGAATATGCTAGCTGGAACGCCCTTGCAGCGTTACCAGTTTCATTTGATGCAAAACGCAATGCAATTGTTCCCAAAGTTCAATTGCGTAAACAGGTTGCCGATGAAATACGAAATATTTTTACCGCCAGAGATTTGGATGATGCGTTGAAGGAACCGAAACGGTTCGTCACCTATCATGATAAAACAGTACCGAAACTGACGAATTGAGCGAAAGCCAACATCCGGGTAGGACTGACGGCATTCGCTATTCCTGCCGGACATCGCAAGCGGATGCGAACTACGAACATGCTGGAACGCCAGAACAAGGAATTAAAACGGCGCACCCGCGGGCGGGACTGTTTCCCAATGATTAGTCGCTGCTGAGGCTGCTGACCCCGGTCCGGGTGGAACTCAGCGATGACTGGGAAACCTGAATGAAATACCTGACAATTTAATACTGATCGTAGAGACCGAAGGCCCCAGGGATTTACAGAAAGTTTGTTGCTTTGCACCGAGCAATTTAATGATTACTCACAGGAGGTAATCCTCTGTATTTAATAGGCAGTATTATTATTGTTGCAAAAATGCATCAAAATTATTCGGTTTCCTAATTAAGAAGGACAAAACGAACTACCGATCCACGTAATCGTCAAAGGTAGACCTTTATTCAATAGTTCATATTCACAACGATTGATGTTTGGATATTTAATGTACGCAGACTACTGATGGGGCGATAGAATGTAAGTGATCAAAAAAAGATCGTATTTAAATACAATATTCCGACCAGACATAAATAAGGAAGATTATTCAGAAATCAATCCGCAATAGCATCTTGAACCTCACTTGAATGTAACTACCCGCACCATCCACAGGACAAAAAAATAGTCGAATTCAGTCTCTAATGATATGTGACGATTCTCCATCTCAACCTCGGCAAGTTCTCTGTCCTGAATAGTCTGGTTATATACCATTACTGGTACATTACCAAACTGATTATTTTCGTGTCACGAAAATACGGATTAAAGCAAGGAGAATCATGGAGTATGCCAACACCGTTAGAATTACCACCCGATTATGAACCGAGTGTTTATATCGTGGATGATGATGATTCCGTTCGAACCTCTGTTGCAGATCTAATTGACTGTATGGGTTTCATAACGAATTCATACGAATCAGCCGAAGCATTCATGGAGAAAACCGAAAACAATATCTGTGGTTGCGTCCTCACTGATTTGCGACTGATGGGATGTAATGGCATCGAACTAATTAAAAACATGCACACAATCGGTTACGATATTCCAGTGATTGTGGTTTCTGGATATGTGGATGTGACCAATACAGTCAATGCGATGTCAGAAGGGGCCTTGTCAGTTATCAAAAAGCCTTATCCTGAGCAGGAGTTGTGGGACTCTATTATCGCAGCCATCAAAATCGATTCTGAGCACCGCAAGGCACGGTCATGGTCTCAAGAAATTCAAGAGAAAATAGCAACATTAACTGATAGCGAAAAGGAAGTGATGGATCTTCTGCTCAAGGGTAAATCAAGCAAGATCATCGCCCATTCTCTCGAACTGTCACAGCGAACCATCGTAATGCGTCGAAAGGCGATTCTGGATAAACTTGGAGTAGATCATGTCATCGATCTTGCCAAGCTAAATACGAAACTACAACTCACCCAGCGTCGGCTGAATTTTAATAATAAAAACATTCCAACGGTAAACTTAGCCGATAGAACCGGAAAATAAATTCACCATCCTCCGAAACGCATCATGTGGTTTGCCATATCGTTCCCAACAAAGCGGTAGTAATCATGCATATGAATTTACAAGAGACTCAAAAATAATGAGTCATCAGGTTTGCTCTAATATATTACAGTATCCTGAAATGCATCGATAATCACAACAAAAAAGCTCTGCTTAACCCAAATCAAGCAGAACTTTAAGAGTGTTATTCTGATTTAATTAGACAGGTCTTACCAGGGTGGTTCTATTTTGACGAGTGAACCTGCATACGATGCTGGCGTTCCACGTCCACCAACTGAGCCACGAGATCGGAGTGACCATGTACCCAGAACACATATCGTGGTACCTGCTTGTCAACGGTGCGTGCCATAAACGGCTCACCCCAAAAACTCAAAAGGGCTTCGGTCTGACCTTTGTGTTCTGTCTCAGCCAAGATGAATGAAACGGTCTGTGGTAGAGTCCGCCAGATTGGTTCGAGAACTTTTCCACTTCCATCGCACTCACCGATCTTGGGCAACATGTTTTGTTCCCACAGTTCTTTTTCACCCTCGTTGGAAATGAACTGAATTGATCTCACACGGGGATTTTCGATGGCTGGTTTCAACAACAGGTCAAAAACATCCTGCGACCGGAACATCAAGAAGCAGACATTAAACCACACCATTTCGCCACGGGCCGTTTCCACAAATCTGCGACTTTCGGATCGCAGGTAGCGAGGACCAACCAGCACTGCTGCGGGTGTTTCAAGTGACAATTCGATACTTTTGACATCACCCTTGATCTGATTTACGGTTTCGTCCAAATGTTCGTCATGGCTTTCGCGCCGTAAATCTCGAAACAAGAGAAGTGCCAGCAGGACAAGCACAATTGTGAACAGAACCTCGACATCGACGACGTGCAGAAGATGCAATACGATAGCGATGCTGGCGGCTGTGATTCCCGCTATGACATCCCAATCGATGCGAAGCAGTCGTTTCATGTCGTCGCCTCACCGCTCTGTAAGGCAATCGTCAGCAGGAAGGAAGAATCTGCGACGGCTTCAAGCTTGTGGGGTTCTCCTGCCGCCAGATAGAGCATGTCACCCGCCCGCAGCTTTTTGGGTTCTCCCATTGTTGTGAACGTGATGTCCCCTTCCAGACATTGCACAATAATCTCGCCGGGGGCTTTGTGTTCTGACAGGATTTTGCCTGCCGGAAGGATCATGCGAATCACTTCGATGTGTGGTGTCTTGAGGAGCGTCTTGGTTCTGGACGCTACCAACTGGTCCGCCAGGGGCCGTACATCGATTACATCGCCGGGTTGTGCGTGGGGAATAGCCATAAATGCCTCTACTTTTCTAGTTTGGTGATGATGGATTGGTGGTTTGGATTCCACCATTGATGACTTCGTCAAGCTTCGACAGCATGTTTTGCTCTGAAAGACCCTGCGATTTTCCACCGCAGGAGCCAAAGCCCCCATCAGGAACAGAAGTTTCCAGAGAATATTCGGTCATGTGTTTTCAACCTTCTTGAACGAGTGCCCGGTTTTTAGACCTGCGACAAACAAAACAAGGGCGACGGCTCCGAGGAAGAACACGGTGTCGCCGGGAACTCGCATCCAGCGTAAGGTCTGCATCAAGTCGGTCTGCATGAACTCGCTGCTGCGGGCGTACCAATAGCTGTGTTTAACGGAAGCCTGTGTTTGCAGGAGGCCGACTGGTAACAGGCTCAGAAGGCACATTGCCATTAAACCACCGTTCAACGACCAGAATGAGAACCGCAGCAGACCATCCCTCCATTCTCTGCCGGGAATCAGCACTCGCAGGCAAACGAGCATCAGTCCGATACCCAGCATTCCGTACACACCGAACAAGGCGGCATGGCCGTGCAGCGGGGTCGTATTGAGCCCCTGCATGTAGTACAGGGCAATCGGCGGGTTAATCATGAAGCCGAATAATCCCGCTCCAATCATGTTCCAAAAAGCGACAGATACGAAGAAATAGATCGGCCACTTGTACCGCTGGACCCACGGTGACGTTCGGGATCGTCGCAGGTCTTCGGTGGCGTCGAAGCCAACCAAGACCAGCGGTACAACCTCCAGCGCACTGAACACCGATCCCCAGACCAGTGCAACAACCGGCGTTCCTGAAAAGTAGAGATGGTGGCAGGTGCCGATGATACCGCCTGAAAGAAAGATCGTGGCCGACAACAGGGCTGCTGCCGCAGCAATACCCGGTCGTATGAGATTGAGCTGCATGAAGATGAAAGCAATGACTGTGGTGGCGAAAACCTCGAAGAAGCCTTCCACCCACAAGTGAACGACCCACCATCGCCAGTATTCGACCATCGACAAGTGCGTGTGCTGTCCCCATGTCAGCCCCGCTCCGTAGAACAAGGCGATCGCTCCCGTGGCGACCGCCAACAGAGCGACCAGTTGCTTGGTCTCGCCGGTTTTGCGTAAGGCGGGAAGCAGCACACGGATCATCAGAAACAGCCAGAGCAGTAGTCCGACCATCAGGGCGATCTGCCAGACCCGCCCCAGGTCGACATACTCGTACCCTTGATGACCGAAGTAGAACGAAACCTTATCGGTCATCTTGTTCTGAATGCTGAGCCATTCGCCGGTGAGGGAGCCAATCACCACAAGCAGCAACGCACCGAACAGGATGTTCACGCCAAGCCGCTGTCCTTTGGGTTCTTCACCACTGACAAGGGGGCCAATAAATAGACCTGCTGCCAGCCAAGCCGTGGCGATCCAGAACAGCCCCATCTGGACGTGCCATGTGCGAGTCACGCTGTATGGCAGCCAGTCGGAGAGCGGAAATCCATAGAACCCGCCCCCCTCTACTCCGTAGTGAGCCGTGATGACTCCCAGCAGCATCTGCACGAGGATCAGAGCCGAGACAACCCAGAAATATTTGATTGTAGCCTTTTGAGATGACGTAGCCTCCCACAGAGCCAGTGGATCGGTCTCCGGGGGAGTTGGCTCCTCTTGCTCATTTTGCTTCGAGGCGTACCACCAGGCCATCGCTGAGATGCCCGCCAACAGCATGATGATACTGACGCCGGTCCAGACAATTGTGTCGCTGGTGGGACGATTACCAATCAGCGGTTCATGGGGCCAATTGTTTGTGTAGGTGCTGATGTCATTCGGACGGTCGGTGGATGCAGCCCATGCAGTCCAAAAGAAGAATGCCGACAACTTGCGGAGCCGATCTGGGTCGGAGACAGCCCCCGCAGGAATGGCATAGTCGGCGTTGCCTTTCGAGAAGACTTCGGTGTAATGGGCAAGATTGGACTCGAACGCCTCAACTCGAATGGGATCAATCGTGACCGTGTCGGTAGATGAATCGTAAGTGTTCGTGTGCAGCAGTTTGGTCAGACGAGCAACGAGTTGAGCCTGTTGTTCGTTATCGAGTTTTTCGAAGTTGCTGCCGTAATCGGCGTTCGACCAACGGTCAAGAATAAAGATCGCCTCCCGATGGAGCCAGTCCGCCGTCCAGTCGGGGGCGACATAGCTGCCGTGCCCCCAGATGGAACCGACTTCCATACCACCCATCGACTGCCAGACATTCTGACCTGCACTGATCTCGCCACTGTCAATGAGGATCTGATCGTCCGTCGTGACGACCCGCTGAGGGAGTGGCGGCATCTCCGAATAGATGCGTGTTCCGATCCAGCCAAGAACCAGAAATGACAAGACCATCACGACCACAAACGCCATCCATAATCGTTTCATGTATTCCTCACTTTGCCACTGGTGTCACACATCAGACGTTTTGTTTTTCCGAACTTCATCAAGTACCAACCAGAGTGGAAAGCCATCGACTGCATCATGGTTCTTGCACTGGCTGACGACATCCTTGAGTGACCTTCGGTAGTTGGGCTGTTACTAATCGGCAAGGTGGAATTCAATTCACCAGATTCATACAGGATTGCTTGCCTCGTTTATTATTTTACTTTAAACCAAAATGTTTACCGATGAAAGCTATTGCATCGTCCAGAGGTTTATAAGCCCTGCCACCTTTTGAATTGTAATTTCTATCAGCAAGAGTTCTATGTGAATGGCCTAAGTATAACTGATCTAAATGCATATATTTAATATTTTCAGTTAGAGCTGTTATGCCTGATTTTTTTACATACTTCAACTGGAGGCCATCAAAGCCGATTTCTTTTCTGTTTTTATCCCACCACCTGCAAACGTTATCTGATCGGGTGGAAACGATGTTATTATCTTTATCTACCGCAATCGACTCAGAAATTAACCTGGCCGATCTGGTGGATTGCAAAGCATACTCTTCGTCTGTACAAGCTGCCATCTGTTTTTTTAAATGCTTTAATGTGATGTCCCAGAGTTTGTAATTTACTACAGGTGGATTAGGGTATTTTTCCGCCTTCTTTCTGATCCTGATGATTCTCCCCTCTTTCAGGTCGATTTCGTCCCGCTTCAAATCATTTAAGTCTGATTGTGTCATTGCACAATTTAACATCAATAAAATCCAACACTGATAACGTTCAGGAACTTTTGAATCTTTCCCGATAACCCTTTGAATGTCTGCTTTGGTCCAAAGTTTTTCATACTTGCTTTTGGCAAGTGCTATTTTCTTTTTGTTCTTAGACCGAAAAACAAAGAGCCTGCTTGTAATGTTATTTGGCAGGTGCTCTAAAGAACAGGCTTCCTCTGACACGCAATAGACAACGAATGTTTTGAAGAACTGAAAGTACAAACTCTTATTCGCATACTTAGATTCTGACAAATAGCTGTGATATTTTTTAAGTGTTTCACTCCCCACTTTTTCAATTAGTGTTTTTTCTCCAATCCACTCACTAAACTTGCCAAGTCTTTCTTTAGCATCTCTGAAAGTGCTGATTTCAATCTCACCATTTAAAGCCTGATTACCTTTAGCCTTCAAATAATCCTCAACCCAGTAGCCTACTGTCTGTGGGAGTTTTTCAGGAGACTCTGTAAATTCTGTTTTTTCCTTCCATTCTTCTGGAAGCTGAAATGTCATAGTGCCAATATGATCTTTTCCAAAATAACGACGTACTATGTTATCTGCGAGTTCACTCTTGCCTCTCAATGCGCTCATCGCCGCCCACCTGAAATTGTTTTCTTCCGGGCTTATATCAGGTTTGACAATCTCGAATTCTTCAATTTCATCCTGAGTCAGAGATGTTGAAGAATCAACTTCTGGAATATATTGATCTGGATCATCAAAAGCGGCTTCAAGCCAGTTAATAAACTGATCAACCTGCTGTGCCATTTTCTTTTCTTTGGTGGTTTGCTCTACAGCATGATCAAAATAATTTTGTACTGCTTTGAATATGTCAATATGGTGCTGAATCAAAGCCAGGTAAGGCTTCTCGAAATCCATTTCTGCTTTTAGGTTTAACCATTCCCGCAATGCTGATTCATAGCCTGCTTTAGTAATGGGGTGCTTGAAATAGTAGAATTTTCCATCCACCATTTTTTTCCATTGATTGCGGGGCTTATGCTGCGATAGTTCGAGTCTTGCCCCCGCGGCCTTTTGTCGGTCTGCCCACGTCTTGACACTTGTTTTTCTGGGCTTGCCGTTTGATTTAGAGACTTGGATTTTTGTCATATGAATGCGCTTCCTGAATCAGATACACGTTAATTTAAATTCGGAACGGTGTTCTGTACCTGATTGTGTTGTACCTAATTCGTGCCTTTTTTGAAATCATTTAGGTACAAGAACCGCCATTTTCCAGCTAGAATATGCATAATCTCGATGACTTTTAATCCGTAGGTCCAGGGTTCGAATCCCTGCGCCCTCATTTTAAAAAGCCTTAAGTTTCACAACTTAGGGCTTTTTTTATTTGCTGATTTTGTATCTGAATGATCAAATTTCAATGTGTGCCTGATTTGCTCGTTTTCTTCTGGATGGAAACAACGGTCAGAGAGCATAATTCAGTCAGTGCGGATAATGTTCGGCACAAATGGCCCTGCAGACGCTTTAGTAAAAAGGGACACAGCCTAATGCTGTTTGTCCACCAGCATGACCATGAACTTGCAGAACATGGATATAAACTATGGATGATCAGCCACTTGAAAGCATTATCGAACACCTGTTCGATGAAACCGACTGGCTCATTAGAGGGAAAGCGCTTCGTAATTTAATCGCCCACGGAGAGGCCGCTGTCCCTTATCTGGAACGCGTGTTTGAATTACGTTTGGACCCCAAGGCGCCTGTCAATGATGCTTCGGGAGTTCTGATCCGAAACCTGGGCGCTGCTGCTGTGCCGTTTCTGCTGACTCAACTCAAGTCTGGGAATGCCGCTTATCGACGGGAGGCCATCTGGTTACTCATGGAATCCGGTAATCGTTTCTGCACAACAACCCGATTAACAAAACAGGTGCTGGATGACCGAAATCCGCAACTGCCCGATTGGGCCCAGTCACCAGATCTAATGATTAATCGATTTCGCGAATGCCTGTCAGACACAGACCTTTCTGTGCGGTTTGCCGCAGCATCAGCGCTGGAGGAGTTTGGACATGATCTCCCCGCCACGGTTCCGGTGTTTATAGAAACACTCCTGCATGACTCACGCCACAATCAGAATTGGGCAGCCCTGCGTCTTGGGCGGATTGGTGAACCGGCGATGTCTGCATGCGATGCGCTCAACACTGCTGTTGGATCGGAGTACCAATATACGCGTCTGGCAGCAAAAAACGCACTGACACGCATCCGTGGCAATCAGGAGTCCGTGGGATACATAAGGGAACAGCCCCTGTAGTTCGCATGTGCTGGTCAAATTGGATCTCTAATCCCATTTCAGTCGAAGATCTTTCACTGCTCTCTCAGAGATTGAACATGATTTTTCTGGAGAGATTTCTTTATCAGGCTGCTGTTCACAGATCCCTGATTTTCATCCACTGACATATTTTGTCAGGTCCCACAAGAACACGCTTTACCAGCCCCATGTTTTTTCTGATTCGGTCGCTAGATTTTTGCGACCAAACTGCACCATAAGGGCATTATAGGGGTCTGCCGCCTTATGCTCCAGCTGTAGGAGTATCCATCGTCTGAGAATCAATCGCGTTATACTCCCTTCAGTGCGATTGTCGAAGGTGTCGTGAATTGCTCTTACTTTTCCGGTTCAATCATTTAGACTATTGTTTATTAGAAATTTGACTTTCTGAGGTTGTTCGTATGTATGAAAAAAAGAGATGGAAAGTACTTCGTTTTTTGGGCTCTGCCATTCCTATTTTGTTAGTGGTATATGTTTTGAGTATTGGTCCTTTAGTTGCCATTGTATATGACTCAGGCGGGAAGTCTTATTATCCTCAATCCGAAAATTTCTTGGTAAGTTTTTACTCACCATTGACATGGGCTTGTGACCAAAACGCTTACGTTGGGCAAGCATTAATCTCATATATAAAGTTTTGTAGGGGCACTGAAATTGAAGATTGATTGCTACATCAATCTGTTTTCTCGTGTGATTGAATTCACGATTGTGGTTGATTTTGGGTCATGATCCAAAATAGAAATCCCCGACGCGCACAAACTGCGTCTCGGGGGAGAAGAATATCTTCTACCGTTTAACGATTAAGGCTTCTGGCTCGCTGTGTTTACGCGATTGATTCCAGGCAGAAATCAGATTCAACGCTTCGCATCTACTCAACCGAAACTACAAAAGCGTGCCATCCGTTAGAACGACATTGTATTCGTTCCCATCGTTGCCGGCTTCACTGAATCCATTCAGAGCAAAAGGGGGCATAGGGGTCTGCCGCCTTATGCTCCAGTTGTAGGAGTATCCATCGTCTAAGAATCAATCGCGTCACACTCCATTCAGTGCGATTGTGTGCAGTATGGTGGATTACTCTTTTGTTTCTTATTTAAAATCGTTTAAACTGCAGTTCTGCGTTTTTCTCTGGGGTAGCTTTGATGACTGAAGAAACGATCTCGAAGAAAATTCTTTTATCGGGTTATACAATTCCATTTTTGCTAGTATTTTATGTAATGACTGTAGGTCCGGCTTTTGCATTCATGCACGACTCTACTTGGCGTTTGATGTACCCGGAATATCAAAGAATCCTTGTTGTTATCTATACTCCATTGACCTTCTGTGCTGCACAGAACAAATATTTGACGGACATTTTTTGGGCCTATCTTAAATTTTGCAATGGCTATATTTAAAGACCTTGCATTAAGAGTTATTGTGAATAAATACTGAAATCAAAAGAGGTTTCTGGGGCTGGATTCTTGCTGTCGAGCCTTATTTTGGATCATGACCCAAAATAGAAAACTCCCCCGCGAATGCCGATTCGATCCGCAGGGGAGCGATAATGCTTATCGGATTTCACCGTCCAAGTGGTTTTCTCTCTGCTCACGCTTCAAGACACCCCACTCCAGCAAATCGAGGGCATGACGTTTTAGATAGGCTTCTGCTTTCGCTTTGACTTTCTGCTCGTCTGATTCGAAAAGGGTCATAGGGGTCTGACCCCTTTATTATCCCTGTAGCATTTAAATAGTACTTTTTGAAACTTCGGACTGGGGCATTCGCGAGAGTACGTTACCGATGCAAACGAGGTACCGCGATTGAAAGACTGCCCATTGACGCGGCAACGGTCTACTGATATTCGCGAATGATGTCGATCACCCGCTGTGGTGACTTCAGTCCGCGAACGTCGATCTCCATGTCATCCTGGCCGGAGCTGGAGATTGCCAGGTGTCCGACGCCAGCCAGACGATCGAAGAAACTCTGATTCACCTGCATGTTGCGAACGTCATCGTGCTGCACTTCGCTCGTTTGTTTGGAAAAGATGCCCTGAGTGTAGAGCGTTCGTTTTGAAGTCACGGTCACGGATCGGAACCGAGTCTGAATCCACCAATACGACAGGATTAAAGCACCGGCTACGGCGAGAGCCAATCCGGAGTACATCAGGATCAACTCGTCGCGATTCATCACCGCCCCGACAATACCCCCGATGACAACCAGCAGACACCCAAGAAACGAGAACGGACGATTGCCGAATATCGCCGGGTGCACGGTGCAGAGTTCCTGTTCAGCCTGAGTCACCGTGGTATCCTGATGATGCCCCCGCGCCGCGACCACCTTTGGATCGTCGTCGCGAAGCAGGTGACCGGCCGGGGCATCAATCTTGAAGACCTGACCACAATTGTCATTCACACACGTGACGAGTTCGCCAATCGCAGCGGGATCGACTGTATTGGCCGCTCCGCAGTGAGGGCATTCATAGGCGAGAGTTCGACTCGCATTGCTGGCATGTGCTTCGGAATCAGTCATCGATAAATCCCCTGCAGTTTCTGTGAGCGGGGCCGCCCATGCGGTCTCGCGGAGTTTCACTTCAACATGATGCGAATATCGTTCCGCCTGAGTGGGATTTGTTGAGCGATGGCTGATTGCTCCCTAGGTGAAGGTATTTTGCTGGCAGGATCGGTCGTCTGGCGATCACTGTGGTCGTTCGGCTGCCAGTGATCGCCGGTTGAAATTCCTGCAGAGGGGCGTAATGGGGTCAGACCATTATACCAGCACCAACCCCAGCAAATCGAATCAAATAAAGGGCCTGAGGTTTGAATCTCTGTCCCTACATTTTCTAATGTACGACCTCGTAAAGAGATCGGACTTTTCTTTTCTTTTGAGTTTCATTTCACCGTTTAGCGGTGCCTGGATTCATTTGCGATGGATTTGGTGTCGTTACGAAAAGGATAAAAGAGTTATTGATTCCAGAGGCGGTCTTATCATAGAATGCAATCATGAAACTGACCGAAGCAGAAAAACTGGCAATCCAAAAAGGCGAAGCCCTTCGTACCATGGAAGACGGAATCGAAATCATTACCGTTCGGGCAGATGTCTACCAACAGACCCGTAACGTGATGTACGATGATGGTCCCCTCTCGGAAGAGGAAAGATTATCTGCTTTAAAATCAGCTGGAGAAAGGGCGGGTTGGAATGATCCTGAAATGGACATTTACGACCAGGACGTATGAATCGCGGTGATATTGTACTGGTGGATTGATGGATCAAGTGGATGCCTGTTTGAAATCAACATTGGATCTTCCCTGAGCCCAATTGATTACCAGCCAGATCTTTCGTTTTGCTCGTGGTAGCACATCAAACCGGTCTCAAGGGGGCTGGTATTGTGAGTTCTCCGTGAGATAGCATCGGTATCCCTGACAACGATGCTCGCGCTGCGGGATGACACATGGGTCATCCCCTACGGTTGGGGTTGGCCGGTGGTGGTTTTGATTGAGCGTCGACCTGGCTGCTCTCTGCCTGCTGCGACTGGACTCATTTCTGTTGCAATCTGGTTCGAAACTTTCTCACCTGTTGCCCTGGATTGGTTAGCCTTGTTAAGATAATGCTGCTCTCTGTGGGAGTGAATCGGGGCTCTCCGTGGAAAATCACTGGGAAGCTGATTCGCTCCTGATCTGAATTGTGCCGGATTACCGGCGGTTCGGAACACCAAAAGATTTCATTACCTCAGCAAGGAATTAAGAACATGCCATCCTGGCCAGATAAGATGTATATTGATGGAAAATGGGTCGACGGTCGCTCGAAAACCAACTGGACGATCACGAACCCCGCGACCCGCGAACCACTGGCCGAGATTGCCCTGGCGAATGCCAGCGATGTTGATCTGGCCGTCACGGCGGCCCGCCGTGCGTTTGACCAGGGGGAATGGCCGCGACTCGATCCCCTGCAGCGCGGGCGACTGCTGTATAAGCTGGCTGAACGCGTGCGCGAATCCGCGGAAGATCTCGCGATGACCGATACACTCAATATCGGTAAACCCATTCGCGACACGCTGGGCTTTGACATTCCCTGCGGAGCCGACGTGATCGAAAGTTATGCGGGGCTGCCGGACAAAATCGCCGGGCACTCCTATGGCGGACTGCCGGACAATGTGACGATGCAGTTTCGCGAGCCAATGGGTGTGATCGCGGCCATCGTTCCCTGGAATTATCCACTGACCAACGCCGCCATCAAGCTGGCGCCGATTCTCGCCTGTGGCAATACGGTGGTCCTCAAGCCTTCCGAAGTCTCCCCGCTGTCTGCGTTGATGCTGGCGAAACTGGCCGAAGAAGTCGGCTTTCCTCCCGGCGTGATTAATGTGATTCACGGCACGGGCGCGGAAGCAGGGACGGCCCTTGTGAAACATCCGGGCATCAATAAAATCGCCTTCACGGGACGTTTTGAAACCGGTGCCCAGTTGATGGAAGCCGCCAAGGACGGGATGAAAGGCGTGCTGCTGGAACTCGGTGGCAAGACTCCGAGCGTCGTCTTTCCCGATGCGCCGATGGATCATGTCGTCAACGGTGTAATCACGGGCATTTTCTGTCACCTGGGTCAGATCTGCGTGGCCGGCTCGCGACTGCTGGTGCATGAGAGTCAGCATGATGAACTGCTGGAGCGGATCATCGCCAAAACCCGGAGTTTGCGGCAGGGGGATCCGACCGATCCTGAAATGCACCTGGGCTGCCTGGCTACGCCGACCCACTGCGATTTCGTACGTCAGCGCGTCGAACAGGCGAAACAGGAAGGAGCACGGTTGGTCCTCTCAGGTGATATCTCCGATGATCCGCTGGACTGCTTCTATCCGCCGACGATTTTCGACCAGGTCTCACCCGACATGGCCGTGGCGAAGGAAGAAGTCTTCGGTCCGGTATTAAGCGTGATGACATTCAAAACGGAGGAGGAAGCGATTCGGATCGCCAACGATTCCGATTTCGGCTTAATGGCCAACATCTGGTCCACCGACGGCACACAGGCCCTGAGAGTCGCGCGTCAACTGCAGGCTGGCCGAATCTCCATCAATGGGGGCGGTTACCTCAGGCCGAACGTCCCGATCTACGGTTACAAAATGAGCGGTTTCGGAGCAGAACTGGGCTTCATCGAAGCGGCCCACGAATACTGCAATTCCAAAGCCGTAATTTATTCACTGGCGACCGAGAAATCTCCGTGGCCTGAGTAAACGCGTTTCATCAACTATGTAACAGGGGCAGGACGCAGATTGATTGTGTCCTGCCCTTTTTTTATGGGTGTGGGGTTGGTGAATCGATTACTGTTGGCAAGCCAACAGGGCCACCCAATAAGGGCCACTCAACCATTTTTTTCTTATGGCTGGTTTTGGGGTTATCGCGGTGGAATTTTTGGATTGGGATGTTTCATTATGTTGCCATTGTGCACGATACCAGGTTGATACTCGCCAGGCGGGTCGACACATGGGTCGACCCCTACGTTGAACAGATGGGATGGGGGGTTCTGAATTGGGCGATTGCCCGAACAGTTTCCTGTTGTCTGCGACAACCCCGGATTGCATCCGGGGCTACCCGTTTTATTGACGTGGTTTGATTGATCGGACACTGTCGGGCAAGCCTAAGATTGCACCCGGCGCTGATGTCGCATCGATTTTAATTTGTAGTGATCACTTTGATGATCTGCACAGTTTTAAGATCGTATTCAACTTCATAGTTTTTGTTTCGAGATTCTGCTTCGTACCTGAGCTTTGTTCCCCTGGGTCCCATGCTTCTGATTCTGAGTTGATCCGTTCCCAGTTGTATCGTAAGAGATTGAAAGACCTGGTATTCGTCGGATCCGTCGTCCTGAAGGAATTCGTTTGCGTCGCGCCACTCTGCTTCTGTCTCAACTTCTTTCAGACAGTCGCTTTGATGAACATTCCTCATAGGACTCCATGAATCTCTGGAAGCCAGGTCTTCCATTGCAAGAAACTCAGCTCTATCAGATTCACCATCGCTGGCTTCTCTCAAGAGTTCACGCCCTACTACGACAGCATTGGGATTTTCTCCAAAAATCAACCCTTCGGAACCCGAGGCTGGTAATTCAGGAGTGGTCTGCTCTTTGGCGGGAGCCACGTGATCGGTTTGATCCGTGATTTTCGTATCGGTACAGGCTACGAGCAAAATCAGACTGGGGAGGATGAGGTGTTTCATACTTGTTAGAGTTGGCAGAGATAGCCTCAGTTCCCGAAATGTGTTCGGGAACTGATTTTTTTAAAAAAATAACTGCGGGATGTTTGTCTGCGGGGATGGTGGGGAGATCTGATTAAATCTGTTTCGCTGCGCTCGGCCCGAATTGCGTTAGGGCTCACCCTTTTTTTCTTATGGCTGGTTTAGGGTTTTTCGCGATGGAAAGTTCTGAGGAGATGTTTGATTATGTTGCCATTGGGCGCGATGCCTGGTTCATACTCGCCAGGCGGGTCGGCACATGGGTCGCCCCCTACGTTGAACAGGTGGGAAGTGGGGTTCTGAATTGGGCACTCGCCCTGACAGTTTCCTGTTGTCTGCGACAACCACGGATTGCATCCGGGGCTATCCGTTTTTTTCACATTTTGTTTTTTCACCTTTCGTTCTTTCTTTCATATTAGCCGTACGGCGTTAGCCGCGGTTTTTGCAAAGGGGGCATTAAAACCGGGTCTAATCTGGATCGTTTGACGGTGAATAGTGATCCCCTTTTTGATCCTCCTTTTGATCTGTCAGTGGTTCGGGATTTTCATCTGCGAGGAGTGGAGTACTTCTTTTATAATGCTTTGTGAAACTTGAAAGGGGACGTTAGCACCTTCACCGTTGGGCAAGCCAACGGTGACACCCGCCGCTCGGCTTGTCCGACGGTGCTGAATGGGTGTGGGAAATCTGATTCCGGATGGTACGTGGCAGCTGTGATTTTCTGCTCGCTGTACTCGGCTCGAATTGCATTCGGGCTTACGCTGTTTTGTTGGTGGGGGCTGGTTGTTCGCGAACTGTTGGGCAAGCCAACAGTGGCACACGCCAGGGTAAGAGAACATTCAATTTTGTTATTGTTGTGGGGTTCATTGTGGTATTTGATTTTTTGTTCGAGCTGTGGTTGTGTGGTTTCGTTGCATGGGGGTTTATTTTGTGGAAGGGCGTGGGGGTGTCAAGGGGGAAGAACAGAATCATGTGGCGATACGGGTTGATCTGGGACCGATATAAGGCGATGCCGGGGCGGTTCCGAGGCGAAGCTTTGCGATGTGCGGCGACCCGCAGGCATACATCAGGAACTGGTGCTGTTATGAAAACTGACAATCTGGAAAAAAGGGACGATATTCGAGTGATGATTGCGAACAGGTGTCGCGTGTTTCAGTGCTCTGTAAACTGGGCACGCGCGCGACCCAAAACAGCGCTTATCGCCATGGGCGCGGGGGAGTCAAGTCGAATCTCTTCAGTACTGGTTCGCGATGGTCACTGGTCTGAATATGAATTTTCGATAAACAGTGTCCCTGTCTACTTGTGTCAGCCGTGAACTTGAACACAATTGGTTTTGCACTTTCACTGCTGAATGAATCCTGTTGAATTGAGGAATGACTGTGAAACGCTTCTCTTGTCTGTTCGTTTTGATCGCGTTGTTTTTGCTGACCTCAGAATCGGTGCAGGCCTGGAATTACGCCGGGCATCGGGTGATTGCTTCAATTGCCTGGGATCAGTTGACGCCGGAAACGCAGAGGGCCATGGTAACGTTGCTGAAACAGCATCCCCGGTTTGAGCAGGATTTTCAGTCGCGAATGCCAGCGGTGATCAGAAAGGCGGCTCCGGCGGTTCAGGATCGCTGGCTGTTCATGCGAGCGGCGACGTGGCCGGACATTGTCCGCAGTTTGAAAGACGAAGATCGCGAGAAATATCATCGCGGGACCTGGCATTACATCAATCAGCCAATCTATCTGGACACGTCTGCTGAACAGGCTTTGAGTTCAAAACTGTCTGTGAATACCGCGCAGTCAATCAGGCGGGGTGATGATCCGCTGTTGTTCAACATTCTGCAGGCGCTGGAGTATAACGTCGCGTTAATGAAAGACCCCGCGGTCAGCCCGGCGGACAAAGCGATTGCTCTGTGCTGGATCATGCATCTGACGGGGGACAGCCATCAGCCTCTGCATTCGTCTGCGTTGTTCAGCAAAGGTTCCTTTCCCGAAGGAGATCGCGGGGGGAACAGTATTCGGATCGGCAAATCGAATCTGCATGCGCAGTGGGATGGATTGCTGGGGAACAGCTTTAAGGATTCTGAAATTGTGAGCCAGGCAGTCGGTCTGGCCCGCGACCCGGCGTTAAAGCAGCTGGGTGAGCAGGCAGCACAGAACCTGAACTACGTCGCCTGGATCGACGAGAGTCACGCGCTGGCGAAGAGTGCCGGCTACACTCAGATGATTCTGGAGGCAGTGAAGCAGAACGATGGGCCGCAGAATGAGTTCATCAAACTGACTGCCCTGCCCGCCGAATATTATCGAACAGCGGGCGCCATTGCGGTCAAACGGGCCGCGCAATCGGGCTGGCGACTGGCGGCTGTAATCAACGATTTGCAGTAAGCAGGATTAAGGGAGTTGAAAATGAGAATGCAACAGTTCAAGCTGCTGCATTGTCCGGCTTCTCTAATGAAAAGTAGACTTCAGGCATGAGGAGCGTTCCGGGTGCATGAAACGGGCTGGTCGAGACTTTTTTCAGATCAAAATAGCCGACCAGCGTTTTTGAGAACTCGCGATAATCAAAACCGGTGTGGGGAAAATGGTACCCGAAACCAGCTTCGATTTCTCCGCGGGGGCGGTCTTGGGGAGGACTGCCGATAACGGAGAGAAATACGTTTTTCGGACTGGCATCATAGGCACCGAAGCGACGTGTCATGCGAAAGATGCCTTTATAGAGCGCGGGGATGCCGACTTCGACGGGAACGCCTATGACGACTTCTCCGCCGGGCTTCAATAATTTTGAGATCGTCTGCAGCGCTTCGTGAGTTTCTTTTTCCGGTAGATGTTCAAAGACTTCCAGGCAAAACAGCAGATCGACGGTTTCCTGGGGAATCTGCCGGATGTCCTGATAGAACTCCGTATTGGGAACGGCTTTCAGATTTTCTTTGGCTTCTTCCAGAAAAACGGGAGAAGGTTCATAGCAGATAAATTTTGCTTCGGGTAAATGCTCCGCAAGCTGTTTACAGAGTTCGCCATTTCCGGCGCCATAATCACAGATGACAGCAGGTTGCCGACTTTGCTTGCCGAGCCTGGTGGCGGAGACCATGCGCCGCTGCTGCAGCCAGCGTTTGACAGGATTCTTATCTTGAAATGTGATATCAGAATAAGGCATATCTAAGAGCCCGCCTTCGTTGTTTTCAGTTCGACATCGGTGAGAAACTGAACTGTGAATCGATTGTGAGAGAATGGGAGAACCAGGAGGTGTCAAACTGTAAGCAAATATGAGTTTTAGTGCAATTCGTATTTTGACCAGACTTAAACTCAGCCACAGTCGGGACTTTTGCCGCAGAGCCTGAATCAGCAATCTTCAACCCGCATTCATCTGATGCAGAATGCGAACCGTGTCGCGGGCTGCTAATTCCGCTGTGCATGCTGGAAAACGTGAGTGCAAGAAATGACTGAGATTAACTCAAAATCTGCTGTACCACATGGCCGTGCACATCAGTCAGGCGGCGGTCGATGCCAGCGGTGCGGAAGGTTAATTGTTTGTGATCGATTCCCAGCAGATGCAGTATCGTGGCGTGCAGGTCGTAACAGTACGTTTTCCCTTCCGCGGTCTGATATCCCAGGTCATCGCTCTTTCCGTAGCTGGCTCCCGCTTTCACACCTGCTCCTGCCAGCCAGGTCACGAAAGTTCCCCGGTTATGATCGCGGCCCAGGCTTCCCTGTGCAAAGGGGGTGCGACCGAATTCCGTCGTCCAGATAACCAGCGTATCTTCGAGGAGACCTCGCGATTTCAAATCCCGGAACAGGGTCGCGATGGGCTGATCGACACTTTTGGCGATGGGTGGCAGTTCCGTTTGAATATTGCCATGGTTGTCCCAGTTATTCACTGCGCCCTGCGGACCGCTCCAGACCTGCACGAAGCGTGTCCCCCGTTCCAGCAGACGTCTTCCCAGCAGGCAGCGTCTGCCGAAGTCTTCTGTTTCTTTTTGATTCAGTCCGTAAGCTTCGTGGGTTTCTTTGGTTTCGCGAGACAGATCGAAAGCTTCGGGCGCACTCAGTTGCATTTTGGCCGCGAGTTCTCCCGCTGCGATTCGTGCTTCCAGCCGGGAATCTTCCGGACGGGATGCGGCATGCTGTCGATTCATTTGCTGCAACAATGCCACCGTATCCCGATCTGCCGACCCACGGGCGAATTTGTACTGTGCGTCCGCAAACAGATCGGGGATCGGATTCTGACTGGCAGCGTTTACCAGGGTTCCCTGATGCTTCGCGGGTAGAAATCCACAACTGAAATTGGCTTTCTGATTATAGGGAAGACCACGACTGTCGGGCAGCACAACAAACGTTGGCAGATTATCCGCAAGATTTCCCAATGCATAGGAGACCCAGGCACCCAGGCAAGGGAAGCCCGGCAGCATGAAACCCGTATTCATCATATAGCTGGCCGGTCCATGCACGTTGGTTTTCGTGGTCATCGCCATCAGGAATGCCAGTTCATCCACAATCTGTGCCTGATGGGGAAAAACGGAACTGACCCAGCGTCCCGCTTCGCCGTATTGTTTGAACTCAAACGGGCTTTTCATCACCGAACCGACGGCTGCAGTAAATCCTTCCGGCTTTTCTTTGGGCCCCAGATTCTGCCCGTGCAATCTCTTCAACTCCGGCTTATAGTCGAAGGTATCCATCGGGCTGGCTCCGCCGTTCATGAATAACTGAATGACCCGCCGTACTTTTGCCCGGTGATGGAGTCCGCCGTTCAAATCCGGTTCAGCAGCTTTTGATGATTCACTTCCCAGCCAGCAGGCCAGAACGGCTGCACCGAAACTGTTTCCGGAACAGGAGAGCATTTCTCGTCTGGTAAGCGGATTATACATCAGCGACAGCCTTCCTTTACTCGACAAAAAGAAATTCATTACTGTTCAGAACCAGTCGACAGACCGACTCCAGCCCATGCTGCTGTGCCAGTTCGGTCAATTGATTCAGTTCTTCGGTCGTTGGTTCCCGCAGCCAGACCCACAGGATGATTTGTCTTACCTGCCCGGGTATTGTTTCCGACTTCGCTGCCCGCTCGGCCAGCTTGTGAGCGAAGTGTAATACAAATCGATTGTTCAACAGGACCAGAGACTGCAGGGGAGAAGCGGAAAAGCCACGAGTGGGAGCCAGTAATCCGAGATCCGGAAAATCCAGAGCATCCATCAGCGGATCGGGAATTCCCCGCCAGACGACTCGATAGATACTTCGCCTGTGGGCATCCGGCCGATTCAAATCAAACTGGTCATAATGCAACACGGGAGTTACCTGAGGACCGGGGGTCGTTGTGAAATGGGCATCACCGGGGCCTCCCTGCTTCAGATCAAGTTCGCCACTGACCAGCAGGACGGCATCCCGATAGCTGTCTGCGTCGAGACGACGTCGTGACATGCGGGCTAACAAACGATTTTCGGGATCAAGCTTTACCAGTTCAGAACGGGAGGCAGACGACTGGCGATAGGTATGACTGTTACAGATCAGCCGATGCAGGTGCTTCAGTGAGCCATTGTGATCACGTAATTCACAGGCCAGCCAGTCCAGCAGTTCCGGATGCGAGGGCGTTCCCCCCATACGGCCGAAATCGTTGGGGGTATCACACAGACCAGTTCCAAAATGATAATGCCAGACGCGATTGGCAATGCTCCGCCAGGTTAATGGATTCTTCGAGTCGGCCAGCCAGTCAGCGAGCGCCGCCCGCCGCGCTGATTCGGGATGGGATTCCGGTAAATCAAATCGCCCGGGTAATGGTGTCAAAGCCGACAATGCGCCTGGAGGGATTACTTCTCGAGGTTTTTCGAGATCGCCACGCGCCAGCAGATGAATTTCGCGAGGCTGCGAATACTTCACCAGTCCTCGTTCGTTAACGGCCTCTGCACCAGCCGCGTAGACTTTGACCTGGCCTGGCAGTTGTTTCAGTTCCTGTTCTGCACGGTATTTCAAGATCGTGGATGCCAGTGTTAATTGTTGCTTCGGCGTTCGTTGCTGCTGAGGAATAGTGAGCACTGTTTCTGCTTCAGTGGGAAGTGCAATCACATCCAGATTCGGTGAGTCGGTCACCGAGAGTTTAAACCGACCGATGATGTGTGCGCCGCCGTGCAACTGTTTTAACGTCACCACCAGCCGGGTGCCTGGTTCTATTTTCAATGGGCTTTCCGGTTCGAAAACGGCATAATGCCCCATGCTGACTTTGGGATAAATGCCCCACGCCGTTTTCGGATTCCCATCGATGGCATGCTCGATCGTCCAACCATCCTGATTGAAATCAGCTGTCGCCCGTCGAATCGGAATCACAGTACCGGACGACGCATTTTCCGGAAACGATTGCAGTTCGAATTCGCTCAAATGCAGATTGCCATTTTGAGCTCTCCCTGGTCCTTTGTGCGGAAGCGACTCGTCTGTTAACAGATCCAGGCGGACGGCCGTTACCGTTGACAGTTTTGTGCTCCCAGTCACGATAACCGTTTCCTGCTCAGGAGGTTTTGTTTCTGACAGGATCGAATGATCGGGTAAACGTTTTAATCGAGCCCCCTGGGTTGAGACAAAAATGTCTGGTTCTAAAGTTTCCCAGCGCGGTTGAGAGCCACGGTTCTGCTCCCACTCGGTGACGAGCTTTTGATTTTCGGGTAATAACAGAAGTTCTGAATTTTGATTCTGCGCTGCCGTCTTCAACGCTTCCCAATGGTTTCGCTGGGAAGCTATCCTGCTGTCGGCGTCAAATGAGATATCCCCTTTCCCGATTCCTGCAAAGACGGCCTGGAGGGCAAAGTAATCTGACTGTGTGATGGGATCAAATTTATGAGTGTGACATCGTGCGCAGTTAGCAGTGGTGCTGACAAAAGCGCCCATGGTCTGCGTTACCAGATCATCGCGATCCAGATACTCAAATGATTTCGGAGCTGTCGCAGCAGCACTCTGATCGTATGGCCCTGCGCCCAGAAACCCGAGTGCCGGTATCAACTCCGTTCTCTCGGGAAAGAAAAAGTCGACGGCCAGTTGCTCTCGAATAAATTGGGACCAGGGAATATCTGCATTCAATCTCTGAATGACATAATCACGATATCGCCAGGCATGCGGGCGAAAGACATCATGTTCAAAACCGTGCGAATCAGCAAAGTGAATGGTATCGAACCAGTGACGTGCCCAGCGTTCCCCGTAATGAGCATCATCCAGCAAACGATCCACCAGTCGCCGATAAGCATCGGGAGACTCATCGTTCACAAATGCTTCCACATCAGCGATAGTGGGCTGCAACCCATGCAAATCATAAGTCAATCTTCGAATCAATGTACGTCGATCCGCAGCCGATGATGCTGAAACATTTGCTGCTTTCAGGCGATTCTGAATAAAAGCATCGACAGGATTATCAACGTGTATTGCTGGTACTTCGGGACGTTGCAGCGACTTTAGCGACCACCAGTCGGTCGCATCTGCAGTATCGCTGGCTGGCTTCGTATGTCGAGGATCTATGGCCCCCTGTTTGACCCAGCGCACGAGTACAGAGATCTCCTGATCGCTCAATCTGGTCTCAGGCATCTGTAAATCGGGATCGGTGTGTTGTACAGCTTTGATCAGGAGACTCTGCTCGGGCTGACCGGGAATGATCGCCGGACCTCGCGTGCCTCCCTTTTTCCAGCCACTCTGCCAGTCGAGCGTGAGTCCTCCTTCCATAAGTCCGGCAGCATGCGAATGGCAGTCATAGCAGTGTTTGCTCAGAATAGGCGCAACCGCATCACGAAAGAAAGCATTCTCGTCAGCGAAACTGCTGCTAACCGGTGCCAGCAGTGGGAGAAAAATGAATAAGCCCAGGATCTCTTTCATGGGTTGAGCCTCCGGGAGATTTCAGCCGCACTCAGCATGACCTGTTTTCCGACACTCGAAAACAGTCCTTTCGGCAACCGCTTCGAGGGAGCTGAAACCCAGAGGACGGCAATCAGCTGTTCTTCCCGTCCCCAGACTGGTGCAGAAATGCAGTGGATTCCTTCGTCCGCTTCTGCATAATCTGTAGCATAACCCCGCTGGCGAACCTGTTCACATTCCAGCCGCAAGGCATCCGGATCTGTGATGGTTCGCGAAGTATCCTGTGTTAAGGGAATTCGTTGCAGAGTCTGTTCCAGGTCAGTGGCATTCTGACAGGCCAGTAGAGTTTTTCCAGGAGCATTATTATGTAGAGGAAATCGTAAACCGATGTCGACGGCGATCCGCAGGGGGTGCAGGCCGCTCACCTGCTCGATAATCACACCTTCATCGCCGACGCGAAGTCCGAGCTGTACTGTTTCCCGGGTCTCGTCACGCAAGCGTCTCATGACAGGCAAGGCCTCTTCGACCAGACTGACATCTCCCACCTGTGGCAAACCGAGGGTCAGAAATTTTGTTGACAACCGAAAGCGTTTACTCAATGGATCACGTTCCAGATAATTGCGATCCATCAGAGTATGGGTAATCCGAAACACGGCATTCTTATTGAGTGAGAGCCGTGTCGCCAGTTCGCTGATCCCCAGGCCCTCGGGAGCCTGATTCAGTGCTTCCAGAACATCCAGGCCCCGCTCCAGCGCTGGCACACTCGTCGTCGCCGCTTTCATGATTTCTCCGACAAAGTCGTCTGTCCCACATACGTAACGCGTCACACCAGAATAACAACGTCGAATTACACAGTCAATTTAAATTCTTCCGGAATGGTCTTCGCTCTGATGATTCGCTGCGATCTTAACCCTGACGGCCCCTTCCCCTGGGAGAGTTGCGCAGAGCATCATCCGTTTTGCGCATCTGCGCAAAAGGTGGAAGCGGAATTTCCGGCCATCGATTTTTGAAGGCAATCTGATTCTCTCGGGACAAAATACTTTGCGCCTCATTCCCTCATCGAGGGATGAATCAAAACCTAGACTTTTTTCACAGCGGATCTGTTGATCAGAAATACTGACATCAGAGAGTCACTTCCTTCCATTGATCTGAGGAGTTCGTCATGCAGAAATTCGTCATTGAAAAACTGTCCGAAAAGATCCCGATTGTCCGTGATGAATTATGGAGCGTTTACGTTGCAGACAAACCGAAATTCACAGGTACCTTGAAACAATGCTGTGACTGGGTTCAGGCCCCTGAAATAGAGCGGTCGTCCCGCCCTGCTTCGCTCTTGGGAATCTGGTAATCGGCAAAACGTAAAGCTGGATATCGACAGGCAAGTCAGCAGTAATTTTCCATACTGACTTCGAGTCATAAGCTTAAGGAGTTTCCCTCATGAATCAAAAAGCGATTCGTTTTAATCAACCTGATCCTGATGCAATACCTGCAGAAATAGCTGCACTCGGTGAAATCATTTCGACATTCCCTTATCCGGAACAGAAACAACTGGCAGACTGCTATCACAAAATTGTGAAATACTCTCAGCGGAGAATCGAGATTCTGAATATGCTGACCGATTCCCTGGCCCAGATGCGACTTGATTCAAAATTCCTGTTGTTTGATCTGGATATGACACGGGAGGAACGGGATCAGGCGATTGCACAACTCGAAGAACGAGAATGGTAAAGGCATTCAAACCGAGTTGCCAACCGTAGTTCCGGAACCAGAATATACAACCGTTTCATGCCAGCTGACTCACTGTGATGGCATGGGTTTGAGTATCGAAAAACAGGACTCTGAATGATTTCATTTCCCTATCAGGAATACCGTCTATTGTATAAACCATTTTACCTAGAACCCTTGATAAGCTACCGAGTTATACCTCCAGCAGGCATCTAACAATGAACATTTTTTTGTGTAGAAAGGTGCTACATTCGTCAAAAAAGGAACCCGAAGCTTTTGAATAGTAGGTTCACAGAAGATCTGCAGTCAGAACGCGCAGGCAAATTGTTGAAATGTGATAGAATTTTGTAATGTAACATTTCAGGACTCTTTGCATCAGTCGTGCAGGATAATCCCTCCCTTTCTTTGAATCATAAGAGAGAAGATTTTCCTGACAGATTTGATCATCGTAGTCCTGTCATAACTGAGCTCGCTGTCCCAGGTGACTGTATTGAATTCTCCGCAACAGAAATCAATGCATCAAGGTCTCCTGCAAAATCTCTATCTCAAGTTCAGTGACATGTTATTTTCGGGCTGAATACTGTTGTTTTTCTTTCATGAGAAAAACATGACAGAGACGTTATGAAAAACATTCACGACACCGAAACAGGATCACCTGTTTTGTTTCGGAACTTAAGATGGTGGCTAATCTGATGAATAATCAACTTAAACTACCAGCCGATTATTCCCCTCGGGTGTATATTGTTGATGACGACGAAGCAGTGCGTTCTTCCGTCACCGATCTGATTGATTCCATGGGTTTTCAAGCCGACTCTTTTGCTTCAGCCGAAGAATTTTTTTCAGAGACTGACAACCAGATTCGTGGATGTGTCCTGTCCGACCTGCGCATGCTGGGTTGTAACGGTATCGAACTGTTGAAGCTCATGAAGTCAACGGGATACGAAATACCCACCATTATTCTCTCAGCCTATGTGGATGTATCCAATACCGTCGCCGCGATGTCAGAGGGCGCGCTGACGGTAATGGAAAAACCATATTCGGAACAGGAATTGTGGGACAGTATTATTGCTGCCATACTCCTGGATTCAGAACAACGGCAGGGACGTTGCTGGCTGGGTGAATTTCAGAGAAAAGTAGACCGCTTAACAGCCGGGGAATCGGAAGTGATGCAACTTCTCCTGAAAGGGAAATCCAATAAAAGTATTGGACATATTCTGGACCTGTCACAAAGAACGATAGTGATGCGACGTAAATCGATATTGCAGAAATTTGAAGTGGATAACCTGATTGACCTGGCGAAGTTAATTACCAAAGCTCAAATCATCCAACAGCATCTGTCTCCCTATTCCAGTATGATCGATACAGAATCCTTCCAGCAGGACTCCTGACAAATAGTTTTAATCATTCATCACCGATTAAACTTATCCTGCACCTGCTGTTCCTCCAATTCCTGACAGCCTCGTTGATAAACGGAACAGATCAACAGATGTCTGCTGTTGCCGATAATCAGTCGGGAAATACCGCTTTTCCGATTTGAGGAAGGAAGAATTCGTCCGATTGCACACTTTGATCATTACTTGGCTTTGATCCTACCTTGCTCTATTCTACTGAAAACTACTAAACTGGGCGACGTTCAATTTTGAAAAGGCACCTCATCTGCCAAATCAGCTTTATCTATTTGAGAAACATGATCTCGTATGCCCGTTCGTTCTAATTCGCTGAAATCATTTTTATCACCTGTCATCTGCCTGTGCCTGATTCTGTTTTCGATCATTCAGGCTCAAGGACAGACGCAGACCGACGCCCCTACCCCGACTTCCCCTCCAGCAACACCAGCGCCAGCGACGCCTGCCGCGACTCCACAAACACCAACAGTTACCAGTGAGACCGTGCAAAAGCGGATCGAACAGCTGAAAGAGGTGAAAGACCTCTCTGAAGAGAATCAGAAGAAGGCCCTCGATTTTTATAACCAGTCTCTGGACAATCTCAAGAAAACAACTGATTATCAGTCTGACGCACAACGAAATATCGAATCCGCTCAAAATGCGATGCAGCGTCTGGAGAATTTAAAAGCGGAGATTGAGAAGCTCAACAAGCAACCGGCTCTCACCTTTACAGAAAACCAGACACTTGCCCAGTTAGAACAGCAACTGGTCCAGGAAGAAGCCGAGCTGGAAAAAGACAAAGCTGCTGCTGCCAGCTGGGATGAAGAAATCGCCCGCCGGTCAACTCGTCAGAAAGAAGTTCTCACCCGGGTTACCGAACTGGATGACCGAATCAGTGAGCTGGAGAAACAACTGAAACTGCCTGTTCCGGCTGATGAACCAGCAGCGGTCACCGATGCCAGAAGAATGGAACTCGCCACACGGTTGAGCATGCGAAAAGCAGAAAAGCCCGCCCTGAAAAGCGAATTGACTGTTTATGAAGCCGAAGAAGCAATTGGCTTCCCCCGGATGAATCAGGATTATTTAAAGCTCGAAGTAAAAAAACAGACTGAGCGTGTAGACGCGCTGAAAGCGCAGATCAAAAAGCTGCGCGATCGAGAAGCCGCGATGCGGGTGCGGGAAGCAAAGCAGCAGGTCTTCGAAACGAATCCACTCCTGCAGCCACTTGCTGAAAAGAACCAGAAATATGCAGAAGAGATTCTGGAACTGACTCGCAAGATCGAGACCACTGATAAAAAATACTCTCAATCAACGAAGATTCTCGAAGAGCTCAGAAAACAGTTTGACCAGACCAAGGCAAAAGAAGATTCCATTGGCCTGACTGGCCCGATTGGCTTAATGCTTCGCAGTCAGCAGGCAAACCTGCCCGATATTGAAACCCGTAAACAGGACATTGAAAAATACAGTAAAACGATCGACCAGGTAAATCTGAAACAGTTCGAACTGGATGATGCCTGGGCAGACTTTCCCTCGGTCGATGAAAAGTTTGATGAAATCAGACAAAACAGTTCGCGCCAGATGACAGAAGAAGAAGAACTCAATCTCAAAAATATCATCGAAGAAACGCTGACCAAACAAAAAGAATACCTGGACACACTGATTCGCAGCAATAAAAGCTACTTCACCAAACTGCTTGATATCTATACCACGGAAAAACAACTGGTCAAAGAGACGGAAGCCTATGCCGACTATATTCAGGAACGGATTTTCTGGATCAAGAGTTCGCCTCCCATCTCAATCTCAGAAATCAAACAGACTTCCCACACACTGCGGTGGCTGTTTTCTCCCACCCACTGGAAACAGGTCTATACAGCTGTGGGAGAGGATGTATTCAGTAATCCTGTCATTTATTTCACAGCATTTTTCTGTTTCCTCAGCCTGTTGTATCTGGCATACAATGTGCGTCAGCAGCTAAGGATTATCAATAAAGAAATCATCCGCAGCAGTTTTCGAAAATTCGGGATCACCGCGCGAGTCGCGTTCCTCACATTGTTTATTGCCATTGTCTGGCCTGGTTTCATCTGGTTCATTGCCTGGCGGGTAGGCAGTCACCCGGATGTCCCTCCGTTTGTCAAAGCCGTCGATTCCAGTTTACGCCAGGTAGGCTGGCTGCTGTTTTTCTGGGAGCTTATCAGACAGATCTGCCGTCCCCTCGGTCTGGGAGAATCCCATTTTGGCTGGTACAAACAGACCGTATTATATGTACGTAAAAATATTCGCTGGGTCATTCCCATTTCCATCCCCCTGCTGTTCATTACCATGCTGTTGCATGGGAAAGAAGTCGATCGCACACAGGACCTGCTCGAACGCCTGTTTTTCATCGCCTTGCTGGTTGCTTATACAATTTTTGCCCGTCGTGTATTTCACCCGCGATCCGGACTATTTCAATCCATCATGAATTACAACCATGAAGTCTGGTATGACCGCCTGAAATTTGTGGTTTATTTCCTGGCCTTGTTTGTTCCCTGCTTACTGATCTTCCTGGCTCTGATTGGTTTCTACTTTACAGCCATGAGCCTGTTCCACCTGATCTTTCTGACGCTCTGGCTGTTCCTGGTCGTCATTCTTTTCAGAGCGATTTTATTACGCTGGATTCTGATTCATCACCGTAAACTCAGCTACCAGCAGAATCAGGAACGCCTGGATGCATTCCGCAAGGAATCACTCGAATCCAGTTCAGAAACGAATATTGCCGGAATCACTACCGAAGAAGAGAACCCGGCTGATCTCACCAAGATCTCCGCCCAAATCAAAAAGCTGGTGAATGCCAGCATGGCGGTCATTCTGCTGGTAGGAGCATTCTGGATCTGGGGGGATACTCTGCCGGCCTTTAATCGGCTGGATAGTGTCGACTACAAACTCTGGTCTACCGCAGTCGAAGTCGTTGGAGAAGACGGCAAAGTTACGGAACGGCTGGAACCTGTCACCTACCTCGACTTTGGCATGGCGTTGATCTTCGCTGTGTTTGCTGTTGTCGCGACTAATAATGCACCCGGTCTGCTGGAATTTCTGGTCCTGCAGCGATTGCCTCTTGAAGCTTCAGTCAAATATGCGATCACCACACTCGCCCGTTATTTTGTAGTCTTGATTGGAATTTTTGTCGTCTTTTCCACGATGGGAATAGGCTGGACCAAACTGCAATGGCTGGCAACCGCGTTAACCTTCGGCCTGGGTTTCGGACTTCAGGAAATCTTTGCCAATTTCGTTTCCGGTCTGATTCTCTTGATCGAACGCCCGATTCGTGTCGGCGATATTATCACCGTCGACGACATTACCGGCATGGTCTCCCGGATACGTATGCGTGCCACCACGATTACCAACTGGGATCGCAAGGAATATATTGTCCCGAACCGCGATTTCATTACTGGCAAACTGCTTAACTGGACGTTAACCGATTCGGTCAATCGTATTACTCTCACCGTCGGTGTAGCGTATGGATCAGACACAAATTATGCCTCTGATATCGCCTTGAAAATTCTCACTGATCATCCCCTGGTTCTGGAAGATCCGCCGCCAAGCATCACCTTTGAATCCTTCGGAGACAGTACCTTAAACCTGATTTTACGGGCCTATCTGCCGGACTTGGATAAACGCCTGGTTGTCATCCACGAAATCCACACGGCAATCCATGAACAATACGCCAAAGCAGGAATTGAAATCGCCTTTCCTCAACGGGATATTCACTTGTATTACGAAAATAAGTCAAGCTTCATCGCACCACCTGAGATACAACCGACAGAATCAGAATCTCAAAATCTCCCTGAAGACAAGTAACCTGATCTCTGAAGCTGTTCATAATACTTTTGCGACAAAGATTCCTTTTATGACCGCTGCAATTTGACCGTTGACTTTCACTGTCGATTCTAACGCGATTCGTCCGCGCTGTTTTCGCTGAAGACTGTCATGAAACAGTGACCAGACACGATCGTCGGGCACAGGGCACTCTGCAGTAAAATCGGATTCTATCGGTCGTAGAAACTCAATTTCGCTTTTCTGGATGACGATTTTATATTTTTGCAGATCGGCTCTGAGTCGCAGATGAATCAAGGTCCAGCCTGCCAGGATTCCCAGGCTCGCAATACTGCCTCCAAAGGCGGTCTCCTGATGATTCAGGTTGGGGGTCAGTTTGGCGCTCAGTTTTAACGCCCCCTCAGAGACAGGCAAAACACTGAACTGCATTGCCCGTGTCACTGGAATGTGCTGATGCAGGTAAGCAGTCACTTCCTCGACATCAAATTCCATCATTGTCCCTTCCAGCCAGATTCGTATCACATTCAGAAACAGCTTCTGAAGTAATACTGAACTATCCTCGAAGAAAACACAACCGTTGTGAAATCGAACCTTTCTCCGGTTCCACTTTCAGTCTGCAGAGGGAAGTGGCGGTAATAATTCCGGACCACCACTCACAGGCGCCTTCGGTTTGGGTGGTTGTGCCGACGGAAACTGAGGTAACGATTTTCGGGCAGGCTGCCAGTCATTTTCCCGATCCGGCATCAATGGCTCAACCGGTTGAGTTTCAGGCCGTGAACGGTTCTCTTTGAATTCCTGTTCAGGAACAGGGGTCGGAAAGGTTTCTCGAACAGGCGGACGAACAGGCTGCGGATTGAAATGCGCCTGCAACTGGCTGATGTTCGCCTGCATTCCTTCCAGTGTCTGGTTTAAACTTTTCATTTCACGCTCTGGTATCATCCGGTAGGGAAATCCTCGATACTGAAATCGGGGCTGGGGATAACCATTCCCCCCCTCAAAGATATAACCGTTTGGTCCCGTTGGTCGGATGACAGGCTCTCTGAGAACAGGTAATGGCATGACAGCCAGTGAATGGTCTAAATCATCCACCAGTCGTTCCAAGTCTGACAATGCCTGTTGC
This sequence comes from Gimesia sp., assembly GCA_002706765.1. Classification (GTDB taxonomy): domain Bacteria; phylum Planctomycetota; class Planctomycetia; order Planctomycetales; family Planctomycetaceae; genus Gimesia. Next base: position 43,733 of record PAJV01000046.1, read on the forward strand.
ATGCCCTGCACCGGTGCCTGCAGGATCATCATTCGATGGATATTATCTGCCAGTTCATGAATTTCATAGGCCTTGTCGAATAACTGACGTTGTCCCCTGATCCCGCGAAACCTGGTGCGTATTTCTCGACAGACTGTAAACGAGTCTCGGTTAAGACTTTCCCCCAGAGTCGCGACATCCGTCTGTTGCGCCTGTGCAAAATTCACTGGAATTGAGCTGAGTAAAATGACTGCGATATTGAATGGACTGTGAATGGTGCGAAACATCTTGCTTTCTTTCTGCTCAGGTCACTCCCTGCCAGGCTGACTTGATGAACGATTGACCGCCAGACTGCAACAGTAACTGGTTGATGAAAAGGCAAAGCATGTTCCTTTCATTCAGCAAACTGGCACACTACATCTAAATTACTGCAGTCCAGTCACTTAACTTCTAACACTTCTCCCCCGAACAAATGGAAAGACCGGTTGTCCTCACAAGTTCTGATGTAAATTCGATGACAGTTGCTTCAAATTGATCTCAAAGCGGCGGAAACCAGATTCCCTGCCCTTTCTTCCGATGTCTGATTCAGCGTATAATTACAAATTCTGCATACAAATTCTGCATAAACACAATCCATTCAGATACTTCGGAAGTTTTTCACCATGCCCCTCACGACACGTACGTTTGGTCCACTCAATTGCCAGATTTATGATCAGTTACCTGCCGATCAATCCCCGGAACTCATTGTCATTGTCAGTCATGGCTTTGGTGCCCCGGGAGATGACCTTGTTCCCCTGGGCCCGGAGATCCTGAGAAATCAACCTCAGCTTTCAGAGCGCGTCCGATTGATATTTCCAGCCGCCCCACTTTCTTTATTGGAGATGGGAATGCCCGGTGGGCGGGCCTGGTGGATGCTGGATGTCGCGGAACTGAATGCTGCGATTGCATCGGGAACGATCAGGGACCAGCGGGATAAAACACCCGAAGGGTTGATTGAAGCAGGTCAGCAATTGCTGGAGTTCGTTCTGGCTGTCCAACAGGAATCGGGATTACCATTTTCCCGGATCGTTCTGGCCGGTTTTTCACAAGGTTCAATGGTCTCAACTGAAATTGCTTTTCAGTTGCCCCAGCCACCGGCAGCACTGGTGATCTGGTCTGGTACGTTACTCTGCCAACAACGCTGGGGACAACTGGCTGACCAGTCACCTCGATTTCCAGTTCAACAGAGTCACGGAACCCAGGATCCGATTCTCCCCTTCGCGGGAGCCCTCTGGTTAAAAGAGATGCTGGAACGGCATGATTTTCCTGTCGACTTTTCTGAGTTTGTCGGTCCTCACACAATTCCCGAAGTCGCAATCGAAAAATTCAGGAATCTGCTTAGTGATCTGACGGGCAGTCATTGAATGAAGAACTGGTTAATCTGCGGAAACCCTTTATTTGTAAAGGCAATGCATTGAGACTGATCCCACTCCAAGCCATAATATCACTTGATCCGTTAATTCAGCGCGCTGCGTAACTTCTGCGTACTTCGATATTTCCGTACACCGTAATTTCCGAAACTGGTCGCCAGGCGAAACCTCACCTTGTCGAAACCAGAATAGAAACACATGAAATCATCTCTGTTTGTTCGATTCTCGATTCTGCTGGTCCTGCTGCTGAGCATCCTGTTAAACAGTTCGTTCTCTCTGGCAGCAGATCCCCAGACGGACACCCTTGAAGTTACTGATCTCCAGGTTGGCTTTGATGGTCTGTTTAAGGTAGGACGCTGGGTTCCAGTCTACGTTGAATTAAAGACAGAAGAACCTCTCGAAGTCCAACTCTCTGTGATTACACTCTCACCGGATGGTAATCCCACCGAAGTTCCTTCTCAGGTCTATTCACTCAAAACCCCGGGAACGTACCAGCTGTTTTCGGAGTTTAAAAGTGGCCTGCTGGATAGTCCCCTGAAAATCCGCCTGCGGGATGCTGAGACGCAATCAATCCTGAAAGAGTTTTCTTATGCGCCCCAGTCCAGACAAAATCGGTTCATGGGAATTGGTTTGAAACAATCTGTCGAACTCTGGGCCACGATAGGTGCCATCGGTGGACTGGAGCCAGTCTCATCCGACTCACTGCCAGAACTCGACCAGAATCTTGATCAATATGTCACCTTGATTGAAGACCAGGCATCTCTGCCCGAATCGGCTTATGGCTATGATACGCTGGATACCCTTGTCGTAGATGCCGATTTCTCTTCGGGAACTCAAAAAAACAAGGCGATTCGCGAGTGGGTCGCTAATGGCGGTCACCTGGTATTATGTGTCGGAGAAGATGGAGACGCGTATCAGCAGAGTGAATATGCCAGTTGGGTCCCCGTCAAAATTCTGGGTACATCTAATGTTCGAGACTTGAGCAGCCTGGAATTATTTGCTGCTGTCCGCTCCCGTATTCGCGGAGTCGCTACTGCCAGCCGCATTGAAATTTCGACCGGCGAGATTCTGGCCACCGGACTCGATGGTCCCCTGTTGGTCCGGGTTCCTTATGGCTTGGGAATCGTCACCTTTCTGGCACTCGATCTGAATACCAGTCCGCTGACCAACTGGGAAGGGTTAACTAACCTGGGCCCCAAACTGGCGACTCGCGCCAGGCAACCAAGCGCCTCCAGTCAACAGAACGCAGTGCTGGGGAAACGAATTTCGCAAACAGGTATTTCCGAACTGGAAACACAGGTTTTTCATTCCCAGCAGAATTTTCCGGGTATTCAGCGCCCCTCTCACTGGTGGGTGATGGCTTTGATTCTGATTTACCTGCTGGTGATTGGTCCGCTTGATTATTTCCTGGTCCACAAGATTTTGAAAAAACCTCATATCACCTGGTTTACTTTTCCTGCCATGGTGCTGATCGCCGTCGCCTGGGGAGGTTTCACTGCATTACAAGACAATGGCAGCGTATTACATTCGACTCAGCTGAATGTCATTGATTACGATGTGACTGCAGGACAACTGCGTGGTCGATTTTATCTGAATCTTTACAGTCCGGAAACGCGGCGTTATCAGGTTAAAGTCAAATCCTCTGTCCCTGCCGAATCGAAGAATCCGTCTCACTTTCCCACCCATCTCAGCTGGAACGGACTGCCTGAAACCACGTTTGCAGGCATGTACCGCTCAGCAGAAGGTACAATCACAGGTCCTGCCTATCAGTTCTCAGCTCAATCAAAGGGCATTGAGAACCTGCCGATATTGAAGTGGGGAACTAAAAGTCTGCTGGCGGAATGGACTCAACAACAGACAGATCTGGTGACATCCAAACTGACGGGCAACAACCTGGGACAACTTTCGGGGACACTTACGCATCAGTTTTCCAGTCCCCTGAAAGACTGGGTTCTGGCATACGGAAATCGCGTTTATCTGCCGGTGATCAATCCGGAACAACTCGAGGCTTCTTATATTCCTGTAAACCAGGCCTGGTCGATCAATGGTCCCCGTATCGAATCGAGAAATATCAAAGGGTATCTGACCCGCTCTGTCTCTCGTCGCATCGAACAAAAAGGGCAGAATAACGCCACGATTGTTACAGTGCAGACTGACTATAATCCGTTTGCCAAAGAGGCATATGAAATCCTCAAGATCCTGACGTTTCATGAAATGTCCGGGGGATATGGTTACACCGGACTCTCCAACATCTCAGGCGAACAACTGGACCTGACAGAACAGCTTCGACTGGGGAGAGCTGTGCTGTTTGCTCGCCTGGACACTCCACTTAGCGTGGCGGAACTGGATCAAAGCGAACTCGACCAGGAAAATCAGGACACGTATATTCGAATCGTGATACCGGTAAGTATTTCAACAGAAATTCAATATGAATTACCGTCATTGGATAAAAAAGACAAAGAGACCCAAGATCAGCAGGACACACCATCCGGGAGTGATAACGAGTGATTGAAACACGGAATTTAACGAAACGCTACGGCGATCTGATTGCTGTAAATAATATCAACCTGAGCCTGGGTGAAGGAGATGTCTATGGATTTATCGGTCCGAACGGCTCCGGTAAAACCACCACCATGCGTATGATCGCGACGCTGCTGAGTCCGGACTATGGAGAAGCATATGTGTGCGGAAAATCAATCTACACGCATCCTGAAGAAATCAGACGCCTGGTCGGATTCATGCCCGACTTTTTTGGCGTCTACGATGACATGACAGTGATTGAATATCTCGAATTCTTTGCGTCTGCTTACCGGATTAAAGGACCACAGCGGAGAAAAATCTGTGAGGAAAAGCTGGAACTGGTCGACATGACATTCAAACGGGATGCGATGGTCAACCAGCTCTCGCGTGGTCAGACACAACGAATCGGGCTGGCACGTGTACTGTTACATGAGCCCCAGGTACTGCTGCTCGATGAACCCGCCAGTGGCCTGGACCCCCGCGCGAGAATTGAAATTCGTAATCTGCTGAAACGACTGGGGGAACTGAAAAAGACCGTGATCGTCTCCAGCCATATCCTGCCCGAACTGGCTGACGTCTGTACGCGTGTCGGGATGATTGAAAAAGGAAACCTGATCGTTGACGACAACGTTGATGAAGTCATGAAAAAAGCGCGACAACAAATCATCCTGCACGTGGGTGTGGGTGAGAATACCGATAAAGCGGCCGCACTGCTGCAGGCGCACGAGCTGGTGTCCAAACTCGAAATCAAGAAAAATGTGATGCTGGTGACGTTAAAGAGAGAAGTGAAAGACTACACCTTCATCCCCTCGCTGCTGATCAGCCAGGGGTTCAAGCTCAGCCTGTTCCGCGAAGAAGAAATCAACCTGGAAACGGCATTCATGGAATTGACCAAAGGGCTTGTTCAATAACCCAGGCTGTGTCCAGTTTTACTGTAGTATCTCCCGACCCATATGAATCCAGCATATTAGATCGAGAGACGCCAGGGTTAAATGGGATGGGTTTCCGCCAGTCAGTTTATTTTTTCTTGCCGGCAGTTGCCCGTTTTGCTTTACGGGCTGCTTTCTCTTTTTCTTCTGCCGCTTTCACTTCTGCCTCAGGTTTGCGCACCTGCTGTAACAACCATTCATAGACTTCCGGGTTATCATAAGTCTCGGTCCAGGAATCATGGGCCGCTTCCGGATAAACGGTAAATTTCACATCAGACTTTTCTTTTTTGAGAACATCCACCAGAGTCTGGGATCGCTCAAGTGGCACTGCTGTGTCTTTGGCTCCGTGAAATACCCAGATGGGAACGTGCTTGATTTTCTTGACCCAGAATTTTTCGCCACCCCCACAAATGGGAACCAGCGCGGCAAAACGGTAGGGAGTATAAGCCGCCAGTGACCAAGTACCAAAGCCTCCCATACTTAAACCAGTCACATAGATCCGGTCTTTGTCGACTTTATATTTCTTTTCAATGTCATTTAAGAGCGCCGTCAGTTCGACTGGCTGCCAGAGCTGGTCTTCGGGACATTGTGGGGAAACAACAATAAACGGAAACTCTTTACCGTTTTTGATCAGCTTCGGTGGGCCATGAACTGTTACCAGATCGAGGTCCTCTCCCCGTTCTCCTGCCCCGTGCAGAAACAGGATCAGAGGCCATTTTTCTTTTTCATCATAGTTCTCAGGCAGTGAGAGCAGATATTTCATCTTGACGGGTATCATCGTGTTCAATTCCGCTGCAGACTGATTTCCGACTTGAACTTTCTCTGCCGCTTCACCGGAAACAGGCGTTACATACAAAGACAACAGGAAACAGACAGCGAGTATTTTTTGTAACATCTGGATTTCTCTCCCGGTTATAAATGTCACCCCTGGTAATATAGACGACTTAGGACATGAGCATGACAGAGAGCCCTAAAGACTTCAAGCACAAAGGATTCTCGAAATTCAGGTCGTCTTCGTTTCTGACAGCCAGCTTTTGAAAAAACAGGAAGACTACACAGACTACAAGACCCAGCTTCAGCACTGTCACCGCACCGTTTAGAGTGCCATAAATCCAGAATGCTCTTCTAATATAAACCGTATTCTGGTAGATTTCTGGCTCAACTCTCTCACTCCATCCCTTTCTGTCATTTTATCTTAATCCCCTCTCACTCATGAATTCTGCTCCCCCTTGCGGAAATCGAAATTTACACACATATTCTGATTTCAGACGTGTTTTCTGGAAACCGTTCTGGATTGGATTAGTATTATGCTGCGCAGGCATATCTGGCTGTCAGAAAAGCATGTTGCAAAATGTGAGTGAGACGCCGATTGCCGTCAGTTTAAAAGATAAAGTAGCTCGAAAAGTACCGGAGGACCTGCAGGGATTACAGGTTTACCTGGATCAGGACCTGTGGATCAGAAATCATAACTGGTCTCCGGAACAGGAATGGAAAACCTTCCAGAAAAACAAACCAGGACATCATCTCGCACCGATTGATGCGCAACGCTGGGTATTTGGATCCGCCGATCAGAAAACACTATTGAGTGACGCCACCCCTCCGAAACCCGCAACTGACTCACGGCAAAAAGCATTAAAAGCGAAACCGGAATCAGAAGAAACGATGCCAGAAGAATTGCCGCCTGAAAAGACAGCTAATTCGAATTCGAGCGATCCAACGAAACAGCAGAAACCGGAAAGCTGGTCATTTAACGCATTGCAGGATTTTTTCTTCGACCAGAATTCTCCGAACACAATGCTCACGGAAAACCAGCATTCTGATAAACTTGATTCTCTTCAGGAACTGTCAACATGGGACAACCTGTCTGGCTGGAATGCAACAATCCTCTGGGCCACCCTATCACCAGCAACGGCCATTGAGGCTTTGCCTGTTCTCGAAAAAATCGCATTCGATCTCCCACGCAAGTCTCAGACCAATGCGAAAAATGATTCCGGCACATCAGACCAGACTTCTGTCTCAGAATCAATGCAGTATGCAGCCTTGAATGCGATCTCTCTGGTACTGGCCCGGGCCGATGCCATTCCACTCGAAACACACAACCGGTTAACTCAACTCCTGCAGCGTCCTGACCTTTCCCTTTTGTTGAGAAGCGAACTTTATCTCTCCCTGTCACGCTTTATGTCCCCTGCTGGAATTCCCTCGCTGGAACAGTCGCTGGAACTCAGTGACAGTGGTATGCAGCCTCCCAAATCATTGCGACGGGCAGCCATGCAAGCCTGTATTCTGCATGGGTTCTGGTTTCACTCTGAAGAGAATCGGCCTGACGCCCCTGGTTTGGCTCGCACTTTCCGCCCCGATGAATGGCCAGCCAATATCATGCAGGTTCGCTGGGACTCGGATGCATATATGCGTTGGAACTTCGGTTACTGGGCAGCGTTAACCGGTCATCCTGATGCGGAAACCATTCTCACCTCAGAACTGAGGGATGCAGATCAGGTTGTTCAGACCAAGGCCATCGAACACCTGGGAATGCTGAAGACCGAAACGGCACTTCAGATCCTGAAAGAATATGCGCAGCGCCCGTCAGAAACAATGCGGGTTGCCGCTGTCAAGGGTCTCAGTTCCTGGGGGCCAATGCATCTCATCCCCTTGAAAGAGGACACTTCTTCTGCTGTCAGAATTGAAGTCGCCTCAGGGCTGGGAAAAACTCCCACCGCCGAATCCGCTCTGCACCTTCGGACACTTATCAGTGATCGCAGCTCTCAGGCGCAACAGACAGTAATTCAAGCAATCTCTGACTGGCCAGATGATCTGGCCGTACCATTATTACTGGATGGAATACAGGAAGGGGTTTACAAAACGCGTCGTCAAAGTATTTTGCAACTGGTGAGCCGAACCGGACTGGGCGGTTCAATCTCCATCGAAGCTTCGCAAAAAGAACGAGTCGCAGCTGTCAATGAACTGGTTCAGAGTGGCCAGCTCCCAGGCGGTTTCTGGGGCCAACTCATGCAACAGGGGCTCAAGCCAGAACAGGAAGTCAACCAGGGACGCGCGGCCGAACTCCAGTCCTATTTTCAAAGCCTGTTGAATCGGTCTCGGGAAGCACCTGAATACCAGCAGGCCTACCAGGAACTGGAAAACATCAGTCCAGCCGAGGTCAAGGTGCTGGAGAAACTGATCAGGGAAACTTCTATTGAGATTCCCAGTGAAATCTATACCGACCTGCTGGCAGGCCTGACCCCGGAGTATGCTGCCTTAAAACAGCTGGCCAGTCCGCATATCACAGATCGACGTGAAGCCGCACAACAGTTATTTATCAGTTCACAGAAGATTTCTCTGAACCCTGTCGTCGTAGCCCGAATGCGAAAGCTGATGTTACACGAACAGGATCGCCTGGTCTGGCGTATCGTGATCTCCTCGGTTGAAAAAGATAATTATGATGAAGCGGCTCAACTGGCATTACTGGCGATCAATCATAACTGGCCTGACATCAGAATTCTGGGTTGCGAATATTTTGGCACTCATGGATTACCACAGTACGCCAACTGGCTGCTTCCCCTGCTGGATGATAAGAACCACACAGTTCAGTTAGCAGCCATCAGGGCAATCGGACAATGCCATAACCCCATCGCGATTTCAGGCATTCAGAAAGCGGGTGAAAGCCAGCCGCCGACATCGTCGCTGCGTTCCCTGATGACTCACTCAAATCGTCGGGTCCGGTTCGAAACGGTAGTCGCTTTGAGCCGGCTGGGTGATTTTGCCGGCATGCAGGAACTGCTGCGGCTCTCGAATGACACTCAGATATCGATGCGCAAAGAAGCGGTGCAGGAAATGGGGCTGTCCGGACAGACACGTTTTGTTGAGCCCCTGGTCCAGATGGCCTGGACGGAACGAAACAATTCCACACTCAAAGAGATCCTGATCAGTCTGGATAAACTGGTACCCGACTCGGAACAACCAGCAGATCTGAACCCGCAGCGAGACCAGTCAGATCAGGCAAAAATCTGGATGAACTGGTGGCAGACGCAACACTCAGGACAGGCTTCCCGGCTGTTTACAGGTCGTTAAGTATGAATTCTCGTTTTTGAGGCACTTGATGGCTGTTCTCCTCTCGGGGTTATCAGTATCATGGGAGCTAATAATTATATCTCACTCTCCAAAGAATGTTTTCATCACTGCGGAATTACTACATGGCTAACTACCACGACGACTTTCAACTGGAATGGCATGGAAACACTGTCGTAATCATTCCTGCGAGCAATGTCGAATCAATGAGCTGGGATCTGATTGAACAGGCCGCTGATATCGTCATGGCACCGCTTCAGGAAGTTGAAATTCCGATGGTTGTTTTTGACCTGAGCGATGTCAGTTATTTCGGCTCCGTGTTCCTGGCACTCCTGTTGCGCTGCCACAAACACGTTCGCAGCCGCGGCGGAGAGTTGGTTCTCTGTGGAGCCAGCAAGATGGCCAACGAACTCCTGCGTATCACTGCTCTGGACACACTCTGGGCGATCTATGAGACAAGGGATGAAGCCCTGGATGCCCTGATGGGCTGACCGGGGATGATGTTCTCTATTCAGTCTCGACCCGCTATGTTAAAGGATTAATGGATCATGTCGAGGAAATATCGCAAAACACGTCCCGGCGTTTCAGAGTCTGACGTATTACCAACAGAACACAGCTCAGAACTTTATCCGCACCAGTCGATCGTTGCCAGTATCAAAGAGACGGCCGATAAACTTAAGCAGGACCAGGCTACCCGCGGCGACCTTAAAATTCTGGATCGTGCCCTCAAAGAACTGCGGTATGCTTTCAAGGTTTTCACTCCCTATCGAAAGCAGCGCAAAGTCACCGTCTTTGGTTCCGCCCGCACACTGCCCGATGACCCGGCCTACCAGCAGGCACTTCAGTTCGGTCGCAGAATGGCGGAGGAAAAATGGATGATCGTCACCGGCGCAGGCCCCGGAATCATGGAGGCGGCGCATGTGGGAGCCGGTACTGACATGTCCATGGGCGTCAACATCATGCTGCCCTTTGAACAGGAACCAAACTACGTCATTCACAAAGATGAAAAGCTGGTTAACTTAAATTACTTTTTCACCCGCAAACTGCTGTTTGTCAAAGAAGTCCATGCCATCGTCTGCTGTGCCGGTGGATTTGGCACGCTTGACGAAGCATTTGAAACGCTGACGCTCGTTCAGACCGGAAAACGGGATCCCATGCCGATCGTCCTGCTGGATTCACCGGGCGGATCCTACTGGAAGGACTGGGAAGAATTCCTGAAAAAAAACCTGTTGAAACAGGAATGGATTTCAGAGGAAGACCTGTCCCTGTTTCATGTCACAGATGATATTGAAAATGCCGTCGATGAAGTGATCGGCTTTTACAGTGTCTATAACAGTATGCGATACGTTAAAGGACGACTCGTGCTTCGCCTGCATGTCGAACCCAGTAATGAATTCATTGAAAAACTCAATGATGAGTTCAAAGATATTCTCGACTCGGGGATTATCACAAAAGTCAACGCACACGAACTGGAAAAAGACGATGATCACCTGACCGATCTGCCTCGCATTTCACTGATGTTCAATCGCAAGAATCTCGGCCGACTCCGCCAGATGATCGATCGTATCAACTCAGAATTAGCTCCCCAGAGTTCTGAAGAGGAAGACGAGGAAGAATAATTTATTGAAATTTGGTCAGAAACAAGTTATCCCAGCAGGCTTTTGAATTCATCTTCATGCTTCAGCAGTTCCTGTAGTTTGACCATACTCCGGCTGATCATCACTCTGACGGCAACATCCGATTTATCAAGTTGTTCCGCGATCTCTTTTGTTGGCAGACCTTCCACATATTTCAGGCGGATTGCTTCCCGGCTCTCTTCTGGCAGACTCTCCAGCGCCATCAGCAGTTTCATTTCCTTTGCCCCCCGGGAAAACGCCTGACTGGGACTGGTGATACTGGCAACCAACAGATCCATAAATCCCTGGCCTGCCCCATCGACCGAGACGGGTTGGCGGGCTTCACGTCCGGCTGCCCGTTTCTGAGCCTGAAAATACTTTCGATGATTGTCTATAATCCGGCGTTCAGCAAGATGACATAACCAGTTGAATGGTGGTTTCTGCTCGAAATCCATGCTTTGAAACGAATCGACGGCATTCAACGAGACCTCCTGCAGGATATCCGCAGCCTCCACCCTGGACTTGAGGGCATCACTCATGTTTTTGTTGATGAATGACAGCAGCGGAGCACGATGCAGTTCCAGAAAAGCCAGTAAAGCCGACTCACTCCCCTGTTTGATCTCTGCAATCAGTATCTCAATATCCGTCGACATAAATCTCCTCATCCCCTGTTAATTCCAGCTGATCGATTCTAAAACGTGTTCTGCTTTCCTACCTGTTCATTATCGGTTATTATGCGAACTCAGGATATATGCCTGTCAGCGTTATACCATCAATAAAGCCAGTCATCCACTGAAACTTTCAGGATAATCCTAGTTGGAACTTCATCCAGAAATTCGGGAGCTCAATGTTGTCTGCTTCAGAGCCAAATCAGCAGGTTTCAGAAAGTCAAATTGCCATCGATGCACTTACCGAAGTGCTGGGGCGGTTTGTCAGTGAGTGGGAAACCTGCCAGGCTCCCCCCGACTTGAAGGACTATATTTCAGCGACTGATTCTCATAACCGGTTTCTGCTGATTGAACTGATTAAAGTTGACCTGGAATTTCGCTGGCAGCAGTTCAATTTTCCCAGACGTATTCTTGAATATCTCGATGATTTCCCCATTCTGGAAGAGCCTGAAATCCCCGTCGACCTGCTCTATGAAGAATTCCACCTGCGCCGTCAGAATGGATTCGAGGTCGACCCTGCTGAATACATCGGCTTATGCCCCACAGCTAACCCTCAACTCAGACAGCTGTTTGATCTCGATCATGCTTACAGCACGACGAAGATGTTCCTTCATTCCCCAACGCAGACATACCAGCAGTTTCAGCCCGGGGATACCGTTGATGACTTCGAACTGTTGACGCTCTTGGGCAAAGGAGCTTTTGCCAGGGTTTTTCAGGCACGACAAAAATCGATGCAGCGAATTGTGGCATTGAAAATCTCCGAGGATTCCAGCGATGAACCACAGACCCTGGCTCAACTGGATCATGACAATATTATTCGCGTGTTTGACCAGCGATTGCTGACGGACCAGAAGATCAGATTGCTCTACATGCAATATCTGCCCGGGGGTACTTTGCAGGCGGTCGTAGCGATTGTTCGCAAAACGGCCCCTGATGAACGCTCAGGCAGAATACTTGTGAATGCCGTTGATCAGTCTCTGGATCTGAGAGGCGAATCGAGACCTGCTGAATCGATCATCTACCAGAAGTTTCAAGCATTATCCTGGTCAGAAACGATCTGTTGGCTGGGAATTCGGCTGGCACAGGCGCTGGACTATGCCCATTACAAGGGAGTGTTACACCGGGATATTAAACCAGCAAATGTTCTACTGACAGCAGAAGGGATTCCCAAACTGGCTGATTTCAATATCAGCTTCAGTTCGCATGTCAGTGGCACTACCCCGGCGGCTTATTTTGGAGGCAGCCTGGCGTACATGTCGCCTGAACAGCTCGAAGCCTATGATCCGACTGATGCAAGACTCCCTGAAAGCCTGGACGAACGCAGTGACCTGTATTCTCTGGGACTGATGCTGGCAGAACTGTTAACGGGAATTCGCCCCTTCCACGAGCCCTCAATTCAGTCCGGCTGGTCCGACCTGCTGAAGCAGATGATCCAACAGCGTAAAACAGGTATTTCGTTATCTGCCAGCCCTCAACACCTGCCTTCCGACTGTCCGGAGCACCTGGTTACAGTTCTGCAGAAATGCCTGGCCCCCGATCCTGCCCAGCGCTGGAGTTCAGGAGCAGCACTTGCTAACCAGCTGGAACTCTGCCTGAATCCCCGGGCGCAGCAGATTCTGTTTCCCGCATCGAAAAGCTGGTTCGCAAAACTCAAAGGCTGGGAAATTCCCATCGTCATTCTGATTGTGGCAATCCCGAATATACTGGCGGGACTGTTCAATTTCTTTCATAACCAGAAACATATTATTGAACACTTAAAAAACTCGCAGGATGCTTTCTGGAATATCCAATCCACGATCAACCTGATTGCGTATCCCACAGGTCTCGGCCTGGTTGGCTGGTTGACCTGGCAGTTGCTGCGGTCTGCTGCCGACAGCAAAATCAGCTCAAAACCGGATCTGGAAAAAAATGTCCGCATGCAGAAACGCTGCCTGCGTCTGGGGCATTATGCCGCACTGATCTGTACGGCGGAGTGGATCATTGCCGGAATCGCATACCCGATCAGTATGCATTATGCGATTGGTACATTACCGGTGACTGCCTACATCCATTTTCTGGGTTCCCTGCTGCTGTGTGGACTGATCGCTGCCAGCTACCCTTTTTTTGGTGTTACCTATTTCAGTTTGCATTCGATCTATCCGCGTCTGATTCAGAACTCTGATTTCACTCAGCTGGCTCCCGATTCGTATCAGCAACTCAAACGCTTGAGCTGGGTTTATCTGATTATGGCATTTCTGGTACCTATGCTGAGTATCGCTTCACTGGCGATGATCAACCTGGATGACAAAATTGCGATCGGAATTCTCACCGTGGCGGGGACTCTAGGAGCAGTCAGCATCTTTCGTATTTTTCAGACCCTGCAGGCAGATCTGGACGCTCTTGAGGAACTTTCACGCCGTGTCCAGAATTCTCCCCCCTAATTAATCCTCACCAGGTGATCTTCTTAAACCCTTTCATTTCAAGCAGTAACCCACGCCAGTAGACATGCACATTTCGTTTTTCTGTTTTTTATATAAAATTGCTGTAACAGATTTTCTTCGTTCCCGCATGGTTAAGTGTGAGACACACAACACTTAATCAAAATAATGAGGAACGAAACGATGAAAACGATCGCCACTTTGATCACTTGCTTTACAGTATCCCTGATGTTGGGTTCAGGAAATGCTTCTGCTGGTAACAATCGTTTTTCAGGAAAATCGGGAAAGAGTTCTTCCAGCCGTTCCTTCAACCACCACGGTAACCGAAACGGTAATTCCCGAAGTAACAACTTCAGCCATCGTCCCAGTAATTCGCAGCAGAATAAGCAATCATCAAACCAGCGTTTTTCTCAACTCAAGAAATCTTCTACAGGACAAAACAACTACAAAACGTCTTTCAGCTCAAAGACAAACAATTATCATTTTAAACCCGCCCCCAAACAGAATGAATTCGATAAACCGAATCGGTTTGAGTCTAAAAAACAGAAGTTCTCACAGAACAAAGCAACCCGGCGTCCGATCATAACCCCACAAAAAACGATCAAACACAGCAAATTTCATGGCCATCACCACGGACACCATAACAATCACCATGGACATCATCACTGGCACCGTCCATGGATTCATATCAATACTCGCCCCTGGTGTCCCCCGGTCTGTCGCCCCTGGTACCCTGTTGCCTGTGCCGATCCAATTTTAACTCCCTGTGTGATCACTGCCTGTACTCCCATTTATTACAATGAAGCCGGTGAAACTGTTGTCGAGTCTGCTTCAGAAACTGAAACGGAAATCGCTACGGAACCCGTTGAGCAGGAACGGCTGGAACTGGTATCCGGAAAACTGTTTCAACTGTCAGCGGAAGGACTGGGAGCTGAACAAGGTATGGTTGTTCTGGAGATCAACGAAATGGGTTTACCAGCCAAAATTGAAACATGGGAAGACAATATTCTGGCTTTCCAGACACCTCAAATTGGACTGTCTAAAGCGACAGAAGCTAAAATTCATGTAATGAACAGCAAAGGACAGTTACTGGCAACTCTGGACATTAACCTGCAACCCGCAACAGAAAAGATAACAGATCCTGTCGCTTCCAACTGAATTGAATTCAATGTAAATCAATAAAAGCGTCTTCGATGACATCGAAGACGCTTTTATTTGTTGCACTAGAAAGCCTGTTTGTGATCTTAGCTGGATCTCAAACTGGCAAATATTCCGCCGCCATGATACAGGGCTTTGTCAGAGAGAGCCTCTTCCAGCCGCAGCAGTTGATTATACTTGGCCAGCCGTTCGCTGCGTCCTACCGAACCGACTTTAAGCTGACCGGCTCCCGTTGCGACCACCAGATCGGCAATGGTCGTATCTTCCGTTTCTCCACTCCGGGCGGAGACTACTGGCCAGTAACCATGGTTAATGGACATCTTTAACGTTTCCAGGGTTTCGGTAAGAGTTCCAATCTGGTTTAACTTAATCAGCACACTATTGGCCGTCTGGCTGTCGATGCCCTGCTGCAGGCGTTTCTGATTGGTCACAAACAGATCATCACCGATTAACTGAACCCGATGCCCCAGCCGCTCGGTCAGTTTCTTCCAGCCAGACCAGTCATCTTCCGCCAAACCGTCTTCAATACTGATGATGGGATAAGTGTCGACCCAGCGTTCCAGCATATCAATGACGTCATCAGCCGATAACGCTTCGTCTCCTGTCGCATTCAGATGATACGTATCGGTTGCAGCATCGTAAAAGTGTGTACTGGCCACATCCAGGCCAATCGCCACATCCTCGCCGGGAATCAAGCCCGAAGCCTCTATTGCCGCAACGATGAACTTGACTGCTTCACTGTTACAACTTAATTTCGGTCCATAACCACCTTCGTCACCGATGAGAGTTCCTTCGTGGCCGGTCTTGTTGAGAATCTGCCCCAGTCGGCGGTAGATGGTCACTATCCATTCAAAAGCCTGCCGATAGGATGTGGCACCAACAGGCAGAATCAGGAAGTCCTGAAAATCGAGATTGCGCCCCGCGTGCAAGCCACCTGAAATCATATTGACCATTGGCAGCGGTAGCGACATGGAACGAGCCAGAAGATTCGTCCGCGTTGTCTGCTCAGTATCCTCTGCAAAGCCCGAACTGATATAATCTGACCAGATTTCAGCAAAACGCTCGACCGGGGTCTGCCCCTGTGACTCTGCGGCAGCATAGGCCGTTGCCAGTGAAGCTCCCAGAATTGCATTGGCTCCCAGACGAGACTTGTTCTCGGTCCCATCCAGTTCACAGAGAATCGCATCAATGCCTTTCTGGTCTGAAGCATCCTGTCCGATTAACGCAGCAGCGATCTCCCGTCTTACATTTTCGACAGCCTGAGTTACTCCTAAACCATCGAATCGAGCTGCCTCCTTGTCCCGTAACTCAACGGCTTCAAATTTCCCAGTACTGGCACCACTGGGAACGATGGCCCGCCCGCAACGTGAACCGGCACAGCAGATCTCGACTTCCACGGTGGGATTTCCACGACTGTCAAATACTTCGCGTGCATGGACATACTCAATTTGTGTCATTTCAGATCACACTCCCCGCTGTGATTACCGGCAACATCATTTATTAACTACGATATACTTTAATATTATCATTCTATCATATCAGGAGAAAACGGAATCTTCACCCGTAGCTCATTCAGGAATTCTGCATCTCATTCAATCTTAATGTCGATTGCTGTATCGTAGCAGGGGGATCAAGAATCAGAGAGAGCGCAAAAGAGCGTACCTGGTCCTGCATATCCGGTTCACTCAGATAATCAACCGTACTCTTGCCATCAACCCGAGACAACATACATGCTGCCAGATGGCGGATCGTCCGACGCTCCAGTTCCTGTTGTCCCATGGGAAAAGTATTTTTTTCCCCGGAAGCAGTGAGCGAGTGAATTTCTGCCAGATAATGTTCCCAGAAGCGCTCCACCAGTTGAATACAATGCGTTCCACGTTCGCGAAAGAAAACTGCTTTCAATACCAGATGGCTCAGAAAGAAACCCAGATCGAATGCCGGATCGCCATAATGGGCTGTCTCAAAATCGACGAGATGAATCTGATCGCCAGAGATTAGAATGTTTTTGGGACTGAAATCTGCCAGAACAAGACAGATGCGATTGCCTTCCATTTCTGTAATCAGATCATTCACCCAATCTTTAATTTCCGGATGGGCTTTGACGATGTACCGATAAAATGGATCAATGCGAAGCTGGTCAAAGATTTCCCAGTCCCCCCATCGCTCCTGAAACGACTGATTTCGAAAACTCAACCTGTGAATGGCCCCCAGATACCTCCCCAACCGTGAAGCAATGGAGAGATCAAATTTTCCATCCAGCAATTCCGCTTTCCAGACCTTGTGATCCTTATCGATTGCTTCCATCGCAAACAGATAATTATCGCGGTCCTCAAACAGAACGCGGGGAACCACTCCAGCCGGAAGCAGATTCTGCAATTCCTGCATCACTTCAAGCTCCCGCCAGATCCGTTCCAGCCGACTGAACCATTCTGCCTGAGTTCGCAGTTGCTTCCGTGACTGTTTGATGACAAAATCATCTCCTGCCCGGCGATCTATACGGATGACTATATTCGAAACTCCCCAGGCAAGTGCTTCCGCTACTGCGTCTTCCTCAGGGGATAACTGCTCCATCTCTTTTAAGTAATCGATGGCATTCTGTGCTGTAATCTCCCGTACCATTATTAAATTCCCATAAGTTACTGGCTCAAAAGCATTAAAGGGTTAGATAAATCACTACATCAAAATTTGACTTCCCTCCACACTCTCATGTGAACAGCCTCGTATTTATTAGAAGTATGACGCTGCCCGACAGGTTCTGCCACCGTATTACTCCTCATAATCGGCATAAACTGATATGACTCACCGCTTACCTGACCGGTTCTATATTAAAAGCCGGTAGCCCGAGTTGTGAAAAAGTCGCTTTCGCGACAACTTTTTGTTGCCAGACCCGTTTAATATGCTGTAAGATGATAATATTGGGATAGTTGTAGTAAATAGCTATTTCAGATTGATGAGTGATTACTAATCTCACACCACGTCAACGTGGTATCCTTCGAGTGAACCACAGGAACATTTTCTATGTTGTCCACAAACTCTGCTTCTCGTTTACTGATGTTTTTTTCTGTGACTTGTCTGGCACTCTGCCTGAGTACCACTCTGGAAGCAGCAAAAAAGCCGATCCCTCCACAGAAATATGATCCATCCGCTGAAAAGGCTGACGATCTGTTTGAAGCTATGGAAGCAGGACTGGTCGATGTCAAAATTATTGCCAAAAATTCGAAGGGCGGCAACGTTCTGATTTCCAACAATAATGAGAAACCACTCAATGTGAAACTGCCGGATACCTTCCTCGCAGTTCAGGTCCTGAAACAAGGTGCTCTCGGCGGTGGACTGGGTGGCGGACTTGGCGGTGGTGGACTGGGCGGTGGTCAAGGTGGTGGACAGGCACAGACAACCGGTGGCGGTGGCGGCGGAGGTCTGGGAGGCGGACTTGGCGGAATGGGAGCCGGAGGAGCTGGCGGGGCCGGCGGTGGTTTTTTCTCTATCCCTCCCGAAAAAACAGTTTCGGTTCCTTACACATCAGTCTGTCTGGAACATGGTAAAGCAGAGCCAGCACCGCGTATGGAATATCGCATGGTTCCAACAGAAGAAATGGTCAAAGATCCAGCACTTCAGGAACTGCTCCTTCTCGTTGCAACCGGTCGTGTCAATCAACAGGCAGGTCAGGCAGCAGCCTGGCATCTGGCAGATAAAATGAGCTGGCAGGAACTGGCTGCAAAGTCAGTCAAACATTTAGGTGGTGCCGCTCCCACTCCTTACTTCAATCAGGCAGAACTGCAGTACGCTTCACAACTGGTAAGTATTGCTCATGCACGTGCCCGTAACAGAGAAGAAAGCACAGAGACAGCTTCCACAACTAAATCACGTACAGAAACCGGACGCAGTTTTGAAAAATAATACATGATCAAACCGATCCGGTCTTAAAAGACTGCTTAATTAAGGCTCGCAATTGCGAGCCTTTTTTTTGCGGCACACTTTCATCATCTCAACGTCTCAGGTATTTTAAATAAAAGTCCGTTGATTCATACCGAAATAACTGGAGCTGAATACCATGAGGCCGAACCTGAGAAATATCATCTGCTCTACAATTTTAATGACACTCCCGCTGTTGTGTCATATCACATCTCTCCAGGCAGCTGAAGAAACCCCGTTACGCATTATCTGTTTCGGAGCTCATCCAGATGATGCAGAATATAAAAATGGCGGGACGGCTGCCCTGTGGGCTCAACAGGGGCATAAAGTAAAACTGGTTTCCGTGACAAATGGAGACATTGGTCACTTTGAGATGGCAGGTGGCACATTAGCTCAACGAAGAGCCGCCGAAGCCAAAGCAGCAGCAAAAATTCTGGGAGTCGAATCGGAAGTCCTGGATATTCATGATGGGGAACTACTCCCGACTCTGGAGAACCGTAAGAAAATCGTAAAACTGATTCGGGAATGGAATGCCGATCTTGTTATTTCTCATCGTCCCTGGGACTACCATCCAGACCACCGATATGTTGGCGTACTGGTTCAGGATGCCGCGTTTATGGTAACCGTCCCTTATTTCTGTCCTGATATCCCTCGCTTGAAGAAAAACCCGGTCTTCATGTACTCCAGCGATGGTTTCCAGAAGCCCTACCCCTTTCGACCTGATGTGGTGGTAGCCGTCGATAATGTTTTCGATCAGAAACTGAAAGCTGTTGCACAACTCGTTTCGCAATCGCTCGAAGGAGGAGCTGGAGGCAGCCCGGAACGTGCTGCGAAAGTTCCCCCTGCAGATCCACCGGAATTACGAATTGAATATCTGCGTCCTGCCTGGTCACGCCGTCAATCATCAGAAGCGAACAAATACCGTACAGAACTGATTAACATCTATGGAGAAGAAGTCGGCAAGCAGGTCAAATTCGCGGAATCATTTGAGCTTTGCGAATATGGTTCCCGGCCCAACAAAACCATGTTACTGAAACTGTTCCCCATCGAAGCTTCAATCCCGGTCGCTGATAAAAATAAATAGCAGATTCAACCATTTTACAAGCAAGTGATCGCAATGGCCTCTTTCAACAGGTTGAACGACTGTAGTTGCGAATTACTGCTATCTTCTGCTTGAGAAGTGGATCACCGAATCATTATTTGACATCCGCAGCTGTGACATAGTAATATAGTAGAACGATCACTCAGGGGACTTACCTGTTCTCCCATGCTGCAATGGAGCAGTACTGGCCTTCCAGAGACGCACCCGGATCGTTGAATTGCCTGATAAAATGAGGGCAAGCAAATGAACCGCCTCTTCTTTTGTTCAACTCTCTGGCTGTTGAGCCCGAGTTTACTGTTACTCCAGCCTCAATTTCTGCCTGCCGCAGAAGCTGTTGCAGAAAAAGATAAAATCGATTTTCTGAAACAGATCAAACCCCTGTTTCAGACCAAATGCTATTCCTGCCATGGTCGGGAAGTCCAGGAGGGTGGATTTCGCCTGGATCTGAAAAGTCGAGCCCTGGAAGGGGGAGACAGTGGCCGGGCAATTACTCCGGGCGACAGCCATAACAGCGAGCTCTATCATCGCATTTCCGGCACTGGGGATGGCGACCAGATGCCCCCGGAAGGTGAAGGAACCCCCTTAAGTAAAGAGGAACTGGCATTGGTCCGGCGCTGGATCAAACAGGGAGCCAGTTGGCCCGAAGTGCCAGACTCAAATACAGGTCTGGCTGGTTCAGACCACTGGTCATTTCAGCCCATCAAGGAAGTTTCTTTACCCGAGGTACAGCAGACCGACTGGGTCAAAAATGGTATCGATACATTTATCCTGCAGAAACTGGAACAGGAAAAAGTAAGCCCCTCGGAAGAAGCGGACCGCAGCACTCTGATTCGCCGCATCTATCTGGATTTGACCGGACTGCCTCCCTCTGTTGACGACTGGCAGAAATGGAACTCTGATCCCAACCCAAACTGGTATGAAAAACTGGTCGACCATCTGCTGGCCTCACCGCATTATGGGGAACGCTGGGCACGACACTGGCTTGACCTGGCCCGGTATGCAGACAGTGATGGCTACGAAAAGGACCGGAAGCGTCCCCATGCCTGGCGCTGGCGAACCTGGGTCATCAATGCATTGAATCAGGATCTTCCCTTCGATCAGTTTTCAAAGCAGCAGATCGCCGGCGATCTGTTTCCGGATCCTTCTCTGGACGAACTGGTGGCTACTGGATTCCATCGCAATACCTTGATTAACACGGAAGGGGGAACCGATCCGGAGGAAGATCGCGTCAAACGGACTGTGGACCGTACGAATACCCTGGGATCTATCTGGCTGGGTATTACTGTAGAATGTGCCCAGTGTCACACTCATAAATATGATCCCATCACACAGCGGGAATATTATCGCCTGTACTCTTTTTTCAATTCGCTCACAGAACCCGATATTGGAGCTCCCCTGCCTGCTGATCAGGCGAAATTCGATAAAGCCAACCAAGTCTATCAGGGTGCCCATCAGCCCCTGGTACAGGCGATTCAGGATTATGAACAGAACGAGTTGGCATCAGCGCTGATGCAGTGGGAAAAACAGATACCAGAACAAAAACCCGTCTGGACGATCCTGAATCCGGAAACAGTGAATGCCAAACAGAAAACGACACTGAAAATCCTGCCGGATCGTAGCGTATTGGCAGAGGGTGAAAATCCAGGTCGCGCAGAAATTTATACAGTCACTTTTAAAACAAATCTGCAGAACATCAAAGGCATTCGACTCGAAGCACTCACCGACCCCAGTCTACCCAGGCAGGGTCCTGGCCGCAGTGCTACTGGCGATTTCGAATTGACCATGCTTACGCTTGAAACGGCGCCTGTGGAAACTCCTGAATCTGCCAGTGAAATTGCATTACAGAATGCAAAAGCCAGCTTTGAAATGGATGGTTACAAAGTTGATCGTGTCATCAACAACAGTCCTCATACCGGTTGGTCCATTGCTCCTCAGGAAGGAAAACAGCAGATTGCTACGTTCGAGGCGAAAAAACCATTCGGTTTCGAAAAGGGGACGCTGGTCACCGTTTCGCTGCAGCAGTCCACTACGAAAAAAACATATCATAATCTGGGACGCTTTCGCATTTCACTTACGACGGCCGACACACCATTGCCTCTTACTGGTATGACAGACCTGATCGTCGAGACCTTGAAAACCCCGGCTGAGCAGAGAACTTCTGAACAACGACAGGAACTGCTGGAGTATTATAAAACCATCGATCCTCAGCTAAAGAAACTGAAAGCGCAAGAACTTGCCCATCGTAAAAAAGCGCCGCGTGATCCGGCTGAAACCACGAAAGCACAGGTTGTCGATCACCTGAAAGTACCACGCAAAACACACTTGCTGGTAAGAGGTGACTTCCTGAACCCTGCAGATGAAGTCAAAGCCAATACACCTGCGGTCCTGCCCCCCATCGGAACGACCAGCCCAGACCGTCTCGATCTGGCACGCTGGCTGTTCGAGTCCCGTCACCCATTAACAGCCCGAGTGACCGTGAACCGTATCTGGAGCCGTTACTTTGGTCGGGGAATCGTATTTACCGTCAATGATTTTGGCACGCAGGGAGAGCCCCCCTCACATCCGGAATTACTCGACTGGCTGGCGACTCAGTTTCGCAAGAATAACTGGAGTCTGAAGCAGCTTCACAAGCTGATCGTCACATCCGCAACTTATCGCCAGTCTTCAACGAACCGTCCGGAACTTGCGGAACGCGATCCGTATAATACCTGGTTGTCTCACCAGAACCGCCTGCGGGTGGAAGCAGAAATCATCCGCGATCAGGCATTGTCCGTCAGCGGATTGTTAAAGCATAAAGTAGGAGGCCCCAGCGTGAATCCTCCCCAGCCCGAAGGGATCGCGAACCTGGGTTATGCCAATTCGGTGAAATGGACAGCCAGTCAGGGAGATGACCGCTACCGGCGTGGACTATATACGTTCTTTCAACGTACCGTCCCTTATCCCATGCTGATGACGTTTGACTCCCCCGATTCAAATCTGAGTTGTACCCGTAGGGAGCGCTCCAATACACCACTGCAGGCATTAACGATCTGGAATGACCCGGTCTTTTTTGAGTGTTCTCAAAAGCTGGGCACACGGATCGTGGATAGGACTCAGCAAAATAACCTTTCACTCGATGAGCGAATCAATTTTGCGTTTGAGCTCTGTCTGGCACGGCAGCCTTCAGCTCAGGAAATTCAAATTATCCGTCAGCTTCATGAGGAACAGACAAAACTACTGGAAGCAGATCAGACAGCAGTCAGCGATTTAACGAATCAACTCCAGATCCCTGAAGGAAGTACACCGAAAGAAGTCGCAACCTGGATTATGATTGGACGGGTTTTAATGAATCTCGATGAATTTGTAACCCGCGGTTAACCTAAGAATGCCAACTTTCCCTGCGTGCTGGAGCGTATTACATTTAACCAAAGCGTCTCTCAACTAATAGACTCGACCCAAAGGGCATTGAAGACGCTACAGCAAAACTCGACACAGACTGGCATCTCTCTAACGGAACAATGCAATGATGAACACCGAACCATTCAATCTGAATCTGGCACGACGTCGCTTCCTGATGAATTCATCCTGTAGTGTCGCCAGCTACGCTCTGGCTTCAATGCTGGAAAAAGAGGGATTAATTGCCTCGGAAAAGAATGCGACAAATCCCCTGTCTCCCAAAGATTCACATTTTCCCGGCACCGCGAAAAACTGCATTTTCATATTTCTGGCAGGAGGTCCCAGCCAGATTGACCTGTATGACCCTAAGCCCAAGTTACAGGAATTAAACGGTCAGCCTCTCCCCAAAGAGCTGACTGAGAAGGTGCGGTTCGCTTTCATTAATAAAGAGACCGCAACCCTGAGCGGCAGTCCGAGAAAATTCACGAAGTCGGGCGAATGCGGAACCGAATTTTCTGATTTACTCCCCAATATTGCTACCTGTGCGGACGACATCGCCTTGATCCGTTCGATGTATACCGAACAGTTCAACCATCATCCGGCCCAGTTGATGATGAATACGGGTGTCGGACGTTTTGGCAGGCCCAGTGTTGGGTCATGGTTAACCTACGGGTTGGGTAGCCAGTCGAACAATCTGCCTGGATATGTTGTGTTGACCGCAGGACGGGGTGCCAGTGGGGGCGCTTCGCTCTGGTCCAGCGGCTCACTGCCCTCGACATACGCTGGTGTATTATTCCGAAATCAGGGTGAGCCGGTATTAAATCTGAACAATCCTCCCGGCATCACTCCCACAATGCAGAGGTCTGGTCTGGAAGCGATTACGAAGCTGAACAACGAACAACTTGCTGCCACAGGCGATGATGAAATCGCGAGTCGGATCGCCAGCTATGAACTCGCTTTTCAAATGCAGTCTTCGGCGCCCGAACTCATTGAGTTATCCAGCGAGACGAAGGAAACACAGGAAGCCTATGGAGTGAACCGCAAAGGAGATGCCAAGACCGGTAAGCGTGGTGGCGGCGCCGATGCAGAAGCTGCTTTCGCACGGAATTGCCTGCTGGCTCGGCGAATGGTGGAACGCGGAGTCCGGTTCGTCAATCTTTATCACGCCTCCTGGGACCACCACAGCGGTCTGGATGCCGGTATAAAACGAAACGCAGGAATCGTCGATCAGCCCGTAGCTGCACTCCTCAAAGACCTTAAACAGCGGGGTCTTCTTGACTCAACGCTGGTCGTGATGGCTGGTGAATTCGGACGGACACCATTGGGAGAAAACCGGACTGGCTCAAAAGCAGTCACTGGCCGAGACCATCATCCGGGCGCTTTCAGTCTGTGGATGGCAGGTGGGGGAGTCAAAGGCGGACAGGTCATCGGTAAAACGACGGAACTGGGTTGGTCAGTCGAAGAAGCCCCTGTTCACATCAATGATTTTCATGCCACGCTGCTGCATTTGTTTGGCCTGAATCATCTGAAACTGGCTCAGAATTTTGGTGGTCTGGATATTCGACTGACGAACGTCGGCGGTAAAGTGGTCGATAAACTGATCGCATAAGCTGAGTCAGCATTGACACGCCATGTATTATGGCCAGCTGAATTCTCCCCCTAAGACAAGACCATGGAGTTTGTATGTATCCGTACTGTCCTGGGCTTGAATTGAGACATCATTGGCAGCGAAAGAACCGTCCAGGTTGTAATAGGGAATTCCCCCTGCCCGGGCAACGTGATTAGCCCACAGGAAGTTATAACCAACGTTGAAGGTGAAGTATTCACTTAGATGAAAGCGGGCATTGATACCAAATTCGAACGTCGGTGAAAAGCGCGTCTTGGATATCGAAGTATGATGATTCGGATCATCCGGTCCCAGGAATTGATCAGTCACAACATTGCCATTGTAGTGATTGACTCCGAAACCAACCTTTGGTTCAGCCGCAATCGTGAACCAGGGATGCACGAATTCCATTCGGATACCAGCCTGAGGAACATATAGCTTATTGTTCGTCTGGCTCCTGATTGTGGACTGAAAAAACGGGAATGGTGGGTCCGTGTCTGCGCGCTCAAAGTCACCTTTCACCACCATCTCTTCACCGATTTTCAGATAACGAAAACCAGCCAGCGGACGAATCTGAAATCCACCGTCTCCATAATAGGTCCGAAAAAACAGATTTTCCGTATTGAAGACATAATTACTTTCCACTCCCCACGCCTGCGTTTTATAGTCGACGCTAAATTTCTGATTGAAATTCCGCTGGGGAGAAGATACTTCCCCATTGAATAAGAGAGGAATTGAAATCATATCGGTCTCACCAAAGGAAGGACCGAGTAGATCATTCTGATCATAAGAAAAACCGCTGGCATCGGTCTTCATGCCGAAGAAGATAGCCTCTATGGTACCGCTTTCAAAATCAATACCAAAGGTGCCGCGAATACCGTTAGAGCCTTCGCTGCCAATAGAACTCAAATCGGCGGCTTTCGTCGAGAGAGTAGGGAATCCCAGAAAATCATTTGTAGTATACGGGTTGCGTGGATCATCACCTGAATCGTTTTGAGCACCAATCAGCATGTTTCCCGGAGGCGCTTTCCAAAGCAGGTATTCCACACGTATCCAGCTGTTATGGGCCAGTCGACTAAAATATCCATCCATTGGATGGTCGTAACCCCAGCCACGATCTTCTGGAAGAACCCGCATGACAGAATCGTCTTGAGGCATCCCTCCATAATATTCTGCGGGATACGCATCAACCGACTGATAGTATTCCGGAGATGGTTCATACATCATTTCAGGCTCGTGCCTGGGACGATAAGCAGCAGCCGCATTGTAACTGACAGGCTGGATCATCGCTCCCATATCGGGAGAATATTGAGCCTGTGCAGAAAGTGTCTCTACCCCTGACAGGAGAACAACCATCCCAAGCAATAATCGGTAGGCCGGATTTACCATGTTCTACTTCAATCTCATGTTAAAGAAGTCTACAAGCCGGTGGCTCAACGAAACTGCCTAAAACCTCAGGCAGACCCTGAATATTCCCTCTTCAGCGCAGGAATATCTGCCTGGAGAGTATTAGATATATCAAAGGTATCGGTTATACGGGTTATTCGACTTGTAGGAATCCTGAGATCTCAGGCAGAAAGTTGGGAACCAGATCAACGAGGAACAACAACACCGGCAACCTGGAAAAGGCAGGTAAGACCTTTCAGGTTTGCATCTTTTACATTTTTTATCCGGAGCCTGAATAGCATCAGGCATTTCGGAGGGCATGTCTTAACCGGGCTCGTCTGCCGGAACGATAGAGAATGAATAGTGGTACGATCCCCGAGATCAGTAACACCGCGCCAAATACAGGTCGCGCTACCATCCAGACAGCTGAGAGGAGAACCAGTGTCAGACTGCAGGAACTCAGCAAAGCAAAGACTGTGATTCCACGGCCTACAAAATTCCAGAGGAAAGGGATCTTATCAACGAGTACAACAAGCGGTTTGAACAGTGTTGCTAATCCCAGAAATACAATAATCCATCCGGCAAACCGCAGCCCCCAGTTGAAAAGAGTTGTAGATTCTAAATTACGACTCTCCGTATTTGTCTGCCCCTGCTGCGCGGAGGCCTCATCCTGATTCTCGGACAAGACAGACTCGGCCTGGGAAATTCTGAGTTCCCGCTCGAGGATTTCAGTCTCGTTATGCCAGAGCAAAAACAACCCCGCCATCAGGAAAATAATTCCGATTCCCAGATTCTTCAAAGCGGTTTGAAAACGCTTACCGAAGGATGGTTCTACATGATCTTCCGTCTTCTGATTCACAGGAATCCTCCTCCAGGAGAAAAAATGAGAGGTTAAATTTGTTCTACTTCGCAGGTGGTTGACTGGAGAGATTTTCCAGAACTTCCTGTACCCTGATTATCTGATCCGGAGTCAAAGTAAGATATTGCTGGTTTCCGTCAGGTTTGACAGTGTGTTCCAGCTTTCCGAGTTTGTTGATCTTAAACTGACCTGGCTTCGACAGTCCAAAGTAACCACGACCGGGCCTGATTGCATACAGCACACTTGTTAAATCATAGGTGGGGCGATCATAAGGCATTTCATGCCAATATTCGTATCCCATTTTTACCGGATGATATTTCACATAATCATAATCGTTCTGGATACTACTGGCTCGATTCTGTATCGCACGCCCCACCTCCCAGCCGCTAACGACAATGGGAATTTCAGCAGGCCACAATTTATAAACCGTTTTTGCAGCAGGAACATCCAGTTTAACATTATACTCATGGAAGTCAGCAGGTTTATCCCGGTCAAAGCGTCCTATCATCTGAGAAAGCAGTTTCACTTTTCGGGACACAAGTTCCAGTCCCGTCAGTGGACTGATCTGATCGCCGGGTGACTGAAGCAGTCTCGCGATATTCGTTGAAAAACCGACGACAACAAGAACCACTGAATGATCGGGCTGTGCTGCCAGCGTAGACCTCAGGACGGAAACCGCATCCGGAATCTGTTCTGCATTTTGAAAACGGCGTGCAAATACAGGCTGCCCCTTCTCAGACGTTTCCACCACTTTACGAGTATAGGAGCCCTCAAGGTTTGTCACTCCCTTGCTGACTGTGCCCAGGGGGATACCAGGGCGGCCATAAAATGAATTTACGACATCACAGTACATAATCGACCAGGGATTATCTTTACTGCTGGTGACTGCCAGTAGTTCACATTCTCCCCTGCTCTGTAAAGCATGGATGACAGCTAGTGCCAATGCATCATCAATGTCATTACCCATGTCCGTATCGAAAATCAGTTTTACAGGCGGAGCGGCAGGAGATTCCGACTGAAATATCGAAAAACACAGGAAAACCGCCAGGAGTTTCAGTTTCATCGCATCTTTCATCTCAAATAGTTGCCGGTTTAAGTGAAATAAATGATATGGTTTTTCTTCAGGATAGAGTCTGATTTCCAAAACCACAATCATCTCATAATAAGAATCCATGATCTGATATTCTTTATTGAGCGACAACCGGTATCCAATGAATTTAAAGTGAAGTTATTGTATGATAGGGGGCTGAAACCTACATACCATTCTTCATATCAACCAGAAGACTTTATTGAGATAAAAAGGACTATCCATGCCGGCGCAGTGTTTTTTAGGTATTGATCTGGGAGCAGAAAGTGGACGTGTTCTCGCAGGCATCCTGAATGAAAACAAAATCCAGTTGGAAGAGATTTATCGTTTCAGTAATGGCCCTGTCCCCCTCGCAGGTACACGACGCTGGAACGTAACCGGCCTCTGGGCTTCCATTCTGAAAGGGCTCTCTCTGGCCGCACAAAAATATGGTAACCAGATTATTTCCGTCGGCGTTGATACATGGGGAGTCGACTATGTTCTGCTATCCGAAAAACAGGAAATGCTGGGGCAACCATATCACTATCGAGATCCCCGCACTGAGGGAATGCTGAATCTTGCCACTTCGCGAGTCCCTCAACAGGAAATATTTGACGCTACCGGTCTCCAGTTTATGGAAATTAACACTTTGTACCAGCTGTTAGCGATGCAGCAGACTGACCCTGAATTCCTTGATCAGGCGAAAACATTTCTGATGATACCTGACTTCTTTCACTGGTTACTCTCCGGCAGCCAGGTCGTGGAATTCACCAATGCAACGACGACGCAATGTCTGAATCCCGTGACGGGAGACTGGGCATATGAATTGCTCCGAAAACTGGAGATCCCCACCGCCATGCTTCCCAAACTGGTCTCACCGGGGACGAAACTGGGAACGTTGCGTGAAGACATCATGCAGATCACGGGGCTCGGTAAAATTGATGTCATCGCTCCTGCGACACATGACACGGCTTCTGCTGTCGCCGCCATTCCGACGACTCAAACTGGTAATCCAAACTGGGCTTACATCAGTTCTGGTACATGGTCACTCATGGGTGTCGAAGTCAATTCCGCGGTATTAGGCAAACGAGCCTTCGAATTGAACTTCACAAACGAAGGGGGCATAGATGGCACTTATCGATTACTCAAAAATATCATGGGACTCTGGCTCGTGCAGGAATGCAAGCGCGCTTTTGAACGCCAGGGCCAAACTATGGAGTATTCTGAACTGGCGGAAGCTGCAGCTTCTGCAGAAGCGTTTCGTTCGCTTGTTGACCCGGATGATTCACGATTCTTAAGCCCTCCTGACATGTTGGAAGCGATTACACAGTACTGCACAGAAACCAGTCAGCCTGTCCCGGAAACTCCCGGACAATATATTCGTTGTGCTCTGGAAAGCCTGGCCTTGAAATACCAGAAAGTCGCTGGCTGGCTGGAAGAATTAACAGGAACTCCTCTGGAAGTCATTCACATAGTCGGGGGAGGAACCAAAAACGAACTCCTGAATCAATTGACTGCGAATGCCTGCCAGATACCTGTCATTATCGGTCCGGTCGAAGCCACAGGACTTGGTAATGTATTAGTTCAGGCAAGAGCTGCTGGAGCGGTCAGATCCCTGTCCGAAATTAGGGAGATCGTGCTGAATTCAGTTGAGACCAGTCGTTATGAACCTCAGGAAAAGTCCGTCTGGGAAGAGGCAATTCAACGATTTAACAACTTAATCAACAATGCCACAGTAGATTTTTAAATAGATATCAGAAAAGCAGATACTTGCTGTCTGACGCCCGACACTATATTATCCCCGTCTGACATTCTGGTATTTCCTGGTATTTCAGAACATATTTCAATCAGCTGCCTGCAAAAAGAGAGAATTAAAATGGGTCTGTTTGACCGATTAAAACGTGGTTTAGAAAAAACAAAAGAAGTATTGAGAACCGACGTTCGCGATTTATTCAAAGCGGGCGAAATCCTGGATGACCAGAAAATTGAACAGTTTGAAGCCCGTTTGATCAAAACGGACATGGGGGTTACTGCCTCTTCAGCCATCTGCGAGGAAATCCGTAAAAAACATGGCGGACGTACTGTCATTCTCGATGAAATCGAAGAGACAGTAAAAGAGAAAATCCGTACGCTTCTCGAAGGGGAGGGAGATACAAAATGGGATATCACAGACCCATTATCTCCTTTAAATCAGAATTCAGACGGCGTCACTGTTATTCTGGTGGCAGGAGTGAATGGTGTCGGAAAAACCACTTCGATTGCAAAGCTGGCAAATCTGATCCTGAAACAGAACAAAACGGTATTATTAGCAGCCGGAGATACATTCCGGGCCGCTGCAGTTGAACAGCTCACGATGTGGGCAAATCGATTAGGTTGTGAAATCGTCACCAGACCTGATGGTACAGATCCTGCCAGCGTGGCCTATTCAGGTTGCGAAAGAGCCCTGGAAACCGGCGTAGATTACCTGATTATCGACACAGCAGGACGCCTTCAAACTCACACAAACCTGATGGAGGAACTGGAAAAAATCAAACGGGTTGTCGGCAAAAAAATCCCGAATGCACCTCACGAAAGTTTATTAGTCCTGGACGCTACCACTGGACAAAATGGAATCAGCCAGGCAGAACATTTTTCGAAATCTATCGAATGTTCTGGATTAATTTTAGCAAAATTAGATGGTACAGCCCGGGGGGGAGTTACCGTTGCCATCCGTCAGAAGATGGGAATACCCGTGAAATACGTCGGTGTCGGTGAGCAAATTGATGACCTGGAGCTGTTTAACTCACAGGGATTCGTCGACGCACTGTTTGCAAGTGCCACATAATTACTCTCCCGATAAAGTCTTATACTTAAGCCTCAATTCTGGATTGAGCCTAAACTCGCATACCGGACTGCTTATTCTTCGCGCAAGTTTAACATAATTTACTATCTGTTAAGCTTTAACGCTTCCGGTATCTGGCCGAACGAGTCAGACCTTCCTGATCAGTCAGGTTATTCTTGACGTATCTCTTTTCATCAAAGTGACTACGGAGAATTCCGATATTCCGTATTAGAGCCATCGTTATGTAAGCGCTCAATTTATCGGACCTCGCAGGTCATCTGATTGTAACGATGGTATTTTGATTAGACCGTCAGTATGGCTTCACCCAATTCATTATTTTGGAAAGCATATACGCCTCTCTTCTGACGGTATGGAGACCAAGCACCTTTAGCGTGTACTCAGGAGTTTAAATATGCGAAAACTGAATGAACTGAAAAGAAAAGCCAGACTGACTGGGCTCCTCTTAAGTGGGCTGGGTCTCATGGCTGTATCACCTGCATTTGGTGGTGATGCTGGTTGTGCCCCTTCTTGCACACCAGATCAACCCAATGCCTGCTGCACGAAAGTGTATGAGGATGCTGGTACAAAGTTAGCTGCAGAACTCGATCGGTTAACAGCAGAATGCTGTGCACCGAAGACTTGTGCTCCAACCTGTACCAATCCTGATACCTGTTGTGGCGAAGAAGCTGGTGATGATGGAGACTGCTGCAGTGGCCGCCTGACTCGTCTGTTCGACGATTGCGATGGCTGTGGAAATTTCCTCGAAGATAACGGCTGGAAACTCAGTGGTTGGCTGGAATTCGGTATTACCTTCAATGGTAACCGTCCTGCGAACGACTTGAACACTCCCGGTGTAGGATTTAACCAGGCTGACAGCCAGTTCATGATGAACCAGCTGTATTTCGCTCTGGAAAAAGACGCTGCAGCCAACGAAGACTGCTTTGGCTGGGGTGGTCGTGTCGATCTGTTAGTCGGTTCTGACGCCGCTGACACTGCCGTATTCGGTGGTCCAAACAATACCCCGAACTTCGACGGAACCTGGTCAGACAACGACAACGCTACTGCCAACCAGATTGGACTGGCGATGCCACAGTTGTACGCTTCATTTTATGCTCCCATCGGAAACGGTGTGACCATCAATGCCGGTCACTTCTATACACTGATTGGATATGAAGTTGTGCCTGCCACCGGAAACTTCTTCTACTCACATTCTTATACAATGCAGTATGATGAGCCGTTTACTCATACCGGTGTGTTAGCCAGCACTGATCTGAGTGACAACGTTGCTGTGTCCGGTGGTATCACCACAGGCTGGGACGATTTTGAAAATCAGAATAATGAGTGGAGCTTCCTGGGTTCTATCGGCTGGACCAGCGACAGTGAAGATACCTCACTGATCTTTGCCATCAGCTCTGGTGGTGAAAATGACGCATTGGGTGGAACTTCCAACCTGACCGTCTTCAGTATCGTAGCTCAGCAGAAACTGTCAGATAAATTGTCTTATGTCTTCCAGCACGACCATATGTTCTTCATGAATGGTGATGCTGCAGATCCAGGAGACGATGCTGAAGCCTACGGCATCAACCAGTATCTGTTCTACGACATGTGCGACTCAACGCGTGCCGGTATGCGAGTTGAATGGTGGCGTGATCACAATGGTACTCAGCTGGGTAATCCTGGTACGAACTACTACGAAATCACTGCAGGTATCAACCACAAGATCAATTCCTGCATTCAGGTTCGTCCTGAAATTCGCTGGGACTGGGCTGATGGAGCAGATCCCTGGACCACATCTGACGGTGGTACCAAAGACAGCCAGTTTACTGTTGGTACAGACGTGATTCTCGTCTTCTAAAGCCAAGGGATAATTCAATTATCCAAACGCATTCGGAACCATCCGAATCAATAAGCCATAACGAAAGGAGCCTTCTTCTCTGAAGAAGGCTCCTTTAATTTCATCTGTTCTATAAAATTGTCATTCCTCAAACAGCGTCAATATCACTATGCTTATCGAGGTTCCTCAACTCTACCTTCATATCACTCGTCAACTGTAACAAATGCCTTACTGACAAGTCAGGAGTGATAAAGAGAGCTGAGACCTTCTTAGTGTTTGAAATGCCGCCGGCCGGTAAAGATCATCGCAATACCATGCTCATTACAGGCATTGATCACTTCCTCATCTTTTACTGATCCACCTGGTTGAATAATGGCAGTTACACCAGCTTTGGCAGCTTCATCAACTCCATCTCGAAACGGGAAGAACGCATCAGATGCCACGACGGCTCCCTGGCTCCGCTCCCCGGCTTTATAAGCGGCTATATAGGAAGAGTCCAGACGGCTCATCTGACCTGCCCCTGCTCCCAGCAGCATTTCATCCTTTGCCAACACGATCGCGTTTGATTTTACATGCTTACAGACAATCCAGCCAAATGCCAGATCGTTCATTTCCTGAAGCGATGGTTCGCGACTGGTTACGACTTTCCAATCAGCGGAATCATCACGTAGTTCATCTTTTTCCTGAACAAGCAGGCCTCCGGAGACTCTACGATAATCAAGCGAGGCAACCTCAGGTGCTTTCATCATAGGGCATTTCATGAGTCTGACATTTTTTTTCCACTTGGGTTTCGTCGTCAGCAACTCAAAAGCCTCTGGTTCATAATCAGGTGCAATAATCGCTTCAATAAAGCGGTTGGGTTCACATAATTTTTCCGCAGTTGCTTTGTCCAGAGAACGATTGAAACTGATGATCGATCCAAAGGCGCTGATCGGGTCTCCTGCATAAGCTTTTTCAAAGGCTTCCACCAGTGAATCCGCGGTAGCACAACCGCAAGGATTGGTATGCTTAATCACGACCGCGGCAGGTTTATCAAAATCGCCAGCAATCTGCAGAGCCGCATCCAGATCGAGATAGTTGTTGTAGGAAAGTTCTTTTCCGTTTAACTGCTCTGCCTGTGCCACACTTGCTGCCGGCGGTTGTTTCTCAACATAGAATGCTGCGCTTTGATGGGGGTTTTCACCATATCGCAACTGATCGCGGCGAACCAGGTTGATACTGATCTGTTGGTCAAATCGTGTGGAGTCACTGCCTGGCAGAACGGATGCCATGTAATTAGCAACGGCACGATCATAGCACGCCGTCATCTCAAAGGCAGCTGCCGAAAGCTGCAGACGTAACTCTGCGGTCAGTGGGCCTGACTGTAAGGCTTCCAGTACATGAGAGTACTGAGTCTGCGAAGTCACAATTCCCACATAAGCATGATTCTTGGCAGCTGACCTTACCATGCTGGGACCGCCGATATCGATCTGTTCAATCGCCTCTGAGAGAGAGACTTCTGGTTTGGCAATCGTTTCTTCAAATGGATAAAGATTACAGACCACCAGTTCAAAGGGAACAATCTCAAATTCCTGAATGGAAGCCGCATCACTGGCCAGATCGGGACGCCCCAGAATTGCGCCGTGGACCTTGGGATG
Organism: Gimesia sp.; assembly: GCA_002706765.1. Lineage (GTDB taxonomy): Bacteria > Planctomycetota > Planctomycetia > Planctomycetales > Planctomycetaceae > Gimesia. The sequence goes on from PAJV01000046.1 coordinate 78,092, forward strand.
TAATGTCTTTACACGCCCGTCCATTATCTCAGGAAATCCCGTGTATTCTGAGATATCGATGACTTGGACTCCCTGCTCTTCAAGATAGCGGCGCGTGCCACCTGTAGAGATAAATTCAAAACCCAGTTCTGCCAGGCCTTTTACAAATCCATCAAGTCCCGTTTTATCACTGACACTTACTAGTGCACGACGTGGATGCGAATTACTCATTTGTTTTTTCGTCAATCACCTGAGAATACAGAAGAAACAAAGTCCCTCTGTCGTTTTAAGAAGTTCCCCGTGCCTGATATAAACAGACTTCCAGCTGCAGAGTATGCCAGAGTCGTTCCATGCACAACACGGACTCAGTTTAGCCAGTAGGCGTTCAGAAAACAAATGAGAGCTGAGTAGCAGGAGAGGCACGAAATGCAGATTCAGTGCTTTGTCAAGCTGGAAATTGAAGGTTGGTTGTGTTGTTTACGTGCTCCGTTATCGCACTCTCGTGGTATCTATCAACCCCAAATTTAAAATGACACTCCACTAGTTATCGGCGTTTTCACTATCGGCAGGAGTCTCTGCCTGCGGATCCTTAACGGCAGATTCTGGCACCACCTCGGGAAGAATCGGATACTTATCCTGATTTTTAAATCGGATCGGAAATGGCAGATCCTTCTGTTTCAGACACAAAATAATCCCAGATTCTGAAGCGCAGAAGATCCGATCCGTCTGCTCATTCATGAGTTTAACCTGAAATTTACGAAGAGGAACAGCCGAAAGAACTGCACCGTCGGTGCGGGACAGCACCAGTAAATTTCCAAGTTCATCTGTCGCATAGACACGAGTCGGCGACATTGAGATAAATCGTGAGCCCAGAGGTTGCCACCATTGCTCCTGACCTGACAGAGCTGAAAGCTGAAACAGACCGTTTTTCTTTGAGGAAATATAGACTTCATTCTCCAGGACAGAAACAGGCATGACTAATGGAAATGAGGTTCGAATCCTCCAGCGCACAATACCATTCAATATATTCAGACAATACAGATTCTGGTCTTCAGAGGCCAGAAAAATGCTTTTATCATCTTCAGCGAGATTGGCGGAAATCGGTGCGTCAGTCTCGAACTGAAATGCAAGTTGCCGCTCCTGAAGTGTTACTGAATAAAGTGATCCATCCTGACTGGCAAACAGTAAAGTCCGATTTGTAACCAGGGCAGGAGTGTTGATCGCATCACCTGTCTGATAGGTCCATCGAATTGCTCTTTCCCGCCAAGCCGGCAGTCTGGACTCATTACTTAATTCGTCCAGTTTTTCCAAATCCCATGCATACACCCGACCACTCAATGTGCCCACAAAAATTGTATCTTCATCTACTGTGAGGCTGGTTGAAGGGGAGCCCGGCAGTTGCAGTTCCCAGTCGATTTCGCCATTCAAACGCTCAATCGCGTACAATTTTGTACCTACTGTGATGTAAACATATTTGGAATTGGATACCGGGGGATAACTGATATTGTTTCCACGCCCTAACTGAGTCGACCACAGTTTTTTGCCAGTTTCATTATTGAATGCAGTGATAATGCCGGCTGTGGAAAGGGCATAGAGATTGATTTCATCAATGGTCAGATGCACGATCCGGTCCCGTTGTGGATCCACCGTCGCCTGGCCCCACCAGACACGTTCGAGATCGTATTGTCCCAATTGCCGCTGTGTCGGTATCGTGATACCTACCGAAGATTCATTTAATCGCTGAGCCATCAGGCAATCAGTTCCGGAAACTGAAAGCACTAATGTCAGCAAAGCAGTCGTCAATTTCTTCCAAACAGGCATAGCACAATCTTTTTCAAGATGAGTTTTAGAACAGCGTTCTTTTCAGAACAAAAAATGTTCCGGACCAGAGAGACCAGACAGTAGTTGCACACTCCAAGTCTACAATACAGACTGCCATAGACCGAAATCGGTCTGAAAAAAGCAACTCCATCGCAGGATTTTCGGCATGCACCCTGGCTAACACATCCTATTCTACCCACTCTCCCAAACGAGAATCCAGCTTTGTTATCACATCATTTTAAGAATTTCCACCAATACCACTGAACATTCCCCTACAATCTTGGTCCATGAGCCGTCGAAGATAAAACTGGCACTGACTTGAGAACACTTTTGCCCTTCTGACTCGTTTCATTTTTATTTTTTCATCAGTGGCGATGTTTTAAAACAGTCATCTCACAGAAAGTTCCTGTCCCGCTTTTACACGATATGATAAAATGATTGAACAGTCGACTGAGCTTCAGTCAGGTACTCTGACAAATAAAATATCTTAATACGGACATGAGAAAACAGCATCATGTTTACTGAATTTTATTTCCGGTCATCATCCTCTACGACATTCCTGGTCTGCCTGTTGTTTTCGATTACTGCTTTTCAGGTACCAGGGAATTGCGACCTGATTAAATTGAAGGCAGGGGGAGAAATACGCGGCAAACTGCAAAGACATGACTCGGACACAGAGGAAATTCGAATCATTGAAACTTTGAGTGGCAGCAGAATTGCGGTCGCTGCCCGGCAGATCGAATTTGTTACCAATCGTCCGCTGTCTGTGGAGGAATATGAAACCCGTGCCAGGCAAATCTCGGATACTGTTCAAGAACATCTGGAACTGGCTGAGTGGTGCTCTGAAAATCATCTGATTTCGCAACGTCACGAAGAACTGGAAAAAGTTTTATTACTGGACCCGGATCACGCGAAAGCACGTGCGGCACTGGGTTATACAAACAGAGATGGAGAGTGGATGACCCGCGATGATGTCATGCGGAAAAATGGTTACATCAAATATAAAGGGCGATACGTCTCTACGGCAGAACTTGAACTTCTGGAAAAGAATGAAGCAGAAATTGCTGAAGAGCGAAAATGGTTTAAGAAAATCAAGCTCTGGCTGACACTAATGAATAGTAACGATGTCCAGTCACAGCAGGATGGTTTAAAAAACATCCAGTCTATCAACGACCCGTTCGCAGTAGCAGCCCTGGCGCGGCTGATGGGAAAACATGAAAATTACCTGGTGCGTTCGCTGCTCGTCACGACTCTGTCACAGATTACGGGTGACAAGCCTCTCAGACCACTGGCAGAGCTGGCATTGTCAGATCCCCTGCAGGCAATTCGCGAATCAGCACTGCAGGCACTTTCCCGAAGGGATGCATCTCAAGCGATCGTCTACTTTATTGAAGCTTTGAAAAACAGATCCAACCTGATTGTCCGGAGAGCTGGTGAAGGTCTGGAAGTCATCGGAGACGAATCCGTAGTACCGGAACTGATCTCTGCACTGGTCACCAGCCATACTTACCGTGTCCGAGTTCCCGATACCAGTTCAACATACAGCTTCGGTGCAAATGGAACGTTTGGAAATACAGGCGTGGTTTTACCGCCTGAGATTGAAGCGGGACTGCTGGCAGGTCGGTATCCAAATGGAGTGATCGTACTCCCCTCACAACAACCCAGAGTGCGTATGCGAACTGTCTCAGTCAAACATAACCATCAAAATGAAGCCGTACTGTCCGCCCTGCAGGAGATCACACAACAGAACTTTGGATACAATCAGAGACTCTGGCAGCTCTGGTGGTCTTCCACTCAAAACAAAACAGGAATTGTTCCCGTAGTCCAGTAATGATAATCTGCCTTGCTTCAGTTCAGACTTTGGGACGTACCCGTCAAAGCCTCTCGGAGTGGATCAAGATATTGATCATAATTCTTCCAGCGATCCAGGCCGGACCTGTTCATCGGCCTGCGCACCTGCCAGTTACTCGCCGTTGTCACAGGTCGTGAATTGTCTTCAAACGAAAGACAGGCATCATCCCAGGCCATCCCCGTCCATTCAATCAGTTTCCGGGAGACGTCTTCCTGCTGGTTCACCAGATCAGTATAATGCAGATCAAAAGGAGTTGTTGGCAATACTTCCAGCCAGTGTTGCATCAGGCGTTCGTACTCTCGAAAGTAAAGCCCAACGTGAGTTAACTCAAACGAATACTCATGACCACGTCGAAAACGCTGAAAATAACAGGAAAGACAGGTATCAAGTGGGTGTCTGCGACAGTGAATCACTTTGGCGTGAGGAAACATGATTGCCAGCAGGCCAAGGTGTAAAAAATTTCCCGGCATCTTATCTACAATTCGCGCAGCCGACTGGTCGAACGTTCGCAGACGACGCAGATAGGCATCCGCGAAACCGGAAAATACTTTTTCCGGCAGATAAGGTACACATTCCGGATAGTCCATTTTTTGCGATGCATGCTGTGACATCGTACCTGAAATACTGGAAATATCGGGAAGTTCTCCCGCTCCATGAATTTCAGGATGACTCGACAGGATCTGTTCAACCAGAGTCGTACCAGTGCGGGGCATACCGACGATAAATACAGGAACCCTGCTCTGATGACCGCAGGCAGCCAGTTCTCTGATACGCTCGGCTGTAAAAACGGTAATGATGCGGTCGATATCTTGTCGAAAACGGTCGATATCAAATGTGGCACCTTTGTAACGATTGCCCATCTCGTAAAAGGCAAAAGCCTTATCGTATTCTTGAGCATCATTGAAGATTTTACCGGCTGCAAAGCCCAGGAAACAGCGATCCTGATCAGACAAATCGGTCCTGGCTGACTGTTGCTCAAGCTCAGCCAGAATGGGTTCATCCGATTTAAATTTTCTGGTTGCTGAATAGTTAAAATATGCTTCTGCATAATCGGGTTTTAATTTCAGAGCGGTCAGATAATGTTCTTCTGAAAGCTCAAATTCTCCCACCAGCCGATAGATGGCTGCAAGGTTGTGATGATACTCGGCGATTTTCGGATGGAGAGAAATCGCTTTTTTCAGAAGATCGATTCCCAGTGAGTGCTCTCCAGACTGGGAATTCGCTAATGCATACAGGTGGAGAAACTGAGAATTATTGACGTTGGCTGGATAGTAAGGCCGCATCAGGGCTTCAGCTTTAATCGCCTGATTTGCCTGCAATAACTTGACAGCTTCGGAAATGATATTGCTCATAATAACTCCGATTCAAGATTGAGATGCTTCTCGTAAGCCGCTGCAATCGTTGACTCAGAGTCGAAAATGAAACGTTTTGCGAAAGTAGCGCCAGAGCCATTGTCCGGTTGTCAGTTCGCTCACCAGAAACCGTGCCTTACCTCTCATGTTCGAACGAAAAAGAGTCACGTCTACATCCAGTGGAACAATAGCCTGATAGGCGGTACTGGTCAGTTTTTCCCGCCCGTCTTTATCCGTTACCGTAGGCAACTCACCTCCCATTTTATTGGAGAGAGTCGGAGGCACATAATCCAGGTGCCCCTGCGCTACTCGCTCTATTTTTGAAGTGTAAATCTTTTCGGGAAGATGTTCCAGTTTTAATTCAACTTCCTGATCCTGGTTAAAGTCGTTCCGATACTCCTGATCGATAAACAGAACTGCCTGGTACCGAGGTTCAGGCGCAATACTCAGCATGTGAGTGCGCTCTTCAAGATAACAATTGGCATTTTTGGGATCGAGCGGGGATCCGAACCAGCGGGATAGCTGTTTCTTGGAATCTGACAACTTTGGCTCGGGTTGACTGGCGGGAGCAATAACCACTCCGCTGACAGGAGCGACCACTTCAAGGTTTTTGATTTGCTCTTTTAGATCTTCAATCCGTTCCTGGATATTTGCCAGCTTTTCTTCAGAGACCCTGAGACCTGCCAGATCATCCAGGGCACGATATTTTGCAATCTCATCCATCTGAATGTCACGATCCGTATTTAACTGCCGCAATTCATCCAGCTTTTCGATATTCACGATATTCGCGAGTTTCTGACCTTTGACTACGTGTTGACCCGGTTCGACATAGACCTCTTCAAGTCGCCCACTGCCGGTCGTATAAACGTGCTTTACATTGTAACCTTCTACAATAAAGGGTGCTTCAAAATGCATGGGAACGGGAATCAGAAGAATTCCAAGAATCACGGCGGCGGTGACAGTCAGCGTCGCTGAGACTTTGAAGTAATTCATGGGTTCAGCCCTCGGAGCAGCAATAATTTTGTAAATGTTAAAGACAATACCACCTAAAAATGAAGCGATCGATATCACAGCCAGTGTAATTCCAATACTCTGTAAATCGTAAGGCTTCAGCACGGTGTACAGGAACAACGTAATCCCGAACATAATGAACCAGCGATAGAGTGCGGCGGAAATCGCATAGACGATAAACCAGAACTTGCCCGTTTCCGGCATGAACGGATCACGTTGAGACTCAATTCCCAGGCAATACCAGGCAAACGTGTCACGCAAATGTTTATCAGCTTTCTGCCTGAGATTGGGAATTTCCAGAAAATCGCTCATCATGTAATAACCGTCGAATCGCATCAACGGGTTGGCATTGAAGATCACAGTTGTCACAGTCGAAACAAAGAACAGGTTTAATGCCAGGTGATTCAGCAGTCCGGGTTTGGTAAACCACCAGATCCAGACAGCAATCGCTGACATGATCACCTCGATATACATCCCGGCTCCGCCGATAATAATTCGCTGCCACTTATTTCTCAGCATCCAGGAGTCGGAAACGTCGCAGTAAAGACAGGGGCTGAATACCAGGAACATGATCCCCATCCCGTGACACTCACCGCCATAATGTTTACATGACAGTCCATGGCCAAATTCGTGGATGACCTTCGCCGCTCCCAGCACAAACCACATATAAATCAGGTTCGGCCAGCCAAAGAACTGCTGAAACTCCGGAAGACGACTGCGGAAGGCTTCAAACTGTACCCCGATCAGGATCCAGGAAGAGACAATCAGCAGGGCGAACATCAGCGCCGCCCAGGGTTCCCACATCCATTTGACATAGGGATAAAGTCTTTGAAGACTTGTTTCCGGATCCCAGCCCGGGAGTCTGAGATAGAGGACATTCTTAAGTGTCGTGGTTAATTTCTTCTTATGTTCTTCCCGACGTTGTTTGATCAGCGTCACCCCCTGACCGGGTCGTCCACTGGTCAGCAGTCCTTTCCGGTACAGGTCTGAGATCAATTGTTGAATTTCAGAAATGGAAAGCAGCAATGTGGGGTACTGTCGATGTACTTCATCTTTGATTTCTTCCGGACAGCGCGCTCCGTTCAATAGATTCAGGATGTAATACTGTTCGGGATGGAGACGGGTATACTTAAGCGAAACGGGATCTTTAATGACCCAGTATCCGAGTCCTTTATAATGAATCCACTTACTGATTAAATCATCGCGCACACTTAACGGAATGGGTCGTTCCGTTGAGGATGTCATTGATTCACTTAATGTGCTCATAAGCCCGTTCTGAAATCAATCAGTAAAAGAATGTGATTTAAATCTGTCTGCTTCTGCCGGATGCTGAGATTATTTGGCATCACTCTTCTGGGCGACCTTGCTCTCTGGCTTATCAGTCATAATCTTCATCGTCGCCATGTAACCAGCTTTCAGATCATCATCCAAATTTTCGACTTCCGCCCAGACCCGTATCGATTTTCCGTGAATCGGTTCTACTTCGACATCAACAAAAATGATCTTACCTGGATACGATTTATCTTCGATCGGCAGACGCACACCGGGAATATCCAACTGGACTTCTACCGGAGTTCCGATCTGAAACTTCCAGGTATCATCGATATTAACATAGCTTTCGACTTTGACCCGTTTAGTGCTGACAAGTTCCAGAACTTCGTCTCCATGCCGGACAACTTCTCCCGTCGATCGAAACTTTTTGGTAACGATGCCATCAAAGGGAGCAATGATTTTAGTCTCCTCAATTTGCGCATCGATTTCATCCAGCTGTAATTTATTCATTTCGAATTCCAACTCCGCCTGTTCAATCTGCAGATCACTTTTTTCCGCGTTCAAAGTCAGGCGTTTGATATCCAGCTTTGTAACGGCGTTCGGAACACGCTTATTAATATCCAGGTTAATTTCGAGTTCGACATAAGCGGTATCTCTTGCTTTTTGAGAATAGCGAATTTCAATATCATTGGTCGCTTTTTTCTTTGCCGTTGCCTTTGCTGCCTGTAAGGCATCACTTTTTAAAGCGGCAATCACCTGGCCTTTTTTGACCAGCTCACCTTCATTAGGTTCAACGTACTCAAGTACTCCCGGCCGATCGCTACCCAGGATCACTCGGTCAATCAATTTAATGCGGCAGTTATTGACGGTGATCGATGACTTGGAACTGACAGTTGAGTCATCTGCTGGCTGCTTGTCGTCTGCACAGAGAAGGTCTTCACCCGGAACCAGGCAGAGTCCCCACGCCAGCATCGAGTAGATCAAAGTATTCTTCAAAGTTAAATTCATGAATTTGTTCCAGATCAGATTCGCGGATAGTTGTGAGAATATTGTATCTTGCAGTGCCAGAGTCAGACAAAATACCCGGACATATAAATATAGACACTTCTGTGCCTAATATCTAACGCCTCACTCCCCCCCATGACAAGCGTTTTCTCACACACCCGATGTTAATTTTACAGGACAGAACGGACCATAACGATGCGCTGCCGGACGACACCTCAGCCATAAATCCCTTACACATATCCCGATCGCTCTATTTTAACATCCAGCAGTTTGACGACCGCAGAAGGCACTAAACCTTATTTTTTGTAAGTCGCTGACATGATTTAGATTATATCAGGTAACCATGATACGTATGTTATACTATGAATATTTGAGCGTCTTTTAATGTGAAGGCCATTTATAGGATTATTTGCTGATAGAGGGGTTAGGTAAATCTTCCGTTTCTTTTACGCAACATGAGTAAAAAATTACATTTACAGCAAAATGGAATTTTGCAATTGCCCTGCTGCTCCCATAAAATTTCAAAATGTAAGGCTGTCCAGATCATAATTCTGCAACGCGCCTGCAGCAAAAAACCAGTATCTATCACAAACATACCGTATAATTAGTGGAAGTCACTCAGCTTCCGCCAATCAGGTACCGGAATTACTCGAACGACATAACAGGTAACCTATCTCTATGACAAGCACTCAATCACCGACACCGGCTCAGACGCGGGAACGTGTCATTCGTATCGCGCGGGAGATCGAAGAGTTCGCTCATTCCAATGTGGCTGCAGAGACCTTTTTTCGAGAATTTCTCAGACGTGTGGTTGCTGGACTGGGAGCGACCGCAGGAGCCGCCTGGCTCATTGACGAAAGCGGTCGGCTGGCAGTGAAAAGTGAACTGAATCTGGCTGATACCGGATTCTATGAAGAGCCGGAAGCCATTCTCAAAAACCAGCGTCTGTTATCCGATGTCTTATCAACAGCCGAAGCACGCATCTTTTCAGCCGATGCGGAAAACGATGTCCACCTGCCAACGGACAACCTGATTGTTGTTGCAGCACTCACGATTCGAAAGAAACCGGTTGGTGTCATTGAAATTTTCCAACGTTCCAATGCCCCCAAACAGGCTCATTCCGGCTATCTGCAGTTTGTTGAGCAAATGTCCGGTTATGCCTCCCATTATCTGGCCGAACGGGAGAAAGCCAGCCAGACAGATTCTTCGCTGGAAGCATGGGAAGAAGTCGACCAGTTCGTGCAGCAGATTCATCGCAGTCTTGATCTGACAGAAGTAGGGGCGACCGTTGTCAATGACGGCCGACAACTATTGAATGCAGATCGTGTCAGTCTGGCAATGCAATACGGCAAGAAGACTGTGATTCAAGCGATCAATGGCCAGGACAAGGTCAACAAACGGGCCAACACAGTACGTCTACTTTCGAAACTGGCAAACAAAACTCTGGCCATGCGGGATACCTTTCTGTACTCGGGCTCGAATGATGCGATTCCTCCCCAAATTGAGGAGCCACTGGCCGACTACCTGCAGGAAAGCGGGTCGCGGATGATTCTGATCGTCCCGCTCTTCGAACCAGACAAGGTCATCAAATCAGACGAAGAAGCACTGGGGCGTATGAAGGATACCCCCAGAAAACTGATTGGCGGCTTGATCGTAGAGCAGATTACCGACAGCCAGCCCCGCCCTCACCTGGAGAGCCGAGCGGAGCTTCTGTCTGGTCATATCGCCAGCGGCATTGCTAACTCACGCAATTACGAAAGCATCTTTATGATGCCACTCTGGAGATTTATCGGTCGCTGCTTCGCTGCATTGCGGGGCAAAACACTGGTAAAAACCCTGGTAATTATTGCCTTGATTGCCGCTGCGGGTGTCGCTCTGGCACTGATCCCCTATGATTATCGCGTTAGCTGTGACGGACGGCTCATGCCAACAGTTCAGCGCGAAGTCTTTACCAACTGGGAAGGGGAAGTGGTCGCAATTCACGTTGAAAGTGGTCAACGTGTGAAAAAGGGAGACCTCCTGGTTGAAATTCGAAATGAAGATCTCAAAGCACAGGTACTGGAAACAGAAAACAAGCTGAATGAACTCCGACTGATGCGGTTAACTTTAAATGCGCAGTTGCAGTCAGGAAATAACAACAAACGCCCCGTTGATGAAATTACGAAACTGCGTGGTCAGTTAAACGAGACGGAGACCCAGATTTCTGGAGTGATAAAACATCTGGAAATCTTGAAAGACCGGCTGGACAAATTGAATGTCAAAGCCCCCATTGATGGAGTTGTTACCACGTTCCAGATTGAACAGCTTCTGATCAATCGTCCCGTTCAGCGTGGTGAATTATTGCTGGAAATCATGGATCCCAATGGTCCCTGGCAGCTGGAACTGGGCGTGGAAGAAAAACGTATGGGACATATCCTGCGTGCCACCGAAAGAAAGGGAGATATCGGACTGCCAGTGGAATTCATCCTGGCAACATCTAATGAACTGTCTTATGAAGGCGAAGTCACTGAAATTTCCACTCGGACCAACTCATCTGAAGAAAGTGGCAGTATCGTGGAAACCTATGCTACCTTCGACAAGGAAAAACTTCCCCTGCTTCGCATCGGGGCCGAAGTCAGCGCCAAGATTGACTGTGGCGAACGCAGCCTGTTTTATGTCCTGTTTGGAGATGTGGTCGAAACCTGTCGTCGGTACTTCTGGTTTTAATGCAGTTTCCATGACTGGTAACTACGATTAAATAAAAAACTCCCCTGTTCGCAAAAACAGGGGAGTTTTTTTAATGGCCACGATTCGTGAAGTAATACTATTCCACTTTCGGTTTGGCTTCTTCTTCAGCAGGGGCAGCTTTCTCAGCTTCTGGCTTTTTCGACTCTGCCTTTTCATGGTCATGTGCATGTTCAGCATGATCGTGTCCTTCATGCTCGCCATGCTTCAGATCAACATGAAAATGATTTTCACCGATATCCAGATGGAAGTGACCATTCAGATCTGCTTCTTTTTTAATCGAATCGGGAATGGCTTTTCCTTCAGCAACAAAGCGTGAAGATTTCCCATCTTTTTCTCCCTCCAGAGGTTTGGCAGCCAGGGGGATCTCGTGTTCTTTGTCACCGATTTCCATATCAAAATCGATTGTTTCTCCGGCAATGGGGAATGCCGTTTTGGCATCGGGTCCCAGAATATAAGCTGTCAGTGTGCGGCCGGCTTCATCAAAGACCACTTCCACATGATACTGTTCTTCTCCTACTTCCAGTATATGCCCGCCATTAGGTCCATGTTCGTGTTCATGCTCATGCGCATGCTCGCCTTCCGCTGATGCTGCAGAGTCTTTATCGTCAAAAGTACGTGTGTCACTCTGTGCAGAACAACCAGCGAATAACGCCAGCCCGAAGCTACATACTGCCACTTGAAATGTTTGTGAGAAACGCATTTCTAATTCCTTAATCAATGTAGTAAAAGTATATTGGAGTTCTCTGTCTGCCGAGTTGCCCAGTCGACTGAACAAATCATAACAGTATCAGATAGAATTAAAAGCAGCCCGCGATGAATTTCAAGCCGACTTATTGAATCCCTTCCTCTTCGGCCTGAGCAGTGTCGACCTCATCATCCTGGATATAGGTCTTACCTTTGTAGAACCTGGCAACAAAAACAAATAGGACCGCGGCTACAAACATCAAACCGGAAAAGAACCAGAAATAACTGGCTCCTTCCAGTTTTGAAGTTGTTTCATCGATCATGATGAATTTATTGACCTCTGCTGTCATCAGGTTTCCGACTGTCATCGAAAGAAAATACAAAGACATGATGAATGATTTCATCGATTTGGGTGCCTGTGTATACGAAAATTCGAGACAGGTAATGGAAACCATCACCTCCCCTGCTGTCAGAACAAAATACGGAACCGCCTGCCAGAGAATAGAGGGAGGACTGCCGGTTGAGGCGTCAATGCGGATTTGAATCAAGGCAGTGATGGCAAACGAAGCAGCCGCCAGAAAAAATCCGATCGATATCTTTCGCAATGGAGTCAGCGGAAATACTTTGTCAATCAACGGGTAAATCACATATGAGAATGTGGGAATCAGAATCAGAATAAACAGGGGGTTAAACGCCTGCACTTCCGCAGCCCCCAGTTTAATTTCCCCAAAAGGGGTCATCAGATCCTGATCCATTTTGACTCCCTGCAGTACCCAGGAAGAGCCGGTTTGATCAAAGAGTGACCAGAAAATGGGAAGAAATACATAATACAATACTGAAAGATTCAATAACGCCTGCAGACCTTCCTTCCCAAACGTCTCTGTACGGAATTTTTTCCAGCCTGAAGGTGGGATATGTACAAACTTGTTACGACCGAGCCAAAACAGTATTGTGGCCAGCAACATTAATATCCCGGGAATCCCAAATGCATAATGCGGACCATAATACTCAAGCACCTTGGGAATCATGATTGAAGAAATAAACGCCCCCAGGTTGATGGCGAGATAAAACCAGCCAAATACTTTACTGAGCAGATGCTGATTCTTATTCCCGAACTGGTCCCCCACATGCGCAGAGACACAGGGCTTAATCCCCCCTGCCCCGATAGCAATGAGAGAAAGGCCAATGAATAGCCCGACTCGTGTTTCATCAATGGCAAGCGCCAGATGACCCAGGCAGTAAACAACAGAAAGTATGAGAATTGTTTTATACTTTCCCCAGAACACATCCGAGAGAATCGACCCTAACAAGGGGAAAAAATAGACAGCAGCGACAAACTGGTGAAAATAAGCGATCGCCTTCTCGTCCGACATATGGTCCGGTTCACCACTGGCATTCAACATGTACTGTGTCATGAATACAACCAGTATTCCGCGCATGCCATAAAAGCTGAACCGCTCTGCTGCTTCGTTCCCGACAATATAGGGAATCCCTGAGGGCATTTTTTCAGTGGGAACGGGTGCGGTTTTATATTTCGCCTGTGCCATAAATGAACCAAATCCTTTGATAAAAATCAGCGCTCGTAATGTGTGGTATTGTGGTCCTGCCAGTCCGTGTCAATTTTCTGTACCTGAACGCCTTCTTTCGACGGACTAAATTGATAAATGCAATCAGCATAGCGTTCGAACATGCTGGAGTCGTGATGGCTGATCATGATAATCTGAAAGCCGAGCGCTTGCCCGGCTTCATGAATGATTTTCACGAGTCGAGGGACCAGATCGGGCCGCAACCAGCAATCCTGTTCATCCAGAACCAGGACGCGGCGGTGTTCTTTCTCATCGAGTGTCATCAGGGCAAACATCCGTAAGCCGACCGAAAGCACGTTGGCAACCGAACCTCCCTGCCCGCGCATGATGTCTTCTGTGTTTCCCTCACGTTCAATCTGGAATTCAACGCTGGCAGAATTATGTTTCCACTCGGCATTGGCTATGAGTTTCAAGGGCTGCTCCAGAACCTCCTGCAGCGCAATCGTCAACTTTTCCTGTATCAGTTGCAGTTCCTGTTCAAACAACTGCCCACTGAGGGTTTCCAGAGCTTCGGTCACCTGTCCAGATATTGCGATATACTGTTCTGTTAACTGTATCTGTTCGGTCAGTGTGATTTTTTCTTTGATTTTCTGCTTCCGAACCGCCGACAGTTCCCAGCATTTACGCTGCAACGGGAGAGGCGATCGCAATTCTTCCGTAGCAAAATCCGGGTGATCAGAGGAAGGCGGTTTATTCATCATCTGTATTCTTAATCCACTGCTTTCAGAGTTCAGGTCGCGTCAGAAGCGTGATGTTCGGTTTCAATTTTCTGCAGTTCTGCTTCAATTTGAGTCAGACTCTGATGATATTCCGCACGTTTGCGTGAATTCTCGGCTTTCATCTGCTCCAGCTTTTCTTTTAATGCATCCAGCTCATCGGTGCCATATTCTTCCCGTGCCTGCTGTTTCAGTTCGTTCAGATTCTGTTCTGCATTGACCAGATCGCGTTCCGATTCAATCTTACGTTTATTCAGTTTCTGAAACTGTTCGGTTAACACCTCTATTTCGGGCACTGCTCCTGGTTGATCAGTCGTCATGGTTCGAAACCTCATTTGCTAATTTTTGTACTTCATCCGCAACCGCGGGCTGAAACTGCGTTAAATTTTTTTCCAGAAATAATTTCAGGCCGGCACCACTGTCTGTGCGACGTGTCTGTAATTCTGCCAGCCCTGAAATGAAAGCTGAAGGGAGCCCCTGCTCTGTATCATCCTGTACCTCAGCGTGAAAGATTTCGTCGAAGGGCTGATGGGGCACTTCGACCACGGATCGCTGCCAGCCTTCAGTCGTAACTTCCAGCTTCAGTACTGAAGGCACGTGAGCCCGAGAGGCATCGCTGCGAGAACGGCGGACTATGTTGCCGGGAGTCACCCAGGTGGTCTGTCCTTTTATGACATCTTCCAGCCTGCGATGGATATGACCGTTTATTACGTAGTCAACGCCTTCAATTTCATAGGGTTTAAAATGGCCCTGTTCCTCGTAGCCGGGAACGATCAGATCATGATGAGTCACCCAGATCACCAGTGGCGGGTCTTCTCCGGGAGCAATTTCAATCGCTCCAGGCAGCTTTCTTCCCCAGGATGTCCCGCCAATCAAAACCGAACGCCCCTGCATTTTCCCCCGCCAGGGTGTTTCGGCTGAGAGTAAATGATACTTTCCTGCCTGAATGAGAATACTGAGAGTATCGTGTTCATTCAGTTGATTTTCCCGACAATCATGATTGCCGTATATCCCGTAAACCGGAGGCTCAAACAAGGAGAGCAACTGACATAACAGCCAGTTCTGATTATCCCGGGGAACATGGAACAGGTCCCCCAGCAGAACAGGCAACAGGTTTTGCTCGCGAGCAGTCTGCAGACACCAGCGTAATTTTTCCAGCACGATTTGAGGATAGTCATCTTTGCGAAATCCAGGGACGCGGCCTTCTACATGTGGATCGCCGATCAACAACACGCCAGAGTATTCTTCATGTACCATGTGAGTGCCCCTGTAACCCCGTTTCCGCAGTTCTGATAAACTGGTCGGGCTCTAATTCTGCACCGCAGGTCGGGCAACTGGGATTTTCCTCAACCCACTTCAACAACTGAATGCGGACAGACTCGTATTCGGACTCGCATTTCGCATGAAGGGAACATTGTGCGTTGAATTGATCAGCAGCCTGCTCCCATTGCTGACAGAGTTGTTCCATTTTCTGCAGATCGATCAGTTCGGGCGGAGGCTGACAGGACTCCAGTACTCTTGATTCTTGCCTGTCGATACGAGTGCGTTCTTCAGACACCGCAAGTTTTTGAATCATTTTTTGTAGAGACTCTGTTTCTGCCAGATGCGGAGGTTCATTTAATTGTTTCAGACAATCCCCCGTCGCGGATGCAGATTTAGCGACCTGTTCCAGACTGAGTATCTCTCGGATCATTTTTTCGAGTTGATCTGTCTCTTGCAGGGAAGGTGGAACCGTCAGGGTCTGAAGTGCCGAAATCTGCAATTGCTTCACCCTGGTTTTATATTCAATTGCCACAAATCGCTGCGTCAGTACAGCGAGCGGTTGCTCATTTTCCTGCTGCAGCGATTCAGGCAATATATTTAATGTTGCTACCGTATCTGACAGCCGCGACACTCGCTGCTCTGCCTGTTGAAATTCCTGAATGAATGCTTCAAGATTTCGAATCTGCTGCTGTTCTTTCTGCAGAGATTCATAGCTTAGATTGAGCAATTCCAGCTTGTTTTCCAGGTCAGGGATGGGTTTCAGCAATTCGAGTGCGATTTCGGCCTGTTTTAATTCGTTCTGCTGTCGCTGATATTCCTGTTGTGCCGTTTTCACTTTGCTGCGATGCAGTTTCTGCATCTCGATCAGAACCGACGCGTCTGAGGAGGAAGCAAAGAATCGTGCCGCGCGACTGCCGCGGTCCCCCAGCAGAAAGATGGGTGACTTCTGTTCGCCGAAATGAACATCGAATTCATCTGCGTCGCCCGCTTTGACTTTGGATAATTTCAATATTTCATGTAGCTGATCGGGGACGCTGTTCCGCAAGCGATGGAAATCCACTCCATCGATATTGTAACTGACCGTTTTCTTTTTACGTTTCCATTCAATCATGTGTCCGTCGTCTGTTTCGACGATGACGCGACACTCTTTTTCCCCATGCCTGACCATGAAATCGCCGGACGTATTGTCTGCCAGAATCTGAAGCGCGGAGACAAAAGCAGACTTGCCGCAATTATTGGGTCCGGTCAGCACCGTCAAGCCGGGCGACAGATCAATCACGGTGTGTGAGTGGCTCATAAAATTATGTAATGTAATCCGTTTTAACATGCCTGAAAGTATAATCTCCCTTGTCGATAAATCACAGGACAGGCACACCCGGTATTTCAGATCCTGGGAGAATCTGACCATTGCGTTTCGTAGTGCGTTTATGTCAAATAATCTGAGACAGGTATTTCTGGCTGGATCAGGCCAGCTCCGTTCTTTTCCGTATTTCAACTCTCCTGTTCGATGTAAGGACAGTCCATGTTTTCGTCGCATCCATTCCTGACAGCCACTCTGTTACTGCTCCCGATAATCGGTTCTATATTCGTTTCTCCCCCGAGATCTGCTGCAGCTGAATATCGGGTGTATGTGGGCACCTATACTCGTGGGAGTGACAGCCAGGGTATTTATCAACTCAGCATGGACTCTCAGACAGGGAAGCTCTCTCTGGTGGGCGTCACGGAAAATGTGGAGAACCCCTCGTTTCTCGCGATTCACCCCAACCAGAAATTTCTGTACGCCGTCAACGAAACTCGTGATTTCCAGGGGCAAAAATCGGGAGCCGTCAGCGCTTTTACCATTGATCCTCAGACGGGAAATCTGACGTTTCTCAATCAGCAGTCTACCCGCGGAGGCGATCCCTGCCACCTGGTTGTTGATGCTACTGGTAAATATGTCCTCGTAGCGAATTACGGCGGAGGTAATATCTGTTCGCTGCCTTTGTTGAAAAATGGATCGCTGAAAGAAATCACCTCATTTGTGCAGCACTCCGGCTTCAGCGTCAATCCTGCTCGCCAGAAAGCCCCACACGCACACTCCATCAATCTTGATCCCCAAAATCAGCATGCGATAGTCGCAGACCTGGGGATCGATCAACTGCGGATCTACCAGTTTAATGCGGAAGATGGATCACTGGCACCAAATCCTGTCCCCGGTTTCAAACTGCCCCCCGGAGCGGGACCGCGCCACTTCACTTTTCACCCCACGGGTAAATGGGGCTATGTCATCAATGAATTGAATCTGACCGTCACCGCCATGAACTATAATGCGATCACAGGCACCTTTGAGGAAATCCAGACGATCACCACGGTTCCTCCGGGAACAGATTTCAAAGGCAACTCCACCGCGGAAGTTCAAGTGCATCCCTCGGGGAAGTTTTTGTACGGTTCGAACCGGGGGCCGAATACACTGGCCATGTACCGGATTGATGAGCAGAGCGGCAAACTGACTTCTATCGGTTTCCAGCCTACTGGCGGCGCAATGCCACGCAATTTCAAGATCGATCCATCAGGATCGTTTCTGCTTGCAGCAAATCAGAATACAAACAACATTATGGTATTCCGCATTGACCAGAAAACCGGATTACTGCAACCAACGGGGCATGAGATCCAGGTTCCCAAACCAGTCTGTATCAAATTCATCCCGATCACTGCTACCCCTTGAGTCACGTACAGACTATAATTCACTTTTGATGAAACCTTTATTGGAAGCTGACTGCCCCCTCAACAAGTGAAGTAAGATGTGGATTAAAATCTGTGGCATACAAGATCCCGAGACAGCGTGTACCGTTGCCGATCTGGGCGCTACTGCCCTGGGACTGAATTTTTACTCACCATCCCCCCGTTTCATCGATCTTGCCACTGCCAGAGAGATCCAGTCAGCAATTGGCTCCCGCGAGATCACGCTGGTGGGATTATTTGTCAATCACTCATTGTCAGATGTAATCACAACCTGTAAAGCCCTCTCCTTAAGTATAATCCAGCTGCATGGCGAGGAGCCACCTGAATTTCTGGCAGAACTGGCTCAACAGTTTCCCACCCTTACCATCATCAAGGCGATTCGCACCAGTGAACCAGATCTCTCATTTCTGGAGTCGTATCTGAAGGCCTGTGACCAAACCGGAAAACGCCCTGACCATATACTCATAGACGCCTATTCACCCATATCCTATGGTGGCACAGGTCATCTTGCTCCCTGGGAAATGATTCGCAGGGAATACCGGTATAGTGACTGGCCTGCGCTGATTTTGGCAGGAGGACTGACGCCAGAGAATGTGAGTGAAGCCATCACCGCTGTTCAGCCTTTTGGCGTCGATACTGCCAGTGGGGTCGAAGATCAACCGGGAGTCAAAAACCGGGATCGAGTTGCAGCATTCATAAATCAGGCGAAAAAGTGAAGAAACACCTTCCCTAAAGCCGCTACAACAGGTCTCAGAGATCATCTGAAAATTGAAGATTCATGACAGTTTTCTATAACTGCCTTGAGAATCGGTTGATAGAGGCATACCATATACGCAGGGCAGGTGTGTCCCGAGGATGTGACGCCGGGTCACTTTAATTCAGGAGTCGCGAGAAACTACTGGTTTCTCCAGGGAATTTAAAAACCATGTCAACCGATTATACGATTTTATTGATCGAAGATGACCGCGAAATTTCAAGTACGCTGAGCGGTGTCATCAAGTCAGCTGGTTACAATATCATTGTTGCCCCCAATGGCCTGGAAGGGCAGAAGCTGGCACAATCTGAGAACCCGGATCTGGTCATTACTGATATGATGATGCCTAAAATGGGTGGATTCCCGGTACTGGAGACTCTGAAATCACTCCCCTCACCTCCCAAGGTCATCATGATTACCGCCAACGAAGGGGGGCGTCATAAAGCTTACGCTGAAATGCTGGGTGTGGATGATTACCTGCGAAAGCCCTTCGCGATGGATACGTTTCTTGATGCAATTGCACGCGTCCTTGCTAAAGACAGCGGCGACGATGAGAAGCCAGCCAAAGGACCTGTAACCCGCTCACGCAAAAAGTCCTGAGCACTGAAATCAGACTTTCAACTGCTGACCATAAATGCGACATAGTACCAGTACAGGCCGGTTATCGATGTCAGCGTGATATCAATCGTTGAAATCCAACCCAGCTTTTTGTGCAGACTGCTGTGCGCACAGGGTACAGGAGGATCGGGGATTCGTTTCAAAGCCAGAAACAGCGTGGCAGCCCAGAAGAATGGTGTGCTGACAGCAAAAATCAGATGGACATACAGCACATTACGAACATAATGAAATTGTTCGGGAGTGAGTGGTGTGGTGCGCTGTTTGACGATATTCTGCCATCCCCCATGCATGAGTTGCACATCAACTTCAAAAGCGGTCACCGCAACAAGCAGTACGGCACCCAGTAAGATCTGCAGTTTTTTGTGCAGGGAATAATTTCGTTTGATTTTGACTGTATAGAGGCTGAACAGCAATAAAGGCACGATCAGGACGAGTGCCGAGACAACAAAATCCAACATGAATGTTGAGCGATAGCCTAAAAATCCATGCTCCATCTGAAAATCCTGTCTGGGAATATAGGGGGGCTAATTTTACCGTCACGCACCATATCAGAACATCAGATCTCATCCAATAGCAGCCTGTCAGCCTCCTCACAGACTTCCTGTCATTAAAGACATAGATTTACTGGTGCCCCACTTGATGTCTCGTACAATCGGTTGATAAATTGACGGAACGAGAGCGCATCCCATTTGACCTCAGCGTCCGTCAATCGATTCCAGTCGGTTCCAATGCCCCTGGAGACGCTACAGTAAAACTGGACACAGTCCAGAAGTCGTTTCAATCAGGGCCATCCAACAGAAAACACAGGAGGTGTTCGTATGCAAATTTGTGGTGTCATTCCAGCCAGACTGCAATCGACTCGGTTACCCGGGAAACTATTGCTGAACGAAACAGGTAAAACGTTAATTCAGCATACCTGGGAAGCTGCCGCCAGTTCCGATAAACTGGACCGGTTAATTGTCGCTACCGACAGTCTGGAAATCATGGAATGCGTACATGGATTTGGCGGGAAAGCCTGTCTGACAGGTGAGCATCCCAGCGGCACCGACAGAATTGCAGAAGTGGCAAAGAACGAACTGTTCGATGCTGAAATCCTGGTTAATATTCAGGGAGACGAACCTGAGATTTCGCCTGAATTTATTGATCAACTGATTGACGTTTTGATTCAGTCTCCGTCAGCAGATATGGCGACACTGGCCACTCCCATTCGTGATATTGAGCAGTTACAGGACACCTCCTGCACGAAAGTCATCTGTCGCACAGATGGTTCTGCCATGTACTTTAGTCGCCTGCCCATCCCTTTTACACGAGACCGGAAACCAGAATCATTCCTGCCAGATCAGAGCCCCTGGCTGCTCCATCTCGGCATCTATGCATACCGCCGGCCCTTTCTGTTGAATCTGACCCAGATTCCACCGACTCCGCTGGAGCAACTGGAAAAACTGGAACAGTTACGGGCTCTGGAATCAGGTGCCACCATCCAGGTCGCTCAAGTCACCCACCCGTCTGTGGGTATTGATACTCCCGAAGATTACGCACAATTTGTCGCACGTACACAACGGAACAAATGAGAAACCATAGCGAAATACAGACGAAACACTTGACCTAAGCATTTGTTAACACTCACCTTATTTCTACACCCCAGGTTCATCATTGACTGACGTTCGATTATTCTTACCGATATCCGGCTGAGGTTTTCCTGATTTTGAAGCGTGCATTTTCAGGAAGAATTACCTATCATGCAACATTATTCCACGACGTCTCGAGAAACAGATCGCGAAATGACCAAACACATAACAAAACACATTTTTGTCACTGGCGGTGTCGTCAGTTCCCTGGGTAAAGGCCTGACTTCGGCATCCATTGGACTTTTACTTGAACAGCGCGGCTTGCGAGTCCGCATGCAGAAGCTCGACCCTTATATCAACATCGATCCAGGAACGATGAACCCCTACGAGCATGGCGAAGTTTATGTGCTCGATGATGGATCAGAGACCGATCTGGATCTGGGACATTACGAGAGATTTACTAACAGCCCGCTCTCACGGAAATCAAATTATACCACTGGTCAGATTTATCAGCGCGTGATTGAAAAAGAGCGTCGTGGCGAGTACCTGGGAGCCACCGTACAGGTGATCCCCCATATCACGGATGAAATTAAAGAATCCATTTTTAATCTGGACAGTTCCGATGTCGACGTCGTGATTACCGAGTTGGGCGGGACAGTAGGCGACATTGAAGGCCTCCCCTTCCTGGAAGCAATTCGTCAGATCCCTCTGGATATCGGCAAGGAAAATTGCCTGTTCATCCATCTGACTCTTCTCCCCTACATCAAAGCAGCAGGGGAAATGAAAACCAAACCGACGCAGCACAGCGTAGGCCTGCTTCGTCAAATTGGTATCCAGCCCGATGTGCTGATAGTCCGCACAGAACGCCCCATGGATAAAGACCATGCAGACAAAATTGCCTTATTCTGTAACGTCGAAAAAGGGGCCGTTATTGAAGAGGTGGATACCGAGTATTCAATATACGAAGTTCCGCAGGGTCTTGCCGATGATGGCCTGGATAAATTGATCGTTAAAAAACTGCAGATTGATGCAGAACCACTGGATCTGTCTAACTGGCGATCCCTGCTGAACCGTATCAAGAATCCGCAACATGAAGTCACAATTGCGGTGGTCGGTAAATACATCGATCACAAAGACGCTTATAAATCGATCTATGAATCCCTGTTCCATGCCGGATTCCATCATTCCACTCGGATTCTGCTTAAACGGATTGAAGCGGAAGAAATTGAACGACAGGGGGCGGAAGCTTTGCTGTCTAATGTAGACGGAATTCTGGTCCCAGGCGGCTTTGGCAAACGTGGTATCGAAGGAAAAATTGCTACGGTCAAATATGCCCGCGAAAACAAGGTTCCTTACTTTGGAATCTGCCTGGGAATGCAGTGTGCCGTGATTGAGTTTGCCCGCAATGTACTGGGGCTCCCCGATGCACACAGTACAGAATTTAACAGTGAATCCAGCGCCCCCGTTATCTGCCTGCTGGAAGAGCAGAAAGAGATCACAGAAAAGGGAGGCACCATGCGACTGGGATCTCAGGATTGCATCATCTCCAAGGACTCTCAGGCACATACCTGCTATGGTGCTGACTCAATCAGTGAGCGTCATCGCCATCGTTATGAATTCAATCCCGAATATCGTAAACAGATGATTGAAGCTGGCATGATTCCCACTGGTACCAGCCCCAATGGTAACCTGGTTGAAATCGTTGAGATTCCAGACCATCCCTGGTACCTGGCTGTGCAGTTCCATCCGGAATTTAAATCGAAACCAGTCAGTCCGCATCCCCTGTTCGCAGGTTTTGTCGGTGCTGCATTAAATTACCATCAACAGAAAGTACGAGTCTCTGTCTGATTACAAGACAGAACGTACTCATTGCTGTCCCACCAGAAACAATGGGCACATTCTCCGATGAGTTCCAAAAAATCGGACGCAGACCTGAAGATTTCAGGTCTGCTGAATATCAATAAACCACCAGACCTGACCTCCCGCCAGGTGGTCAACCAGATCCAGAAGCTGGTAAAGCCAGCCCGGGTCGGTCATGCAGGAACCCTGGATCCCCTGGCGACGGGGGTGCTGGTACTGTGTACTGGTTCAAACACTCGCCTGATTCGCTTTGTCCAGCAGCAACCCAAAGAATATATCGGTGAATTCGTTCTGGGAAAACGCAGTGATACCGATGACATTACAGGCGAAATCAGTGAGACTCCGGACTGTCGAACAGTAACACGGCAGGAACTGGAGTCATGCCTGCCCGCATTTCAGGGGAGGATCGAACAAATCCCGCCTCAGTATTCCGCAGTTCATATTGATGGACGTCGTGCCTACGATCTGGCGCGGCTTGGTAAGTCATTTGAAATTCAGCCACGCGAAGTGGATGTCTACGAGATAGAACTCCTGGACTTTTCCTTTCCCCGCTTTCAACTTCGTATTGTCTGTGGTTCCGGAACTTATATCCGTTCGCTGGGCCGCGATCTGGGCGAACAACTGGGAGTGGGTGCGATCATGACAGCACTGGTGCGCACCCGTATCGGCCCCTTCAGTCTGGATTCAGCACTGGATCTGAACGAGGAACTTTCACTCGATCAGGTCACCGGGAATTTGCAACCGGCGATTCTCGCAGTGGATCAAGTGCCGCAATATCATTGTGATGAAAAAGAACTCCTCTCACTCAGCCAGGGACAGAAGTTACAATGTGCGTCTGAGCGATTTCCCGCAACCCAGGTGAATATCGAAGTGGCTGTCATCAGCCCCAAAGGTGAACTGGTGGCAATTGCAGAATGGGAGCCGGCAGAACATCAACTGTCCCCACGACAGGTTTTCTATCCCGCACCCAATAATAATTAAATCTACTCAAGCTGTAACGGCTAAGTAGATAACCGCTGAGAGAACGCAACATGAAACTCATTCTGGCCAGCACGTCTCCCTATCGCGCTCAACAATTGAATCGAATCGGCTTGGAATTTGAGACGTGTGACCCCAAAGTAGATGAGGACCTGTTCAAGCAGGCCGGATTTACTCCGGAAACTCTGGCTGAAGTTCTGGCCCTCGAAAAAGCCAAAGCAGTAGCTCAGCAGAACCCACAGGCTGTGGTCATTGGAGGTGACCAGCTGGTCTCTTTCGGCAACAGGATCTTGGGGAAGCCTGGCACCGAAGAACTTGCGATTGAACAGCTACAGTCAATGCAGGGACAAACCCACCTGTTGATCACAGCAATTGCGGTACTCGGACCAGACTTTTTAGAGACCCACATTAATCAGACTACGCTGAAAATGAGGGAGCTCAGTAAATCTGCCATCGAACGCTATGTTCGCTTTGATCAACCGCTGAACTGTGCAGGAGCCTACAAACTTGAAAGCCAGGGAATCACATTGTTTGAGGAGATCCAGTCAACAGATCATTCTGCAATCACAGGCATCCCGCTGATCGCCTTGACTTCACTGCTGATGAAAGCGGGAATCTCGATCCCCTGACGGCAATTGAAATCTCAAATAACAATCCTTAAATAATAAAACGCCTGCAGAAGTTTCCCTCTACAGGCGTTTTTCAGGTTACAGGTCATCAGCATTCAAACGGACTGCAGGTCCAGCAAAGCTTCCCGCAGCCGATTTCGGGCAGTGTGCAGTCGCCGTTTGATCGTTCCAATCGGGCGATCAAATTCGTTGCTCATCTCCTTCAGGGACTGACCTTTGAAGTAGAATGAGATCAGCGTTTGCCGGTCAACTTCACCCAGCTGTTCCAGCCCACCTCGCAATTCAGCAGCCCGTTCAATTTCCAGCAGTTTGTCCAATGGACTTTCTGGTTCATCGTCCAGGACGATGATCGTATCCGGGCTCTGAATGCATTCGTTAGGCCGACGCACAGCTCGATTGATTGACATCCGGACGGCAATCTGCCGCAACCAGCCACCAAAACGCTCCGGTGCATTCAACTGAGACAGTTTTCGCATTGCCTGGATGAACACATCCTGTGTCACTTCGCTGGCCTCTGCATGATTCCGTAATCGCTTCATGACAATCGCAAAGACAGTGGATTCAAACTGAACCACCAGTGAACCAAAAGCTTCTCGATCACCATTCTGAGCAGCAGTAACTAATTCAATTAAGGTCTGATCTTCCATTGTAATATCTCTTCTCTGTCCCTGAAAAAGGACTTTTATCCAAGGAGTATCAAAGTGGGCATGACATGCAGTTTCGATGTGAGAACAGAACAGCATCAGGGTCAGTCGAGTGCAGGAAAAAGAACGCATCTTTCGCCTGCAGGACAGACACCCAAGGTGTTGCTCACGCCATCGAACATGGCACGGTCAGTTCAACCCGGTTTGGGTTAAACCAACCACTTTGAGGAACGATTTTCTGCTGAAAAGCAGGGAACAGGAGGCTGCCTACGAAGCAGTTCCGGTCACAGTGGTCTGGGTACCCGTTATCCGCGTATATCTTTGATATAGCGAATGCATTGATGGTTGATGTTGACAACAATGCCAACCCATCGGGGGGGTCCCCGGCATACCACCGGATTCCGACAATCGTTCTCCACTTAGAGGGCTTAACGAATCCAGACGGAGGGCGGCACAGACGACATCGATGGCTTTCACGACAGCTGCTTTGACAAACGCGCTGTTGTTAATTGCTTTGACGACGAAACGACGATTCTGTTTATTGAAAATCATCAGTGCACCTCCTGCGTTAAACCGCAGAGAAAGAGACTAAAAAAACGAGGTTGCTACCTCGAAAGAAAAAACGGAACAATTCCGTTCACAAATAAATACAGAAAATCCCCAACTCATAAATCAGGAATTCTCCCACACCAGCTAGACAAAGTCTGCAAGGCAAAGGTTCTCGTATTTTTGACAGTTTTCGGTAAATTGTCGAATCTTTCAAGAGAAGATTTGCAAAATCCGTTCTGATTCTACAACCGCCAAGGCATCAATCAGAGCCTGACAAAATCGTATCTCATTAAAACAGTACACTTTACGAAACCAGAAACAGTCCTGAACCTGTTGTAACAAATTTTCAGTTATTTTTCTGTTTTTCAGACTGCTGGGAGAATTTTTGACTGGAAATGATCGTAAACACCTTGAATCCGCCCTGCAACGTCTTAACTGGCAGATAGGTTTTTGTGACCATGGCCTGTTTGCGCATTCCCAGACTGAAAGAAAGATACGAAGCAGTAATCCCCTGCTTTTTCAGGAGTTCATCAGAAAAGAGCCCCTCTTGTCGACGGCTTTCCGATAACACATTATGGATTCTGGCAACTGTGACAGGTACATCGACCAAAGCCAGAATATTGGCTTCTTTGAGCCCCTGTTTTCGTGCTTCCTGAAAAGCGGGTTGATTTTTTGCAATCTCCGATGAGCTGTCGGGTGCATTCAAGGCATCCAGGAGCTTTTTCATCGACGCCGTTCCTCCCATTGCCTGCAGGACTTTGCCCTCAGGATAAGCCATCCTGTTTGTGATTCCCTCAGGTCCGTACAGAATTTCCAGCATACGTTTCTGAACCTGAAGTGGATCTGAGCCAAGATCAACCTCCTGTTTGATGACAGTCAGGTCTACTGTTTCATCGCCGATTTTTTCAGCGTCTGGAGTATACTTGATTTCCTGCTTGACGCCGGGGAGCGACATATTTTTCATCATGGCCATCATTTGACGCGTATATTTTCGCATTTCGGCCGAAGGAGAGACTTCTGAAACCGTGTAGGCATTCAATACACCTTCCGACAGTCTGCCTAATTCGAATGAGAAATAATAACTCCCAAACTTCAAACTGCGAATCGCTTTCACAATTGAGTCAAACTTCTGACGAGCCTCCTGATTCTCAGCGGTTTCATCAAACATCTGTGCCGTAAAATTCATCCCCCAGGTAATCAGGGCATCTGTATTACCGGCACCTGCAAAATATGCCAGCTGCCCCGCAGGAAATTGCCCCAGTTGTTCAAATTTTTGAGGTGGGTTTTTCTGAAACAGCTGATCAGTCTGCGAGTCTGATTTCACTTCAAACAGACTCTCCAGCCCGATGCCTCCCTGCTCGACTGTAAGTGCCGTTGTATAACTATGGGAATCCTGAACAGCCTGTAAAGCCCCTTTACCGAGTGTGGAATAAAGGGATAGAATCGGTTTTGTATTCACACCGGGTGTGGTCTTTACCGTTTTCGAAATCCGATTCAAAGCCTGCTCAAGCTGCTGCCCCGCCAGTTCCAGTTGGGACTGGTATACTGTGACCAGCTTTTCTGAATTGACATAAACAGACATATCTCCTGACGCAAACAAAGCCTTTGCTTCTTCACTCATCTGCGTCTGAAAATTGAGTATCGGATCTTTCGTCACCTCAAGTGCCACATCGACGAGGCTCTGATCTTCACTGTAAAGGATCCACTTATCCTGGATTACAGTTTTTTTATATTTCTCATTGAGCTCCGCTGCGAACGCCGGTCCATCATTCACCGGGATCACATACAATAGACCGGGGCGTTTTGTCTCACTCAGAAAAACCCCCACACACATGTCGCGAGTATTATCGACACCAGCCATTGTCGGGTTAGAAATGGCACGTCCCAGAAACGTCCGCAGATTCCCCTGCAGAATTGTGCTCAGAGATTCATCCACCTGATTCATGATGGAAGTCAATTTCTGCCGGGTTTCACCAGGCTGCTTCAGACGGATCACAATCCCGGCATGTGTGGAAATGGCCTTTTGAGGAAACTCGTCAGCGAAACCGACTGCACAAGACGAAAAAAACAGACTGAGAACCAGCAGGTTCTTCCAGTTATCAAACATAATAGAAACACTCCATCCATTGAATTACGCGAAGTTGGGGTAGCTTGAAGCCTTATTATATACTTTGCAGAACAGGGTGAGCACTGCTCCAGCTCGATAAACAATAACTATTCTTAAACCGTTCATAAACATAAGGTTATCTGTTCTTTTCCGGTGTTTTTTTTGAGAGTGACAGATCATATCAAAACAGGGCCATTTAATCTGGGAATCATGGGGCAGCTGAGACACATTTGACCGTCAGTCAAACAATAGCGATAAAAAAACATAAATCTCATACAGCAACCTGAACCATTAAATCAGACCCCAAATCCTAATCGACTCTCTTCTCTAAGCTTAAATTCTTCCGATAAAAGTAATGTCTTTCTTTTCTGGATGAGAAAATCAGCGAGTGGCAGCCCGAGGATCGTGGCCCATTCTGAAATGATTTCTCAACCGTTCTACCGTTTTCTCAATAAGACGACAAAGATCTCGTTGAAGGATCACAAAGAGAATCAATGTCTACTGGATTTGCCGGCTCTCGTTCCATGGATGAACGCCGACGTCGCAGACTGGCGTCGGAATCTTCTGAGTCTTTAGAAGACTCGAACGAGGATACCATATCTCAGAATATCGCCCGAACCCATCGTTTCGCGGCTGGCCAGTATCCGTTGCGGACTCTCATTTTCCCCCGACGCTGGAAACTGTCTGTCTATTATCTTCCCGTGCTCCTGTGTCTGGCTGCGATCGTTGCTGCTGACCTGTATCGACCGGAATTGACGAAGCCGGACTCCGCCCTGGCGGGTTACCTGTCTTTGAAATCCAGTCCACTTGCACAAGTTCTGAGTGGCGCATTACTGTTGATTTCGGGGCAACTGGCTCTGCTCATCGCCTCTTTACGAACGCAGAGTCTGCATGACTTTTCAGGCAGATACCGTCTCTGGAAATGGGTGGCCTGTGGTCTCTTTCTATTCGCCCTCTGCACAACGACCAGTCTGCACCAGGTCTGGTCGACTACCGTCATTGAATTAAACCTGTTTGACTGGGGCCCCCATACCCAACTGTTAGCCTGGATCGTGCCCACACTGGTACTGGGTTCCAGTGGCGCCTTGATGACTTATCTTGAATTACGCGGAGACCGTGCGGGATTGAATATGACAATCATCGCGATCGCTTCCTACGTTGGGTATTTAACATTCCAGTTCACTGACAACCTGATTCCGGGAGCCGCCTTTCATTATTTAATTGGTTCCGGCTTATTGATGTTCGCACACTGGTGTTTCTTCACCAGTCTGCTCCTGCATACACATCACCTGCTGTACCAGTCTGTCGATCTGCCCGAAAAGGTCCCGTCACGATTCACAAAATTTGGAGGCGAGTACCTGCGTCGTCGACGCATCAGACAAAAAGCAAAGCAAGTCGCCAAAGCAGGCCAGCGTAAAAAGCAGCTGGAAGCAACCCGACTGCAACAGGAAGCGGCTGAGAAAGATCGTCAGGAAGAACAGGCAACCCAGAAACAGAATCAATCAGAAACTCCTGCTGCCCCAAAAGAGCCGAAGCCTGCCCCAGCAGCGGTGGAGAAAAAAACCGTTTCGAAAAAGACGAAGGCTGCCGAACCAGCAAAAGCTGAGCCCCCACCAGAAACCGCAAAACCTGCTCCGCAGCAGAAGACCGGTTCGACAAAAAAGAACGTGCGTGTCGATCAGTCACACGACCCGGAACAGCTTAAAGGTTTGAGCAAACGGGAACGCCGCAAACTGCAGAAACAATGGCGTGAAGCAGAACGCCAGAACGCCACTGAGGACGAATCAGACTGGTCATAATTCTCATTTTTTTATGATCCGGTTTTAGATTACGCTCGTTTCTCTACTCCATTCTGTATAGACTCTCTCTGTGTGGAAGCGGGGCGTTTTCCACTCATACTTCCCAACCCGCAGTTGAAACTACATCGACCTGAAGATTCAAAAAGGTATCACTCCCATGTCTGACGACAATTTTTATTCTGAAGATAACGATTTTCCACCTGAGTCTTCTTCACAGCCTAAACCGGGAATGAGTACCGGCGTGAAAGTCCTGCTGGCCCTCCTCGGCTTTGGTGGGATCTGCATGCTGCTGTGCTGTGGCGGGCTGTATTATTTTGCGCAGCAGGTGGGAATGGAGTTTACACAGAATAAAGCGCGGGTCAGAGAAGTTCAGAAGGAAATCACGGATATTACGATCCCTGACTCCTTTGAACCGCAGGCCGCCATGACCATGAAAGTCATGAATATGCGCATGGCGATTTATGAACATGATCCCAGGCCCGGCGAATTATTTTTACTGAGCATGGGAATTGCCGACGATGGTATGCTAGATATGGATAAAGAATTCCAGAGAAGCATGAAAAATCAAAACCAGCAGCAGCGAGAGCTGAATATCACCAAAGAAGAACAACGGGAATTCAACATCGATGGTGAGAAAATCAAGTTCAACTTCGCTGAAGGTACTGACAAAAGCGGTAAAGAATTTCATCAGGTCTCGGGAGTCTTCCCTGGTAAACTGGGAGCAGCCTTCCTGTTTTTACAGATCGCAAGTGAGAACTATAACGAAGAGGAAATCGTTCAGATGATCGAATCCATCAGGCTCCCCTCAAAAGAACCTGCTGAGAACATCGAACCCGAAGCCCCCCAACCCGACACCAAACCAGAACCTGCCGTGGAAGATGCGAAGCCTGCTGATGACCAGAAACCTGAGACTGATTCAGAATAAACAGCGATTCAAAATAAACAGCATGCACGTTTATCAACTGGTTTCAAGGCTCGAGCGTATCCGATTTAACCAGAGCGTCTCCCCATCTCTTTCAGGAGACGCTACAGTAAAACGGACACAGTCTAAGGAGCCGAGATGATCTTCACTTGTGGCGGATGTGCATAATCTTCCCACAACCGTTGGTCCCGCTCCGCATCTGGCTTGCCGTCATGTACATAGAAACGATAGCGTGACTCGAACGTCTTTCCAGGTTCAATGATGAACGGGTCCAGAGAAGCGACCGCAAAACAGAAGTAAGGCATCGTCGGATGCAGTCTGACCGGTTGCGGAAACCGGAAATTTCCGGGATGACCCAGAATCGCCACTCCCGCTGTCTCCTCCCCCAGTCGTCCATACATCTCAACCCATGCGGGGCGCGACTGATTGCCTGTCAGCTTATCTTTCCCTTCACTGGTCAGATAATTATAGGCATCCGCACCATGCCAGTCGGCGTGACCACGTACGGTCATGCCTCCATAATGGATCTTATCAATCGTGACCGGCTTGTCAGTAGCACACTTCTGGATCGACCTGATATCGAACAGAAACTCTTCCTCCAGTGCATACACCCTCACCTGCCAGGTCTCTTTGAGCATCGTTACGGGACCGGATTTTTTGGTCAGATCAATATGATCAATCGTGGTCGCAAATGATCCAAAAACGGGTCCACCAGAATACGAATTGACCTGGTTGTGCTCCACCTTCCCCAGCTGTGATTTCTGATCCCAGCCATTATTCTCACGACCTTCAAACAGGATTTTCCGCCACGATAACATGATTCCATGCTGATGCGGATGATCGGGATTGAAATCGTCAGAGATCACTTTTCCGGAAGGCGTGTAGAGCGGATGTATGTAACCACTTTTGTCATAATAAGCCTCATCCCGCTGGGGTGCTTTGACGATCGCATGGTTATACGTCAGAACCGGTTTATCAGCGACTTTGACATTCAAGTGTTCGCCGTCATCGCTGACGGTGACCTGCTCCTTCTGCTTTGTCCCGGCTCCCCCGGTCAAAATCTGGTATTTCCTGGTCGAACCGGCAGGCAATAGCTCCTTTACAATCCAGACCAGTTCTTGCTGTTCACCGACCTGGCTGATCTGAACCGGAATTTCCTGCTTATTATCCAGACGAAACAGGGTCAGATGTTTCTGATTCCTGAACTGTTCCGGCAGTGGAATGCTGACCACACAATTTTGCCGCGCCTGTCTGCCCGCATTCACTTCCAGGAATAAACCGGGGCCAGCTTCAGAAACAGCGAGGCTTCCCCATTGAATCAACATCAGTAAAGCGAAGCTGTAAATCAGAAAATGTTTGAGTGTTCGATTTTTCATGATCAGAGAATCCATCCTGAGCGATATTCGCGCTGTAAGTATTTTGCTGCTTCGGGAACGTTAACGACCTGCATGTTTTCCGCATCCCATTCCACTTTTTTACCAGCCCGAAAAGCCAGATTTCCCAGCAGAATGGTTTCGGTCAGAGGCGCGGCATAATCAAAGTGACATAACGTGTTCCCATTGCCTTTACAGGCTTCATACCATTCCATGCGATGATTGCCAATCGCATCCGGAATTGTTTTTTCGGGTGGTTTGAAACCGACATATTTTTCCTCAGGCATTAAGACCCGCTTATTGTAATCGGCAGCGAGCATCCCCGATTCACCCACAAACAGAATCCCGGCCGCCCACTCAGGTCCCCCCAGATCAAGTACAGCCTGCGGAGTATTTCGGCCGTGATACCAGATGACTTCTACCGGAGGCATCGATTCCCGGGCGGGGAACTGCCAGTGACAGTCGAGCCAGAACGGAGTCGAATCAGGATGCAACTCAGGGCCCTTTGTTTCCACTGTAGTGGGATACTGCAGGTTCAGGGACCAGAAGATCAGATCCATGTAGTGGCAGCCCATATTTCCCAATGTTCCATTGCCGAAATCCCACCAGTAGTGCCAGTCATGGGGATGATAGCAGGGATGAAAGTTCTGCATGGGAGCAGGTCCGACCCACAGATCCCAGTTCAATGTGGGGGGAATCGGCTGGGGACTCGTGGGACGGTCGACGACACGCTGATAGCGTCTCCAGCCACCGGGTTTTCCAAACCAGACATGCACCTGTTTGACATCGCCAATCGCGCCTGACTGGATGAGTTCGACCGTTCTGCGGTAATTCTCTCCCGCGTGATTCTGCGTCCCCATCTGTGTGACCACTTTATGTTCTTTCGCGACCCGTTGCATTTCACGAACTTCATGGATCGAGTGTGCCAGTGGTTTTTCACAATAGCAGTGTTTTCCACGACGCATCGCTTCATTGGCAATCGTCGCATGTGAATGATTCGGCGTGGTCACAACGACGGCATCGATCGCTTGATCGAGTTGATCCAGCATCACACGAAAATCGGCAAAGGTTTTCGCTTTGGGATATTTTGCTGCATATTTCGCCGTGCGCGCGGAATCGACATCACACAGGCCGACGATGTTCTGACTGGAGACCAGTCCCAGATTTGCATTCCCCTGGTTCCCCAGGCCGATACAGGCGATGTTGAGTTTCTCATTGGGGGACTTGCTTTCCGCGGACAGCACACTTCCGCCAACCCAGAGCCCGGCACTTCCCAGCACCGCATCTCGTAACATTTTTCTACGCGTGATTCCTGAATCTAATGGCATTACTTTACAGCCTCTCTTCTTTCAGTTTTTAAGCTCGGAGACATCAACCATTCTACATGGATTTCAATGCAAAATGAAATTCGTTTTCCGTGTCCGGGCTGACTTTTTCCAGGAGCTCTGTCTCCGTGTTGTATTTCGCCGGTATATAGGATTCCATAATATCCTCACCAAAGTCTTTTCCCTTTTTTCCTGTCTTTCGCGCCGCTGAGATGATTACTTTTTTTGTCCCCACGGGGCATTGCAGTTCAAATTTGCCCTCCCGGATCTGACCGGCTGCTGCCGGCCCTGCCCCATCGGCGGGTTCAAAAATAATATCCCCCACAGGAATGCTGTCTCCGTCCAGTGAAACAGTGCCCTTAACTGCTGCGATTTCAGGTCCCGCACTCCCCTGGTTCCCGCATCCGGTAAATATTGGCAGAAACAGCAGAAACAAAAACACAGGATAAAATTGAATCATTCGTAATTTGAAAATGGTTGACACCTCGATCCGTTTTTAGAAATTTGATGAGAATACGTCTGCGAAACAAGGAACTTCAGATCTCATATTCTCTCCACACTTCACTACACGTTCCTGTGCTCTTCTGAAAACTGCTACACATCCGTTGTACATCAACACTCCATTGAAAATAAATACTGAATAAATTCGACTTGACTCCCCCCCGCGTCGAAACAAAATAAGCACCTAACTGAGTCGCGCGCGTGTCCAGTTTACAGTGCACTGAAACACGCGCCAGTTGTTCTGGCTCTTCACTGCAAATGAGCCTGTTTTTTCCAGATTTGCACTGCCTGAAACCACACCGGTTCGTGATGGTAGCCTGCGGGTCGTCGCACATCGCAGCTCTTCGCCCCGGGACCGCCCCGGCATCGCCCAACATCGATCCTCTGTCAACCCGTATCGCCACATGTTTTATTGAACTCCTCTTGACCCACACACGCCCATCCCGAAAATAATCCACCATGCAAAGAACCACTGATCCCAGCCAACAGATTGATCAGCAGATGAAACCCCACAAAAATAACAAACACTCAATGTCCTCTCCCCCGTGCGGGTGCCACTGTCGGCTTGCCCCAATACTGTTCGGCACGGAATTTGCGCACTGTCTCAGGTAAGTGTAGAATACTGCCAAAACGACAGGGGTTACCATGGC
>PAJV01000047.1 GCA_002706765.1 Gimesia sp.
CACAAGAACGCAGTTACCTTCTGTTACGAGGTTCAGGTCAAACCTCGGCAAGGACTTTCACCTCGCTGATTCGATGCGCTTGCAGGCGCACTAGCCCCGATACCCCGGTGGGCAGAGAGACGAACCCAGTCCATTTCAATGTTAGTTTTGTCTGAGACTGCTTTAAAGAACTTAGTTGTATCGAAATCATTAAGTAACACTGACAAGTCAAATATGCCCGCGAACAGATACCTTTGATATGTTTCGAAATGTCCCATGATTGTTGGTAGAGAAGCAGTAATGAGATGCTGCAAGCTATCAAAGCTATCTTTTGAATAATCTCCATCCTGTTTCTTTGGGAAATACCTAGTACAAAGATCGATTGAGCTTTTTGCTTCGACTGTATATTTCAGGAAAGCAACAGCAGGAGCTTTCAAATATTCTTCATGGCTTACATGAGAGTTTGATGCACCTGCTAGGTACTGATGAAATTCTTTTACAGGCTTAGACACCTAATTCTCCCTGAAGGCATAACGTCAAAGCTAACCGGGCAGAGGTCAGCGATATTGATTTCAGATTCCGCGTCCAACCGCTGCTCCGGTTCACCGATTTTTTATTTCGCCGTTTCAGGAGTATCACCGAGCAATTGTCGGAACTCGTTTTTCAGTTCTTCGAAAATCGGCGTGACATCGTTGTCCATCATGTCGACCGAGTCGTCCCACGAATCCTTTCCGGTTCGTTCATCGCGACCTTGTTCAACACCAGTCTTGAATTTGTAGATGACCTTAAAATGTTTGTTTCTAAAATCGTTGATTCGATCGGCAGTAGCTGCGGGCAAAAATATCTCGCGAGATAAGTAGAATTCTTCAAAATTCTCAAGGGCTTTGCCAACATCCTTCCGTCGATCCGCAAGTGAAGGCTGTCCTTCGAATCCGAATTCGCCTATGTAGCGACGCGTTAGCGTATGCAGGTTTCGCAGCCATCCGTAGGTTTCGGCGATAGTTTCAGCTCGCCGTGCGTGGAGATCGGCAAAACGCGTCTCTTGTTGGAAGGCATTGAGGCGAAGATCGGATTTCATCTGCTCAAGGGCAATGTCGTGAAGTGCCTTGAGTTCTGCCTTATGCGTTTCCAGTTTTTGATCGTACTCATGTTTGATCGCGTTCTTCAGTCGCTCAGTGATCCACGACTTTGTGAGCCATAGTATTAGGCCAGTAAGAACACTACTGACCCCGGCTGATGCCAAAATGGTTACGATGGATTCATACATTCTGTGTGGTAACATTCAGTGAAATAACAACCAAGATCACCGGGTGGGCGGACCAACACAAGTGATCGTTGAAAAAAACGTAACCGAAGGAAACGACGTTGAAACCGAAAACGTAGCCTGCTCCGTTGCATCGCCTTGATATGCCGTATTATTGAGTTGACTCTGACTTAGTGATGAACTCCCGAAGTTCTTTGAGGCTTTTCGTGTAGTCCGCACTGGCTTCGTTGTAGTCTTGCGGTTTCTGAAAGGCCGTGGCGTGGAACATCCGCCGAACCGCATCGAGCGGATCCCCAACGGTGAAACATGCAGAGACAGGTTGAATCTCCATGAGTTGGTCTTGGTATGATTGGATGTCTGCGCGGAATTGTCGCGCGAACTTCCCCCATTTTTCCGAATCATTGGAATCACGAACTGCTTGAAGGCTCGAGTGTAGAGTGACAATCTTTTTTTGCCATTCGCGATACTGCTGAATGCGATCTTTTGCGCGTTGTTGTTGGGATTGAGCAGCCTGCGGGCCACCAATTGTGAATTCCTTTTCTGCGGACACCGTGACGCCCAAAGAGCTATTTTCAACGAGCGGACCGGATAGTTTTTCGCCGTTGTCACCAATAATTTTCTTTACGATGTCAGGTTGCACGCGGGGAATTGGCATCACAATCTCAGCAACGTATATGCCCTCTTTGAGCCCACCGGTTGGCCCGAACGCTTGGGAGTCGAACGAACCGTCCGCGGCGACAGAACACTTTGACTGGCCCTGAAAGCCACCTCGCGCCCGTTCTTCAACGCTCAACATCAGTTTGGTATCTGTAGGCAGATTTGTCGTGCCGTGTAGCCGGACGCGTCCATCGGAAAGCTCCGTGACATCAAGTGTGATCGTAACGTCACCATCGAGTGGTGTCCGTACGGGTTCAACAGGTGCGGCAGCCTGATCTGTGTCGGAGAGTTTGGCTTGAACCGTCGGCGCCCTGGTGGATTTTGGGCGTTGGGTTGGCGTGTCGTTGCAACCGGTAAGCAGCAATACGAGGACGAGGGGTGTGTATTTCATTGCAGCCTCGACTTTACAGCATGACTTGAATATTAGACTGAATTATTTCGGTATAACTCATCAATGGTATGATTAGTGTAATTTTGTTTAATGCTCGGTAAATTGTCAAGCGAAAATTGAGGAAGGTATAACGAAAAAGAAGTTATGTTGAATGACTCGAATTCAGGCACGTAAGTTGACGGTTTTATGGTTGATTTAATCGATCATGCCAAAGCCCATTCAGATAGAAGTTGTCTCAGCGAGTCCGAATTCGCGAAAAGGCACGGGATCAGCTGGCGCGTGGGGAGTCCGCTTTTTGGGTCGATTAAAAACGCATTTGAGAAAACGTTTGAGTATATCGAACGAGGGCAAGAGCAACGACAGCGATAGGGAGTCCGCAAATTGGGTGGTTTCGTGGACAGTCCCTTACCTTAAATGACGAGTTTCGCAAACAAAATTCGGCGATGGTCAAAGAAATCAAGCAATGCTTTTATCTCATCAATTACCATCGTTGTCGCCTAACGCCTAAAATCACCGGGTTGCTGCCAGCGACGTTGATTTCAAAATCGGCCCTGCCGACAACTCCGGTGCATTTTTTTGTTAGGTTGCTTGTTGCGATGCTCGACGGGTTTGAAAATCCTGAAACTTCTGTTCGAGCACGAAACTATAAAGTAGAAGTGCCTCAAGGAACCCAATCGAGTCCGCGGCGTCTTCTTTGGTGATTTCAATGGCGATGTCATGCGCGGCATCGTTACCGACGAGTCGAAGACCGTTGGCCCAAGTGTGAAGCTTTTGGTCAATGTGACCGTCATTGTGCAGTCGGTCGATCCGAGATTTGAGGTTGCCGGACGTGATCCCCTTTTCGTGGCAAAGCGCCTCGACGGATTTACGACACATGATTACGCATGGTTCGTACAAGCCAGCGTTAAACGAACCCGTCGCAGACGTGCAGGACTTGGCGATAGTCGGCGGCAAGACAGAGGTGTCGAGATTGCGCGGCAATGGATAAAGAGTAATGTCGCCGGTCTGCGGTGCACACACTTCGCCGGGAATCTCGTAAAACTCGGCCTTCGTCAGGAAAACCTCGTTGCACCGGGAACATTCTGACAGCGAATATGTTGTGACGGCGTGGGGCGTATCACAGAGATCGCCGATTATTCCACCGTGTCGTGGCTCCGCATGCGCATGCGTAAAGAGAATCGACGCTGCAACTTGAACGTTGCACGTTGGGCAGTAGATGTCGATTGTCTTTGTTTCGGCGTCCATGATGATCGAAGCTTGTTGTATGTCTTTTGCAACCTAACTATTAATAGACAGAATAAGTTTTTTTTAAATCTATCAGGCTTTCTGTCTATTATCAACTGGCAGAGTGTGAACTGGCGTTCACATTAAGGATCATTCAGGGAAGACCGACATGACAGCGGATGTTGATTCTCCCATTTGGCAGTTTGAAGGTCGATGTGAACTCGCGTTGGTGAAAAAACCGAAAGATCTTTCCGAGAAAACGTATGGCTTCTCGGGACACTTGTAGGGTCCCTTTTATTATTCCTTTTAGCGAACTGCTATGGAATCTGTAGCTCATCAATTTAATCTATACATGGTGAATACGATCTTGCTGTACGCGAAATCAAAATACTATAATTCGTTCTAAACGATGAAAACCGTATTCTATTAGAACTCTGAAGCTGTCCGAAAATATTGAATTCGTAAAGCGGAAGACGCCGGACTAATAATTACGGGGGTTCGAATCGTAAAAATTAGTTTTTTTACATAATCTTTCACCGATTGGATTTGCCTTAAGTGGTGGAAACATAACAACATGCTGCTATATTTCATAATGAAGGTATGGAAGCCATCCTCTTCAGAGAACGCGAATAAAACCTTGATTGCATTTTATTGCGTAGAATCCTGATCTAAAAATCAAGTTCGGGAGACGGGTAACGATGACAGCCCAGAGGCGATCTTTCCTACCAAACGTTATTCATAGGAAATAATTCTTTCCAAGCTCCCTGATGCCGAGGTTCCCCCCATTCATAGGATACACAATTCTCCTGATATCAACGAAGCCCGGCAGCCCTGATCAGGCCACACTTTTCATTACTTGACTATAAGATTCTTGGAGTCACATACAGCCTGACATATCAATCCTATCTCGCGATCACTTAGCTGATGGTGACATGGCACATATAAATACCGAGACGAAATATTATCTGCTGTGGGAAAGTTGCCATCTGCATTAAAATGCTCTGACGCTATACATGAAAACAAGGGGCGACATTCAATTCCCTGATTACTGATCATGATAAGCGCACGATCCCTTGATGTTTTGTCCGGGTACAAAACCGGGAATCCGTGGGCGACAATTCCGTCAGACGCAACACCAAAATCGTCTCCTAACTGATTTGCGAGTTTCTGTACGACTTGTTTCCTGCTATTGATAATTTCTTCGAAATCATCAAAATGAGCCGTTGCATAAGCGGCCTGAAGATTAGACATTTTGCCGTTGAACCCAAGTCTGGGGAAGCGAAATCTTTCTCCCACTTCATCTCCCAGCCTGCCATGGGCTCTTATTGATCGACAGAGGATTGCAATCTCATCGTCGTTTGTAACGATCATTCCTCCTTCCCCACTTGTAAATGAATGTGAAACATACATAGAGAATGTGCCGGCCATTCCCATCGTTCCGGCATATTTTCCCGTTAGCTGACTACCCAACGCCTCACACGCATCTTCGAGGACCGGGTATCGGTGAGCGAGTTGACTTACAGAGCGACAGACTTTACCCATCAAATGCACCGGGTAGACAATGCAGTCATCTGAATCCGTGAATTCCGATATGTCATCCAGTAATCCATCTTCACCTACGTCAACAAATATGGGCGTAAGGCTTGCATGCAGAATTGCATTCGCCTGTGCAATGAAAGTGAGTGCAGGTGTGATAACATTTTTGATACCGGTTTTTGCTGCAATGGCGGATAAAGCAATGGCATCCGCCATCGTACCATTACAGACTGAGATGGCATGTTTTACTGCAAGCTTTTCACAGAATTTATTTTCCAGCTCCTCAACAAATCTTCCCCCGGCGATTCTGCCTGTACGAGTCGCCTCAAGTAAATTTTCGTCTGCTTCTCGCTTATAATTGACACAACCAAGTGAAACATGATGCGTTGCGGCATCTATTTCATACCTTCCGTCCAGATAGCTCTTGTTTGTCTTAAAATCATAGATCGTCCAATGATGTTTCAGACACCAGATATTAAACAATCTGTCAAATACAACTTCCAGACCTTTGCCGCGGTGATTAAGTAGGAATTCATGGGATTTCAGTTTCTCAGAGCTATAGTGAAGGAATGGAGTCAGCCAGTCCATAAACTGGTTAAATAACGATTTTTTCATTAACAGTGTCTCTGTCGTAAATCCAATCTTCAGATCAAAATAAATTCCGGGAATTTTATCATTCAGATCTGCAAACATACTTAACATCAATGAAGTAATGCCGGGGTAATCTTTTTCAGTCTGAGTAGCTACGCCCTGATTTGAACAAAAAGTTGATCCTGACAGAACATTATTCTTTTCCAGTAGCAATTCGATTTCGCCTGCAGCGAAACAACCAATTTCTGATCCGTCTTGTTTTTCAGTGGAGGTAAACCCGATCCAGTCATGATGATCTTCTCGTGGGTTTTTCCAGAAATGCTGCATTGCCGAAAAATGTCCAGGCTGTATCTGAAATTCAGATAAGAGTTGTTCTGGGCAGTGTCCTGACTTCGCTGGACTGCTGACTGCTCCAGACAAACTCTCCGAATAAATCGAAGCTTCCATTAAACTGATTGACTCATCTGATCGAAAGCAAGTCTGGTAAATCATGTGGAGTTTCCTGAGTGGTTAAGGCATCTATAGTTCCGGTCGATCTCTGATTGAATTTGCGCCTCGGACCACTAAATTCAATCCAAGTCCAACCTGTTTATCAGGTTCATAAAATGACATATAATTAATAGGAAGTTCGTTATTGGGTATTTGCTGACAGTTCCGTGGACCGTGCATAAAGACGAACAGCATATTTTGCTCTGAAGCCAGGAAATCGACTCTCGCCTACAAGTTTATAGCCACCAAACATCGGGACTTTCCAATTATAAGAGTCTGCATCCACAGCCCAGATCCATGTATCTCCGCGATTCGCAATATCTTCAGCAGTGAGATATTCGTCTGGATGCATGGCAGCGGCACCATGGGTAAATGGATAATCTTCTCCAGGATGAAAAGTGAATATACCTGGGCGTTGTTTCGTATGTGCAATCACGGAAACATAAATCGCAGGGTCACACACCAGCACCAGTTCATCCGGTTTACGACGGGAATCCACACTTGCCATCGCTCCCTGGATACCGGGCAGTTGGAAATCCGCCTCCCGATTATGCCATTGATGATATGCCAGAAAACCGCTGCAACCAACACACAGTAAAACCAGGGTATAGCGTATCAACCTTAAAGGAACTCTACTGACAAGTACTGCAATCGCTGCCAGCAAAAAGATCTGACTGAACATAAAATAGCGATCGTTAAAAATGTTTCGAGAGAACGCAGACACCAGTATTCCCGCCAAAAAAGGAAATCCAGAGGCCAAAGCCAGGAAATAGTCACCAGGGCGCCTACCTAGCGTAAGTAGCAGTACTACTAACAATGCGACCTGGCCAATGATTAAACCTATTGTGGGATTCAGATCCATTATGTGATCGACCCCAAACATATCGAACAACGTGCCTCCCGCAGTTTCCCAGCTAAATGGTTTTGTCCAGAACCCATCCACTACAAGCTGCCTTTGATGCAGAAATGAGGGAACCCAAGGCAGCCAGGCAAGACTGGTACACGTTGCTGAAACGATTAGAGGCAGAAAACGCTGAACCGTACTATTTTCAGGAGGCGTTCGATGGCGAAACGCCAGATAGCCTGTAGCAAACAGGTATTGAGCTGCCACTGTGAACAGGCCAAAGTTGTGGGTATAAACAAGCGCGATGGCCATTATGGTAAAAAAACACCAGTTACTTTTGTGGGATGGTTCCTGAAAAAGTGCTTTCAAGAGAAACCAGCTTGAAAATGCTGCTAAGGCAGTCCCCAACGCATACATGCGGACCTGGTACGACCACAAAATATGAAGTGGACTGAGTGCTATCAGAGCGGCAGCAAGAACGGCTGCCATGTTGACGGCCCTGGTACATTCTTTCGTCTGTTGATCTCGATACGCTTCCCGGACCACGAGAAAGGTACCGATGATCGCCAACAGCCCTGGTATTAGACTGGTTAATCTGGTTGCGAATGTGGAAGAGCCGAACACTGCCATCCAATACTTCAGTACAAAATAGAAAAAGGGGGGATGTGGATCTTCCCGGGCATGTACCAACAGTTCAGGTTCGGAGAACTCAGCCATCTTGAGACAGAAACTTTCATCGAACCAGAAAGTCATCGCACTAATTCGCTGAGTTCTTAATCCAATCGCAATTAATATCACAACAATCAGTAACCAGACAGTGAAACCGAAATGGTGCCTCTCTCCCATAGAATTGACTGATAGGTCAGATTGCATCACTTTTCTCAGTCCCTGTGCTTCATCAGAAATCTCAATCGGACACTTTCGTATTGATCACTTTGTTTTCTTTTTCTGGTTTATCATCACGCACGTATAATCTCAAAATGAGGTCGGCATAAAATTCCGGAAATTTCATTTCTCCCGTTTTATTCCATCCGGCAGGCATATCAACGGACCAACTGTGGTTAAACCAGCGTTGTGCATCCAGAGTCCAGACAGCCTGTACTGAATCATCAAGAGATTGTGTTGCTGAGAAATATTCGCCGTCTCGAATGACGGCAGTCCCCTGATAATAGGGATACCTGTCTGCAGAACCGCTGACAAATATGGAATTACGATTTGTGGCATAAGCGTCAGCAGAGGTATATAACATCGGATTACAACAGATTAGAATTTCTTTCGGTCCCCGTGTCTTTTCAAAGCGGGCTATCGCAGCTTGCATGCCCGGCAGTATAGCATAACGTTCTCTGATTTCAGTGTGTCTCCAGGCAAAGAAGCCCATTCCTGAAATGACAAGAACTGTGATTCCTAAACGTAATGGTTTTATGGGAAGCCGCGAAAGCAGGACGGCAATCGCGATTAACATGAAAATCTGTGAGAATTGTAAATAGCGATGGGCGAAGACACTCCTTGACAACTTGGATATGAAGGCCGCGGTAAATATCGGTAGACTGGCAGCCATGGCAATGTAGATATCGGCAGGACGTCGTCCCATTATCAGAATTGCGAGGAGTACAAAACAGACTTCAGCTGCGATCAATCCGGTGCTGGCGGAATTTGAGAACCATAAATTCAGATCAAAAAGTAAGAACAGCTGAGACCCAAAACGATCCCAGGTTAGAGGACTGCTCCAGAATGCCTGATTTACATGCGACCTTTGATATAAGAACTGCGGAATCCAGGGTGACCACATAAACCAGACACAGGCAGCAGAGATGAGTAATGGCTTTAAATTAGCCAGACGCGCTGAGACGTTTTTTTCGGTAGAATTCAGGAAGAGATAACCACAGGCAAATACATATTCGACAGCCAGGGTAAAGATTCCAAAGTAATGGGTATAGACCAGCAGGATGGCAGTAACGGTAAGACAAGCCCAGTCACGTGTATGTGTTTGATGTTTGTTGAGCGCACGAAAAAGCAGCCAGCTCGATAAAGCAGTGAGCGCTGTCCCCATTGAATACATGCGGATTCGCTGAGCCCAGGAAATGTGTAACGGACAGAGCGCCATCAACAATGCTGACGTGACTGCTGCAAATATCGCTTGTCTTTTTCCATTGTCATCCTTCTGATTCCGATATGCTTCGTAAACAAAAAGATAAACACAGGCTACTGCGATAGTGCCGAAAACGACGCTCAGCATACGTGTTGAATATATTGAACTGCCGAATAAGCCCATCCATGCTTTTAAGGTTAAATAGAACAGGGGCGGGCTAATATCATCAGGGATTCGCTCCAGCATTTCTCCCGAGGGAAATTCAGCCATTTTGAGGCTGAAACTTTCATCAAACAGATAGCCAACTTCAGATAAGTACTGAATTCTGAGAACAATGGCTATTATTGTGATGGGAATAAGCCACCATAGTGCGGCATACGATCTAGAGGAAGCCGTCTCCTGTTGTGGTGCATCCAGAGTGATCATTTCAATAATGCTCGTTTCTGCAGTTCAAGAGTGAGTCCCTCTCAATATTGATATTATGACTCTGTGATATTCGTTTCAGGCAACATGGAAGACACTTTAGTCATCTCGACACAGGCTGATGCCTGAGTTTTAAGTAATCCTTCAGGATGAAAACAATCTTACCTCCCAAAAA
The DNA here is from genome assembly GCA_002706765.1 of Gimesia sp. Lineage (GTDB taxonomy): Bacteria > Planctomycetota > Planctomycetia > Planctomycetales > Planctomycetaceae > Gimesia. The sequence goes on from PAJV01000047.1 coordinate 9,663, forward strand.
TTGATCCTGGAGGTCAATCTGCCTCCGGCTTCTGTAGCAGTTCACAGATCACGCGGAATCCAACAAACGGGCTGGATTTCCAGGGAGGCATCATCGCATAATCAATCCGGCAGGGTTCACCGGTAAATCGCCAGTCACTGCCTCTCACAACTTTAATGTACCCCTCGCCAGGTCCGCGAGGATTTTTCTGCGGTGACCTGGTATAATAATCTCGATCAAACCAATCAGAACACCACTCCCAGACATTCCCGCGCATATCGTGTAACCCGAATTGGTTTGGCGGATATTGTCCGACAGATGTCACCGGTAACGGTGGTCTGATTCCTGCTGCATTCCCCGAATCATCCTTTTCGGTTCGAGTAACGGTCCAGAGGAATGGGTCTGAAGAACCAGCCCGGCAGGCGTATTCCCATTCCGCTTCGGTGGGAAGCCGATAGGTACGACCGGCTGCCTGTTCTTCCGGGAGTGCAGAGAGCCGTTTACAGAAATCTTGTGCCTGATACCATGTTAACTGTTCGACAGGATAACTGTCATATTTCTGTTCCCCTGACTGTTCAGACAGGTGGTGGCTCGGATTGCTTCCCATGACTTGCTCATATTGTGACTGGGTCACTTCGAAACTTCCCAGAAAATAATCTGTGGTAATTGTGACAACGTGTGCCGGAGTTTCTGGTGGGGGATTAAAATGATTTCCTTTATCTTGTACCCCCATTGTAAATTCACCTGCTGGTATCAGCTTGAAATACATATCGAGTGAATTCGTCAATTCAGATGGGTACTCGTTTGATGGTTTCAGGTCAGAAAACTGATTCTGGAGTTCTGCCTCTACATTGACGTTTTCAGTAGAAAGTTGCTCTGCAAAATGCTCTGAATCAAACAGGTCTGCAGGTGCTTCACGAGAATGAATTGCATGCCAGAGTCCTGGATCAATCTCATCTGAAATAAACCGGCTTGCCCCGTCGAGGAAAAGCACATTCGCGCCTCCGGTGTGACGACTGCGGGCTGTGGCATTGGTATTACTGTCCAAATACGAAACACAGGGCATTCCTTCACGGGTCAGGGTTTCTGTTCCCACTGTTTCATGCAGCCGGGCACATCCCAGAATGTCATCTGAGCGGGGCCATTGATTATTAGGTCCATAGTCATCTCCGTTTACCCCGTGAGCCCAGGTGATGCTCCCTCCAATCTGGCCAAATGCCCACACCCCGCGGGGATCGACTGGATGAATTCCGGCCCGGACTTCATCTAATACGACCAGAGACGAGTTACCATTCACGAAATCATCCGGCTGAAAAGCAATATTGATACCAGCAACTCCGTTTCCCCAGTATTGAAAGACTCTATTTTCCTGATCCATCTTTAACTCGGCTCCGTCTCCAGTCGGAATCGTTGTGGAGCCGGGAGTGAGTCGCATGTTGTGGGACCCGCCATTGATGGCATAATTGCCACGGGCAAATTCGACAGCCGAGCCTGAAATCGGTTCGAACTGATGTGAATTACCTGGCTGACTATAATCATCTTCTGGACAACTCATCAATGACAGGGTTGCCTTTCTGATCGGTGAATTCTGCTTTGAACTAATCTTTTGATGGTAATCCATCTGGTTCGCCAGCTGTTCCTCTCCTATAAAAGGTAACAGCATTAATGCCCAATTGGCATGGGTAAACAGATCGGGGCGTGTGCTCATATTAAGTGCTAGAGAGTGCAGTTCATTAGTGCTCCAGACCGCCGCGGGTGGCAATGAACCATGTGTGGTTTGATAGGCCTGCAACCCTAACCCCAGTTGTTTCATATTCTGCTGGCATTGCAGCATTCGCGACGACTCACGGGAATAGATAATCAGTGGAGAAATGATCGCAATCAAAATGGTGACTATGCAGATCACAAGCAACAGTTCAACATTTGTGAAACCAAACCGTTTCACTCGAAGTGAAAATTGGATCTGTCGTTGAATCATACGATTTCTCATAGTCTTTATTCTTAAATGGACTTCATACCCGTTTGTAGATGCAGCACTTCCCTGTAGCAGTCAGGCTTTTTTAAAACGGGATCGAAACAGAAATGTTACGACTCCCAACACTAATAAAATATTCAGTCCCAGAACCACGGACATCATGCTGGAATCTTCCCCGGGGGAGTTTGACTGAGCTCCTGCCTGCAGACTGCTGGTGTTACCCGTCTTAAAAGACATATCTGGTGAAATAATCTTGTGGCCTGCAGCTGAATTAAGTTCCGCAAGACTGATCAGTTTGTCGTCATTGACGTCAGCCTGATAAAAGGCCTCTTCGATCTTTAAAACGCGTGGCTCCTGACTTCCATCCAGCTTAATTTTGCCACTATTTTTCTCTGTGGTCAAAAATTCATCCAGAGTAAGTGAGCCATCCTGATTCTTATCACAGTGTGTAAAAAACAGCTCTTTGGGAACGTTGCTCAGATCAACCGTAAATTTGAACTCATTAAATTCAAGGTATCCACTGTCGTTGATATCCAGACGATCGAAGTATTCCTGACGTAGCAAATTTAATTCGAGCCCGGAGCTCCAGCCCAGTTCTGTCAGACTTAATTTACCATCACGATCGACATCTCTTGAGTAAGATATCCAGTTTTCAACACGGTTGGCAGACAGGGAAGTACGGTACTCATCCAGCGACAGCACACCGTCCTGATTTAAATCAAACCCCGGAAAAGTATAATTAGCCAGTGGCTTCAGGAAGGGGGCGGTGCCTTCCAGCAACTCGCTTTCATCCAGAGAAGCATCATAATTGAGATCCATCTTTCGAAATTCCGCTATCGGATCAAGCAGATGTCCCGGCATCTGTCCCCATTCGGCTAACGTGATTTTCTCATTATGATCTGTATCCCCCTCCTGAAAACGTTTCGTGCCAGCTTCCTCTCCCATTCGCTGGTAGTAAGCCATAAATTCTTTGAGGGTCAAGTTGTCGTCATGATCCCGATCCAGGGCTTTGAAGTGCCACCAGTAAACGATTTGCCCCGTGGGTAAATGCAGTGGCAGGCCATCCAGTCGGCGTAACCCATAGCCAGCCTCCAACAGCCAGCAACAGTCATCCCGACTGATAGCCCCGTCAGCATTTCGATCCCAGTCCTGCCAGGTGGAAAGTGCCAGACCGAGAATTATTCTGCCCATGCCGACTTTTTGAAATTCTTCCTGCGAGAGCGTGCCGCTCTGGTCCGTATCCCACTGTTTCCAGTGTTTGTCGATGTTCTCCATCTGTTTATCGACGAGAATTGTCAGGGGGTTCGTTAGACTGCCACGTAACGGAGCTGGTGCCATTCCCGGGATCGTGGAATATTCATGAATGGACAATATCTCATCGTAATCCCGATCAAAGAGTAGAAAGTCACGCTTCGCTTCGGTCAGTTTATCCTTGGGAAACGATGCGATGTATTCTGCCTTGGATAGAAATCCGTTCTTGTCCGTATCGCGACTTTTAAATCCCAGTTCCAGGATGATATCGGGCGGCGCCTGCTTCATATCAACAGAAAAAGTGAATTCATCCAGATCGAGATAGCCATTTGCATTCCTGTCCAGCCGGTCCAGATACTCCTTTCGCAGCAGGCTCAGTTCCAGTCCAGAGGTCCAGGGGAGTTCATCCAGACTTAATCTGCCGTCATGATCCTGATCGCGCCCCACGACCATCCAGTTTTCGATACGATTACCCAGTAACGTCAACCGATACTCATCCAGAGAGAGTAAGCCATCCTGATCCGTATCGAATCCAGGAAAAACGGTCTCTGCGAGTGGCTTCAGGAAAGGGGCAATCCCTGCAAGTAGCTCCTGCTGATTGAGGAGACCATCAAAATTGGCGTCCATTTTACGAAATTCTGAGATCGGGTCGAGGAGAAAGCCGGGCATCTGCGCCCACTCCTGAAGCGAGAGCGTTTCGTTCTGATCCGTGTCGCCCTGTTGAAAACGCTTTTGAGCGGCTTCTTCTCCAAAGCGATTGTAATAGTTCTGGAACTCTTTCAAAGTCAGCTGGTCATTGTGATCACGATCAAGGTCTTTAAAATGCCACCAGTAGACGACTAATCCAGAGGGTAGCTGGAGAGGCTGCCCATCCAGTCGTCGCATTCCATAAGCGGCTTCCATTACCTGACGGCAGTCTTCCAGACTGACTTTTCCATCTCTGTCCCGATCCCAGTCTTTCCGCTTGAGGGCTGTAAGACCGGGGATTTGCGTATTCAGTTTTGAGGATGCATACTCATCAGACGACAGACTGCGATCTCCATTCTCGTCCCAGTTCGGCCACTGACTCTCTATTGCCGCCATCTGTTTTTCAATCAAAGGCAACAACGGATGCGGCAATTCGCCACGCAGCGCCAGGGGAACTACTCCCGGAATTGTACAAAATTCAGCCAGGGATAACTGATCATCCCCATCCAGATTAAACAGCTGGAAATCGCGTTTTGCTTCCGGCTGCTTCTCCCTGGGATATGATGCGACAAATTCTTCAACGGTGACACGGCCATCCTGATTGGCATCCCGGCTCTGGAAATTGATCTGCAGGACGATTTCCGCGGGTGCTTTGCTGTTGTCTATGGAAACCTTGAATTCATCAATGTCGAGAAATCCATTCTGATTTACATCCAGTCGCTGA
>PAJV01000048.1 GCA_002706765.1 Gimesia sp.
ACGGCCATCATGGTCGGCATCCACGGAAGTGACATCCCAGTTCTCCAATTTGTTGGCCGGTAATGTCATGCGGTATTCGTCTAATGAGAGTTTTCCATCCTGATCCAGGTCAAATCCCGGAAAGGTATAATCAGTTAAAGGTTTCAACCACTTTGCTGTCTGATCGAATAATTCATCTCGATCCAGATAACCGTCCAGATTAAGGTCCATCTTTTGAAATACAGCGATGGGATCCAGCAAAAGCCCGGGCATCTTTGCCCATTCGCGCAAGGAAATCGTCTGGTTCTGATCGGAATCTCCCGCTTCAAATTTTTGCTTTGCCTGCGATTCGCCATACCGTCCGTAATAGCTCAGATATTCTTCCAGATTCAGTTGGTCATTGTGATCCCGGTCCAGGTTTTTGAAATGCCACCAGTAAACGATCTGCCCCGATGGTAAATACAGTGGCTGACCATCCAGACGCCGCAAACCGTAACAGGCTTCGAGAACCTGTCGGCAATCTTCGCGACTCACTAATCCGTCTGCATCGCGGTCCCAGTCTTTCAGTACCACCGGCGGTAGTCCTGGGATCTGCTCATTGATTTTCGCGTTCTTCAATTCTTCTGGAGACAGTCTGTCATTTCCGTCTGCGTCCCACGACTTCCAGTGATTCTCGATGACAGACAAACGCTGTTTGATGAGCGGAGTCAATGGGTGCGATATCGGACTGCGTAATGATTGAGGAACCAGTCCTGGAATGGAGCAGTACTCAGTGAAAGAGAGAGCATCATCGCCGTCCCGGTTGAACAGCAGAAAATCCCTGCCAGCAGCAGCGTGCCGCTCTTGGGGGAAGGAAGAGATGAATTCCTGCTCTGTGACACGTCCGTCCTGATTAACATCGCGAGACTGAAAAGCAGCTTTTGCTTTTTCAAGAGGAATCGTAGCAGGATCGCTTTTTGGCTTCTCTTTCTTTGTATCTGTAGACTGCTTCTCAGGGTCTGCTGCAAGAAATGAATGACCGAAGAGAGGAAATATAAAAATGAGTAGACATGAGTAAAAGGCGATTCTGTAAGGTGTATTCATAGTATTCCTGAAGTCAAGCATGATCTCATGTCCCAAGCAACAAAATGACAATTAAGCATCTTCACACTACATGTGTACGCACACCTCTACAATGACAATCTAAGTTATTTCCCATATAGTTTGTGCATCGCAAGAGAGTGGGAATGATCCTGGCTTATTGTTCCAGCGGAGTACCACTCAGCGCCGCTCCCTGGGGGCTGGCGAGTGCTGCATAAACTTTTCCATCGATATTTTCCGAAAGAAACTGGACGTGCCCATCACAGTAGCCGACATTGACACCACCTTTGTGTAATGAATTGGGATAAGGGGCACTCCCTTCCGGCTTAGCGATACCAGCATTGATTGCGCTGGATCCTGAATTGGCCAGATTGTAATCGACGTTTCCCTCAGAACAGCTTCCATTTCGACAGGGATTGCCAATATAAAAACTGGTGAGATAAGGATTGGGTGAAGCCCAGTTGGAAGCCGAATTTTCAGGATTATAACCGGTGCGAATATTCTCTGAAATCAGCATGGTATTGGATGCGCCATCCGTGAGACCAGCCATGGTGTAGTGACGTTTTGCGCGGATTTCGCCTTTCCAGGTTTCATTAAAAAACAGGCCCATCTGAAAAAACAGTTCGCGATCGGAAGGGGTTCCATCTCCTTCAGTGGATGAGTTACAGCTAATTCCATTTCCATTCAGATCCAGTTTTCCACTGGAAGGACCCACGGGGCAATCATGAATACCCGAAATCTGCGCTGAAAATCCGACTCCACTGCTGACGACATAGGTTAAATTTCCCTGGCCGGGAACTTCCGAAATATCATCTGGACAAATTAAGACGGGGATATGCGTTTTTGCCAGCGGCGCGTTCACGGGATTTTTATAATTCACTTCGACATCCCATTGATTATAGAGATTTGCCTGATCAATGTAGGGCAGGGTGGCTACAACCCAACTGCGATAAGAGCCCCCCGTAGCCGGTGTACCATCACCAAAATAACCACAGGCTGGAAATCGATTGGCACTGTCCGTTGCCTGCAGTATTCCCAGCGTCACATTTCTCATGTTATTCAAGCATTGCACTTGTCGGGCTGAGTTACGTGCTGACTGCACTGCCGGAAGTGCAAGAGCTATCATGATACTGATCACGGCCGTAACAACTAACAGCTCCAGGATCGTGTATCCGCTTCTCAGGCGAGATGAATCGGTACGTGGGATTTCCCGCTTATTATCAGCAAATGCGCGTTTACACTTCATCAGCGTGGGTCTCCAGCCACCAGGCGGCAAAGTAGGTTAACACTGCGACAAATATCACAACATCCACAAAGTACATCCAATAAGAGAACTGAGAACATTCGCCCATGAATGGAAAAATCAATTTTGCTTCAATCGGTTTCCGCGAAGGAAAAATCATGTTCTGTTGCTCTGACCAGTTTAGCAGGCAAAACACGGTAATACTGGCTGTCGCTATGGTGGCTCCCAGTTTGTAACCGAGACGCAGATAGGGCGAAGCCACATAGACGAGCAGCGAGACAAGTGCGATGCTCACCAGGAAGGAACAGGCCGAATACACGAGAAACAGTAAGGGAGAGGTTTCGCCGATCAGTGGAAAGTAAAGCTTTCCCTGGCCCAGCCAGTTGACAAAGCCGTAAATGCCGACACTGGCACACAGGATTAATACACAGACGAGAATCAGCTTACGAAAGACCGGATGTTCCAGGATGGAAAGTTTGATCGCGGGGACCATCTGCCGGGGAGGGGGCACCTCTTCCTGTTTGGGAGCCCGCGCATCAATCCGTTCAACGGCTGCATTCACCGTCGATGCCCAGGTCTCTTCTGAATACGCGCCTGTCGAAACAGCATCCTCCGCTGATTCAACGGGTGCGTTCGGTTCTGGTAGAGCCTCCGCTTCAGACTTGATCTCTTCACCGGGAATTGCAGAACCGTTCGGCGCAGGTCGACTGAGATCGACACTGACTTCGCGATGAGGGTCGACGGGCACCGGGGGGATTTTGCTGCTCCTTAAGGAAAGCAGTCGCTTGAGCCAACCCGGCCGTTCAAGTTCCTGGTGCACCGCGTCGGTACCGGTTCCCGCAGGCTCATCTGATCCTTCCAGAAACGCATCCAGATCATCTGCGCCAGCGAGCTCATCTTCTGGCTTGTTAATAGCATTATTGACAACAGGTAGTGTGGCGGGATCCCGTCGTGCCATATGAAACAGACCAACCACAGAATCAGCCCTCTGCCATTCATCCAGATAATGGGGACGGACCATGGTCTCAGGCAAAAGCTGCTCTTCCCGCACCATCTCCATCATTTCACGGAAGGTGAAAGGCCCTGTTGCTTGATCCGACTGTTTGCAGTACCACTCGGTTGCCATTTGCAGTCATTCTTAATTACGGGTTTCCCCGCAGTCTGGTCATACTTATTTCATTCAGAACGATACATTTTCATCACATCGGAACGTAAGCTCAGTATACAGTGTCCATAAACCAATGCAAATATTAGTTAGTTAAGAGAGGTAATAATCTATGCAAATATACTGACAGATAGAGCATATCAGACCCAGTATGCATCAATTGACATGATGAGTTAATGGTTCTATGGCTTTTTGATTTCCGCATCATTACCGAAATGACTGGCTGGTAATAGCTATCTCGCTGAAGCCGGATTCCCATGAGAACTTCTAATTAAAGCGGGAAGCCGCTTGTTCCATGCGGGCGCGTAGGTCGGCCAGCGCCTGTTCCGTTCCAATTTTCATGTCTTCCCAGGCTTCTTCCCCCGCGGTCTGAATCTCCTGGAATCTGGTCTGCGCCTCGTCTCTTCGTTGTCGCAATTCAACCAGATGCCTCTCACAGGTGATTTTGAGATCGGCTTCTTTCTGCTGTGCCTTCAATTCCCACTCTTCTATCAACGTGTTGCATTCATCGATTCGTTTTTCCAGTTTCTTCAAATAATCGTTTCGCAACATGGAAGGAGTTATCCATTTCCAAAAGCATGACGTCTGTCGAGTCATCAATCTGTCAGGCCCTCAAATTGAGAAGCAGACCGATGACTACCCACACGCCGGAGATACAGGCAATTCCGGTGAGCAACTGGTCCGACCATTTTTTCTTTTTGTGATGATGATGGGAATGTTCGTGTCCCTGATCTTTTTGATCTCCCATTAATTTTAACCAGAACAGAAGCCCGGTGATGCTCAGAAATGCAAGATTCAGAAATAAAGTATAATCGATTGCAAAACGTTCGGAAGGTTTTACCTGCTCTGCTGAGGTATTCCCCTGTGGTAATAGATCCAGGAATGAGAAGCCGTAATGCAACACCAGGGCCGAGGCGATCAGAGAGACCAGGAAAACCGCAAGAATATAGAAAGCCATTTTCCAGCCGAAATATTGTGCAGAGATCCGCAGTACTGGAAATACCACAAGGTCACTGAAGATAAATGCCATGATTCCTGCAAAGCTCACCCCATTCGCGTAGAGCAGTGATGCCAGTGGAATATTGCCCATGGATCCAATGAATGTGAAGAAAGCAGCCAGCGGACCTACGATGGTCTGCAGCAGCACCTGAGCGAAAGACGGATCTGATTCTGACCCTGCACCTGCGAAGAGTGTTGTAAAAAACTCAGCAGGAACAAAAGCGCTGATGATTCCGGCAACGGTAAAACCAAAGGTCACATCTCGCCAGACCATGCCCCATTCCATGAAGTACTGTCTGGCAACCAGCTTCCAGCCTTTACGCGAGGTCATTCTCTCCTTCCAGTCTGGTATATCTTCTTTTTCTTCCTCCTCGCCACCGACATGCTCGCGCGCTGCCTCTTCAAGTTTTGCCGGCAACGTCAGCTTGACAATCAGCCAGGTACACAGAATCAAGAGGCATCCACCCAGATATTCACCTACGACGAACTGCCAGCTCAGGAAGACGGCGATCATGATTCCCAGTTCGATGACGAGATTGGTCGAAGCCAGCAGGAAAGCCAGGGACGGAACGAGACCTGCCCCTTTCTTGAAGAGCGACTTGGTCGTTGCCAACGCTGCAAAACTGCAGGAACTGGAGATAAATCCGAAGAATGTGGCGAGTGCGACGCTCTTGGGCCCGGCTTCTCCCATTGACTTCTTCATTCTTTGACGGGTGACAAAGACCTGAATACAACTGCTGATGATGTATCCGAGCGCGAAAGCCCAGAACGCCATCCAGAAAAATCCCGCAGAAGTTAAGGCTGCCTTGCTCCAGTTCGAGAGGAAATCATTCATCCGGTCTTACATCTCCTTATCGCCTGGAAATCAGCATCTCTTAAAAGTCAGCTTGATTCCAGGTATTTGCAACATCTTTGCTGGGCAAACTACATTTACACTGGATGCAGATCGCGGAGATTACACTCCGTCTCTTTCCAGAATGTGTGATACAGACTCAATGCGTATTTCTGGAAAGAAGCAAGGCGAATGCCAAAGAAGCGTTTTTCTCTGGAATCCTGAAAAATGGGAAGAGTTCCTTTCCGATATACGTGAGTCGTATGGTATTTGCAGGGAGATACCTTTTCGTCAAACTGCAGAGTCTTAGACAGACCAGCGTGTGAGTCATGCATTGTTGTGAAATGGCAATGATCTGTTTGATTTTCTCTGGTTTTACCGCGGTCTGACATTCTGACTCTGTTCTGCCTGAGCTGAGGAATGATGTATAAGTCAACTGAATGGTGAAGCATCCCGTTGATTGCTGAGCGGTCAATCTGATGTGAAAGCTGTCTGCCAGATTTGCAGATGTTCAAAGAATTTAATAAAATCTTACCTGGTTAAACTGATATTGCGCTGTGCACAATATTCCTGAATAAAGAACTGCCCAAGCATGATTCAACTGGACCTGCCTCTCTGGGGAGATGTCACTGTATTTGTTATTGCGGCGATCGTGATTGGAATCGGCGGGGTGAAACTGGCTGAATACGCCGATCGTCTGGCCGACCGGACCGGTCTGGGAGAAGCAGTAACCGGTACCATCATGCTGGGATTGATTACTGCGCTGCCGGGACTGGCAGCTTCTGTTACGGCTGCTCTGCAGGGGAATGCGGTGTTAGCGTTGAGTAATGCGATGGGAGGCATCGCCTTTCAGACCACAGTGCTGGCGCTGGCAGATCTGCTGCACCGGAATGCGAATCTCGAACATGCGGCTGCGTCGGCGACCACGATGATGCAGACGATCATGTTGATCCTGCTGATTTCGATTGTGCTTTTGGGATTAAGCAGTCCGGATGTTGTGGTGGGGCCGGTGCATCCTGCCACTCTGCTGCTGCTGGGAGGAGCCGCTCTGGCATTCTGGTTGACTTATCGTGTGAAGGAACGACCGATGTGGCATCCCCATGAAACAGCGGAAACGGTGGCGGACGAACCTGCCGAAGGATCACAGTATGAGCGTCTCTGGCTGCTCTGGACAGGTCTCATTGTTGCCGGTTTACTGACTTTGATCAGCGGGAGCCTGGTGGCAGAGACTGCCGCAAATATTCAGGAGAAAACAGGCATTTCCGCATCACTGATCGGTGGCTTTCTGATGGCAGGCGCGACATCACTGCCTGAACTCGTCACCTGTCTGGCGGCAGTGAAACGGGGAGCACTCACCCTGGCAGTCAGCGATATTGTCGGTGGAAATTTCTTTGACGTCCTGTTTATTGCCGCCGCGGATTGCTTCTTTCTTGGTGGTTCTCTCTATCATGCATCCGGTGTGGGAATGCGTGAATTCTTTCTGATTTCCATTACACTGTTACTGAATGTGATTCTACTTTCCGGTCTGATCTACAGGCAGAAGCACGGTCCTGCCAATATCGGCTTTGAAAGTGTCTTGATGCTTGTATTATATCTGGGTGGCTTTGTCATATTATCGTTTATGTACTGAGTATGCTTGCGTTTTATCGATCTGAAACAGTCATTCCTGAAGATGCTGAATGTACCGTTCGGCGGATCGATCAACGGCGGCTCTGGCATTATTCGCTACGGTCTTTCCCCACCAGGCACCATAAATCCGGTCGTACTCAAAGGGCGCGACACTGTCCACGATCTGTCTGACTTTCGCAGGGGAGAGCGGGATCAGATTGGGGTAACTGTACATGAAGCTGACCCAGCGACGATCCTGCACGACATGGATGATATCCCCGCTCAGCAGTGCTCCTTTTCCGCACGCTCCCTCGGGCCAGTGTAATACTGTGCCGCCCTCAAAATGTCCGCCGCAGCGAATGAGCGTCAGTCCAGAGCCGATGCTTTTCGTGTCTCCCTCCCAGAACTCAATCGCAGGACCAGACCGCATGACCCATTTACGATCTGCATGATGGAGAAAGACAGGGCAATCAAACGTCTCAGCCCATTCGATCATGCAGGTATAATAGTGCGGATGACTGATGGCGATGGCAGATACTCCACCGATCCCTTTCAACATTTCCACAAGGCTGTTATCCAGCAGAGAGATACAGTCCCAGAGAACATTTCCCTCGGAATGGGTGATGAGTAAACCCCGTTGTCCAATGGCAAATGAGGGCTCCATCCCAATACCGTACAATCCATTCTCTTCCATCCGGATCACATTGCGGTGCGATTGGGCAAGTTTATCGGCGGTGGTCCAGTTTTGCCCGCCCCAGGCAACAAACTCGCGCTCTTCTTTACAGATGGTACATTCCTGTGGTGGTTGATCTGTTTTTGCGAACTGAGTGCCACAATTGGTGCAGATATAGTGGGGCATCTTATTTTTCTCCCATCGCGGATCTCAGAACCCGCTGCACTTCGTACGGGGCTGTTTCGCCTCTGTGACAGTTCAACGGTCTGCCGCGACCGCTGACTGTCAGAGGACCGAAATGGAATTGATCTCAATTCACTATTTTCATTCCGTCTTTTCTTCAATGATGTCGCCAAAGGCCACGCGGTCGCCAGCATCACCTGAAGGCTGGGTAAATTGATCTTCGCCGGCATGCACGACAATCGAGCGACCAATAATCGAGTTCTCACCATTCAGTTGAATCACTTCATCAACGATATCCACTTTGGCCACACCTTCTGCATTGGCTTCAATGTTTCCCAGGTCACCTACGTGACGTTCGGAATCGGTGGGACGACCGTGTGGTTTATCAGTCGGATTGAAATGTCCTCCCGCTGATTTGCCCGTTTCCTTGTCAGACAGATCACCTTTTTCATGAACGTGAAAACCGTGTTTCCCAGGTTTCAAACCAGTGATTTCTCCTTCAACATGGATTTGATTTCCTTCTTTTGTGAAATGAATCATCCCCGTAACTTTACTGTCACCAATGGGTACGAGCTTACAGACTGCTTTTGTAACCGCCTCCATTTCATTTTCATTTGTAGCCTCCGGGGTCAGTTGACCTTCTGCACCCATCTCGGTCTGAGCCGGATTATTGCCTGCCGGTACCTCCGGATTGGTTGTTTGTTCGTTGCATCCTGCAGCAAGCAGGGCAAGCAGCATCAAATGAAGTGAGTGGCGTAACATGAAATTCTCCTCGCAAAAAAGGTGAGACAGTTGATCCATCCAACGTGAAGTTGACTTCGACATTGATTTGATCACGTGGTCTGATAGATCATCAAACCGTTTGAAACTCAAACAAAAGATTCGCAAAAACCGTGCCGAACCAGATACGAACTTCTAAACGAGGCCTGGCTTGTGAAGTAGTTCCTGCTGTATCAGCCTGCGTCAGGGATCGGGCTTGAGAACCAGTTTGCCGCAGAAGCCTCCCTCTTCAATGAGTTGATGTGCTTTGACCGCGTCACTGAAGGGAATCATGTCTGCAATAGTGACGATCAGCTGCTTTTCCGACCAGAGCCGCACAAGCTCTGTGAGATCTTCTTTATTCGGATGTGCCAACATGACATGGCTTTGTTCTGATTGTGGCCAGGTAAGCACGGAAATGGCCAATCCGCGAAAGCTGGGCTCAGTTGTGACATACTGACCTGTTCGCGCAAGGGAATGTTTTACCTGAGAGTAGGAACGCTTCCCGGCAACATCAAAAATAATTTCCCATTTTCGGGAGGAACCAGTAAAGTCTTCCCGTTGGTAATCAAAGAAATGGGAGGCACCCAGTGAGCGGACAAATTCTTCATGCCGGGCACTGGCGACAGCAGTGACCTCGGCTCCATAAGCAACTGCAATTTGAACGGCAAACGCACCGACGCCTCCACTGGCACCATTGATGAGAACACGGTCGCGAGGTTTGATATGCCCATAATTCCGGAGTGACTGTAAAGCGGTTGAACCAGCTAAAGGCAGGCCCGCTGCCTGTTCAAATGAGAGCGATTCGGGAATTCTGACGACGCAACGAGACGAGCAACCGGCGTACTCAGCGGAAGCACCACCATAGATATGATCCAGAAATGCGAGAACCCGGTCACCTGGTTCCAGGTCGCTCTCTCGATCTGCCTCCTGTACAATCCCGGCGACATCATAACCAGGGACCCTGGGAAATCTTCCCGGCAGCAACCATTTCATTTCACCCTGACGAAGTCTCGCATCGATCGGATTGATACCAGCCGCTGCAACCTGAATCAGCACTTCGTAATCCTCGGGATCAGGTCTGTCTATTTCGGATAACTTTAATACCTGGGGAGAGCCGTATTCATCGTATGTGACAGCCTTCATTTTTTTGCCCTGCCGATACTGACCATTACTTAATGCTGATGTTCGATTTCACCTGAGATGATTAGCATTATTTATTTAAATCAGGAGAGAGATTGCATTTCGCATTCCGAATCCTTTCATTTTGCGAATTTGCTAGATGCGCCACACAATAATCATCATGGAACGAACCTGTTATTTAAAAACAAAATAAAATGAAGACAGAACTGAACCGGAGGATCTTTGAAGTTCGACTGATCATTGGTTGAACAATATGAACGCTCAGCAACCATAATGTTTCCTGAACCTGGCTGGTCCTGTAAAAATCAGCAGATCGACTGTGAATCAGTTTTTGCTCTTTATACAAGTCTAATATTCAGTCTATCCCTGAAGAATCAGCTACCAGACTGCAGTCATATTGCAGTGGGGAATTGGAAAAACCGACGACAACCCACACTTTCTCCAGGTAAGCGGCATGCGATTTGCGAAACCAACTATTATTCAAAATAATAGATGCTGCCAATCGAAGATCAGGTGCGTCAGAGATGACGTGGTTGCCCCAACCCGATGAAGGAAGGCTTTCCGCACCTTCGTCTCCTGGAGGGATTGTCTGATTTAATATCAGATGGGTGACATGTCATAGCAGGCAGCATCTATTATTTGTTTTAACCAGTCACTTGCCGAGAGTGACGGAGATCTTGCTTCCTGTCTCGCTGTGAGATCGATCAGCCCAATCAACGTCAGCTGATTCGCGTTAAAGCTAATGCTGTTTCTATCTTTAATGTCAACTTCATAATCACGAATATTGCGTATTGTGCACTGACTCAACATCAGGAGTAATCCATGAATGATACAAGTGTCAAGAAAGTGGATTCTGCCCATTCACCACAGGGATCAATGGGGCAGAAATATTTGGCCTCAGGTGTGACCGTCTCCATGCGACTCTGGGAAGAATCTCCTACTCAGCCAGATCCCCAGCCAATGAGCCGCGATTACGAAGTGGTGGGCTACGTGATCAAAGGCAGCGCCGAACTGGAACTGGAAGACCAGAAGATCATCTTAAACGCTGGTGACAGCTGGGTTGTCCCCAAAGAAGCCGTCCACCGTTACCGCATTCTGGAACCGTTGGTGGCTGTGGAAGCAACAGCGCCACCCGCTCATATTCATGATCGTGATCAGAAGTAGAGAGCGACTTCTTTCCTTCTGGTGATAAAACAATGTTTCTGAGATGCAAATCTGGTTTCTTTAACAGAACTGAATAAGGGGATTGATACTGCGGGTCTTTGCGAAATGGAGAATCAATGGATTCATCAAATCAGGATTCGGGGCCAGACCAGAAAGCATCTGACAGGACCACGAAGAGAAAAGTATCTCTTTTTACCAGTATTTTTCTCGTCCTTCTGGTTGTGGGAGCAGGGTCAGCCGCCTACTGGTATCTGACTGGAACAGCCAGGAAAGCCCCAGGCCCTCGCAGACCCCCGGCTACTGTGACCGTTGCTCAAGCGGAACAACAGACGTGGCAGAACGAAAGAACCGGCATCGGTACGGTTCGCGCGATTCAAGGGACAGACCTGACCAGCGAACTGGCCGGCAAAGTGATAGAGATTCTGTTTGAATCCGGAAAACGGGTCCGCCGGGGGGAGTTGCTGGTTCAGCTGGATGCTTCCCGCGAAAAAGCGGAACTCAAATCCATCGAAGCCGAGCTGAAACAGGCGCGTTCGAATCTAGCACGGTCGAAAGAACTGTTGCAGAAAGATGCGACTACCCAGGAGAATTATGAGCAGATGCTGACCGAAGTGGAGCGACTGAAATCCTCTGCAGACCGTCAGCGCGCGATTATCGATAAAAAGGAAATCCAGGCGCCATTCACTGGTGAAATAGGCATACGTAAAATCAGCCTGGGCCAGTATCTTTCACCGGAAACCGCCGTCGCCACGTTACAGCAGTTGGATCCGATCTATGTCGACTTTGATCTGCCTGAACAGAATGCGGGAGTGATCAGTGAGGGACAGTCGGTCCGGATCACAGTCAGTGCCCATCCCGATCGTGTTTTTCGGGGGTCTGTCATCGCCATCAATCCTCTGGTTGAAGAGTCGACGCGCAGCTTCAAAGTTCGGGCTCAGCTTGGAAATGAAGAACGCAAGTTACGACCGGGAATGTTTGCCCAGGTGGTTGTCGAATTGTCAGGAAATCGTGAAGTGGTTGTGATTCCGCAGACTGCCGTTGCATTTAATGCGTACGGAAAGTCCGTTTACTTTGTCCAGAAACAAGATCCAAAACAGCAAGCCGACGTTCCTGATCGTCCCGCAGAGAAAAATGCCGCAAACAAAAATGCCACAGAGGAAGACAATTCTGAGAAAAACGGAAACGATCAAAACGCTGCTCTGGTAGCCAGGCGCTCCTTTATTCAGACCGGGGAACGGCGGGGAAAGCTGATTGAAGTTCGAAAAGGTGTCGAGCCTGGTGACCGTGTTGTGACTTCCGGTCAGCTGAAAATCGATGATGGGAGCCCTGTCCAGATCGCCCAAACCGACGTCGCCCGTGATGTCGATGCGAAGGCGACCGCGCCATGAATGTTCTGGACCGTTTTATCGAACGTCCCGTCCTGGCGACCGTTGTCGGACTGGTCATTCTACTGTTGGGAGTGCAGGCAATGAACTCTCTGACGGTACGACAGTATCCGGAAACCACATCCACAACGATTCGAATTGTCACACCCTACATCGGTGCGAATGCAGAACTTGTTCAGGGCTTTATCACGACTCCGCTGGAACAGACAATCGCCACGGCGGAAGGAATCGAATACCTCGAGAGCAGCAGTACCTTGGGGACCAGTACAATCACGGCACGGCTGGAACTGGGGTATGATCCCAATGCAGCGGTTGCTGAAATATTGACTAAAATTCAACAGGTCCGAAATCGCCTGCCGGAAGGATCAGAAGACTCGATTGTCACCATCAGTCGAGGCAGCGATCAAGCGGCCATGTATATGGCATTCTTCAGTGAAGTCCTCAAAGCAAGTGAAATTACCGATTACCTGACCCGTGCTGTCCGCCCGCGTCTGGAGACAGTGCCCGGCGTTCAACAGGCACAGGTGATAGGTGCCCAGAATATCGCGATGCGGCTCTGGCTTGATCCCGGTAAAATGGCCTCCCTCAAGGTGACTCCCAGTGAAGTCCGTCGCTCAATTGCTGAAAGTAATTTCCTGTCTGCCGTCGGGGAAACCAAAGGTCCGCTGATTTCAATTCCATTAAAAGCAGATACGAATCTGCGTTCAGTCGAAGCATTTGAAAATCTGGTGATTCGGGAAGCAGGTGACACGATTATTCGTCTGCGTGATATTGCCAAAGTGAAGCTTGGTGCGGAAAGTTATGACAGTTCCGTGATATTTGAAGGGAAAAATGTAGCTTTCATTGGTGTGCAGGTCGCTCCGGAAGCGAATCTGCTTGATACCATCGCGGGTGTTCGGCAACTGATACCCCAGGTGAAAGATCAGTTACCAGCCGGACTGGAAGGTATTGTTGTTTATGACAGCACCGAAGCGGTGCAAGCTTCGATTGATGAAGTCATCCGTTCTCTGATTGAAGCATTGTTCATCGTGACCGTCGTGATTTATCTGTTTCTGGGAGCGTTGCGTTCGGCACTGGTTCCGGGGATTGCAATGCCTCTGGCGATCATCGGCGCTTTTTTTCTGATGCAGATGTTGGGGTACTCTGTCAATCTGCTGACATTGCTGGCATTGATCCTGGCGATCGGGACCGTGGTTGATGACGGGATTGTGATGGTCGAGAACGCCACGCGGCATATTGAAGAGGGAGCTACCCCCGAAGAGGCAGCGAAAAAAACGGTGCGTGAATTAACCGGTTCCATCATTGCCATGAATCTCGTAGTGGTGGCTGTTTTTGCTCCAGTCGGACTGATGGGCGGACTGACGGGCAGCCTGTTTACCGAATTTGCTTATACGGTTGCCGGTGCGACGCTGATTTCAGGTATTCTGGCGCTCACGGTTTCACCGATGATGTGTGCCCATCTGCTGAAAACCGGTATGCAGAAAAGGTGGCTGGCCCGCAAAGTCGATCAGGGTTTTCAGGCACTCTCCCGTGGCTATGGAAAGACGCTGGGGCTGGCGCTGGATGCCCGCTGGATTATCCTGGCGGCAGGGATGTGCATTCTCGTCAGTCTGTATTTTCTGTTTAATGCTGCTAATAAAGAACTCTCTCCGCCGGAAGACGAGGGGTTCCTGATCGTCTCTGCAAATGCAGATCCAAATATATCGATCGATCATCTGGAACGCTGGACTGCTGTTCTGGAAGAGAGAGTGAGTCAGGTGGAGGGCGTTCAGTATTTTTTTGCGGTGAACGGCGGAGGAGGGGATACCGGCGGAGGAAGCAGTTCCGCTTTCGGCGGTGTGATATTAGAAGACTGGGAACAACGCGCGCCCACTCAGATGGAGTTGCAGCAGAAAATTCAAATGTCTGCTGCACAAGTAGCAGGACTGGAGGCAGTGGTGATTGCTCCTCCCACACTGCCCGGGGCAGGAGAAGGTCCTCCGCTGCAATTTGTGATCAGCTCGATTGATGAGCCGCGGGTCGTGTATGAAACATCGCAAACCATTCTGAAGAAAGCCCGGGAGAGTGGATTGTTTACTTTCATCCAGTCGGATTTCAAGTTTGATAAACTGGAACAGAGAATTAAAATTGACCGTGATAAAGCAGCCG
The DNA here is from genome assembly GCA_002706765.1 of Gimesia sp. Classification (GTDB taxonomy): domain Bacteria; phylum Planctomycetota; class Planctomycetia; order Planctomycetales; family Planctomycetaceae; genus Gimesia. Next base: position 14,362 of record PAJV01000048.1, read on the forward strand.
CGCTGGGCATTAATATCAGTACGCTGGGAGGGGATCTGGCGACCATGTTAAGCGGGGGCTATGTCAATTACTTCAGCTACGATGGCCGCAGCTATCGCGTCATTCCCCAGGTGGCACGCGAACATCGCCTGCAGACGGATCAGCTGCTCGACTATCGAGTCGCGACCCGTGACGGGGAACTGGTACCCCTTTCCCTGTTTGTTTCACTGGAAGACGAAATTCAGCCGCGACAACTGAAACGGTTCAATCAACTCAACTCCGCGACGTTATCAGGCGTCCCGGCTCCCGGCGTTTCTTTCGACCAGTTAATTGAATTTCTGCAAGCCACCGTCGAAGAGTCTGTGGGGCAGAATGTGGTAACAGACTGGAAAGGTCAATCCAGGCAGTTTGTCTCTGAAAATACATCACTGCTGGTCGCTTTTGCGCTGGCGATATTGATGATGTATCTAACATTGTCAGCCCAGTACGAAAGCTTTCGCGATCCGGCGATCATGTTTGTGAGCATTCCGATGTCACTCGCGGGGGCCATGCTGTTTTTTGCCCTGGGAATCGCCAGCATCAATATTTATACGCAGATTGGTTTACTGGCGTTAATTGGTTCGATTATTCGCCATGGAATTCTGCTGGTGGAATTCGCGAATGAGATTCAACGGTCCGAAGGTCTGGATCGACGAAAGGCGATTGAAAAAGCAGCGGCACTGCGTTTACGCTCTATCTTAATGACGACAATTGCCACACTGGTGGGATTACTTCCGCTGCTGATCGCTTCGGGAGGCCCCGGGGCTGCCAGCCGCTTTGCCATCAGTTTTACCCTGGGCATAGGCATGGCAATCGGAACGATCTTTACTCTCTACATTGTGCCCGCCCTCTATACGGTGATCGCCACGAAGCATAGCTGACATGCATTCGATTTGTCACAGATCCATTCAATTTCTCTGGCTCTCCAGGAATGGAAGCCTGTTTAAATGAATACAGTCTCCATCCAGCATCTGTGCCAAATTGTCGGACATGAATCAGTGATTCCTATCAATAAGTTTCGTTCTTCTGCCTGCCATTGATCACCTGTTTGATTGCCCAGCAACCAGAGCGGTTTGTGAACTGACGATTTGAAGAGAACAGTCATTCGTGCATCCCCATCGTATCTGAATGCGGATTAAGAATTAATAAAATGAATGACAGAACGCTGTCTGATTTCGAAAACCCGTTCCCGGCAGTGATCGAAATTACTCTCAAAAGTGAAGCCCACCCCATCTGAATACATTACAATCACTGCCTGCACTCCTGTATTTAGGCATCTATGTTTCTGTTAACTCGATTGTTTTGGAACTGGTTGCCGAAGACGACAGGGATCTTATACGTCCAACCGCACTTTTCATTTTCTCCCTGACCTGGGTTAGTCGCAGATTTGTCAGACGAAGAGGAACTGATTTCGATTCTCGTGGCATAAAAATTGCGGAGTTTTCTGGTGTTACTGCAATGACAGTGTGTCATTGTCTTGCTTTTCGCGGAACGAAATGTCATTTAAAAATCAGGAGCATCGGAATGGGATTATTCTCCAGTAAAGAGTTTTCCAACTTAGAGGATTTATTTGTTGAGCAGATTCAGGATTTATACGATGCCGAAAACCGTCTCGTCGATGCCTTGCCCAAGATGGCTGAGGCCGCTTCCTGCCAGGAACTGAAGTCGGCGTTCCAGACGCATCTGGGCGAAACCAAAGAACATGTGAAACGCCTGGAGGCTGTCTTCAAGGGGATGGGCGTGGAGCCTAAGCGAGAATCCTGTGAAGCCATGAAAGGATTGATCAGCGAAGGTGAAGAAATGGTGCAGGCGAAGGGGGATTCCAATGTCAAAGATGCTGCCTTGATCGCCGCGGCTCAACGTGTAGAGCATTATGAAATGGCCGGTTACGGCTCTGCCCGCAATTTTGCCCAGCGTCTGGGAAAAACCAATCTGGCTGAAATCCTGCAGGAAACGCTGGACGAAGAAGGTAACGCTGACAAAATTCTGACTCAAATCGCCGAAGAATCGACGAATAAAGCAGCAGCCCGCGCCTGATGATAATATCTCCGCCTCCTCACTGCTGGAGATCGGCGTGGGGAGGCTTGTTTAATGGATTGTTTAAAACCGGAGTGATAACAGAGAATGCTATCACAGTTATCAATTAAGGGATTTGAACCATGAAAATACAAGTCTTATATGTTCTCTCTGCTGTCATTCCCGTGGCGACCTCAATGGTGTCCGCGGTCCAGTCAGACCTTAAAGAAACAGACTCTAAAACAACGCAGGCAGTAGCCGTAATAATGCCGACCAAAGAATTCAGTGTGAGTGGTATGGTTCAACTGAAACAGAGTAAAGGCATGGTACACCTCACGGGTAAAATCGAAGGGCTTTCACCGGGCAAGCATGGATTTCACATTCATGAGTTTGGTGATATCAGTGCCGTCGATGGCAGTTCCGCGGGGGGACATTATGCTCCTGAAGGTCATCAACATGGGAAACCTGGTAAAAAAGAACATCATGCTGGCGACCTGGGAAATATTACCGCCGATCAGAATGGCATCGCGGTGATCGATAAGCGGTCGGAGGATTTTAAGATTTCCGATGTGATTGGCCGCTCCATTGTCGTTCATGCCGGTGCCGATGATCTGACCAGTCAGCCTTCCGGAGATGCCGGTCCGCGCGCCGGTCTGGGCGTGATTGGAATTGCCAAATCAGAACCGAAAGCGAAAGCTGACTTACCGGCTCGAACCCGGGGATCGAATCGCCAGAAAACCCGTGCCTTTTAAGATAAACGTTTTTTAAAACAATGATTGCTCTTACCAGTTATTCGGGCTCGGCCAGATACCGTTCTGTAAATACAGGAAGGTTGGCTTCACAATCTGGCCGGGCCTTTATATCCTGAAACATATCACACTTAACAATAATGTCTCTCGATCTGTTATAATCAATCGAACTGGTCCGGGAGATGTTTGAGTAAAACGGGACACAGTCTTACGATATCATTTCAAACCACACTCCTGCATTGCAGGTGATTCGATCTTTCCAGATTATCATAATAATATAGACACAACGAACGTATCGCTTACCCGCCACTATGAAAGTGATTGAAATGCCTGCTGCGAGTGACGCTGTCAAGGCTAAGCTAATCTGTGCAGGAATTCTAATTTCTGGTTGTTCCGGTTCGCAATCAGCACTGAGTCCTGCAGGAGCAGGAGCCGAGCAGATTGCAAGTCTGTTCTGGTGGATGGCCGGTGGCGCAACAATCATCTGGGTGATCATGATCGCCCTGTCGATCTATACCCTGCATCTGAATCCTGACGCCCATCATCGGCAGAAATCCGCCCTGTTTATTATCGGGGGAGGTGCGATCGCTCCCACGATCATTCTGACCATTCTTTTGATCTATGGTTTAAATCTTCTGCCTGCACTGCTGGCTCGACCACCGGCGGGGACTCTGCAGATTGAGGTGCAGGGCTACCAATGGTGGTGGCGTGTGCGTTATCCAAATCAAAGCGGGGAGCCGATCGAACTGGCTAATGAAATTCGACTGCCTCGCGGCGAACCGGTTGAATTTATCCTCTCCAGCAAAGATGTCGTGCATTCGTTCTGGATTCCCTCACTGGGCGGAAAAGTAGACATGATTCCCGGCCGTACCACGCACCTCACCCTGCATCCCACCAAGACCGGACGTTTTCGGGGGGCCTGTGCTGAGTATTGTGGTGCGTCTCATGCCTACATGAATTTTACGGTCGATGTCGTCGAAAAAGCGGAGTATGACGAGTGGCTGGCGCAGCAGTCTGCAGACAGACTGGCACCGCGAAACGAAGCCGCTGAAAGAGGAGAGGAGCTATTCCTGCAAACGGGCTGTGGTGCCTGTCACACCATACGGGGAACGGAGGCCGACGGAACCATCGGACCGGATTTGACACATATCGGCAGTCGTAATTCCCTGGGAGCAGACATGTTTGTGAATAATCGGGAAAACCTTCAGAACTGGATCGCGCATGTCTCTGCATTAAAACCCGGTGTGAAGATGCCTGAATTTCGCGCGCTCAGTGACGATGAATATCAATCTCTGTCAAAGTATTTAGAACAACTGAAATGAAGCCGGACGATATGGATTCTGAACCCTCCAATTTGATCTCAGAGCAGGATCGTGATTCTGCAGAATACCGTCGGCAGTCTGCAGAGAGACTGTTGAAGGCCTGGGAAACGCCGCGCGGCTGGCGCTACTGGTCGGCAGTCAATAATTCCGAAGTGGGCTTGTGGTATACCGTCGCTTCGTTCTGTTTCTTTTTGTTTGGTGGCGTGCTGGCGCTGCTGATGCGGATTCAGCTTGCGGTGCCTGGTAATACATTTTTAACCGCTGATCAGTACAATCAGATCTTTACGATGCACGGCTCGGTGATGATGTTCCTGTTTGCCGTTCCCATTTTTGAAGCGTTTTCCATCATGGTGCTCCCTGAGATGCTGGGCGCACGCGATCTGCCTTTTCCCCGTTTGTCAGCGTACGGCTTCTACAGTTTCGTGATCGGTGGAATCTTTGTCTGTGGTTCCCTGTTTTTCGACGCCGCTCCCAAAGGGGGCTGGTTTATGTATCCCCCGCTGACGACTTCATATCAACCTGGCATAGGCGCTGATATCTGGTTACTGGGATTAACTTTCATTGAAATTGCCTCGATTGCTGCCGCGATTGAATTGATAGTGGGTGTCCTCAAATGTCGTCCCCCTGGAATGCGGATCAATCTGATTCCCCTGTATTGCTGGTACATCCTGGTTGTTGCGGGAATGATTCTGTTTGCCTTTCCGCCACTGATTGCAGGTGACATTCTGCTGGAGATGGAACGCGCGTTTGACTGGCCTTTCTTCGATCCCCAGCGGGGCGGTGACCCGCTGTTATGGCAGCATCTCTTCTGGATCTTTGGACATCCGGAAGTCTATATCGTGTTTCTGCCCTCGGTTGCTCTGATGGCGATGATGGTACCGACGTTTGCCAGAACTCCAATGGTCGGATACAGCTGGGTCGTGCTGTCGGCGGTGGGGACCGGTTTTCTCAGTTTCGGGTTGTGGGTCCATCATATGTTTACCACTGGTCTGCCTGGCATCTCGATCGGCATCTTTTCCGCGGCTTCGCAGGCCGTGGCGATTCCAACCGGAGTGCAACTCTTCTGTTTCCTGGCAACGTTTACTGCAGGAAATGTCAAACGCTCAGTCTGTCTGCATTTCATTTTTGCAGGTCTCGCGACGTTTATCATCGGCGGATTAACGGGAGTAATGGTGGCGGTGGCGCCCTTTGATTTTCAGGCGCATGATACTTTCTTCATCGTAGGCCATCTGCATTACGTTTTGATTGGAGGAACCATCTTTCCGATTATGGCGGGCTTTTACTATTTCTTTCCGCTGGTCAAGGGAAAACAGCTTTCGGAACGGATTGGCAGAATTGTTTTCTGGCTCGTATTGATCGGCTTCAATATTACATTTTTTCCTATGCATATCACCGGTTTACTGGGAATGCCCCGTCGCGTATTTACCTATCCTGCTGACATCGGCTTCGATACTCTGAACCTGATCTCCAGCCTGGGATCGATCATTCTGGCAGCCGGTTTCGTGCTCTTTTTATATGATGTCGTACGGCCTCGCAGGAACCAGCCGCTTTCGGAGCGAAATCCCTGGAAGGCGGGAACACTGGAGTGGCTGGCACAAATGCCGGATCAACCCTGGGGCGTACGCACGATTCCCATCATCAACAGTCGTTATCCGTTATGGGAACAACCTGACTTTGTGCGCGATGTAGATGAAGGTCGTTTTTATCTGCCCGACGCGGTGGAAGGGAGACGGGAGACGCTGGTCACAACGGTGATCGATGCGGAGCCCATCCAATGCCTGCGGGTAGGAGGGCCGACTTTTCTCACATTTTTTGCCGCATTATTTACGGGTGGGTTTTTTATTTTTGCGACCTATCACTGGTGGCTGGCTGCAATTCTCAGTGGATTGATCGCGATCGTTGTCATTCTGACCTGGGTCTGGACCGGCACCGCGGAAATACCCGAAAAAGAAATGAAAGATGTGGGGCTGGGACTCTCGTTGCCCTTGTATATTTCCGGTCCCAGTGCCGTCGGCTGGTGGGCCATGTTTATCACGATGACTGCTGACATCACGGCATTCGTCTCACTGATCTTTGGTTATTTCTTTTACTGGACGATTCACGATGATTTTCCTCCCCAACCGCTGCCGGGGCCGGGAGTCTTCTGGCCGGTCACGGGACTGGTACTGGTGATGATCGCGTATGGCTTGACGTTGCTCTCCCGACGTTGGAATCGGGCGGGGTATACCAGCGCCTTTTATCTGTCGCTCTCGCTGGCCGCCGTTTTTTCACTGGCAGGTGGCTGTGCGCTACTGGCCGGCCCCTGGTTGACCGGCCTTGATCCCACACAGCATGTCTACCCGGCAATCGTCTGGGTGTTGACGGGCTGGACTGTGTTGCATGTGATCCTGGGAATCATCATGCAATTGTACTGCCTGGCGAGAAGGGCGGCAGGGAAAATGACGGACCGCTGGGATGCGGACATTGTGAATGTCTCACTGTACTGGCATTTTCTGGCTTTGACTGTGGTTATGACTGTCGGCGTGATCGCAGGTTTTCCCAGTGTATCATGAGGACCATCATGGAGCAGGAACAACATCATTCTGAAAAATATCATGAAAGGCATGAACGCATCTGGTTCATGTTTCTACCACCGTTTGTCTGGGCGCTGCACCTGCTGGCCTGTTACCTGACCGCTGCGATCTGGTGCGCGAAATATTCCGGTTCGGCAAACAGTTTTACTACCGTGAGAATCGCGATTGGAATTTATACGCTATTGGCAATCGCCGTGATCGGCTACTCTGGCTGGAGCGGTTTTCGTCGACATCGACATCTTGCTGCAGATCTTTCTCATAATGACGATACGCCTCTGGATCGTTACCGCTTTCTGGGAATGGCAACTTTTCTGCTCGCCGCTTTGAGTACTGTTGCGACCTTGTTCGTAGCGACGGTGGCACTGTTTTTTGGAAATTGTGACTAATGAGAACTGGCATGACTGCAATCACGAAGACGAATCAAACGACAAGTGCGGATAACAACCATTCCTCTGCCAGTTATCGGAAGGTGCAGGTCTGGTTGCTGCTGGCAGGGCTGCTTAGCCTGGCGGTTGCCTGGTCGGGGCCACTTCCTGCGCTGGCACATCATGCGTTTTTTGCGCACATGACCATGCATATGCTGGTTGTGGCTGTAGCAGCTCCCTTGCTCAGTCTGGCTATTGCCGGCAGTCGGTTTGATCCCGTGATCAAGTACCCCGTGTTCTTCGCACCGATCCCGGCGTCGGTGGCAGAACTGATTATTGTCTGGGCATGGCATGCACCAGGGCTGCATCATCTGGCTCGGATGACAGCCTGGGGACTCGTTGCAGAACAGGGGTCCTTTCTGCTGGCGGGCGTCGCAGTCTGGATATCCGCTTTCGGCGGGACGATCCTCCGCAGTCGTGCGCGGAGTGCCGCGGGAGTAGTCGGGCTGCTGTTGACGTCCATGCATATGACCCTGCTGGGCGCTTTACTGGCACTCGCACCACGTTCGGTTTATACACATCATCAGGGATTTTCAACCATGTCTGCGCTGCAGGATCAGCATCTGGGAGGTGCAATCATGCTGGTCGTGGGCGGGATTGTTTACCTTTCCGGAGGGATCTGGCTTACAGTGGATTTATTGTGGATCAAAAGTCAGCGAGAGGAGTTGTCATCATGAAACGACGCTGGAAAATCATTGGTACTCTAGGCCTGGTTGCTGTCATCGGCGGCGCGCTGGTCGTCGTCAGTGGCGTGATTCCTGTGAAAGCCAGTTCGGGACACTGGGAAATCACCAGATGGTTTCTGAATTTTACCAAAGAGCGATCTGTCGCGACGCACAGCACCGGAATCAAAGTTCCTGACCTTGAGGATCGGGCACTGATCATTAAAGGAGCAGGCCATTATGAAACCGGTTGTCGCGTCTGTCACGGTAAACCGGACAGCGTGCGCCCGCGACTGGTATCGCTGATGACTCCCCAGCCGCCTGATTTGCAAAAAATCGTCCCGCAGCGTGAACCCCAGGAACTTTTCTATGTTGTGAAACACGGGATTAAAATGACAGGGATGCCTGCCTGGCCCGAACTGAAGCGCGATGATGAAATCTGGCCTGTCGTTGCGTTTCTGCTGCAATATTCTGAACTGGATCTTGCAGAATACGATGAACTGGTCTGGGGGGAACATCAAAAGCAGAGTGATCAGTCGATCGATTCAGCAGAAGGAACTTCTTTACCAGTTCCGCACCTGGTAATCGAAGAATGCGCGGGCTGTCATGGCGTAGACGGGCAGGGGAGGGGACTGGGCGTATTTCCCCGACTGGCAGGACAAAATGAGGCTTATTTACGGGTCTCCCTGGAAGCCTATCATCATGACAATCGCTTGAGCGGTACCATGGAGGTAATTGCCAGCAGGATGAATCAGAAAGAGATCCAGGAGATATCACGTTATTATTCTCGTCTGCCCCCGTTTCCTTCGAAGGAAAATCAGAACGGAGAAGCATCGAGTAACCGCGATTCTGAAGCAGAAGTTGCGTCATTTGAACGCGGTGCCGAGATCGCTGCAGAAGGCATTGCAGATCAGGATGTCCCCGCCTGTGCAGACTGTCACTCTACGACACGCAAGCCATTCAAAAATGCTTACCCGACTCTGATCGGACAGTACCAGGATTATCTCGCGCTGCAGATCAAACTGTTTCAAAACCGCAACCGCGGCGGTTCCAAGTCAGCCAATCTGATGCATGCGGCTGTCGACGGACTGAAGCCGGATCAGATTCGCGACGTCAGTTATTATTACTCGGTGCTTCCTGATAAAGAATAACCCGTTTCTCAAATCAGAATTGTCTGAACCGGTGAATTCCCGCCGAGCAGATTGTTCAAAGAGAGAACAGTCAAAGTCGATTCTCGCTGGCACAGACCGTCATTATTTCCGCGAAGGTTACCGAAGTCCTTGCGCTGAATGCTCTGATGATTTCCTGACGGAATTGGTACGCGAAATGCTGTGATCACTGATAAAAGACTTCTACGAAAAATCTTACGACTCATTTTATTTGACTCGAATCAGTAGCACAAAGGAAACGTATTATGCCCCGCCAACAGCCTACGCCGGAATTTCCTCCCCAGGGACTGGAAAAACCTGGAATTGAAGAAGCGATGGATCCTCATCCGCATTTCGAAGCCCCCGATTACCGAGCCGCAAATAAGCTGGAGGGAAAGGTAGCGTTGATTACAGGTGGAGATTCCGGAATCGGGCGTTCTGTCGCAACGTTGTTTGCCCGCGAAGGTGCCTGTATTGCGCTGACCTATCTGGAAGAAGAGCAGCAGGATGCGGAAGCCATTCGTAACTACATTCAACAGACGGTCGGCAGCAACGGTGGCTGTGATCAGGTCCTGCTGATTTGCGGTGATGTCACTGATGCTTCCTTCTGCAAGTCTGCGGTGGAGCAAACGGTATCCGAGTATGGTCACTTGGATATTCTTGTGAATAATGCCGCTTACCAGCAGCACCAGGATGGGATCGACGATATCAGTGAAGAACAGTGGGACCATACTTTCAAGACGAACATTTATGGATATTTTCATATGGTGCAGGCTGCTTTAAAGCATATGAAAGAGGGTGCGAATATCATCAATACCGGTTCGATCACCGGTCTGGAGGGCAGTGGTCGTCTGCTGGATTATTCAGCAACTAAAGGAGCGATCCATGCCTTTACCAAGTCTCTGGCCCAGAATCTGGTGGATCGGAAAATCCGGGTGAACTGTGTCGCGCCAGGACCGGTGTGGACGCCATTGAATCCGGCGGAACGTTCCGAGGAAGAAGTAAAGGACTTTGGTAGCGGCTCTCCCTATGGACGTCCCGCCCAGCCGGAAGAGATTGCGCCGGCTTACGTGTACTTCGCTTCCAACGCGGATTCCAGCTATGTCACCGGGGAAGTTCTGACCATCCTCGGAGGCGCGACGCGCGCCGGCTGAAATACAGGAAGCACCTGACTGAGTATCGTTCTTTCTGAACAGAGTTTAAGGTTAAATCACTAAGGAGATTATCATGGTGAAAAGTCATGGCCCCACCATCAAAGATGATGAGCAATATCAAACCCTTCGCGATAAAGGAATGAGTAAGGAAAAGGCAGCCCGCATTGCCAATTCCGATCGTCAGACAACCGGGAAACGGGGAGGCAAAGCAGGGAAATACGAAGACTGGACGAAAGAGGAGCTTTACAATAAAGCGAAAGAAGTCGGTATCGAAGGTCGTTCGAAGATGGACAAAGATGAATTAATTCATGCACTCAGAAATCACTGAGCATTCCCGTTTGGCTCATCACTCTGATCCAGCGGCAACGTAATCACGTTCTCTCGATGGATTCCAATGAATTCTTTAGAGTTCGTTGTTACGTTCAGCCGCTTTCTGAGTCAATTCCGTCAACCAGGACTCAGACCATCTCGACTGACTTTCTGCTCCCTTTTTTCGAACATACCCGGCGGGACCTGGTGCGGGCAGGATGCGATTGACAATGCCCAGCGCATCACCCATCAGGCCGGGACAGAGCGCATACAGTTTTTCAGCCAGCTTGACATGTAACCCCAGTACAAGAAATCCGTCATTGTGTTGACAGGCCTTGAGAATCTGTCGGGCTGCCTTTTCAGAACTCATGGAGATCAGAGGCAGGGAATCGCTTATTTTAAACAGAGCGTATTCTGCTTCATGCTGTCCTTTAAAGTACGCGTTCTGGGGGCTGCCCGTTCGCATCATACCGGGACAGACCGTTACAACGCCGATCCCCTCTTTTGCCAGTTCACTCCGCAATCCGAGCGAGTAGCCGACAAGGGCGAATTTACTGGCACTGTAGGGCAGCATGTGAGGCACACTGATGCGACCACCGATGGATGAGATATTCACGATGCGGCCAGCACCACGTTTCCGCATTCCGGGAAGGACCGCTTCGATTACATGTAACGGACCATAAAAATGGGTTTGCATTGTCTCCTGGTAATCCTGTCGCTCCATGGATTCCATCGGACCGACCTGAATGATGCCGGCATTGTTCACCACCACATCAATGCTGTTAAAATGCCGTTCAATCTGGGAGACCATCTCTTTGACCTGGTCCGGTTGAGTCACATCGCAGGTGATACAACTGACGTTGGCGCCATTTTCAAATAACTCTTTGCCTGCCCGCAGAAGTTTATCCTTATTGCGCCCACATAAAATCAGTTTCGCCCCTTGCGCTGCAAACTGACGCGCCAGCACCAGGCCCAGTCCGCGGGAACCTCCCGTTATTAAGACAGTGCGGCCTGACAGGTTTAAGCGATTCATCCGCCGGTAAAGAGAACGTCCTGCCAAAGCCAGTCCGAGACCGGCAGATGCCCATACGAGTTGTTGTTTTAAGCTGGATTTCATGTCTGTAATACTACCTTAATGCACTCGTCCTGCTTCTGTTCAAAAATCCGATACATGTCCGCAGCCTGTTCGAGTGAACTGCGATGTGTAATCAGGAACGAAGGATCGAGTTCGCCTTCACGAATATATTCAAGCAATCGTGGTAAATAACGATGCACGTGTGTCTGGCCCATTCGCAACTGCAGTCCTTTTCCGAATGCCGCCCCAATAGGAACTTTGTCCAGAAAGCCGCCATAAACACCGGGGATCGAAACGGTTCCTCCTTTGCGACAACTATGGATGACCTGCCGCAAGACATGCCCGCGGTCTGTTTCCAGCAGCAGTTTCTCTGCAGCCAGGTCATACCACGCATCCAGAGTCGTGCCGTGCGCTTCGCTGCCAACGGCATCGATACAGGAATCCGGTCCGCGTCCGCCCGTTAATTCCTGAAGCATGGTGAATACGTCCACTTCTTCGTAATTGAGCGTTTTGGCTTTGCAATATTCCCGGGCCAGTTTCAAGCGTTCGGGGAAGCGATCAATGGCAATCACCTGTCCTGCCCCTAATTTATAGGCACTCCAGATGGCAAACAGTCCCACAGGACCACAACCCCAGACCGCGACCGTGTCACCTTCTCTGATCTGACAATTTTCAGCAGCCATAAAGCCGGTAGGGAAAATGTCTGACAGGAACAGTACCTGCTCATCGGAGAGCCCTTCAGGCACAGTGATCGGCCCGACATCAGCGAAGGGCACGCGTACGTATTCCGCCTGCCCGCCAGCATAGCCTCCCAGCATGTGTGAATACCCGAACAGTCCAGACGGAGAGTGACCGTATAGTTTTTCCACCATCCAGGCATTGGGGTTCGAATTATCGCAGAGAGACCAGAGATCGTGTTTGCAGAAATAGCAGCCGCCACAGGCAATCGTAAAGGGGACGACGACTCGATCACCGATCTGGAGATTCGACACTTCGTGCCCCACGGCGACGACTTCTCCCATGAATTCATGGCCGAGAATATCTCCCGCATGCATCGTCGGAATTCGTCCCGTATAAAGATGCAGGTCCGATCCGCAAATGGCTGTAATACTGACTTTCACGATGGCGTCGCGGGGATTTACAATCTGTGGATCGGGAAATGTTTCTACACGAATGTCTTCTTTTCCATGCCAGGAAACAGCTCTCATGATAATCTCACATCTGTTAAATGGTTATTGGAAGTGGTGGCTCCTGTTTAAAACACGAGCAAGGAGATCGACAATTATGATTTATCTACCTTCAGATCGAACATCACCGGTTTCTGGATCTGACCCGGTTCCGGTGCGATCGCGTTCGTCGCAATCTCACCCGCCTCAAGAAGTTGTTTAAATTCCCTCAGATCCTGATTCAATTCCGTCTGAAGATCCTGTCCCAGCAGATGCGCGATTTGAGTGACGATTTGTCCGCCGGGGGGATTGTACATGATCGAAACCACAAGTTCCGTGCCGGCGCCCGTAGACGAATCTTTAAAATGAACAGAACCTGCGGTATCCACCTGAGAACCGGGTAATGACTGCCAGGCGATCACTTCCCCCGGTTTGTCTGTGATAATCTCGGCTTCCCACTGCAGCGTTTTTCCGAATGGCGCGCGGGCCACCCATTCAGAACGCTTTTCATCGATCACTGTCACCGATTCCAGGTGCTGCATGATTTGGGGAAGGTTTTCCAGATTTCGCCAGAACTCGTAAATTTCCTGGCGATCACGATTGATGTGCAGGGCACTATGTACTTTGCTTCCCTGGTGCGAGGCAACACCGGGTCGCGTTCGCTGTGATTCAGCCGTGTTAATACCCAGACCTTCATACAGGTGACAGTGCCCCGTCCACCCGCGATATAGCAGTGAGGCTCCTGCGGCCACGCCCAGTAAACCTGCGCCCGAACCACGTCTCAATCCCATCAAGAGCAGGCTTCCCCCTCCCAGTAACGAAAGCACACGCTCGCTGTTAGCGACATTCTGTGAGAGAGGGCATTGTTTTGCCGATTGACTGGAAGAACACGTTGAATTCATTAATCCCGTTTTCATCTTTCCTCCCTGTTTTATTATCTAGCGACACCCGTACCAAAAGCGCGCTCACTGGTAAGCAGACTCACGCAACCTCCGCTCAGAATCACTTCACTGGCATGAACTAATCATTCCCATTTGCTAATAGCAGCAAATATAGCGAGCAAATCGCGGGCCACTACACAGGATCGGTGAGAAACAAAGTTCGACCAGCGTTCCTGAGCGGTAATATTTCCTGTAATGCCGTGGCTTGTCGCGTTTTCCGGTTCTTCTCACTGCCTGAGTCGATGCGCGTGATGCTTATTCTTCGACTTATCTGTTTCTGGTCTATCAACGCGCACGATGCGCCATGGGCGATCAATGATTCCGGCTTATTTAAGCGGGTGGAAATTTGCTTCTGAAACGCGAAAACGGCGATTTGATAATAGTTTAAAATCTTCTGTTCTGACTGGCTCATCATTTGCAAGGGTGTTTCTCGCTGCGAAGGGCAATTGATTCCGACGTGTTTTCTCTCAGTTTCTGCGAGTTAAAAATGAGACGTCGGGAGATACGAGACAGGAGCCCTTTCAGTGGATGTTACTTGATATGTCTAAAATTGTTTGACAGTCACCATTACACAAACTTTTTTGAGATGGTGGCATAGGAAAATACATACGAGGTTCACATTGAACTAAGGAGAGAAAATGCGGATCGCCCAGGTTTCACCATTGATTGAAAGCGTTCCTCCACAGACCTATGGGGGAATTGAAAGAGTGGTCTCGAATCTGACGGAATCACTTGTTAAGGAAGGGCACGATGTCACCTTATTTGCATCGGGAGATTCAAAAACGACCGCCGATCTGTATGCGATTATAGAGCAATCGCTGCGTTTATCTCAGACGCCGCGAGATCCGGAGATCGCTCAGATCATTCAACTGGAAAAGCTGATCCAGATGCGTGACCGCTTTGATATTATCCATTTTCATATCGAAACGATTCATTTTCCCCTGGTGCGTCATCTTGACATCCCGCATGTGACCACACTGCATTCCCGCCTGGACCGACCGGATGTGATTTCCCTGTACCAGGAATTTCCAGAAGTGCCTGTTGTCTCTATCTCAGATGCGCAGCGGCGTTTTATTCCTGATGCCAACTGGGTCTCAACCGTGTATAATGGAATTCCCGTTAATGAAAAGTACAATGACAGCCCCGGAGATTACCTGCTGTTTCTGGGAAGATTCTGTCCCGATAAAGGTCCGGAAGAAGCGATTGATATCGCTCTGAAATCCAACACCCATCTGAAGATGGCAGCCAAGGTGGATGCGACTGATAAAGCCTATTTCGAATCCCGGATCAAGCCCTTTCTGGAGCATCCCCTGATTGAATATCTGGGGGAAGTCGGTGAGCCCCAAAAATCAGAACTGATATGTGGTGCCCGCGCCCTGTTGTTTCCCATCAAATGGCCAGAACCGTTCGGTCTGGTCATGACCGAAGCGATGGCCTGTGGCACTCCCGTGATTGCCTTCATGGAAGGTTCTGTCCCGGAAGTCGTCAAACCTGGCGTGAGCGGGTTTATTGTGGAGACGGTACAAGAAGCGGTTGCAGCGGTTTCAAAAATCAGCCAGCTGGATCGACGGCTCTGCCGAAAGTATTTTGAAAACCGTTTTACCTGTCAGCACATGGCACAAGGCTACCTGCAAACTTATCAGAACGTACTCGCTGAGTGGAAGAGAAAAGCACATCCCAGCAAACCTGTCTTTAAAAACCAGGACCATCATGCTTCATCAGCAACGCAGCCCGTAATTTCAAAGGGAATTGCTTTTCAAAAGTAAAGTACAGCTCAGACAAGCTGTCGGCCTTAACTGGAAAAGAACACCCTATGGATGACGTCATTCAAATCGACGATCAGTGGTATTACGCTGCCGGTTCACAGAAAACCGACTCTCGAAATCAGGTTCTAAAACAGGGAGACACCTTTGCCGTGCTTGACCTGCTGGGGGATATCTCCCGTACCGGGCTCGGAGAGCAGGGGGTGTATCACCTGGGGACGAGACATCTTTCTCACTGGGAACTGCTGATCAACGATCGTCGGCCCATGCTGTTGAATTCTACGATGAAAGAGGACAATAGCGTATTGATGGTTGAACTGACAACGCCTGATATCCACGAGGGAGACCGTCTGGTGTTACCGAAAGGGCAACTGCATGCTTCCCGTTCCATCATCATTGAAGGCGCCATCCTGTATGAAAACCTGAGACTGACGAACTATTCCAATGCGCCACTGGTTTTCGAAATAAAATATCACTATGCGGCTGATTTTTTCGATATTTTTGAAGTGCGCGGGAATCATCGCAGTCGGCGGGGATCGGTGCTGCCTGTCGAAGTCAATTCTGACTCCGCCCTGCTTAAATATCGGGGGCTGGATCAAATCGAACGCAGCACGGAAATTGATGTCCAGGGAAAGGAGCAAACCGTCTCTGACAAAGAAGCGAACATTCGCATTCAACTTCAGCCAGGTGAATCCGATACTCTGCGGACCATCGTCGCCTGCCAGAATGACCAGATCCCGGTTACGAAACGCAGCCATCAACAGGCGATCCAACAGGTTTCGACTTTTATCGATCAGTTCAATCTGGAGAGAACCTGCATCGAAACTTCGAATGAGCAGTTTAATGACTGGATCAACCGTTCCACCTCCGATCTGATGATGCTGACGTCTGAAACCCCCCATGGTCCTTATCCTTATGCGGGGGTCCCCTGGTTTTCCACTCCTTTCGGACGTGATGGAATCATTACTGCTCTGCAGACGTTGTGGATTCATCCACAGCTTTCAAAAGGCGTTCTCAACTTTCTGGCAGCCACGCAGGCTACAGAACTCGATTCTGTTGCTGAATCAGAACCAGGAAAGATATTTCATGAAATCCGTGAAGGGGAAATGGCGGCTTTAGGCGAGATTCCCTTTCGGCGTTATTACGGGACTGTGGATGCCACTCCCTTGTTTGTGATCCTGGCTGCCCATTATTACTGGCGGACAGGAGATCTGGAGTTCCTGGAAAAAATCTGGACGAATATCAAACGCGCCATCGCATGGATCGACAGCTATGGAGATCCCGACCGCGATGGTTTTCTCGAGTACATGAGGCAGAATGAAGATGGCTTAAAGCAACAGGGCTGGAAAGACTCGGATGATTCCGTCTTTCACGCTGATGGAAAAAATGCAGAAGGCGCCATCGCACTCAGCGAAGTTCAGGGATATGTGTATGCTGCAAAAAACAGGGCCGCTGACCTGGCAGAAATCTTTGGTGAGAAAGAATGGGCCAACCAGCTGCGTGCAGAGTCAGTCGATCTGAAAAAAAAGTTTAATGAACGGTTCTGGGTCGATGCGATTGGAACCTTTGCCATTGCCCTGGATGGAGATAAAAATCCCTGTGCCGTTAAAAATTCCAACGCCGGTCATCTCCTGTATAGCGGGATTGTGGAAGAACAGTACGTCAAGCGACTCGCAGAGACGTTGATGGATGAGGATACCTTCAACGGCTGGGGCATTCGCACCATTTCCCGCGGGGAATTGAGATATAATCCGATGTCCTATCATAACGGCTCCATCTGGCCCCATGATACTGCCCTGTGTGCTGCCGGCCTGTCGCGTTATGGATATCAGTCAGAGTGTACCCGACTGCTGGCAGGGATGTTCGATGTCTCCTGTTTTCTGGAATGGCATCGCTTGCCGGAACTCTTTTGCGGTTTCGACCGAATCAACGGACACGCACCGACCTTGTATCCGGTCGCCTGTGCTCCCCAGGCCTGGGCCGCTGGTTCCGTGTTCATGCTGCTGCAATCCTGTCTGGGTCTCAAGTTCTATTCCCATCTGTCTGAAATCCGCTTTGAAAATCCCATGTTGCCGCCTGCCATTCAGTGGATCTCGATCAAAAATCTGCGCATGGGTGAAGCAACCATCGACTGCACCTTGCGTCGTCACCCTCGTGATGTGGGGATGAATGTGGATCGGAAAGAAGGCAATGTGAAAATTGTTCTGGTCTCCTGAGACAGATTGTCGCCCTTAATCCTCGATCTACTAATCAGCTTACTCAGAACAGGAAATTTCCTGTTGCTCCCAATCCTAAAGGTACGGGAATTGCGTGAATTAAAATCAGCCACAGATGGGAATGACCGTTCAAACAAAAAGATCCTGTCTGGCAGGAAGATTATCCGTAAAGCGGAAGCAAACCGGACTTCCGGCTGGTTGCAGAGCGTCCGGTCTGAAGGCTCAAGCGACAGTCGCAACCAGCGTCAAACTATTGAAATCCATGAAGAGAACAATGTGTCCTGGCAACATCCAAAAAAACTCTCATCAACTGGAATGAAATTATGAATCCGATTCCACAATTGCAGAAATGGGACAGTACTCTTGATTTGTTGAGAGACCCTTATGGATTCATTTCCAGAAACTGTCAGAACGAACAGTCCGATCTGTTTGAGGCGCGACTGTTGTTGCAGAAAACGTTCTGCATGCGAGGACAGGAAGCCGCTCAGGTGTTTTATGATCCCGATCTTTTTTGTCGAGCGGGAGCGGCACCCAGGGCAGTCATGAAAACGTTGTTTGGCCAGGGAGGCGTTCAGGGGCTGGATGAAGACGCACATCGACATCGCAAGCAGATGTTTTTGTCGATCATGACGACCGAGCAGATCGATCATTTAGAAGTGCTGACGGAACGACAGCTGTCAGCAGCCGTACCTCGCTGGAAAGAGATGGCGGAAGTACCTCTGTACGAAGAATTCCAACGGGCACTGACAATCGCTGTCTGCGACTGGGCAGGGGTTCCCCTCGCGGATTCCGAAGTGGAGTTACGAACCAGGCAGTTGACGTCACTGTTCCACGATGCAGCGAAAATCGGCATGGGACATTTTCGTGCACGTATGGCGCGGCGACAGACGAATGCCTGGATCACAGACTTGATAAAACAAATCCGAGCCCAGGAGATTTCGCTCCCCGCACACAGCCCGGCGTCGACCATCGCCTGGCATCGTGATCTGAAAAATAATCTGCTGGAACCGCAAGTCGCCGCCGTCGAACTGTTGAATCTATTGAGACCGGTCGTCGCGATTTCCGTGTATATGACGTTAATCGCCCATGCTCTGCATTTTCATCCCGATTGTCGGGAAAAACTGAAATCTGGTTCTGATGAATATGTACGAGCTTTTGTGCAGGAAGTGCGACGCTACTATCCATTTTTTCCTTTTACAGCGGCGATTGTGCAGACTTATTTTGAATGGAACGGTTTTGAATTTCCACGGGGGAAGCGTGTACTGCTCGATTTGTATGGCACGAATCACGACGGTCGCATCTGGAAAGAGCCGGAGCTGTTTCAACCCGATCGATTTTCGCAGCGGGAACCGACTCCCTATGATTTCATCCCCCAGGGAGGTGGTGAATATGCGTTAAATCATCGCTGCCCGGGAGAATGGATCACGGTCAGTCTGATGCAACTGACTTCTCGGTTTCTGACACAAAAGATTCACTATGAAGTGCGAGATCAGAAACTGGAGATCGACTTCTCTCAAATGCCGGCTTTACCGCGAGACCCGTTCATGATTTCCTCGGTACGTGCCGCAGGAAGTCAGCCCGTGGCCACGTCGCCTTCTCAGCCGCATCGCGTCCGGATTTAACAGAAGTCTCAATGGAAGCACGGTCGCTGAATAGAGTTCATTTAAATTATGATAACCCGGAACGGAGACCATTTCAGAAATGGCTTATCCGTCGTTCATTTAAACAGGAGAATCAGTCATGGCATATGTCAGTATCAATCCTCTCACCAATGAAACACTCAAGGAATATGATCCGCTCACGCGGGAACAGACAGTCGAGGCGATTGAGCAGGCTGATGAGGCTTTCGATTGCTGGCGGCATACTTCCTTTGACGAACGTAAAAACCTGATGTTGCAGTATGCAGCAGGACTGCGAGAGCGCATCGATGAGTTTTCCAGGCTGATTACACTGGAGATGGGCAAACGAATCTCAGAAAGCCGCGAAGAAATCAATTTCTGTGCGGAAATTGCCGAGTTCTACGCCAATGGTGCTGAAAAGTTTCTGGCCGACCAGCCTATGGAAGTCGACGATGCGGATGCGTATGTGCAATATGCACCGATTGGCGTTCTGTTGGGGATAATGCCCTGGAACTTTCCCTTTTACCAGGTCACGCGGTTCGCCGCTCCGAATATCATGGCAGGAAATACGGTTCTGGTAAAACATGCCAGCAACGTTCCGCAGTGTGCGCAGGCTATTCATGATCTGTTCAGAGACTGCGGTGCACCCGAGGGTGTTTTCACAAATCTTTTTATTCCCAAGGAATTCATCAAGTCTGTCATCGAAGACGACCGCATTCAGGGCGTTTCACTGACGGGCAGTGATAAGGCAGGTGCGATCGTCGCCGGAGAGGCAGGGCACAAACTCAAGCGTTCGGTTCTGGAACTGGGCGGCAACGATCCGTTTATTGTGCTGGAAGATGCGGATATGGAACATGTGATTAAAATGGCCGTCCAGGGAAGAATGACAAATACAGGGCAATCCTGTGCAGCTTCAAAACGATTTATAATTGTCCAGAAAGTTGCCGATGAATTCCTGTCTGCCTTTAAAGAGGAAATGTCTAAACTCAAGCTGGGTGATCCGCTCGATCCGGAAACCGATGTGGCGCCACTGTCGACCGAGGAGGCTGCGGTCAACCTGGATGAAATGGTGCAGAAAACCATCAATGCCGGCGCAACCGTCGTGCTGGGGGGAGGACGGCCCGACCGTGAGGGCGCATTCTATAACCCGACCATTCTGACTGACATCACCCGCGATATGCCGACTTATGATCAGGAATTATTCGGTCCCGTCGCGAGTGTCTATGTTGTTAAAGATGAAAAAGAAGCGATCCAGGTTGCCAATGATTCGTCTTACGGACTGGGTGGCTCTGTCTATACCAAGGATATTGACCGGGCCCGTCACGTGGCGGAACAGGTCGATACGGGCATGATGTTCATTAATCAGCCGACAAACTCGCAGGCAGAATTACCATTCGGAGGTACAAAACATTCCGGCTACGGTCGTGAGCTGTCTCATCTCGGGATTCTGGAATTTGTCAATAAAAAACTGATTCATGCGATGAAATCCTGAGTGTCTGTCAGTTCGCTGAATTTTTGAAATGAAACAAAATAGCTCGTCTGAGAGGAAAGGAAAAGAGAATATGCAATCGCGACAATTTCAGCTCACAGGCTATCCCGAGGGACTGCCGACTCTGGATCACTTTGAACTGGTCGAAACCGAACTCAAGTCTCCCGGGGAAAATGAATTTCTGGTGCAAAACGAATGGCTGTCCGTCGATCCTTACATGCGGGGACGGATGCGTGAAGGTGAGAGCTATGTGAAGCCGTTTCAGATTGGTGAGCCGATGGAAGGCGCGTGCGTTGGCAAGGTAATAGAATCCCGGAATCAGGAGTTTTCCGAGGGGGATTATGTGCTGGGTAACCAGGGCTGGCGGGATGTCTGGCTGTCTGATGGAACCGGGGTGATGAAAGTCGATCCCGAAGCGGTTCCTCTGCAGGCTTACCTGGGTATTCTGGGGATGACCGGTATGACCGCTTACGTAGGACTGCTGAAGATCGGCGAACTGAAAGAGGGAGACCGCGTCTTTGTATCAGCGGCATCCGGTGCCGTTGGTTCGACTGTCTGCCAGATTGCAAAACTTCACGGTTGCTTCGTAGTGGGAAGTGCCGGCTCAAAACAGAAGATCGACTGGTTGAAAGACAAAGCCGGCATCGATGCTGCTTTCAATTATAAAGAGGTGGATGATGTGTCCGCACGGTTGAAAGAACTGGCTCCGGAAGGCATCGATCTTTATTACGACAATGTGGGAGGGGACCATCTGCAGGCTGCCCTTGATAACCTGAATGACTTCGGGCGCATCGTCTGCTGTGGCATGATCTCGACTTATAACGACAAGTCTCCTCAGCCAGGGCCGGACAACCTGTTTAAAATCATCACCAAACGACTGAGAATGCAGGGATTTATCGTCCGGGATCATGGTGATCAGCAGGATGAGTTCCAGAACAGAATGACAGAATGGATCCAGGCAGGAAAAATGCATTGGGAAGAGACCGTGACGACAGGTCTGGAACAGACGCCTCAAGCATTCATCGATTTATTTCACGGCAGCAAAATGGGAAAAGCGGTCGTGAAATTAACCGAATGATCGTCTCTCGACTGTCTCCGGTATGACCGTAGCGTTTCCCAGGTCATTGGGACCGCGTGTCATTGAATGATAGACGCTCTCATTCAATGTGATGCGCAATCGACGTTCACAAATTCAAGCCCTCTGCTGCCGAGAGAGAGCAGAAGGTGCTTCAGAAGCCCCTCGATGCGTTTCTGGCCTGGTAGATTTCGGTCCGACACCGCTTCTGTACAAGCTGTTTGCTGAACGACCAGTCTGGCTGATCGTGACTCGCGCAAGGCAGCCTGACTCCTCAATTTACACGTGTTTTCAGTGTTCAAACAGGGAGAAAACGGCTGTAAACAAAAGCTTAGAATATTGGCACATTTTTCGCTATGCATCTGGTATCCCTGCTTCAGGGCTCCAATCCCACCTGCCCAGTATAACCAGAGGTCGCAGCCGATGATTGACAACCGAAAAAAAACAGTGGAGAAAGCCCAGGCCCGGGAAGGTGTGCTGGAAACCATCGGGGCCACGCCTTTGATCCGCCTGCGTCGCTATCTGGGCAGTCCCGATGTGGCCCTCTTCGCCAAAATGGAGTGCTTTAACCCGGGAGGCAGTGCGAAAGATCGGCCGTCGCGTGCCATGATCGAAGAAGCCTTTCAGACGGGAGAGATTAATTCTCATACCACGATCATTGAGTCTTCTTCAGGAAATATGGGGATTGGACTGGCTCAAGTCTGCCGGTATTACGGGCTCCCCTTTATTTGTGTGGTAGACGTACGGGCTCAACCTCAGAATATTGCGATTATGAAAGCACTGGGTGCAGAAATCGAAATGGTGACGGAGCCACTGGAAGGTGACTTCCTGAAAGCCAGACTGGCTAAGGTTAAATCGCTGCTGAAGACAATCCCTGATTCGTTCTGGCCTAATCAGTATGGTAACAGACATAATCCTGCAGCGCATGAAAACGGTACGATCAGAGAGATCGACGAGGCGCTTAATGGTCAGCTCGATTATCTGTTTGTTGCCACCAGCAGTACGGGAACCATTCGTGGTTGCCGCGATTACCTGCGGAAGCGCGGGCGAAAAACAAAGATCGTCGCCGTCGATGCCATGGGAAGTGTGTTGTTTGGCGGACAGGCAGGCGAGAGACGCATCCCCGGCCTGGGCGCAGGGAATATTCCCGACCTGGCAGAAGGTCAGCAGTTCGATGCCGTACGGCGCGTCTCTGAACTGGACTGCGTCGCCGGCTGCTGGCGCATGGTTCAAAAAGAAGCGATGCTCGTCGGTGGTTCGGCAGGGGGAGTCCTGGAAACGGTTCGCGCAATGAAACACGAACTGCACGACAAAATCTGTGCGGTGATTTTACACGATTCAGGCACTCGTTACCTGGATACCATCTTTTCCCCGGAGTGGGTGGAAAGCCAATTGGGTTATACCGAATCCGAAGTGCAACAACGTCTGGAGAGTAATCTCTGTGTCGATTGTGGCCTGCGTGATCGTGGTTTTTCCTTTCACCCTCCTCAGTACTCTGATTTGTCCCAATTCTGATGCCCGATCTCATTGAACAGCAAGGTCCACTTACCGCCCCCGCGAGTAAGAGAGAACCGTTTCGTATCGCCCTGGCCGGATGTGGTCCCAAAGGCATGTACTGCCTGGAACGATTGATTCAGCGTCTGAATCAATCTGACTCTCGTGATGAAATTCAAATTATCATATTTGATCCCGAGAATGTGCCGGGCGCCGGCCCCGTGTATCACCCCGATCAACCACACTATCTGCGGATGAATTATGCATCCGGCTTAATTGATACCTGGTCTGAATCTCCGGGCTCTCGAGAGAAAGACGAGTACCCTGACCTGGTTCACTGGCTGCAGCGGCATTATCCGGAAATGGCTGATCCGAACGGGTTTATCCCGCGTGCTGTTACGGGGGAATATCTTGCGGACTGTTACAAGAAAATCCTGCAGTGTTGCCCTGCTTCCTGCAGCATTGAACATAGACAGCAGAAAGTGATTGATATTCAACGAATTGAACACCGCTGGATGTTGAAAACGAATGCGTCTGCAGAAATCTATGACGAAGTCTTGATCTCCATCGGACATGAAGGGTGGCGGAGTGCTGCAGATAACCAGGACCAGCCTGAAACAGTCATACCGCATGTATTTCCCGTCACCGAGATGCTGACTTACGGTCGAATTCCTGCCGGCTCGCGCGTCGCTGTGCGTGGTTTTGCACTCACATTTATCGATGCCTGCCTGGCTTTGACGGAGGGTCGGGGAGGGTCTTTTTCCTGCCAGCAGGGCGAATGGAAATATCAACGCTCGGGGAATGAAGTGGACTGTATCCTGCCTTTCTCGCGTAGCGGTCGGCCGATGTTTCCCAAGCCTGACAAGCATCGGCTCTCACTGCCGGATCAGCTGGAAACGATCTGGGAGCAGGGGCGGTCTCGATTGATGCATCTGGATCAGCCGGAACAGGGACTGGAATTCAAGAGCATGATCTGGCCGGTCATTCTGCAGACCGCGGCCAAAGCGCTGGTGCTGGTCAATCCAGAGCAGTTTCCCGAGATGAAGCCGACGACGAAGCAACTGGCTCACTGGTACAATCAATGGACCAGCAGCACCTGTTCGGGAGCAGAAGTCTTCGCACTGTTAAAACATGCTTACCATGTCGCGACAGGGAGGGAACAACCGGATGAAATCTGGGCAGTGGGTGAAACCTTTCGGCAGCTCTATTCCGCACTCGTACGCAGAATCAGTCACGGCGGCTTATCTGTTTCCAGCTGGCATGAGTTTTCAGAATGTGCAGTCGAAATGGAACGGCTCGCGTTCGGGCCTCCTGCGGAGAATGTCGGGCGGATGCTGGCGCTGATCGAAGCGGGTCTGATCAATCTGGATTTTCTGAAAGGTAGCGTGGTCCAGAAGGAGCATACGCTTAAACTGACACAGCAGGGCAGGGCGATTGACGTGGATCGACTCGTGCATGCTGTGATTCCTCACTCTCAACAGTTCGCGAAGGATTCGATCCTTTCGAAAATCATTTCTGCCGGATGGGCACGCTGTATCCAGGGAGCAGGGGGCATCGAAGTCAATCGATCTGGTCGTCCTGTTGCAGTCACTGGGGAGATCATGCGCGGACTGGCCGTCATCGGCCGGGCTACGGAAGGCTGTGTTCTGGGGAACGACACCCTGACGCGACTGTTACATAAGCATCCCGATCAGTGGGCTCGTTCTGTCTGTCGTCGCATTCAGCAAAGGTGAGGTCGCATGGAGTCTGTCAGATCTGATCAGTCCTCAAAAAATTCGAGTCTCGTATTGGAAGACACGCAGGCGATGCTGCGGGAATACTGCCAGGGGCTTGTTCCGCTACCCGCCAGACTGGAAACCTGGATGTTGTCGTTGTGCAGCAGTCCGGTCCTGCCTGAAATGGTGCACGAGTACGGTTCCCCGCTGAATGTACTCTCTCTTCAGCCGTTCCAGAAGAATTTAAACCTGCTGCGGGAGACAGCCCAGGCATTTGGTCTGGATTTCGAAGTCTATTTTGCCCGCAAAGCGAATAAATGCCTGACGTTCGTGGAAGCGGCCAGTCAGCAGGGCTGTGGGATCGATACCGCCAGTACGAATGAAATCAGACAGTCGCTTGACCTGGGAGTTCCCGCTGAAAAAATCATTTGCACAGCGGCTGTTAAAAGTGAGGAATTGTTGCATTTGTGTATCAATGCGGGGATTACGATTGCCATTGATAACACGGATGAGCTGTTACTCACAGAACGTCTGGCGCGGGAAGCGAAACGCACGACGAAGATCGCATTAAGGATCAGCGGGTTTGCTTATGAGGGCAAAAAGCTGAACTCGCGGTTTGGGTTCGATATTGCAGAAGTCCCTTCTGTGGTTCAACGTTTCTGGTCGCAGGAAACTGAAACGGTAAGTACTCTGTCGATTACGGGACTGCATTTTCATCTGGATGGGTACAGCCGACACCAGCGGATTGCGGCGATTCGACAACTGCTGCCTTACATTGATGATTTGCGGTCGCAGCAGCATCCGGTTGTGTTTCTGGACATGGGAGGTGGCTTTCCCATGAGTTATCTCGACTCGAAAGCTGCCTGGGAGCGTTTCTGGCGAGAACACCGTCAGGCTCTGCTGGGAAATCGAAATCCGCTGACCTGGGAGAATCATGGCCTGGGCCTGATTGCAGATGAGGGCAGACTGCTGGGTAAGCCTAAGTGTTATCCCTATTACCAATCGCCAGTTCAGCAGGACTGGTTACAGGATCTGTTGCAGGCAGACTGCGAAGACACAACCATTGCCAAAGCACTCTGCCGCCGCAAGCTTCAACTGCGGTGTGAACCTGGACGAAGTGTCTTAGATGGTTGTGGCCTGACCGCGGCACGAGTAGAATTTCGTAAGCAGCGCAGCGATGGCAGCTGGTTCATCGGGCTTTCCATGAATCGCACGCAGTGCCGTACCAACAGCGATGATTTTCTGGTAGATCCTTTGTTGATTCCGGTAGATAAAGAGAAGACTGTGTCGGAGACAGCACCAGCGATGGAAGGTTACCTGGTGGGTGCGTACTGTAATGAATCGGAATTCTTAAGCCTGAGGCGTTTGCAGTTTCCACAGGGGGTGTCGATTGGCGATCTGGTTGTGTTTCCAAATACAGCCGGTTATTTCATGCATTTTCTGGAGAGCCGATCACATCAGTTTCCACTTGCCAGAAACGTGTTTTTTGATCCGGAAACGGAACAGGTCGACCTTGATCCGATAGATCAGGAGATTTGACGGGGTACACCAATTACAGTGAGGCTTTAAAAATCATGTTCTGATCTTCCTGAAGCGTATCACATTTAACCATAGTGTTTCTCAATCTATTATACTCGGTTCAAATGTCCCTGGAGACTCTACAGTAAAACTGGACACAGTCTTGATGAAAAGAATGGGTTATGACCACACAATTCGACATCCTGATTCTGGGATCGGGTCCCGCGGCGACCCGGATTGCTGAGCAGTGCGCAGAAAAATTCAAGGTCGCTGTCATTGATTCGCAGCAAATTGGAGGCACCTGTGCTTTGCACGGCTGCAATCCCAAGAAAGTACTGGTTCACGCCGCCGAGTTGGCTGACTGGACACGACGGTCGAAAGGGCAGTTAATTGCTGATGACAGCCAGGCCAGGATTGACTGGTCGCAGTTAATCGCTTTTAAAGAGACGTTCACAAAACCCGTTACGCCTCAAAAAACAAAAAAGTTTGAAAAGAAGAATATCAGCATCATCCAGGGCACTGCGCGCTTCACGGGTTTGCAGACTATCCAAGTCGATGACGCCGAACTGGAAGGGGAAAAAATTGTGATCTGCACCGGCGCCAGGCCGGCAACCCTCAATATTCCCGGAGAGGATTTGCTCACTCACAGCGATCAGTTTCTGCAGACGCCCCGGTTACCCGCAGAGATCCTCTTTATTGGCGGGGGTTATATCTCGTTCGAATTTGCCCATGTGGCTCAACGGGCAGGTGCAGCAGTCACGGTAATGGATCACAATAAACGACCACTGAGTGACTTTGAACCCTCCCTGGTCGACCGCCTTGTGAAATATTCGCGTGACCTGGGTATCAACATCATTCTGTCTGCAGATGTACTGTCCTTATACAAAAATAAGAACAGAAAACTGGAAGTGACTGTGAGGCAAAACTGGATGGAGAAAGAGTATTATACCGACATGGTCGTACATGGTGCCGGTCGCGTCCCGGCTACCGAGGGACTGGATCTGGAACGGGCGGCGATTGAATATGATGAAACGGGAATCAAGGTCAATCAATTTATGCAGAGCATTTCCAATCCGCATGTCTATGCCGCCGGTGATGTGGCTGGCACCGATCAACCCAAACTGACGCCAGTCGCCAATCAGCAGGGTTTTACCGTGGTGAAAAATATTATGGAGGGCAATCAGGCGACTCCCGATTATGGCGTAGTACCTCGCGTCCTGTTTACTGTACCTCAACTGGCATCAGTGGGGATGAACGAAGACCAGGCCAGCGAAGCGGGATACGATTTCGAGGTTCAGGACGGCGATATGAGCAGTTGGGGCTCGCTGCGAAAGGTGGGAGCCACCTGTGCGGCGTATAAAATCCTCATCGACAGGCAGACCGATCAGATCCTGGGAGCACATCTGCTTGCCCCTGATGCGGGGGAAACCATTAATCTGTTTGCGCTGGCTATGAAGTTCCGTCTGACCGCGACCGACGTTAAATCGGTGCTGTTTGCGTTTCCGACCTCTGCCTCTGGCATTCGCAATATGCTTTGAGAATCATTGCCCCGGATAATTCATATCGCAACGATTGGACATGAACACAGCGGGTTCTGCCTGCAAGCGTCCGACTGTCAAAAGCCAGTTCGTTCAGACCTGTTCAGTCAGTTGCTTTTCATGAGAATTCTGATAAGACCGTGAATCATGGGAACGAAATTCGCAATTACGGAACCAGGCGTGTAAATATCGTGCTGACATATTGATTCCTGTCCAGGAAAGCAATATTCTTGCGCACGTCCTGCAAATACATTAGGCACGCCTGTCTCTGCCTGACTCTTAAAAAAGTAATGATATCTATGCCAGAAGTTGAATGGGAACGTCTTGTCGCCGAATCGGAGCGTGAACCGGGTGCCAACTGGAAACGCTGGGGACCGTATCTGGCTGAGCGTCAGTGGGGAACCGTACGCGAGAGTACCGCCATCAGTGATCCCTGGCTGAATTTCACACACGAAGGAGCCACCTGGCGCACTTATCGCTGGGGGGAAGATGGTCTGCTGGGCATCTGCGACCGGCAGTGCCGACTCTGTTTCGGACTGACTTTCTGGAACGGTAAAGACCCGATTCTGAAAGAGCGGCTGTTTGGTCTCACCGGGCCGGAAGGCAACCATGGGGAAGACGTCAAAGAGGCCTATTATTACCTGGACTCGACTCCCTCGCATTCGTATCTGAAGGCGCTGTATAAATATCCGCAGTCCGAATTCCCGTATGCAAAGCTACGTGAAGAAAATGCGAAGCGTTCCCGAAAAGAGCCGGAGTATGAACTGACCAATACCGGTATCTTTGACGAAGGGCGTTACTTCGATATTGAGATGGAATACGCCAAGGCGGCTGACGAAGACATTCTGATCCGCGCCACCGTGTTTAATCGCGGGCCGGAAGATGCGCCGCTGCACGTACTGCCGACCTGGTGGTATCGCAATACCTGGAGCTGGGGTGATACGCTGGACCGCCCCCGGCAGAAGCCGAGCCTGGCGCAACTGGAAGACGATCGATTAGTCGCGAAACATGAATCACTGGGTGAGTTTCAGCTGATCGCTGATGTGGGTCCGGACGGCGCACTTCCGCAGTGGATGTTTACCGAGAATGAAACGAACACGTGGCGGTTCGATGATCCCCAGAGTAAACGTCCTTCCTGTAAAGATGCCTTTCATCTGGCAGTCGTGGAGGGAATCGAAGGCGTAGTCAATCCCCGTCCAAAGGGAACAAAATCAGCCGCCCATTATCAGTGTGTGGTTCCCGCGGGAGAATCTGTCGAGTTTCGCCTGCGCATGTCAGCAACACAGATATTACCGGTCGAAGCATTTGGCGCCGGGTTCGACGAGGTGTTCGCCCAGCGCATTGAAGAAGCGGATCGGTTTGCCAGTTCGCTGGTCTCGCCGGGCCTCTCGGATGACGAAGAGCAGATCCTGCGTCAGGCAAATGCAGGCCTGTTATGGACGAAACAGTTCTATCACTATGTGATTCCCCGCTGGTTGAAGAATCCACGCAAAGGGGAAGATGAGACCCCCTCGCCGGGGCTGCCGAATCCGCGCAATGCCGACTGGGGGCACTTGTACAATCGAAATATTATTTCGATGCCCGACAAGTGGGAATACCCCTGGTACGCCGCCTGGGATTCTGCCTTTCACCTGATTCCATTTGCGAAAATCGATCCCTTTTTCGCGAAAGAGCAGGCGATTCTGTTTCTACGTGAATGGTATATGCACCCCAACGGCCAGTTGCCTGCTTACGAGTGGAACTTCAGCGATGTGAATCCGCCCGTCCATGCCTGGGCCTGCTGGCGCGTGTACCAGATGACCGCGTCCAACGGTGACCGCGATCGCAACTTTCTGGAACGCGTTTTTCAGAAGCTGCTGCTGAATTTTACCTGGTGGGTGAACCGCAAAGACATTCGCGGCAAGCATGTTTTCAGCGGTGGTTTCCTCGGCCTGGATAACATTGGAATTTTCGATCGCTCCAAGCCATTGCCGACAGGCGGGCATCTCGAACAGGCTGATGGCACCGCCTGGATGGCCTTTTACTGTTCCAGCATGTTGTCGATTGCCTTCGAACTGGCAGATGGCAACCCCGCTTACGAAGACATGGCTTCAAAATTCTTCGAGCATTACGTGTCGATCGCCGAAGCGATGAACTCACTGGACGGAACCGGTCTGTGGGATGAAGAAGACGGTTTCTATTACGATCATCTGTACCTGGATGATCGCAGTATCCCGCTCAAAATCCGTTCGATCGTGGGATTGATTCCGCTGTTTACGGTCGACGTGCTGTTTGATGAGACGATTGACAAACTGCCCGGCTTTCGCAAGCGGATGGAGTGGTTCCTCAAGAGTCGACCCGATCTGACCCGCTTCATGACTTACATGGAGCGCGACCAGGAAACCGCGGACTGCGGACGCCGCCTGCTGGCGATTCCCACCCGCGAACGACTGCTGCGGATGTTACGCTACCTGCTGGACGAAGACGAGTTTTTATCCACCTTCGGAATCCGCTCACTTTCGAAATACCACGAAGAACATCCGTTCGAGTATGAATTGAACGGAGAGAAACTGTGTGTGCAGTATATGCCGGCGGAATCGGATAGTGGCCTGTTTGGCGGAAATTCCAACTGGCGGGGACCCATCTGGTTTCCGCTGAATTACCTGTTGATTGAAGCACTCGAGCGCTATCACCTGTTTTATGGTAAATCGCTACGGGTGGAATGCCCGACCCGCTCGGGGAATTACATGGATCTGCAGGAAGTTGCCGACGAAATCCGCAAGCGGCTTTCAAGACTGTTCCTCTCGCAGGATGACGGGGACCGCCCCAGTTATGCACGCACGAACGTCCTGTTGAATGATCCGCACTGGCGTGACCTGGTTCTGTTCTATGAGTATTTTGATGCGGAAACAGGCCGCGGCTTAGGCGCCAGCCACCAGACCGGCTGGACGGCACTCATCTCACCAATTCTGGGAACACTGGCCAGTCGCTGCCAACCGGGTGAGCAAAATAAAGAGTCTGCACCCGGAGCCATGCAGCCGGCAGATTCTGATTCGAACCCTTAGACTATGACAGTTTGACTGTGACATTTCCAGGTCTTCTCGAACGTGTTGACTCGCCTGAGAAACGCGATTCTCAAAATGCTGCGCGCTGGAAATATTCAGCATTGCACAATCGATTCTTCCCGAGATTCTTAACGATTTGTACATCAAAAAATTGACAAAGCTTTAGAACTACGTAAGAATACACATCCAGAGATTTTGATTCGTGCTGACAATAAAGACCAGCTCCTTTGGTGAAGACGAAGGAATTGAAAGCACGAGCCCGCTTGCGTGCACTCGTAACGAATCACTCTCTGCCTTCCTTCAGTTGACAATGTTGAGCTCGCCTGTTCCTGATTGCTTTCCTCTTCATTTTATAGCAGGGTTTCATGATGCAACGTCGTGGATTTACGCTGATCGAATTGTTGGTGGTCATTGCCATCATTGCTATTTTAATTGCTCTACTACTCCCCGCGGTCCAGCAGGCACGGGAAGCGGCTCGTCGCTCCAGTTGCAAAAATAATCTGAAACAGCTGGGTATCGCCTTGCACAACTACCACGAAGCCCATTCGGTCTTTCCCCCCGGCTGGGCGGTCCCGCAGTTCATGTCTGCGGGGGGCACACCGGTTCCCAGTAATGATCATCGCTATGTAGGCCATAACCCCGCCTGGGGATTATACCTGCTCCCGTATCTGGATCAGGCGCCGCTGTACAACCTGCAGAATTTTAACAACAGTGACTACCAGGGTTATGCACACGGAGGATCATTCGTTTCAGGCCATGGTCTGTTACAGGGCCCCAACAGTACCAACAAGCTTGGCGGTACATTATCGGTTTTCTCCTGTCCGTCTGACACACAATTTAATAAAGGCACAACGATTAACGGCTACGGCCGATCCAGCTATGTGAGCTGTCGCGGCAACATCAACAATTATGGACAGGCAACTTCCATGAACCCGATGCCCGGCGTGTTCTATACAAATTCCGCCACACGATTTCGCGATATCATTGATGGCACGAGTAATACCATCGCCCTGGGTGAAGTGAGTAATAATCAATACACCGAAGTGGACAGCAGCTCGATTTACGAAACAGGCGGCGCCTGGGGGGGAATCGGAATCCACAAACGTTACACCCTGATTTCACGCAATACAAATTCGACACGTCCCATCAATCGCAGTTCCCCCGATGATGACGGTATCTATCCGTTCGTGGTCGACAGCGATGGCTTTGGCAGCCTACATCCGGGCGGCGCTCATTTTACGCTCTGTGATGGCAGCGTGCGGTTCATCAGTGAAAACGTCAGCATCGCCATCTATGGGAATCTGGGTGACCGGGCAGACGGTAAAGTCCTGGGCGAATTCTAAGTAAACCGACGTCTTCCGTTTTTGTCTGCACACTGCTTCGTTTGTTTCTTATCTGGATTGAGGGGGAGATATCAGGATGAACCGCCTGTCGTTTGCTGTTTTGTTGAGTCTGTATTGCTGCCTGTCTGGTCTGTCCGGTTGTGGAAGCAGCAATGATGGTCCTGAACGCTATGATGTTTCAGGGTCCATCAACTATAAAGGGGAGCCGCTGGAAAGTGGACGTATCACGTTTGTGCCCGATGCCGAAAAAGGAAACGAAGGCCCCGTAGGCTATGCCATGATTAAAGGGGGTAAATACGACACCGGCGCTTCCGGCGGAAAGGGGACCGTCGCAGGTGCCATTCAGATCCTGATCACCGGTTATGATTTCACGGCCACTGGATCGAAAGAAATTCGCCCGCCACTGTTTGAAGATTACCAGGCAACGGCAGAGATCGACGCCGCACAGTCTGAGACCACGCTCGACTTCGATGTCCCGGCGACGGCCGCCAGCAAGAAACAGGCAGGCCGCTGACACGCAGAAGAAAAGTCTGGCGTGGCTGGAACAGCTCTGGTCGGCTGGTGAGCAACTTCGCTGCGATCTCATACAGCGCCAGGCAAAAGGAACGGGGGCCGCTTTGATTGCGCCATTGATTGATAACGGCAATCAGATTGAGTAGCCTTTAAAGTTGGTTCTGGTTTCTTATCAACCGTCTCCTGTAATCGATGGAATTTCCTATGCTGCGCAAATCCCGACTCCGGTCCCGTCATTTCTGTTGTCTTCTCACAGTCGTTGCAGCTGGTTTTGCTTCCAGTGTGGTGGATTCTGCAGAAAAATACACAGAGGATCCCGGCACGCAGGGCAATGGGAATCACGTGACGGGCCCCGATTACAAAATTGCTGCCGATCTGACTGATCAGGGCAATCCGAAAGGAAAACATTTCGAGTTCGAAATGCCACTGGCGAACAGTAAAATCTTTCCCGGCACGGATAAAACCCTCGATCCGAAAAAGCCAGTGCGGGAAACTCGCAAGATATTCGTGTATGTCCCCGCTGAATACAAAGATGGTACAAAGGCACCGATCCTGGTGATGCAGGACGGACCGAGCCGCATGGACCTGGTCTGTCATGCCCTGGACAACCTGACGATCTCGCAGGATCCCGCTCGCAGGCTGCCGGCGTTTATCGTCATCGGCGTCCAGAACGGCGGAAACGACGGCAAGGGGAGTGAGCGCGGTCTTGAGTACGATACGATGTCCGACCGCTATGCCCGCTTCATCAATGACGAAGTCCTGCCGGCCGTGCTGAATAATAAAGAGATCAAAGCGGCTTACCCCAATATTGCTTTTACCGACAATCCCTGGGGCCGGGCCACGATGGGCTGCAGTTCGGGCGGAGCGGCTGCGCTGACAATGGGCTGGTTCCGTCCGGATCTGTTCCGTCGCCTGATTACCTATTCCGGCACGTTCGTCGATCAGCAGGACGACGATGCCCCTGAAGAAGCAGAGTTCCCCCTGGGGGCCTGGGAATACCATTCCAGCATGAAGTTGATCGAAAACAGCGACAAGAAGCCGCTGCGAATCTTCACGCACGTCGCCGAAAACGACCTCCGTGCCAACGATCCTGAAGAAACTTATCACAACTGGGTGATGGCCAACAAGCGAACTGCCGATGCCCTCAAGGCCAAAGGCTACGACTACCGCTACGTCTTCAGCAAAGGTACCCGGCACTGCGACCGCAAA
Source organism: Gimesia sp. (assembly GCA_002706765.1). GTDB lineage: Bacteria > Planctomycetota > Planctomycetia > Planctomycetales > Planctomycetaceae > Gimesia. The sequence continues at coordinate 48,456 of PAJV01000048.1, forward strand.
GTCTTCGAACAGACTTTAGCTGACACCCTGATCTGGACCTGGCGCGGCTGGCACGCTGAGTGATTTGACTGCGGACCATGAACCACACCGATCAATCAGCAGAGTAAGTGAATAGAAGGGGTTGGCCCGAATGTAATTCGTGCCGAGCGCAGCGAGTAGGAAACTGGCAGAGAAAACGGAAAATATTAAAGGGGTCAGGAACCGAAAATGGACTGGAACTGATGAATCGGGGTCTGACCCCTTAATCGCCTTCTGACCCCTTATCCGCCTTCCTATTCAAACAAAACCAAAAGCCAAAGTGCCTGCTTGCGACAGAGCATAGTCACTGCGAGCCCATGGTGATTAAATTGGATAAAGCGTGTTGCCATTGTAGCGGTTCGCTGTCAAGGTATTCGTAATATTCTCATCGGATAGAAAGAGCGGTGTGTATATGATTTTGAATCAAATCAAAACCAAACGTTTTCGTGTGGTCTGGATATTGTGTTCATTGATCACTTTGTATGCATTGGAAATAAGGCCGATCCTCTTTGGGGATACTCAATTGATGAGCGCCTTTGATGCTACTCGCCTGAGCCTGTTCTGGCATCTCAGTGCAGCGTGTTTGATTGGCCTTGTTCTCGCACTTGTTGCACTGATGGCAATCGAAACCAAACGTTTTCGCGTGGTTTGGCTATTGTGTTCATTGATCACCTTTTGCATTCTGTTGTTTTCCTACCAGATTAGTGCTTCGTTTCCATCGGAGTATGAAACTGTCGATGGCACATTGGGCCTTTACTATATCTGGTGCACATTGGGTGAATGGTATGAATTGGAATTCAGGTGTGTTCTCTATGGGGGTATTCCAATGCCGATCGCCTCTTGTGCTACTCGCCTGATGCTGTTCTGGCATGTCATTGCAGCATGTTTAGTTGGCCTTGTTTTCGCACCTGTTACGCTGATGGCAATCAAAACCAGGCGTTTTCGCGCGGTTTGGCTATTGTGTTCATTGATCACTTTTTGCATTCTGTGGTTTTCATACAATATTTATGGTTCGTTTCCTGTCGCTTGCTTTGTCGCTTGCTCATTGGGTAACTGGTATGAATTAGAAATCAGGCGTGTTCTCTTTGGGGAGACTCCAGTGTTTAGCACCTCTGATCATACTCTCCTGATCCTGTTTAAGCATGTCAGTGCATCGTGTTTAATTGGCCTTGTTCTCGCACTTGTTACGCTGAAGGCAATCAAACCTGCTGACAATGAAGAGGATTTAAAGGGATCAGGAACCGAAAATGAGACTGGAACTAATGAATCAGGGTCTGACACGTTAAAAACATCACAATAGAATTTCGAATCTTATGTTCTCGAATACAAACAAAAATTATTTGATTTATCTGCGAACGACCATAGGGCTTTTACTGCTCGGCTTTCTTCTGGGGTTGATTTGCGCTGGTGTGCAATTTGCCGGAGCCTTCTTGTTGTTTATGTGCTTTGCCCTGGCGACTTTCATTGTCTACAGCTTTGATTTAAGAGGAAAGCTGGTTGGTGTTGTGAGCATGGATGCTGGATTGATCGCAGGAGCCGCCGTTCGTGCCGCCTACTGGCGGTCACAACATGGATTCGATACTTTAGTAAATTGGAAACTGGGAGGTGAATTATTTATCGTTGCTCTACTGATTTCGGGAGCTATGAAAGGGGTTTTCTTTCTCATCGAATTGATCTGGCCACTTAATGAATCTTCAGAAACAACGCCTCTCAGCAATGAAGATCCGATAGAGAGGCATGAACCATGATGGAAATGTTGACATTTATTCCGGGAGTCATGATCTCACTTAATCTCTTCTTCACACGAGGTTTCTAGAAGCTGTCTCAAAAGGTCAAAAAAAGTGAACTGTTTGGCGTGACGTTTGCGTGTAATGTTCTCCGGAAAGGAGAATTTCTCATGTATATGACACT
>PAJV01000049.1 GCA_002706765.1 Gimesia sp.
ACGTCTTTCGGGCTATCCCATTTCGTACCTGCCTCGCGATCTGATAGCGGGTCTGGTTGTATTTCTGGTAGCACTTCCCCTGTGTCTGGGGATTGCCCTCGCTTCGGGTGCACCGTTGTTTTCAGGGTTATTATCCGGGATTATCGGTGGGATTGTGGTGGGCTCCATCAGTGGATCCAGCACCAGTGTGAGTGGACCTGCTGCAGGGTTGACAGCGATTGTGATCGCGCAAATTGCCAAGTTAGGGTCGTTTGAAGCCTTTCTGCTGGCGGTGATGCTGGGCGGGGTGATTCAGATCGTGCTGGGGATCGTCCGCGCCGGTTCGCTTTCCGCGTTTTTCCCCTCGAGTGTGATCAAAGGTCTGCTGGCTGCCATCGGTGTGATTCTGATTTTGAAGCAGATTCCCCATGTCGTCGGTCACGATACGGACCCGGAAGGGGATATGTCATTCTCTCAGCCGGACAAAGAGAATACGTTCTCCGAACTCTTGACACTCCTTGAAGGCGAGATCCATATGGGGGCCGCCGTTGTGGGATTGTCTTCGATTGTTCTGCTGGTGGGTTGGGAACGGATCAAACTGTTGAAAAAATCCGTGATCCCCGGCCCGCTGATGGTCGTGCTGCTGGGGGTCGGTCTGCATTTCCTGTTTCAACGCCTGGGCGGACCGTGGGCGATTGAAACCAGTCACCTGGTCCAGATTCCCGTTGCCGAATCGGCCAGTGACCTGATGTCGTTTTTGACCTTTCCCGACTTTTCGCAGTGGGCCAATCCAGCCATCTATACGGCGGCAGTGACCATCGCGATTGTGGCCTCTCTGGAAACTCTGCTGAACCTCGAAGCCGTTGACAAGCTCGATTCGGAAAACCGTAATTCTCCTGCCAGTCGTGAATTGATTGCACAGGGAGTCGGCAACGTGACGGCCGGCATGATTGGCGGCCTGCCCGTGACATCAGTGATTGTACGTGGTTCCGTGAATGTCAATGCGGGCGCGAAGACGAAAGGATCGACAATCTTTCACGGCATTCTGTTGTTGATCGCAGTGGCGCTGATTCCCATGTATATGAATATGATTCCCCTGGCGGCGCTGGCGGCAATTCTGCTGGTCACCGGTTTCAAGCTGGCCAGTCCCGCCCTGTTTCGGCAGATGTGGAGCGAGGGGCGGTAGCAGTTTCTGCCGTTCCTGATCACGCTACTCTCCATTGTATTCACCGACCTGTTGATCGGAATTCTGATTGGTCTCGGCGTGAGCCTGCTGTTTATCCTGAACAGCAGCCTCCGACAGCCCATTCGCCGGATTGTGGAGACACACGTCGGGGGAGATGTGCTGCATATCGAACTGGCCAACCAGGTCAGCTTTTTGAATCGTGCCGCCCTCGATAAGGTCTTTAACGATGCACCGCGGGGCACCAACATGCTGATTGATGCCAGCAGCACAGATTATATCGACCCGGATATTTTAAGCCTGATCCAGGAGTTCAAAGATAAAATCGGCCCGGCACGCGGCATAAGTGTCAGCTTGCGCGGCTTCCGGAAAAAGTATCAGTTGAGCGATGAAATTCAATTCGCCGACTATTCCACGAGGGATCTGAAGGATCAGATTACGCCAGACCAGGTGCTGCAGATTTTGCGTGAAGGCAACGAGCGGTTTTATTCAGGAAATCGACTGTCCCGCGATCTGGGGCATCAGGTGAATGCGACCGCCGGCGAACAGAATCCGCTGGCCGTGGTGTTGAGCTGTATCGATTCCCGTGTGCCGGCGGAACTGGTTCTGGACCTGGGCATCGGCGATATTTTCAGCGTGCGTGTGGCCGGAAATGTCATCGGGAATAAGTCACTGGGCAGCATTGAATATGGTGTCGCGGTCGTGGGAGTGAAACTGGTACTGGTGCTGGGGCATACCCGTTGTGGCGCCGTCACTTCTACCGTGCAACTGATGTGCGACCATAATAATGCATCACAGGTCACGGGCTGTTCCCACCTGGATTCGATTGTCGATGAGATCGCTCCCTGTGTGGATGAAGAAATCTGCAACGGTTTGAGCGAGTTGAGTGAGGAAGTCAAGGAACAGTTTGTTGATGATACGGCACGACGCAACGTCTATCGCAGTGTCCACGAAATCACGCGGCGCAGCGAAGTGGTTCGTGACCTGGTCGATGCCGGCAAGATCATGGTGGTGGGTGCACTCTACGACGTGAAGAGCGGCAAAATAGAATTCCTGACCGATCCCTCAACCGAACTGGAATACAGGGGAGCCCCGCAGGCCTGATTTACTGAATACGCGCTCTCCTGTTAACCAGGGGAGCGCGTATTCCACGTGCTGCGAGGAAATACTTTGTCTGTCGCTTTTGATTTGCACTTTCCCGCCGACCGGCTGCACGGTGTGTTCCAAACCACCTTTGCGCTGAACGGTCAGTTGTTTCGTTTTGCAGACTAAGTGCCCGATTCGAATTTCCAGCTGCGGCCCCTCGGCTGTCTGAATCGAACGCAGAATGACCTGTGAGGGATCAACTTCAGGATTGGCCGCCTGGTTGTTTTCTAAAGACGAGAACACAATCAGACCTGCCGCGATGAGCACCAGGTACAGCGTCGCTTTTGAGGGAAACATAGTCGGAATCCTTTCGAGTTTATTGTGCTGTTTCTGAGTCAGTCTAGAGCGAAATACGCATCTTTCCAAAGTAAATCACATGCCCTTGACCATTGAAACAGATGGTCTCTGCAGTTTTCTCTGCAACTTATCTCCCTGCAGTTCCTGGGGAGAAAGCCACTCGATATGCCCGTCGGCGAATAATGCGAGGGGGCCATAGTCGTCGAATAAATCCTGTCTGCTCCATGCCAATAACTCATCCAGCGTGATATCAGCAGGTGTATTCCAGTTGATTCCAGACCCCGGTATTTCAATCAGTAGGATCTGCTGTCCGCGATTTTCCGAGTCGGGTAACTTGCGGCACTGTGATGATTCATTCCAGAAAGTTGTATCATCAATGACGGCGACGAGCCTTGATTTTCGACGAGGCCCGTTTTGTGGTTGCCAGTCGAGCTGATACAGATCCTTGTTCTGAATAGCGAGTTCTTGATTATGAGGACTATTCCAGGGCTCGTTGAAGTGATAATCGAGTCGACGATCTTTAAGGTGGTGCGCTGAATTGAAATAAGGCAGCAGCAGAGCCCGCCAGCTGTGTAACGCGAGGCCCTGTTCATCTTTCACAACCGGGGGAGGCAGGCAACCATAGTCTGCCTGGTACTGGTGGAGTGCCAGGCTAATCTGTTTTATCTGACTGCGAAAGAAGTCTCGACGGGCGCTGGTTCTACCCTGTTGTACTTCGGGTAGCAACAGGATTGCAAGAATCGCAATGATCATCAGGATGACCAGAATATCAATCGTGCTGAGGGCGAAGTGTTTTGTGAATTTCATGACGCATTCACAGGTGCCGTTTCCGTTTTCTTCCAGGCCCGAAAACAGATCAGTACAGCCAGGAAGGAGAGACTAATCACGGTCCAGTAAAAAAAAGACGACATATTACCAAATCCGAATACCGCATAGCCATAGACGCCGTAGCGGTTCTGCGGGGCGTTTCCCACCATCTGGTATCGGGGCGTTGATGAAACCAGCAGTAAGATAGTAAAAGCCAACCAGAAGTTGGTCGCAATAAAATAGCGGAGCATAGTTCTCTGTCAGTCTTGTGAAAGAAGTGAAAGAAAGGGTTTCGAATTCGACACAACTTCATTCTAAACGAAATTTCCTGACAAGGGAAAGAAAAATAAATGAGGCCGGAAGTAAATAAACAGGCCTCTTTCCATAATGAAAAGAGGCCTGCCCGCACTTACTGTTCTCTGGGAATTGCTTTGAACTTATCTCCGCCCGCCACGTCCTCCACCGGAACGGCCCGATGAACCACGGCTGCTGCCTCCGAATGAGGAGCTGCCGCGTGAAGAAGAAGGTGTGCGACTGTTGGAAGGACTGAAGTGAGAGCCGCCTGAATAGGGAGATGTAGATCTCTGCTGCGAATACGACTGGCTTTTCTGACGCGAGGCGGCGGATGCCTGGGACGAGCGGTTCATCTGCTGGTTGAGCTGTCCCCAGTTTTTCTGCATGCTCTGCAGGCCCGAAGAGATCTGCTGGCTCGATGATTGACTGTAACGGGAATTGGAGGCAGTCGACTGGCGGCTGGAACGATACGAACCTTGCTGGCTGCTGCTGCGGGCCGCCTGCTGGCTGTCTGCAGATTGTCGACTGCGGGACGAAGAGGAGCTCTGACCGACCTGGCCATCGCCCAGTGATCCCGTCGTAGAACCGTTCTGTGTGGTGACCGTGGAAGAGACCTGTCCATTCCCGGCAGTCGTGTCGACCGAGGCGGATCCTTTGCTGGAATCAACAGTCGTGGAACCGTTATAAGTACCGTTACCATCTCCGGTCACTGTGCCGGAACTGTTGTGTTGCACATCAGCATAACCGTTGGTCCCTTGCACTGATGTGGACGAATTACGAACACCGCTGACAGAACCGTCTGCATTCTGATTCACGCTGCCACTGGTGTTTCTGCTGCCATAAGCGTTCACGCCGGTATTCGTCGCGACAGAGCCACTGGCCTGGGTATTATAGTTGGCTCCCGTCTGTGTCTGCTGAACTGAACCGGTTACCTGACCAGCGCCGGCAGCCGAGAGTCCATTCGAGGTGTTGACCGTTCCGCCGCCTGCTGCTCCGAAATAAGTCGTGTCACCGGCGGTCGTCGTTCCGGCAATACCCGCGCCGGTTGCAGTCGCTGAATTTCCCTGGGGCCCGGTAATGGTTGTCGTAGCTGCACCAGCGCCAACGGTCGTGGGACCGTTCTGATAGACAACGCTGCCTCCCTGGGTGGCTCCGGTGACCGTATTTCCATTGGGACCAGTATAAGTCGTCGCGCTGCTGCCTGTGGAAGCCGCTGCATGCCCATAGGGGCCTGTCGTCGTGGTTTGCGTGGCAGTGCCATTCACGTTTTCACCATGATAGGTGGTTACTGCCGTTGTCTGATGCGGGTGCGCATACGCTGTGTAAAGTTCGGAAACCGTTGCGGGAACGAAGTAACGCCCGGCGACATAACCGGCGGCAGCCACGTATGCGGCCTGGCCCGTCAGCGGAACACCACTCGCATCTACAAACTGTTCGGGCTGCTGCTGCAGAGCCGCGTCCACTTCAGCGCGAAGTTTATCGATGGCTCGCCAGACGTCATCAGGCTGCGACTGATACGCGCGTCCCAGTAAGGTCGTCGTGGCAATGTTGTCGCTCAGTTGCGCCAGGATTTCCGGATGCTGTTTCAGCTTCTCGACATTCGGGTCAGCCTGGTTGAACTGCTGCACGCGTTCTGCAAAGCGACCCCCGCCAAAGCGACCCCCGCCAATGCGGACCACCGGCTTGTCGGCAGCCTGGCGAACCGCCAGTGGATGCTGTGCTGCTTCCAGAATCGTTTCGACCAGATCATCAGGATAGAAGGCAATTCCTGTCACCAGGCTTTCCAGGGCATGGGGGGACAGGTTTTTCTGTGGCAGCTTCTGTTGCATGATGCTGCCAGGCTGTTGTGCATTGCTGAAGCCGGACTGCAGAAAGAAACAGGCTCCGACTGTGAGGGCGATGAATCCTTTCAGGTAATTTTGTGAAGTGGCAGTCATTGATCTCCCCATCTTTTTACTGAATTTGTGAAAACGGTCTCTCATGAGTCACAGCTTGCCTTCTCTTATGTTTCTCGACCTGGTATTGCGCTGGTCACTATTCATATAGCTCAGTATTGATGAGTGATCGGAAATGCTTTTCAAAAAGTCAGGATTTCCGGTAACTCCTTTTCTCTGACAGTGCAACGGGCCGGGAAACGAGGTACGAAGACAACATGTTGCCAAAAAGAAACACCCCATGGCCTCGTTCAAGACCATGTTGTTAACCCCGCGGGAAGCATACTCAAGCAGTAGAAGTGTGGTTTCAGAAAGCAGAAAAAAAGAGTGAGAAAAGATGAATCACTCCAAAAGAAATCAGAAAAAAATTCGGAACGAAACGGGAGCGAATGGGTTTGGTTTATATCATCAAAGAGAGTGTGCCTCAGGCATGATATTTTTTTGTGGTGCGTCTCTCGCTTTGATTTGTCTGAATGGTTCCGCTCCGTGCAAACATTCGTTCTGAAGGCGTCGGATTGAATTCCTGTTATCGAAGCCCGTTCCGGCTCATGCGACGCATTTCTGTCAATTTTGGACAAATCAAAAAACGTTGATGAATTCAGTCGAGCTGACTGCCTTTCCCTGATATATTAATGTCATTCCGAATATGACAGAGGGGAGAGAATGCAGCATGCAGACGAATCGATCTCACCGCGATACGATGACGGGTCAGTGCGGGGATGGTCTGTTCAATCGCCGGGAAATGCTGCGGACCGCGGGTGGCGGAATCGGGCTGATGGCCCTGAATGCATTATTAGCGACAGACGGTGGCGCGCAGGCCGCCTCTGGTTCCCTGACACCAAAGACGCCCGATTTCAAACCGCGGGCCAAGCGCATGATCTGGCTGTTTATGCACGGCGGTCCCAGTCACGTGGATTTGTGGGATCCCAAGCCAGACCTGGTCAAGTACTCCGGAAATCCGTTACCCGACAGTTTCGGCGAAGTCATGACGCGTCGCAAGGTCGCTAAGAATCCGTTGCTCGCGCCCATTAAGCCGTTTCGCAAACGCGGGGAATCGGGACTCGAAGTCAGTGATTTTCTCCCGCATACCGGTGCGCTCGTTGACGATCTGTGTGTCGTACGTTCGCTGCATGGGGACAGCGTGAATCATCCGCAGTCGGTTTACCAGATGAATACCGGCAGCATTCTGATGGGGCATCCGAGTGTCGGCAGTTGGGTGGCCTATGGACTGGGATCGGAAAATGCAGACATGCCCGCGTTTGTGGTGATGCCGGATCCCGGTGGTGGCATCAAAGGAGGGCCTCCCGCGTGGGGCAGCGGCTATCTGCCCGCCACATTTCAGGGCACGACGATGCGCGCCGGCCAAACGCCGATTCTGAACTTGAAACCGCCGACGTCGATTTCTTCACGACAGCAGCGGGCGACCCTGGATCTGATTCAATCCATGAACCGCAGGCATCTGGAAGCGCGCGACCGGGATGACGAACTGGCGGCGCGAATCTCTGCTTACGAACTGGCTTTCCGTATGCAGACTGCCGCCCCGGAAATCGTGGATCTGACACAGGAGACGCACGATACCCACACGATGTATGGGCTCAATGATCCCCGAACGCGGGACTTCGGAGAGCGTTGTCTACTCGCACGACGGATGATCGAACGGGGCGTACGTTTCGTGCAGCTTTATTCCGGAGATACGGTCGGCTGGGATGCGCACAGCGATGTGACCAAAAATCATACCGCGTATTGTCAAAAAACCGATCAGCCTGTCGCCGCTTTGCTGAAAGACCTGAAACAAAGAGGATTGCTGGAAGATACCCTGGTGGTCTGGTGTGGTGAATTTGGTCGTATGCCGATGAGCGAGCAGGGCAGGGGCCGCGATCACAATCCCTGGGGCTATTCAGGCTGGCTCGCTGGAGCCGGGATTACCGGGGGGCGGTTTTACGGCGCCACTGATGCCATTGGGCTGCGATCTGTTGAAGATAAAGTACACGTGAATGAATTTCATGCGACGCTGCTGCATCTGATGGGCCTGGACCATGAATCACTGACCTACTTCCATAACGGTCTGGATGAGCGTCTGACAGGGCCCGCTGAAGTGAAGATTGTGAAAGGACTGCTCACATGATTTCACTCACCACGAGGTGGCTGTTAATGACAGTGGCTCTGATACTCGCTTGCAATATTTCTTCGCTGAATGCAGAGGAAACAGCGAAACTTTCCGAGGAACCCATCACCGCCGCAGACCGGGAGCACTGGTCGTTTCAGCCGGTCAGACGACCGGAATTGCCGGTTCTGAAAAATAAACAATGGTCGCGGACACCCGTTGATCACTTTATCCTGGCGAAACTGGAACAGGACGGCCTGCAACCCGCGCCCGAGGCCAGTCGTACCACGTTGATCCGCCGACTCTATTTTGATGTGATCGGCCTGCCGCCACTGCCCGAAGAGATCGATGCGTTTCTGGCAGATGACTCTGCCGATGCGTATGAACAACTTGTAGATCGTCTGCTGGCCTCCCCTCATTATGGAGAACGCTGGGCACAGCACTGGCTGGACCTGGCCCGCTTCGCTGAGACCGATGGTTTTGAGCATGATAAAATTCGCCCCGATGCCTGGAAGTATCGGGACTGGGTCATCAAAGCCTTGAATGCGGATATGCCTTACGATCAGTTTGTCCGCTGGCAACTGGCGGGAGATGTGATCGCGCCGGAAAATCCGGAAGCGAAGATTGCGACCGCCTTCTGTCTGTCCGGCCCGGATATGCCTGATATCAACTCCCAGGAAGAACGCAGGCACACGCTGCTGAATGAAATGACCTCCACCGTCGGCTCTGCCTTCATGGCGCTGCAGATGGGATGTGCGCAGTGTCACGATCACAAATATGATCCGATCAGCACGGTCGACTTTTACCGGATGCGTGCTTTTTTTGAGCCGGCAGTCAAACCGGTCAAAAACAGATCGGTCACCATGCTGGCTTCCCTCGGTAAACCGGTAGCCCCCAGCCGCGTAATGCTTCGCGGCGACTGGCGGCAGCCGGGACCGCGTGTACAACCTGCCTTTTTGCGGGTTGCGAATCTGCAGGAACAGGCTGTTGACGCCGATGACGCACGACAGCAGCGGCGGGAATTTGCCCACTGGCTGACTCAGAAAGAGCACCCGCTGACATCACGTGTGATTGTGAACCGGATCTGGCAGCATCATTTCGGTCGCGGTCTGTCAGCTACGCCCAGCGACTTTGGCGTGATGGGGGATCTGCCGACACATCCGGAACTGCTGGACTGGCTGGCAGCCGAGCTGATGTCATCCGGCTGGAAAATGAAGTCACTGCATCGCCTGGTTCTGACCTCCAGCGTCTATCGACAGGCGAGCCAGTTTAACGCTAAACAGCAATCAGAGAGTGACTGGCAACGGTCTCTGAAGGAAGATCCGGATGCCTCCCTGTTATCCCGGTTTCCACGGCAGCGGCTGGATGCCGAAGTCATTCGCGATGCAATGCTGGCGGTCAGTGGTAAGCTTTCCGATAAAACAGGCGGGCGTGGCGTGATGCCACCGCTGCCGCGCGAATTACGAGTGACGTTGCTCAAAGATCAGTGGAAAACCAGCTCGAACGTGGAAGATCATTATCGGCGGAGTATCTATGTCTTCGCGCGACGGAATTTGCGTTATCCGCTGTTTGATGTGTTTGACCGTCCGGATGCGAATACCAGCTGTTCCCGACGCGGCAATTCGACGACCGCACCACAGTCGCTGCTGATGTTGAATTCAGAGAGCTCACTGAAGTGCGCGCAGGAACTGGCAGGTCTGATCTGGGACCGGGCCGGTGAAACTGAAGAACAACAGGTCACCTTGCTGTTTCGTCGCGCGCTGGGACGCACGCCCACGGAAACTGAGTTACTGGAACTGACCCGGTTTCTCAAAACGCAACAGCAGATGTTGGTGCGGGAACAGCGTTCGACCGAGCAACTGCTGTTGCCTTTGAGTGAGACGCCGGTCAAAGAGATCGCAGCCGGCGCCGCTTTGACGGATCTGTGCCTGGCCATTCTCAATACCAGCGAATTCCTGTACGTGGATTAATTGTTTACTCCGGGAAGACCGTTGCGTCATCACTGAAATGGACTGCGGGATTTTTTTTAGACGTCGAATTTGTTAGATTTGTTAATAATTGGTCTGAGTAGACTGTTCTCTGTTCTGTATTAGGTAAGGTGAAAACTGATGATACGACCTGGATTCTGTTGGCTGATGATATTGCTTCTGAATATGACGGTGTTTGAGTGTTCGACGTTGCATGCTGAGGAGCCTGCTTTGCTGGGCGACTGGCGATTACAGGGGGACTCACAGGACCGTAGTGCTTTCAAACTGAAAACGATCAATCACGGTGTTGAGTTGATCCCCGATCAACCGGCTGTTTTTGACGGGCGGAAAGCGTTTCTCGAAGTCCCTCATGCCAAATCGCTTGAGCTGGGGACGAATGAATTTTCCCTCTCCTTGACGGTACATACCAGTGCCGATCTGGACGATGTACTGGGAACGCTGCTCAGCAAATACGATCGGAAGACGCGACGTGGTTTTCAGTTGAGCATCAAGAATCATGCCGGCGTGACCAGCAGCCAGTCGAACGACCGGCATCTGCAGTTCGGAATCGACAATGGCAAAATCGATGCAGCATGGACCGATCATGGTCAGCTGGGGAATGCCGTTTTGATTTACAGCATGGCGGTTTATGACGGGAATCTGTATGCCGGAACCTGTGTGCCGGGGGAGTCGGCCGCCGGTCACGTCTATCGCTTTGATCAGGATCAGAAATGGGTCGATTGCGGGACTCCCGATGTGTGTAATGCGGTTTCTTCACTGGCAGTCTATGAGGGGAAGCTCTATGCGGGGACTGGCAAGTATCGCTTGAAAGGTTCCTCGCTGTCGGAATCGGATAATCCGCATCACGGGGGAAACGTTTATCGTTATGAAGGCAACAGCAAGTGGGTGCACTGCGGCAAACTTCCCGATGTCGAAGCCATCAACGGCATGGTCGTATATCGGGGGAAGCTGTATGCCTCTTCCATGTATGCACCGGCTGCCTTCTACCGTTACGATGGTGACAAAAACTGGACGTCGTGCGGCGTACCGGATGGAAAGCGGGTCGAAGCGCTGGCGGTTTATAACGGCGATCTGTATGCATCGGGTTACGATGAAGGAGCCGTCTACCGCTTTGACGGGAAGAACTGGTCGCATGCGGGCAAGGTGGGAGAATCCACACAGACGTATGGGTTCACCGTGTACGAGGGAGATCTGTATGTGAGTGAGTGGCCACACGCGGAAGTGTACCGCTACGCCGGGAAAAATCAGTGGAACCTGGCAGGCAAATTGGGGGACGAGAAAGAGAGTATGCCGCTGGTTGTGTACAACGGCGCCATGTACTCCGGCTCATTGCCACTGGCAGAAGTCTATCGCTATAACGGCGGCGTCGACTGGACGAATACGGGGCGGCTCGACATGACGCCCGATGTACGTTATCGGCGGGTGTGGTCGATGGCTGTCTTCCAGGGCAGACTGTTTGCCGGCACATTGCCTGCGGGGCGCGTGCATTCGATCGAAGCCGGTAAGAACGTGACGTATGACACGGCGCTCAAGCCGGGCTGGCGGCAGATTGTGGCAGTGAAAGAAAAGGACCGTCTGAAACTGTATGTGGATGGGAAGCTGGTGGCGACTTCTGCTGAGTTTAATCCGGCTGACTTCGATTTAACCAATTCGGAACCGTTGAAGATCGGCTTTGGTGCCCATGATTATTTCAATGGCAATATGAAAGATGTAAAACTCTATCGTCGGGCTTTATCCGCGGATGAGGTTCAGAAAGCATACGTGGCGGATTGAACCGTGGGACGGAGGAAACAAAAAAAGAGCCAGCTGTGATCGGCAGCTGGCTCTTTTCGGTTTGATTAACTGACCGATTGGATTTTACTGAATTCCGTAACGACGACGCAGGTCGTTTTCGAGTTCAGGAACCCGGCCCTGTTCTTTGTTCCACAACGGTTTCAGCGGGAAGCTGGCTGGTACCTGCAGACCTTTCAGGTCATGGATGTAACGCCAGAGGATGACGGCCTGCAGACCTTCTTCAATAGCCAGGTCTTCTGATAACAGGCTGGGATACTTGTTGAGGACGGTCGCATACAAGGCCATTCCTTCTTCCAGTTTGGCTTTGGCTTCATCAAATTTACCGCTGCGGAAAAGTTGCTCGCCGTCATAGATATCTTTGTGAGCTTTGATCGTCGTTTCTTCGGACTCGGAAAGAGCGCGGGTTCGCCAGAACCGATAATTGGAAGTATCCTGGTAGCGATTCGTCCAGTGACGTACATCTTCTTCCGTAATCGATTCATCACGAGCCGCCAGGGCTTTGATATCGGCGTCTGTCCATTCCAGTACGATCGGTCCTTTAGGAGTGATGAACTCTTCGCGGCCGTAAATCTCGGTCCATTCATCAAAGCCCCGTTTCCAGGCATCAGTACGCTGTTTGCCGAAGGTACCTTCACGCTGCATGGCGTTGGCATAGTCGAACTGGGCGTGCCAGGGAGAACCACGGAACAGCATCCGCATCTGCAGATGTTGTTTGTGTTTGAGCTCTTTATCGTTGGCGATCAGGAAATGTTCTTTGGCCACCTGGTAGTTATCGAGGCGATCGGGATTGATTTCCGGGTCTGGACCCCCTTCGTAGCGTTCGGTATCAGGGTCGACTTTATAGAAGCGGCGGAACTGGCGCCATTCATCAGAGCGTCCTACTTTCTGGCCATGCAGGTTACCGACTTTCCAGTCCAGTTCAGGATATCGCTCATTACGCGTGACCCCTTCATTGAGGAACTTGATGCCTTCCTTGACCCAGAAGTAGCGGTCTTCGACGGCATCCCATTCTGCAGATACGTTGTACGCCAGGTTCCAGCCCTGGAAGTCCCAGACTTTCATGTAGTGAGGCTGCAGCAGAATGATGGAATCGACGGTTGAGCGGAGTTTCGCCCAGTCCTTCTTCTTCTGGTATTCGTTGGCATCGATCCAGAGCAGGTTCGTGGCGATCCCGCGCAGTCCCAGCAGGACGAAGTTCATGGAGGCACTTGAGGGATCAACGTCACCCAGTGTGCTTTCCCCCAGTTCATGTTTGACACGTAACTGGGCCAGCTGACCACCAGAACCTTCTTCACCCGTGGAAGGCATACCCAGCCAGATCACCGGGATCAGCAGGATAATGATGGCAATAACGTATGCCAGTTTACGATGTTTGGAAGAGAGGTTGTTCATTTCGCCTCCAATTCGCGAAGCTTCAAGCTATAGAATGAAACAATTAAACAAGGAAGAATATAAGCCGCGGTCGTCGCGATCCCCGGCAGCAGTGCTGCACTCCAGGAGACATCAAAACCTTTAATCACATATTCACGCATATTGGAAAAGATGCCAAAGTTGGGGATCACCTGCTGGCAGAGCCAGAGGAAGTTGATAATACCAGCATCGACCGTTTCGATTATTACTTTTACGGGACCAGCGGGTAATTCTGTTTGAGAATTCATGTGAGTGATCAGTCGATACCAGGCTTCAATCGCGCCGGCGGCTTCCATTTTGCCGCTCAGAATCTCATTCATATACTCTTTCGACATGAATCCGACCATGACCACAGTCAGCGTGGTGAGGATGGCGACAGGGCCTTTCACAAAACAGCTGATGGTGACGCCCAGCATGATGACCAGCACCATCGGCATCCAGATACCCAGTACCGCTTTTGAATACCCGACCACAAAGGCACGGTCCGGAGTTCGCACAAAGAGGTCGGGACGGGCCATGCCCAGTAACTGTCCCGCTTCGAGACACTGGACCTCGACGGTTAAATTGCCGTCTTTATCAACCAGGTCATCGAAGATATCGAGTTCGACTCCCTCGCCGCCCTCGGCATCATCGTCTTTGATTTTTCGATTCACTTCCAGAACGTTTTCCGAGTATTCCTTGTTGACCAGGGGCCTGGTCGGCACACGCAGGTTTTTGTCTTCATTCACAAAGATGAACTGGTAGAGGATCCCGCCCTTTTCCATGTTTCCTTTATGGGTGCGGAAGGCTTCGAATGACGACTGCAGAACCAGCTTGTCATCGATGGCATCACCGGGATCGATCCCTTCGAATGTGTAAATTGCCCGGGCTTTGGTGGCACCTTCGATGTAACTGCGGTACATCCAGACGTCCCCGACATTAATCCCGGCTGTCGTGGGGGCGCCTTCACGGTCGGTGAAAGCGATTTTACCGTACACGGGAACTTTGGAAACCAGTTGATACTGTGCGGATTCCGGGACCTGTCGATTGATCCAGATATAGCCGACGGTGCCCATCACCAGCAGAATGACACTGCCCAGCAGGGTGAACCCCAGCATCCGGCCCATGACAATCTCAATTCGATAAGTGGGCTTCGTGACAACGGTATGAATGGTTCTCAGGCGGATGTCTTCAGGCAGTGACCAGCAGGCCAGCAGCAGCATGATCGGTATCACGAGCCAGCTGATGGCTTTTAAAACGAAGTCGATATAGGACTGTATCTGCAGGTCGGGTCTGTCAGCGGCCCCCGAGAGGAACCAGCCGGCAAACATGAACAGGACGGCGAAAATGATGAAGACAAACAGAATTTTCTGTCGCAGCGACTCGCGAATCGTAAGTACGCTCAGCGACCAGATGCGGCGACAGGAGAGGTGGAAGATCTGGACGAAAAAGTCGCCGATTGCCATGAAGACATCGGTAATTCCTTTCGTACCACGGGTAATCACCCCCACAATCAGGCAGACAATCAACGCGAGCAGCATGGCGCTTCCGAATACACTGAGGAAATGTATGAAAGCACTAAACGTGTCATAAGGAATCGGATCAAAAGACATAATGATTTACTTCTGTGAATAACATCTCAGCGGAAATGATGTCTGCCGATTTCTGCAGCAGAGCCAGAGTCAATGATCGTGAGCAGCATCATGCACAATCTGCAGTCAGCTTACTCTGCCGTTTTATTCTTTTCCGTCTCGGGAACGAAGCGTTGCCCGGGTCGCTCTTTACTCTCCTGGACCGTTTTCAGGAACAGAGATTCCAGAGTCGCCGTGGGATGATCGACCGTATCGACTGTACCATTATGTTTCGCGACAACCTGTTTAATTTCATTGATGGCTTCATCACTCAGTTTCGAAGTCAGGATCTGTGTTTCTTCCTGTTCTTTGAGCAGGTCATCCACGCGTCCCATCACTTTGAGTTCACCGCCGTATAGAATCGCAATGCGATCGCAGACATCTTGAACGTCTGCCAGCAGGTGGCTGCACATCAGCACGGTTTTACCCTGCTCCTTGAGTTCGACAATCATGCGTTTCATGTCGTCGGTTCCCAGCGGGTCGAGACCACTGGTCGGTTCATCCAGCATGACCAGGTCGGGATTGTTGATCAGCGCCTGGGCCAGACCGATTCGGCGGGTCATCCCCTTGGAATACTCTTTGAGCTGGCGGCGTTTGGCGTGACCTAAGCCGACTTTTTCGATCAGCTCGGCTGATCGCTCGCGGCGTTCCTTGGCGGACATCTTGAACAATCGTCCGTAGAAATCGAGCGTTTCTTCCGCATTCAGGAAACGGTACAGATAGGATTCTTCAGGCAGATAGCCGATGCGTTCGTTTTTTTCCACGTTCGAGGCTGGCTGGCCGAGAACTTTAATATCCCCTTCCGAGGGGAACAGCAGGCCGAGAAGCAGTTTCAGCGTGGTCGTTTTACCGGAGCCGTTCGGGCCCAGCAGACCAAAGATCTCTCCCTTTTTTACTTCCAGGCTTAATGAATTGAGTGCGCGAACTTTTTTGCGGCCCCAGAAATCACGATAGATCTTTGTCAGATTGCTAATCTGAATCACTGACTCATTGTCCATTGGCGGTTCTTAGCTCCACTGTTGTAGTTAGTTTATAAGCAGTATAAGAACGGTTTCTCAGTCCTAAAAAAGAACCAACAAATACTAACGCTAGAAAATCTGCGAGTTTAGTACGATTTGTTTCAGTGCTCTGTTGGTAAAAATTTCAACTTCCTGACAAGGAAATGAAAAAACAGAGCAGGCAGCAGATCACTGCAAGGCCAGCATCCATGACAGGGGCCAGAAGCTCAGGAATCCATTCGAAAACAATGATCCAAAGTGAATAACACTCTAAAATTGCAGAGCAGCACTTGCAAGCTATTAGAGTGGCATACTGGGTTAAGATTTCAAGAACGTGGTCACTGCAACCTGTATACAACTACGAATCCGTATAACTTAACCCCGACGAGTGGGGAGTCGGTTACATTTGACAAGGCTTTGTGTTCATGCGGATAGATTCCGGAACGACTTCGGGCGGCACCGGGTTCTGCAGGTCGAGGGGATTCTGTAATGCTTCTCAGAAACGGGCTTTGCGCTGTGAGAGATATTCGATCAATGCTTTGTCAAAAGGCATACTGGTATCGAGGGGAACATAATCCACGCCCATCGCGAGCAGTTTTTCCCTGTAAGTTCCTCGGAGTTCACTCACTGCTTCCAGGTAGTCGGCTTTCATGCCTTCTGCATCCAGAACCAGGGAGTCGCCCCCTTCAGGCTCTTTCAGGTCGACCATTCCTTCAAAGGGAAAGTAGACTTCCGCTTCATCAAGAATATGAAACAGGATGACATCATGACCTGCATATCTCAAACGCTGCAGACTGTCGAGTACACTTTTCTGGTCTGTGAGCAGATCTGAGAAAATCATTAACAGGCTGCGATGTTTGACCATCGAGGCGATCTGCTGGATATTCTGCCCGATCTCGGTCGTCCCGCTGGGGTGCGAATTCGCCAGCATCGCCAGTATATTACCCAGCTGCCCGCGCTTGCTGCGGGCCGGGAGGAAGTTTTTAATCCGATCTCCGAAGGTAATCAGTCCCACCGGGTCCTGTTGATGAATCATCATGTAGGCCAGGGATGCGGCCAGGCAGATACCGTAATCAAATTTGGAAAGCTTCTGGCGATACGTGTAGGCCATGCTTTCAGAGAGATCGAGGATCAGGTATCCGGTGAGATTGGTTTCGGCCTGGTATTTCTTGATGTAGAACCGGTCTGTTTTGGCATAGACCTGCCAGTCGATATCGCGCGGGTCATCTCCCTGCGAATAGCGGCGATGTTCGCTGAATTCGACGCTGAATCCATGATAGGGGCTGGCATGCAGACCGCTCAGAAAGCCTTCGACGATGAATTTGGCCCGCAGATCCAGCCGCGCCACCGTCTGAATGACTTCCGGTTTAAGATATTGTTCCACATTGGGCATGAGGGCTTAATTTCTGTCGAGATAGGGGACTTATAGATAACGTTTCGCTGATGTATAATGTCTGCTGACAGGATCCGATGTGATCAGGATCTCGTTTCGAATAATCAGGTTACAGGGTTTAATGAAGCCAGGTATGTGTACCCTTGAGCATTCCTGTGGGATTGATTATTCTATAATAGCAATTCAGATTCCTCTAAACCGAATCTTCATCTTGATTTCGAAAGGGAATAAACTAGGTTTATGATAACCGTTCTTCAGATTTGAGCGACTCTTTTTTCTGAGTAAAGGGTAGTCTGAGGTCTGAGAGATTATAATATTACTAAAAGTGGAAAACATTACTGCAATCAGCCTGTCGCTTTGTTAATCTGGATGAAGCGCAACTTTTTTTGCCAGATGTTCCAGTTTACCAAAATATCTTATTATCTTACTGCTGACCTGCATTGTGCTTCTGACATTTCTTAATCTTTGCGAATCCTGATCATAATTCATTTGCAGAAGCACTAAACATTTTATCTGTTTTCTAATTTCACTTTCACGTCATTATCTATCCAAACAGGGATTTATTATGTCAAATGGCATAACTCCGGATGAACAGAATAAAAATCCTTCGGAAATACCGTGTCCGCTGTGTAACGAAATGGTTCGTACGGGACTTGTCCGCTGCTGGAATTGCGGTTCCTTCATGCGGGAAGACATTGCCGAAGCCTATCGGAAAATGCAGGAGAATCCGGCACCGATGATCTTCAGTCCGCTACCTGAAGAAACCGACCAGTCGGAAGAGCAGGAATCCCGCAGTTCCACAGCCACGATGACTGATTATTCAGATCGGGACGACGACGATTTTGAGCTGGATCAGAGCATCGACGTGACTGAATATCAAGCCAGTGACGATGATTTCCAGATGGATGGCGATACGGATTCCCCGGAAGAAGAGGAACAGACCACGATTCCCCTGGCACGGGAAGAATCGCAGGTAGAAGCCAGTCAAAAGACAGAAGCGGAAACAGAATCCGAGGCACCCGCACCGAGTGACAAAGCCAAAAAGGTCGCCGATGCCCCGGCGGAAGATCATTCCGTGGCAACCGGGGGTGACGTTTTGTTTAACGTTGCCATCGAAGAGGAAAAAGAAGAGAAGAAACGGCGCAAAGGG
This sequence comes from Gimesia sp., assembly GCA_002706765.1. GTDB lineage: Bacteria > Planctomycetota > Planctomycetia > Planctomycetales > Planctomycetaceae > Gimesia. The sequence continues at coordinate 18,088 of PAJV01000049.1, forward strand.
GGACGTCGTCGACGCCGCAAGGCGGGAAATATTGAAGGCGGCATCGTCGTATATTGTCCGAATGGGCATCGTATTCGAGTTCGCGAAGAATATCGGGGTGCGGCTGGAAAATGTCCTGCCTGTAATGTGATGTATCTGGTGCCCCAGGGCGCTCCCAAAGAGGAAGATGCAGAGCAGACAGCGACTGCAGACGCACAGGCAGGAACAGAAGGTGTTGAAGGCTTCAACGCCGGGGCTTACACACATTGGCTCAAAGGGATCAAACTGCATGCGATTGACCCTACCAAGCTGAAATTAAAACCAAACAGTCTGGAAAAGACGTTTACTCAGGTCGATCTGGCGATTTCTCCTGAAAAGATGCTCGTACTGGTTCTGGCCAAAGGTGGGCTTCTCGGCGGAGGTTCCAAAGACAAACTGGAGAAAGCCAGAGCAGAAATTGCTGCACACCTGCGCGAAGAAAAAGACGAAGGCGAAATTCCGGCAGCCAGCGTGCAAATCGTCCCGGCTGAGAAGATTCCCAAATTACGCGTTGTGTTTCCCACGATGTACGATCATGAATCGGTGTTCGCAGGAGTCCCTGTGTTCGGAAAAGGTCGGATTGCGATTGCCCTGCCCAAACAGGAAGATTCCAAGGAAAATCAGTACCTGACATTCTCACTCAGCGAATATCGCAAACTGGTGGAAGCACTGTCGGAATTCTATGGCATCGATCAACTGGGACAGGATTCAGGAGTCCCGCTGACAGATCAGATGCAACAGGTAACCTGCCACTACAGTGAGGAATCGTTTGAGGTTCTGGATAACGAAAACCTGGAATTTTACGAGGCTGATCCTGAAATCGAACTGACGCTGGCGGGCAGACAATGCCAGGCATGTCAGTTGATCGTCAGTGAAGATTCCCGTAAAAAAGAGCGAATCGGGGGCAAGGCCGGTAAAGCGATTGCTAAAACCAAGTGCCCGAAATGCAATGAAAAATTCGGCAATATCTCGCTCTTTCAACTCGTGAAAAACGAAGCTCCCCAGGAAGCAGCTGCCGAATAATGCTCAGAAGCAGCGGGTTCTCCCGCGCGGAAATTTTCTGTTGCTGCGCTGACGACAGGAATTCTTTGAGGCCATGATTGCAGACTGCGATGGGGCAGCTATAATAGGACTAATTCATATAAACCAACTGTCTAGTCCTGTCTGCCCCCTCGAGAAAGCCGACTCCGACTATACCGTTTAAGCAACTGGCAGAAGCCTGGTTTGCTTTATGGTTTTACAGGCACCTGTATGGTTAGGTGTTCTTGTAACATTATATAAATTTTGAGCTTAAGCAACGATCAGAGTCGGGAATCGTGAATGGGATTTTCTTGACCGGCCCGATCTATGGGGTAGAATTGAGTACGCAAAGCTGAGCAGGGAAGCCCTCTTGTGACATGTGTGTATGTTCACTTTTCACTGATAGAAGAAAAGTGACTTCTGGGGCCGCTATTTGAACTGTTCAGGAGAAACTGGTGTCGCCAGGATTTGATCAAAATTTCAAAGAACTGGTCCGCCAGAGAACAAGCCTGGTCGAGTTGGTTTCCGAGTCAGTCCAGCTGACTCCCAATGGCCGCGATTTCAAATGCATCTGCCCGTTTCATAATGATCATAATCCCTCGCTGTTTGTTTACCCCGATCGTGAGACCTGGCGCTGCTGGGTCTGTAATACCGGGGGAGACTGTTATGAGTGGGTTCAGAAATACGACGATGTCGATTTTTTTGAAGCATTGAAGATTCTGGCCGAACGAGCCCATCTGGAAATGCCCCGTTTCTCAGGACAGTCAAACGCTGCCTCCCGCTCGAATGTTGTGGAAAAGACGACCTTGTTCGATGTGATGAAATGGGCCGAAGAGCAGTTTCATGACTGTCTGATGAATACCCGCGAAGGGGAGATGGCCCGTCGTTATCTGATGGAAGACCGGGGCTACACAGAAGAAACGATTCAGCAGTTTCGACTCGGCTTTCACCCCAACGACTGGCAATGGCTGGTGAATCGATCCCGGTCCTTTTATCCAGAGAGCCTGCTGGCAGAAGCTCGGTTGATCTTTAAAAAGGAAGGTCAGTCACGCTATTCCGATTATTTCGTCAATCGGGTCATGTTTCCGGTTCGCGACGAACGGAAACGGGTTGTTGCGTTTGGGGGACGGATCCTGCCCGGCTCTGCGTCCGACGGGATTGCCAAATACTTTAACAGTCCTGAAAGCATTATTTTCACTAAAAGTAAGCTGTTGTTTGGGTTGGACGAATCGCGCCAGACCATTCGTGAAACAGAAACGGTCGTTGTCGTCGAAGGGTATACTGATTGCATTACAGCACATCAGTTTGGCGTGACGAACGTGGTCGCGACATTAGGAACTGCTTTGACGGAAACGCATGTTTCTTATCTCAAACGTCTGGCGCGAAAAGTCGTATTAGTTTTTGATGGTGATAATGCGGGCCAACAGGCTGCCGAGCGATCTTTAATCAAATTCATCGCTCAGGAAGTGGATTTACGAATTTTAACACTGCCTGCAGGGAAAGATCCTGCGGAATTTTTAGAAGAACAGGGAGCCGAGCAGTTGAAGCAGTTGATCGCGCATGCTCCGGAAGCCTGGAATTTCAAGCTGAATGTCTGTCTCCAGAAATTTGGACTGGAGTCAATTGACGGCCAGCACCGAATTTTAGAAGAGATGCTGGAGTTACTGGCGTCAAGCCCCAACTTAACCGGCAAAATTCGTGAAGACATCATATTAAGAAAGTTGGCAGATCGACTGGGTTTACACGAATCAGTTGTCCGAAAACGACTGAGTGAAGTCAAACAAAAAACAAACCCGGGTCTGAAAACGAATCACTCCTCCAGCGAATCTAACTCGACTCCGAGACCGACTGACACTTCCGGATACACCCAGGAAGCAGATAATTCAACGAAAGACAATCAACTTGAGAGCGAACTTCTTGAAATCATTTTTGTGTACCCCGAATGTGTCACTCGTATTCTGCAGCATATCTCCCCTGCCAACCTGAAAAATCCCCAGCTTCGATTTCTTTATCAGTTAAGCATCGATTTGACTGAAGAGGGGATTGTACCGGATGTCAATCGCATCCTGGATCGCATTGATGATCCGGATCTGAAGCAGCTGGTTGTCAAAATTGACGCCCATGCCCGTGAGAAAGCAGTTCACGCCAAGCTGCTTGATGATCCGGCACCACTTGAGGGAATTCCCCATTTTTTAAAGCATTCCATCAAGAATCTCAAATGGCGGGATGAACAGAAACACCACGAAAAAAACAAAGGGCTGCTGTTCCAGAAGGCCCAGAACCAGAGTTTGAGTTCTGATGCAAAAGAACTGTTACGTCAAGCATCTGAATTTCATCAAAAACGAAACATTAAAAAAATTCACTAGAGAATCTAACCAGACTGATTGGGAGAAGCAACGTGCACCGACTCGACGCCCGATTGAATGAACTAATTGAAAATGGCAAAAAACAGGGCTACCTGACTTACGATCAGGTGAGTGCCTATCTGCCTGATGAAGCGCTGAATCCCGAGAAGCTGGATAATCTCCTGCTGACGATTGAGGAGATTGAGTTAGACATCATACCCGATCAGATCATCACGATCTTACAGCCGGAAAAGGCCAAAGGCCGCTCCCGCTCCTCAGATGATCTTTCCCGGCGGATCGATGATCCCGTGCGGATGTACCTGACGCAGATGGGGGAAATTCCTCTACTGACACGGGATGAAGAAATTCGTCTGGCGAAGAAAATTGAAATCACCCGTCGTCGCTTCCGTCGTGAATTATTAAGCAGCGACTATGCGATGCGTCAGGCGATTGAAATCCTCGACAAGGTACATAAAGGCGAACTTCCCTTTGACCGGACCATCAAGGTTTCCGTCACAGAAGGTCTCGAGAAGAACCAGATTCTCGGGCGGATGCCTCACAACCTTAAGACGCTCGAATACCTGAGCAGTAAAAACGCCGCCGATTTCCATCAGTTCGTCAATCCGGAGTTGAGCAAAAGCGAACGCACGGAAGCTTATGCGGCACTGCAGAAACGTCGTCGCAAAATGGCGACCCTGATCGAAGAGTTGAGCTTGCGGACTCAGCGTCTGCAGATTGGCATGAAACGCCTGGAGCAGATTTCCCACCGCATGACGGAACTGGAAGATTCAATTCGCGATATGGGCGATATGCGAATCAAAAATTCCAAGGATGACCGCGCGAACCTCGAGCGGGAACTGCAGGACCTGGTCGCGATGACCATGGAGACTCCGGAAACACTGCGGGAACGCATTAAAGCCGTCAAGCAGCGTTACCTGGATTATGAAACGGCAATGCGTGAACTTTCCGGCGGTAACCTGCGACTCGTCGTTTCGATCGCCAAGAAATATCGCAATCGTGGCTTAAGCTTCCTCGATCTGATTCAGGAAGGTAATACCGGCCTGATGCGTGCAGTCGACAAGTATGAATATCGACGGGGCTATAAGTTTTCGACCTATGCTACCTGGTGGATTCGTCAGGCTATTACCCGTGCGATTGCCGACCAGGCTCGTACGATTCGAATTCCCGTGCATATGATCGAGACCATGTCGAAGTTGCGAAAGGTCAGTAAACAGTTACTGCAGGAAAAAGGTCGGGAACCCACTCTGGAAGAAACAGCAGAAGTCGCCGGCATCAGCCTGGAAGAGACGCGACGTGTGCTTAAAATTTCGCGACATCCCATCAGCCTGGATCGACCTGTAGGTGAGAGCGAAGACAGCTACTTCGGTGATTTCATTGAAGACTCTGATTCGGACAGCCCGGTGAATACGGCCAGCCAGGAAATGCTCAAGGACAAAATTGACCATGTTCTGAAAACACTGACTTACCGTGAACGCGAAATCATTAAACTTCGATTCGGCCTGGGAGATGGTTACACCTACACTCTCGAAGAAGTCGGTCGGATATTCAAAGTGACCCGTGAGCGTGTGCGTCAGATCGAAGCCAAGGCGGTCAGAAAACTACAGCATCCTGTCCGCAGTAAACAGCTGCAGGGTTTCATAGAAGGCCTGGTTCCGGAATGGGGTCAGGGGGAAACCGAAGAAGAGACGGCGGATGCCACAGCATCTGCCAGCATTTGAAATTCAAACGCCGATCAGTTCTGATCGGCGTTTTTTTTGATCAGAACGGGACGGAAGTCCCGTTTTCCCGGGAGACCTGAGAAGATCAATCAGTTTTACAGCGTATGTCTGGCTATTTAGTACAAAAATCTTTATAACAAGATAAAAGCACTGAGGCGCTACCTTAATTGCCTCAAAATTGAGCGTTTCTGGAGTTCTTTAACATGTCGACGACTGCTGCCAGTTTGAAAGCTTTACATCATTTGTATCTGAGATTGCATGATGTGAATCAGAAATTAGAACAGGGGCCCAAGCGAATTAAACTGAAGGAACAGTTCGCATTACTGCAGGAAGACAAGCTCAAAGCGGTGCAGGACCAGGTGATTCAATTGAAGAAGCAGGTCCACCAGAAAAATCTGGATCTGCAGACCAATGAAGCAAAAATCCTGAGCCTGAAGGGAAAACTGAATACCGCTTCTTCCAACAAAGAATTTGACATTATCAAAGGTCAGATTGAAGCAGACCAGATGGCCAACAGTGTGCTGGAAGATGAAATTCTGGAACTGATGGATAAAATTGACGCCACTGAAACGGAAGTTCAGGATTGGGTCAGGAAAAAAGAGGCAGCGCACGCCGAAGCCAAAAAGCTGGAACAAGACTTCGCGTCGATGCGTGATTCACTCGATGAAGAGATTAAAGAGTGTAATGCGGCGATCTCGGATGCAGAACAGATCATTCCTGACAGTATTAAAGTACAGTTTGCAAGACTGGTTCGATCGCATGGAGCCGGGGCGCTGGCTTTTGTTGCTGGACGATTCTGCTCTGCCTGTAACGTCATGATTGAGCCTCAGTTACGCGTCGAATTGAACTCAGGGCGGCTCGTGTTCTGTAAGTCTTGCGGGCGTCTGCTGTATCTGGAAGAGAGTTCCGAATAATCCCGGGCTGTAGTTTCAGCGTCCCAGCAGAGCCAGCACACCCAGTCCATAAAACGTGTATTCCACGTCTGCCTGTTCATCCCAGCTGGCTCCGCGAAAGCCTCCGGTAGGAAACTCCAGCCATTCGGTCATGAATTTCTGTACCTGGTCCAGGTCAATCAATGCTTCCAGTTCCAGATCCTGCGCGGTCAATAAGCCGGTAAAGGTGGATAAACCATCTGCGAAAGGAATTCTGGTATTGGCCTGAAAGCCTCCTTCGGAACTTTTGACCTGCTTCAGGAAGTCCTGAACATCATTTTTGAGTTCGTCATCCATGCTGTTCAGGATGTTCAATGTCGCGACCGCTGCTGCTGTGGGGTTCGTTCCACTCCGCTTCATGGGGGAAATTTCGACAAAACCACCATCGTCGCGCTGTCTGTCATAGAGGAATTGAATCAGGCGATTGGGTTCGGGGAGATCCAGGCCGATCAACTGATAAATCAGCACGATCAGAAAACTGTGGTAAGTGCTGCCCAGTGCCCCCTGTTCTGATTTCGCGTAACCTCCATCTGCCGTTCTCAGACGTTCCAGCGAACTGGCGATTTCTGAATTCCAGTCTGCAGGAACAGTTTGCAGCAGATCTTCTCCACCAGAAGCCTGCGTAATCAATGCGCAGTACAGCCAGCTCAAGAGGTCAATGGTCGACAGTTTTTCGATCTGAAACTGCCTGAGGTAGTCACTGATCTTCCCACACTCTGCTGGTTGAACTCCACCTAGAATTCCCAGGCTCCGCACTGCAAAGCCCGTATAATAGAGGTCTGATCCTTCCTCCCTGCCTGAAAAGCCCCCGTCGGGCTGCTGTTGTGATAAAATGAACTGGCGATGTTTCTCCAGAGAAGCTGTCGGCCATTTCTCCAGACCTTCCGCCAGGCGGAGGGCCAAATTCAGTAAATAGGGCTGGTGATTCATAAAAACTGCAGGCCTTAAGGGGAAAAGGTTGGATGACAGGCGGGAATGTGAAGCTGTTTTCGTGGGACTATTTTGAAAATTGTCCAGATTTTCTCATGGGAAACGTCAAATTCGTCTTTCGTCGAATCTGAATTTTGAATATGTTCCCGCCCAACATCTCTAAAACTCAAAGAATCATTCTCTCTCCAGACTGTAAATCAAGTAAACCATTCGGAACGCTCTTTTTTACAATCTACCCGGATCTGCCTGAGCTTCAGACGGATCTACGATTCTTCCGAGTCACAATTCACATTAAAAACAACCAGTAAACTAATCAAATCACCGTAACACGTTTCCGTGAAAAAGCTGATTTTTCCCGGATTGTGTCACAACATATCCAATCACAGGATGACCAGTGCCTCATTCGAGGAAACAGTCATGATCACGGCCTCTCTCCTGATCTTGATTCACTGATCGAACTGAACCCACTCCTTAAAAACAATCATTATCAGATAGACCTTCAATAACGGACATGTTCCCTACCGGGGACGGTTTCTGCCTGTGGTGGAATGTTCTGTCATTGAATGTGCGTGTGTAGTGTAAATACGACTTGATTAATCGAGTCTGTGGAGAATTCTCCCTGGCTCATTCCCGAATTCAGAAGATTACTTGTTGAGATAATCTCATGGATTTTCCTGAAAAAATTGTCATAGATCAAAACAATTTCATGACAGATCAAAATAGAACAGAGCGGGACGAAAACGCCAAAATGCACTCAGCGTGCTTTGCCGAGGTGAAACAGATGCCTGTGTTGACATCAAGCTATTCTGGACGATTTATGAAAATTGCATTTCGCCTGATTGCCGGCGTAATCGTTCTGGCGATATCCGCCATGTCAGGAACATTATTAGCCGAGGATGAAGTCGAATTTTCGACGATCATTGCCGATGGTTCAGAGACAACAGATACACTTGACGGAATATCCTCCGTCGTGCCGGGCAACGGCATGGGAACTCTTTTTCGGGCCGGTCATCAGGCTGGTAAAACAGTAGGTCTGGATGAATCGATCTCTCACATCGAAGCCATGCCATACCTGTTTACTCACACAAAAAATCCGGATGATGCCGGGATGTTGTTCGGGAATTTCCGGCTGTGGCGAACCAATCGGGGGAACCTGGGTGGTGGTGCCGGCCTGGGCTATCGATTCTACAACTATGATTCCGACCGGATCTTCGGTGCCAGTTTTTACTATGACCGCGATGACTCGACCAATAAAATTTTCCAGCAGCTGGCCTTGAACGTGGAAACGATGGGGCGTTACTGGGATGCGAACGGTAACTTTTACCTGCCCATTGGAAATCGTCGTCAGGAATTGAGCCTGGATTTTAATGAAGGCAGTCAGAGATTTTCTGAATTCAATGTACTGTATGATCAGACACGAACGCTGGGAACCGCGATGCGTGGTTTCGATGCGGAAATCGGGGTGCCCATCTATGGTGAGCTGGCGCAGCAGTTTCAGGCTCGCGCGTATGCAGGTACCTACGGATTTCAGGCATCGGAAAGCGAAGATGTCTGGGGCTGGCGCGGTCGGTTACAGGCCTATCCATTACCCAATGTTCTGACGGAACTCAGTATTACCAGCGATGACACATTTAATACCAACGTATTCTTCAATGTGACCTGGACCTTTGCCGGTCGTCCTGAGTGGAACGAAATGGAAAAATCCACCCAGATGTATCGGATGGCGGAACGGGTTCGCAAAAACTACAACGTTGTCATCGAACAAAAGAAAGTTGTTGACAGCGGACTGGTCGCAATCAACCCGGACACCGGTCTGCCGTGGACGATCTCGCATGTCGATTCTTACGCTGCTCCTGGTGGTACCGGTACGGTTCTGGATCCTTACCAGACGATTCCGGATGCGCAAGCCGGACCAGACAGAGATATCATCTTTACGCATGCCGGCAGTTTTTATGATAACGCTGCCCCCATTACTTTGACTGCAGGCGAGCGTGTTCTCGGTGAAGGTCAGGGTGTGGACCACTTCATCAATATTTCAGGATTTGGACCGAAGCTGCTGCCCAATTCTCCTGCTTATGGTGATCCACTCAGACCTGACAGTTTTGTCAGACCTACCTTTAACGATACTGTTGGCGACGGTGTGATTCTGGCATCAGACAGTGAATTTTCCGGTTTCATCCTCAATGATCCTACGGGCCGGGGTGTAGTCGGAATTGGAGTTTCGGAAACGACTGTGAATTATGTTGATGTCAATAACGCAGTTGGAGAAGGCATCTACCTGAGCAGTGTCTCAGGCAGCCTGGACTTTGAATCTACCAATGTAACGAACTCTACGGGGGATGCCTTTGTCGTCGATGGCGGTGATGCACTGGTCCGCTTCGATACCGGTACGATTGAGAACACGGACGCGGGACGAGCCGTATTGATTCAAAATACGACGGGTGGTTCCATCAATATGACCGGATCTTCAGTCACAGATACGAACAGTCAGGGGGTCTTGATTAACAATATCAGCGGTGGTGCCGTTTTAGATAACGTGACGATTACAGGCAGCACCAATGAAGGGATTCATGTGACCGGTGGTTCTGCCAATGCCGTTGTCACCTTCCGAAATACAGCCCAGGCTGCCACCATTATTGATTCTGCGACGGATGCGAGCATCTTCGTGGAAGATTACCTGGGAGTGTACCAGATGCAGGATATCAATATTCTGAATCGAAATGGAACAGGTATCCTGGTGGAAAATCTGACAGGCAATATAGCTGTCGTAGGAAATACAACGATTACCAATGGTGTCTCGGCTGCTACAGACCATGGCATTGATATCAATAATACCTCAGGAAATATTTCGTTCGGCGGAAGCCTGGGAATCACGGGAAGTAACGGCGAAGGGATTTCATTTAATAATGGAGGTAATACGGGTACCTTCAGCGTGTCCGGTACAACAACGATTTCCGGTACTGCCAATGAAGCCTTTATTGTGCTCAACGACAGTCCGCTGATCCGTATGGGTACGACTAACCTTTCGAACAACAGCTTAACCAATTCTGTACTCTTGCTCGATAACGCGGGCAATGGCGTAACAACGCGCACCGTATCCTTCGGCAATACGACGGCCACGGGAACCGTTGGTACTACCGTACCGGTGGTCAATATACTTAATTCGAACGCGGCGATCAGCTTTTCCTCTCTGAACGTGAATGCGAACAGTGCAGCCTATACTGCCATAGTCGATCCGTTAGTCAACCCGGCCGTGGGTGTGTATGTGCATGATAACCCCGGGAACGTAAATTTTGGTGTGTTGAACATTACCGCAACCAATAACCTGGCGTTGATTGCCAATAATAATACCGGAACAATCAGCTCAAACGGCGGGGTTATTTCCGTTACCGACGCTGCAGCGATTGATATTGAAGATTCCAATATCTCAATGAATCTGACTGCTGTGAACGCCAGCAATACCTCGGGACCTCCACTGACACCCGGCGGTGCAGCCGGTGATGCCGAATTTTATCTGAACAGTGCCGGTATCCGTCTGGTGCGGACACCCGGGCTATTCGGGATTACCGGGGACGGAAATTCGCTCGAAGCCGGTGGTACCATTCTGGATGCCCAGCATGGTGTCTGGATGGAAGATATCGGGCGTGTGAATATCGATGGTCTGGAAATTCAGATTCCGCTCACATCCGGTATCGAATGGCATCAAACAACTGTGGCAGACGGCCCCGAGGTCAATCTCACACGGGTCCGGGTAGAAGACTCGCTGGGCACCGGTATCCGCGTTGTCAATGGTCGCACATTCACGCTGACCGAGTCCGAACTCCTGGACAACGGAAATGCCCTCGACGAACATTCCCTGGACTACCTGGTGAATATCGAAGTTGATGATACGAACAATGATATCTTCAGCGTCATCCTGCAGGACAATACGATTACGGACGACAGTGCAGATGCAATTCGCATTGAGTCAGGCGGACTGCTTGACGACTCTCTGATGAGCCTGGTGATGGAGCGGAATACTGTGACCAACAGTAGCTCTGATACATCCAACCTGAGCGTCATCTGGGAAGGGCCTTTGAGTATGTTTATCAATGATTCCAACAATTTTGTAGGCACAGGAGCTACCAATAATGTCGGTATCGAAGTGGACGCGACCAGTACAGATCTTTCAGACCTGATGACGCTGACAGTAACGAATAATAACTCCTTTACTTTCGCGGGTACCGTCAGTAGAGGTATAGAAGTTTCAACCGAAGGGCCCTCCAATATCCTGATTGCAAACAACAACGCTCAGGGATTTATCATGGGCGGAACGGGTTCCTACGGGCTCCGTTTTCTTGACCTCGCTGCAAACTCCAATGTGCAAATTGATTCTAACTTGATCAATATGACCGGCTTGAATGCACGTGCAATCTTCTTCGATCTGGTTAACGCCTCTTCTTCTTCTGTGATCATTGATAATAACCAGATTGGCCTGTTCGATGGCAATTTATTCATCGATACGGCGGTCGGGTTCAATGCAATGACAAACGGTCCTCTGACATTGGGAACCGGTGTTAATAATATCGTGAATATCACTTCTGTCGGGAACAACAACAGCTTCCTGTTGTTCAATCCTGGTGGGGGTACATTTGATGGTCAGATTAGCCTGAATGGCTTCCTGCTCCCCTAGTCATCAAACAGAATGTCTTGTTTAATTAACACTCTGGTGTGTTTTGATCCAAATATTGTAAGGTTTTAAATCGATGAGTCGCACATCCTGGAAAGTAATGATGATTACTCCATTCAGACTGAGTGCACTACTGGTGTTGCTGTGCTCGACTGGTTTGCCTGTCGGGATACATCAAGCAGCAGCAGGCGATGATGGCACAACTGAAATTATCATGCACGGTGATTCCGACATGGTGGATGAAGAATACATAAAAGACCCAGGTCTGTTCTCGGGAATCAATACCTATTCCAGGTCCCTGGTTCGACAGATGCCCGTTGATCGGGGCTGGACCTATGATTCTCCCGTCGACAAATCGATTAAAAGCATGTTTCGTTCGACGACTTTAAAACTGGAATATCTGCACTGGTCGCTCGAAGGGCCGGATAACATCCTGTTAAGTGCACCAATTCTGGGGGTTCCGGATCCCACCGAGCCCACACCTGTGTTCGACAGATCGACAGGCATCGCACGGGGAGACGGCGTCGCCCTGAATTATATCGATCGGAGTATGGATACAAACGGCATGCGAGCCGCGTTAGCCTTCCCGGTCGAGAATGGATCCCTGGACTGGAATGTCTGGGGAATCTTCAAAAACGAATCCACTCGTCCCACTGCTTCAATTTACACAACTCGGTCAACTGACATTCCGGATGATGACCTTGTGGTGGTAACCAACTTTGATGTGAATGGAGACCTGGCCTCCAATACGAATGTGTACGATACGAGCTATACCGTTAACCTGGATACGGAAATGTTCGGGACGGGGGTGAATTATATTCTGGATCCTTATCTCCCTGGAGAAGGATTTCGGATGCAGCCTCTGTTTGGTTTTCGTTTCGTCAGTCTGCGGGAAACGATGAACCAGGTAGGCGTGGATTCCGGAGGCGGAATTGGAACGCCTCGAACGACAACAATCTATTCGAAAGTCGAAAACCGTGTGTTTGGTCCCACGATTGGTGCCCGGGCAGAGTACAAACACAGCCGCTTCACCATCGGTGCAGAGCCTAAATTCACTTTCGGGTTCAACCGGGATACCAATCAGGTACGCACAGACCAGTTGTTTGAAGCCACCGATCCGACAATTGTATCCGTACAGAAAAACAATGAATTCTCACCCACATTTCAGGTTTCCGTTTATGCCAAGCTGAATGTGAATGAACATATTCGTTGCTTCGTCGGCTACGATTACCTGTTCATCGGTCAGATTTCCCGTGCCTATGACATCATTGACTACAATGAAGACCGTACGGCTACAAATCCGGCTACCGGCACCAAAGTCCGTGAACAGCATTCCAAGTTCTCTGCCGATGGTATTACCGCCGGAATTGAATTTATCTGGTAATCAGTCTTTTCAGGAAGTCAATCGACTGACAGTTGCAGTGGTGTGCCGCTTTTTCGGCTGACGCAACTGGTAAGGCTGGCTCTGCGAAAACTGCTGGTAGAAACTGTCTGCCTCGTCATGATTCAATGGGCCAGCATGGGCATGCAGCAGAAACCGGAACGTTAACGGCCTCTTACGAGTCGTTTCCAGGGGGCCATGCATGCAAGGCGACGCTCCCATCCAGCCATCTTCGCGGACATGCCACGAAACGGGACCCGTTGATCCAGCGACTGGATTCGCAGGATGATAAAAGTAACTAATCCCCTCGGTGAGCTCTGGAGAAACGGGGCCGGAATAATCCATCCACTCAGCCGGTTTTCCAAAGATCGACTTTTCACCAGTCTGCTGGCGACTGTTCGTGATTTTTCCCGCACCGAAATAACTGGAAATCGATTTTGCGACACGCACTGCCAGGAAACCGAAATTTGTTTTCTGAAACTCCAGGGATTCCGCAGTCGGATAAAACGTTGTCTGCAGTTCCAGGAACAGTTCCTGTTTCAGGTTCGTCCGGATGGCAGAGATCAGTTCCTGACGCAGCAGAGGCTGGGGGTCGTGTCCATCGCGCCATTCCAGATCCACTGCCAGGATCGCTTCGTCGTCGTTTTCGTCGATGGAGAGCCAGCGTTTCTGTGTGATTGTCGCTCCCGTGTTTTCTGCCCAGAAGTTGATTCCCAGCACCCGGTGGTGTGCGAACCAGATTGAACGATGATGGTCATGATTGGGCGCGCCGGGATGCCCGATCCGGGTTAACGGGACACCCGCTGGTCCGGTCAGGGGATAGAAAAAGGGTCGGGAGTAATGCGGCGCATAATGCCAGCGCAACCGTTCCTGGCCTTGAATACGAAACGAAAACTGAGAATCGGGTTGAGGAACAATCTCGCACTGCGGAAACAGGTCGCTCATCTCCGGACTCCTCTCAAGCGGAAATTACAAGTCTGACTGATGGGAGAACTTCCATTCAGAGTAGACCGCGCTCGCATTGATGTAAAGCAGACTGTCAAATAAGTACTATGACATCGGCCAGACGATGGAGAGCAGGATGGTGGTCGCCATACTCGTGCAGCCGAGTACAAACAGAAGGGGTGTCCAGGATTTAAGGGCCTCTTCTTCGGTCAGTCCGCTCATCTTGCAGAAGATCCAGAAGCCACTGTCGTTCATCCAGGAACCGATCAGAGAGCCGGCACCAATGGCGGTAGCCAGATAGACAGGATCAAAACCAAGCAGTTCTGAATTGATATTCATCGTAGCGAGCATCGCCGAAGTTGTGATCATGGCAACTGTGCTTGACCCCTGTGCGACTTTCAGCAGGGCTGCGATTCCGAATCCCAGAAACAGAAAGCTCATTCCAGTGCCCCCCGACTCTGTGCTGAACATCGCCTGGATCGCAGGGCCAATTTGCGCCACTGTGAGCATTTTTCCGAAGGCACCTCCGCCTGCAGTAATCAGAATGATGACGCCGCCGCTCATCAAAGCCTGTTCAACAGTGGCGCTTAACTGCAGAAGCGTTAAGCCGCGCTGTCGCAACAGGATGATTAAGGAGATCGCGGTGGCGACTAACAGTGCAAAGTTGGCATCACCAATGATCGAAGTATACGGGCTGAGGCTGGTCAGCAAACTCTGGGGACCAATCTTGGCGTCCACCAGGGAATTGACGAGTGTATTCGCCGTGATCATCAGAACGGGCAGAACAATCGGGCAGAGTGAAACGATCAGTGAGGGAAGTTCGTGGTCCTCAAGTGGATCGGGGTCTTTATGCTCAGCGACGTCCCGCATGGGAATATTCATCATGTGATTGGCAAACTTCGCATATAGAATACCGACAAATGCAGCTGGCAAAGCGACCAGAGTGCCGACAAAAATCATTTTTCCCAGGTCCACACCCAGGTACTCTGCCATCGCCAGCGGACCGGGAGTCGGGGGAACGAGCGTATGAGTAATCGCGCCGCCAGCGGCAATCGCCATGATATACATCAGGTAGTTGCGCTGCGTGCTGCGGTACAGCGAGCGTGCTAACGGAATCAACAGATAGAAGACCGTATCAAAAAAGACCGGCACAGCGAGGACGAAGCCGCTGCCCATCAGCGCAACAGAGGCATTCTTTTCACCCAGCGCTCTGAGAAACGTGCGCACAATTCGATCGGCGGCTCCGCTATCCATCATGCATTTCCCGATAATCGCTGCCAGCGCGATCACGATTCCAATCCCGGAAACAGAGTCACCAAAGGCAATCGCCACGCGTTTCATGCGATTGATTCCGTCGGCTGATTCGGGGCCGAGCAGACTGACGGCCATCGCAGCGGTAATCAGCGCCAGAAACGCATTGATCTTCAGAAAAATTATCATGCCGATGACGATGGCAATCCCGATGCCAAGAATCACAAATGGATAGTTTTCCAACATAAGCGCTTCTCCGGGAAAATCTTAGGTGAATTTTGTGAATGGGTAAGAGCATTACATAGAATTGTCGCTGACGCAACCCAGTACCTGCCAGAAATTGGAGCCTGCGTTACTGAAAGAAGTTAAGAAAGGGCTTTGCTTCCGTTCGATCCGGATTTGCTGTAGGATAATTTCGTCTTGCCTGTCATACAGCTATTGAGAAAAGGAACCGAAGTTCATGTCTGAAATGCGCCGGATTTTGAGAAAGAGTTTGTTGTTTGGAATCGGTTCTGTTTTTCTTTTGAGTCTGACTGACGATGTTCCAGGTGCCGAAGTAACGGAAGCGGCTGCGCGCAAAGCAATGCAGCAGGCAACGAACTATTTTACGAGCCAGGTTTCCACCGAAGGCGGCTATCTCTGGAAGTACAGCCAGGACCTCAAAGACCGGGAAGGGGAGAATCGGGCGCCCGCTTCCCGCATCTGGGTTCAGCCGCCGGGAACACCGAGTGTGGGTGAAGCGTTTCTCAGAGCCTATCAGCAAACGGGAGAGCCTTATTTACTCGCAGCAGCAAAAGCAGCCGCGATGGCGCTGGTAAATGGCCAGTTGAAATCGGGAGGCTGGAATTACTATATCGATTTCGCAGACCGCAAAGCCTATCAGTATCGCGTCAATGGCGGCGGTCCCAAAGCACGCAATACGACCACACTGGATGATAATACTACCCAGGCTGCATTACACTTTCTGATTCTGCTGGATCAGGAACTGAAGTTTCAGGATGAACCGATTCATGAAGCGACCATGTATGCATTGAACGCATTATTGAAAGCACAGTATCCCAACGGGGGCTGGCCGCAACGTTTTGACAGTCCGCCTGATCCTGAGGATTATCCTGTGATCAAAGCGAATTATCCTGACAGCTGGTCGCGTGAGTTCCCGAAGAAAAAATACCTCGATTACTACACGTTCAATGACAACCTCATTGAGGATCTGGTCGGCGTCATGTTTCTGGCGCATCACGTGTATCAGGATGAACGCTATCAACGGGCCGCACTGAAAGCGGGTGACTTTATCATACTGGCACAGATGCCCGAGCCACAACCAGCCTGGGCACAGCAGTATAACAGCCAGATGCAACCTGCCTGGGCCCGCAAGTTCGAACCCCCTGCCGTCACCGGTGGCGAGTCGCAAGGCATTATCAAGACCCTGATGCAGATCTACATCTATACTGGCGATAAAAAATACTTGAAACCGATTCCACCGGCGCTGGCGTATTTAAAAAAGTCGGAACTGCCCGGCGGAAAACTGGCTCGCTTTTATGAATTGAAGACCAATCGACCTCTGTATTTTACGAAAAAATATGAGTTGACCTATCAGGACAATGACCTGCCCACCCATTACGGCTTCATTATCAACTCCAGCGTCGATTCACTGGAAAGCCGTTATCGGAAACTGCTGGATGATTCACCCGAAAAGCTGGCTTCCATGCGATTCCCCACCCGGCGGGTCCGCCTGACTCCCTCTCTGACAGCAAAAGCAAAATCAGCCATCGATTCCCTGAACTCAGAAGGTGCCTGGCTCAGGCAGGGTGACCTCAAAGCATCGGGTAAGGAAAATCTGCGCACCATTGATACCCGTGTCTTCATCCAGAATCTGTCCGCACTGTCCAGCTTTGTCGCTGCAAAACAGAAAGACTAAACAGCGATCTTCGTAAAAGAGAGTCGTGAGCCTGGTCAGGCGTTTTCAGCAATCGCCTGCATGCGTTCCAGACCCAGCCGGGCGACACTGAGTGCGTCCTGCTGCCAGAGATCTTCGCGGAACAGTTCGAGTGACAGCCAGCCGTCATAGCCGATCTGTTTCAAGAGCTGGCAGTATCGGGTCAGGTCGAGGTGTCCATCGCCGGGAAGCACTCGGTCCGGGTCCATCTGCTGGGCACGGGGAATTGTATCGACGGCGTCGTTGAAATGGGAAATCGCGATCTGAGCCGGCTTGAGTTGCGCAATCGTTTCCATCGTCCCGCCACCCCGAAATACATGAAACGGATCCAGCACCAGTGTGGCTTCAGGATGCCCCGATTTTTCGACGACCTGCAGTGCGTCTTCGATTTTGGTGACGGCTTCCACAAATCCCAGAAATTCGACTGCCGGTTTAGCCCCGGCTTTGATGCCTGCTTCGAGCAGTTCCCGATATCGTAATCCGCCAAGATCGTAGTCAGGAACCTCACGATGCGGGCAGGCGATGACGTATTCGGCCCCCAGTTCTGCAGCGATCCTGATGCGGCCCAGGCAGGTTTCAAAAACAGCCGGATATTCTTCTGCTGAGGCCGACCACCAGTCGCGCAGCATGATCATCGTGGGGATCGCCAGACCCGAGTCCTGTATCGCAGAGGAAATCGTCTGAAGTGTTCCTCCCGCAGCCAGATACGCTTCGACTTCATCAAACCAGAGTTCAATTCCCTCGTAGCCGGCTTCCGCCGTCACGCTGATTTTTTCTAGCAGAGGAGTCGTGCGGATTGTACTGGCATTCAGACTGTAACGAAAAGCACTCATTGAGCGGCTCCCCTGTAAGAAAAAACGAAGAAACGATTCACTCTCTGGCAGGCATCTGACGTAAGAATAAGATGGAGCTGCTGTTTCAGCCATCAACAACTGTTCTGATCATTCTGCATAAAATGACGAGAATGATCAACTCAGAGGTTACTTCAAAAGGTTACTCGACTCCAGTCGCGTAATCAGTCACAATAGTCAGGTCGAGCGGCGATGAATCCAGTCAGGTAAACACACTGAAAAATGCAGTTAATGATGAAGAGACTAGTTTCCATGTGGGATGATATCAGAGGAACAGTTTATGTTGCGCTGGCAGTCTCATCCTGTCTGCTCAACGGCTGTGGTTCTGAAAAAAAATCTACCCCTGCCGCGGAAGAAATCGTGGTCGTTGTAGCAGAGGCACCTGTTGAAGCGACGGGAACTGAAAACTCTGTCCAAGCTGAATCTGTAGAACAGAATTCGCACCCGCCGAAAAAAACTCCCGGTACAACAGCGACCGCCAGTTCCGGTCTTTCAAAGCCGGACAAGACAATCTACCGTCCCTCTGATCAACGACCCATTCACAATGATCAACGACTGGAACTGCTGGGAATCCACTGTTACGAGTCTCCGCGGCTGAAGTTGTATACCGATATCGATCCCCAGCTTGCAGCAACACTGCCGGCAATTGTAGATCAGGCTTATGAAGCACTCACGGAGTATTTTGGCCCGCTGCCTCCGGACCGGGAAGGGACCGACTTCCAGGTGACCGGTTACATCATGCAGAACCGGGCACCGTTTTATGAAGCGGGGGTGATTCTCGCTTCTCTGCCGGCGATTGTGAACGGTCGGCATCAGGGGGCGCAGTTCTGGATGGATGCCCAGAGTCAGCCTTACTACCTCAAGCATCTGATGCTGCACGAATATACGCACTGCTTCAGCATGATCATGGGCGATATTGGTGCCCCCATCTGGTACCTTGAGGGAATTGCGGAATCCCTGGCAACGCACACGACGGATGCCGACGGTAAGATTCAGTTAAACGTGATGCCTCACAATAAAAATGATTTTGGTGGCCTGGGGCGAATCACACTGATTGAAGAAGCCGTAGAACAGGCGCCTCCGCGATCAATGCTGGAAGTCATGCAGTTACAACCCCACGACTTTGTCGGCACCAACGATGCGTATGCCTGGTCCTGGGCGTTATGCCAGTTCTTCGACAAGCATCCTGACTATGGGAAACCGTTTCGTGCGCTGGCACATCACATGCAGGGGCAGACGTTTCAGAAAAAACTGGAGGCGATGATTGGCGATGATTATGACAAAGCAAATGATGCCTGGCTACTGTTTGCCCGCAATCTCCAGCCTGGTTACGATTCCCGGAATGCAGCGGTGATATTTACAGCCGGTACTGATCTGCCGCCTGGAACCAGCGCGACCGCTGTGATTCAGAGCCAAAAAGGCTGGCAGTCGAGCGGAGTTCATGTTGAGCAGGGAGACGCCTATGAAGTCAGTGCGCGAGGTCGCTTTACACTGGCCCGGGAGCCTGAACCCTGGGAGAGTACTGCGGACGGGATCAGTATTCAATACTTCAAGGGACAGCCACTGGGACGACTGATCATGATGATCAGACCGGATCCCGAAATGAAGCTGACTCACCCTCTTTCCATCTTGAAAGAATATCCGCTCGGCGCAGAAGCCAGCTGGATGGCACCGGTGAGTGGAACTGTTTATTTTCGGTTGAATGATGCCTGGAACGCACTGGCAGATAACAGTGGAGAAGTCGAAGTGACGTTACAGCGAAAAACAAAATCGGCTTCGAAAGCTGACTCAGAAAAATAAATCGAATTCTGCACGGCGGACAGACACATTCGTCTCAGTCTGATGAAGGTCAGCAGTTTAACTTGAAATCAGGGGAACAACATGCAAGATCATGTGGCTGCGACACGGGGCATTTCGAGTCAGACTTCCCGCAGAACATTTCTCAAAGAGACTTCAGCCACCTTGCTGGCTGGTACACTGTCACGCTCAAACTCGCTGTTTGCTGCTGAGACGTCCTCCGCGAAACCGGAAACCCGAATCAAAAAAGCGGTGAAGTACCAGATGATTACGGAACCCGTTTCAGTGCTGGATAAATTCAGAATTCTGAAAGATCTGGGATTTGACGGAACGGAAATTCATTATCGCTCCAAAGTGGATCCCAAAGAAGTACGTCGGGCCATTGATGCAACGGGAGTGCAGGTTCACGGGTTTCTGAACAGCAGCCGCGATGAGCTGAAAGACTCGATTGATCAGGCTAAATATTATGGTGGCACGAGTGTTCTGGTTGTCGCGGGACGCGTTGATGACAAGCATCCCTATGATGTCGTGTATCAACAGCAGCAGGCCAAGCTGCGCAAGCATCTGCCTTATGCCGAACAGCAGGGAATCAAATTGCTGGTCGAAAATGTCTGGAATAATTTTCTGCTGAGTCCGCTGGAGATGGCCCGATTCATTGATGAACTGGAGAGTCCGGCGGCGGGTGTTTATTTTGATGTCGGAAATGTCGTGCGGTTCGGCTGGCCCGAACAGTGGATCCGCATCCTGGGGCCACGGATCGTCAAACTCGACATTAAAGAATACAGTCGAAAAAAACAGGTCGATGAAGGACTCTGGAAAGGGTTTCAGGTAGAGATCACAGAAGGTGACTGCAACTGGCCTGAAGTGCGTAAAGCTTTGAATGAGACAGGGTTTAAGCAAGGCTGGGCGACTGCGGAAGTCAAAGGAGGTGGTCGACAAAGATTGCAGGATATTTCGGAACGCATGGATCGTGCACTTGATCTTGCCTGAACGAGCATTGATAATAAATTATGGTCATTAAGAAGCCTTGCCGGCGAATGACTATCCTCAATTAATCCTGCCTGTAGTTAACTCTTCAACAAATATTTTCGTAGTAGCAGATACAGAGTCTCATACTGTCTACCGTCTGAATGAAAGGTCTATTCCATGTCCGAAAATGCATCTGAACACCAGTCAAACCAGAGTCGCCGAAAATTCATGAAACAGTCTCTGGCCACACTGGCAACCACCGGGCTCGTTGTGAACCCTGCGTTAACTTCTGGAGCATTCGCAGCCAGTACCGAATTGATCAAAGTCGGACTGGTTGGCTGTGGTGGTCGGGGAACCGGGGCTGCTGCTCAGACACTGCGGGCTGACTCCAATGTCGAACTGGTGGCGCTGGCAGATGCATTTGGCGATCAGCTCGAACAGAGTTATCAGAACCTGAAAAAGACCGACGTTCAGGATCGTGTTAAAATCGACGCGGAACATAAATTTGTTGGTTTTGATGCCTTTCAGAAACTGATTGATTCCGACGTGGATCTGGTGATTCTGGCAACCCCCCCTCATTTCCGTCCACAACATCTGCAGGCCTGTATCGATGCCGGCAAGCATGTGTTCTGTGAAAAACCGGTCGCCGTCGATGCACCGGGGATCCGCTCTGTATTAAAGACAACGGCTGAAGCCAAAAAGAAAAACCTGACGATCGTTTCCGGTCTCTGCTGGCGTTATGAAACCGGTATGCAGCAGATGGTTGATAAAATTCACAATGGCGGAATTGGTGATATCGTCGCTTTGCACAGCACCCGCTACCTGGGTGGTGTTGCCAAAATGGTGAAACGCCAGCCCGAATGGTCAGACATGGAGTACCAGATGCGGAACTGGTATTACTACACCTGGCTCTCAGGCGACTTCAACACTGAGCAGTTCGTGCACGAACTGGATAAGCAGTCATGGGTGATGGGAGAATATCCTGTCAGCTGCTACAGCACGGGCGGTCGGCAGACACGAACCGGTGAAGATTATGGTCAAATCTTTGATCACTTCAGTACCGTGTACGAGTATGCGAACGGCGTAAAGTTTGTGGCATCTACACGGCACCAGCTGGGTTGCAGTTCGATGTTTGTCGACACGGTATCCGGCACGGAAGGCACAGCTACACTGATGAAATACCAGATCGAAGGGAAGAACCCCTGGAAAGGTGCTCGACGACGTACCAATATGCATCAGCTTGAGCATGATGCGATGTACAAGGCGCTGAGAAACGGGGAAGTCATAAATAACGGTGAGTACATGGCCAACAGTTCCATGATGGGGATTATTGCCCGCATGTCGGCTTATACCGGTAAGACACTCACCTGGGAACAGGCAATGAATTCCCAGGAAGATCTGTCTCCCGCGAAATACGATATGGCCATGTCACTGCCCGAACCCAGGGTCGCGACTCCCGGTGTGACTCCCTTCGTCTAAGTGAATCTGAAAAAATGAATTTGAATCAACAACCGGAGTGTGTCAGGCACTTCGGTTGTTTTTCTATAATGACCATTCAAAAAGGTAATCTGACAATCATACATATTAAAACAGGAGGAAGTGATGAAGTCGCTCGCGAATTCGCTTTTGCTGCTGACAGTTCTGGCAGTGACCTGCCCGGGTGTTACCGAGTCCACCTGTCGGGGGAGTGAAAAATCAACAGAACGTGAAAAAGGGAAACCCCGTCTGACGCTCGCTCGTGAAAACAATATGCTGTTGATTCAAGGCGATCATATTCCGGGGGGAAAGATTCCCATCAATTACCTGGAAGCCTATTGTCGTGCGAATTCGACGGATGCTGACTGGGTGAAGCACACGCTGGTCAAACATGAAACCCAGACACTCTCGCTGAACGAAGATCAGACGGTACTCAAGCTGAAATGCACGGTTGCCGATGGCGTGACGGTTCAGCATACCATCACTGCAAAGTCAGATGAAGTTGACTTTCACCTGGTGGCCCACAATCCCACCAAGCGGCGTTCTGAAGTCCACTGGGCACAACCCTGTATCCGGGTAGGGGAATTTGCAGGACAGGGGGCTTCCACAACCGAAGATAAATATGCCTATATCAAAAAGTCATTTATTTTTCTGGATGGAAAACCGGCGTTCATGCCCACGCGAAACTGGGCTACCACAGCGCGTTATGTTCCCGGACAGGTCTGGTGCCCGCAAAATGTACCACGCACTGATGTGAACCCCCGGCCGTTAAACCCGGACGTACCCGGCAACGGTTTGATTGGCTGTTATAGTGGCGATAATCAATGGATCTTTGCCACAGCATTTGAACCATACCAGGAACTGTTTCAAGGTGTGATCCGCTGCCTGCATGCCGATTTCCGATTAGGCGGACTACAGCCCGGCGAGACAAAAACCATTCGAGGCAAAATCTACATCGTTCCCGCCGATATGGATTCACTGTTAAAACGATATGAACGCGATTTTCCGGAACATCTCAAGCAGGATTAGCAGGTCGGAATTTATGAACACTGCGACGATCAACGGTTCACAGTGGTGATCTCGGTAACCTGAGTTTCCAGTTTCGCTGAATCCGCACTGGTAATCGTGACGTTAAACTCTCCATCACCCGAGCCAATGGCTTTGACGAGGATCGTGTATCGGAGAAATGCGTCTGCCGGAAGTTCACGGACGGGAGAGACGCGGAGAATATCCTGATTTACTTCCGGCCTGAGATTGAGTTTCTGATTTCCCTGATGGGCTTCGACGGAAACAACGCGGAACATGCGGGGAATCTTTGCCTGGAGCACGATGTCCCTGGCTGGCTGCAGTCCCCGATTCTCAATGCTGATTTCATAAACCGTCTCTTCGCCGCGGGTGATGGGGTCTTTGGTATCGCGGACCTGCACATCCAGCACGCCCTGCGCGGGTGTGACTTTGAGACAGGCCGAGACCTGTTCGTTGGGTAAATCCGGGCTGGTGACATTCACGCGCATGCAGGCATGTTCGGCGGCGACTTCGCAGTCGAATTCGACCTGCAGTTGCACTCCCTGTCCGACACGAATCGTATCCAGAGACCATGTCAACTGATCCGTTTCCCGCGTGGAACCAATGGATGCTTCCCGCGGGATCAAAGCGGAATCGTAAGTGACAGCGACCTGGATGTTATTCAAATCGACGTCAGCAACATTGGAAAGTTTCACGATGTATTCCGCCCGACTGCCGATCGTTCGAGAAGAGGGGCCGAGTACTGACAGATCCAGCTGTTTCTTTTCATATTCAACACAGACCGATTTCCAGACCAGTTCATTCCCATCAGCGAGTGCCCGGAATCGGCAGCAGTGACTGCCCAGGACATCACTAAAGAGTGTCAGTGAGATTTCTTTGGATTCGCCAGGCTGCAGTGTGCCCAGCCGTTGTCCGATTTTCTTTTCGCGACGCCCCGGGAACATCAGGGCCGCGTCAAATTCGCATTCCAGCAGCACATTCCTGACGGAACGATCACTCGTATTCTTGATGATCAGATAAAATGTCGCCCCGCTTCCCAGCTGGCGTTTGGGGATCACATCAACGGTCATCTCCAGCGGTCCCGCGGTCGCAGGTGCCGTCATCCTCGGCCCTGTTGGCTGTTGGATGATCGTATCCGGCTGCGATCTGCTTTGCAGGTCCGGCGCATTCAGTTGGGGACGAGTCATGTCCTGATCGGGCAGGTTTCGCAGTTGAGGAGGCTGATTTTGATTCAGCGATTCCGGTACTGCAAACAGATCTTCCCGAGGCTGCGGTACGCCGGGCTGCCTTTGTGGGATGGTCTGGGGAGTGGTCCGGGGGATTGCGCCTGGATCCGTCTGGGGGTTGACACGCTGGGTTTCACGTGACTGGGGAGCCGCCTGGGGGACAGGACTGTTCAATGGCTGGTTCTGAGGGTCCAGTGTTGGCGGATCAGTCAGTTTCCAGGAAGAACGTTGACTGGGCGCAAGGGTAGAGCAGGCCGCTGTCGAGAGTGTCAACAGCAGCAGCATGGCTGATACGATTCCTGATGAGGGCCGTATTCTGCTACCCGGCATGGAAAAATCCTGTCGTAAAAAACAAAACGGTACACTGAAAGTTTATCACGAAAACTTGAGTGCAACAGGGAGAGAAATGATAGAAAAATAAAATAGTAACCGCGCGAATCTGTATTGAACCGGGACGTTAATAAGCGAATTCCGAGTCGGGTTGACACGATCAATTCGAACAGTCAGTCGGCCCGTCCATCTGACAGAATCAGTTCAGCCGGGCTGAAACCGGAGCCTTACAAAAAACAGATGAAAAACAGTGAGTTGAGCGGCCAGAACAATTAACAAAGCAGCGGGGAGTTTCTAGACTGAACCTGCTTTAATTATCGTAAGAATGAAATCAACTGTATCGATTCTTACACGGACATCCGGGTTCCATTGACCCTGTTTCGGTAATACATACATGTCTGGATCGGCTGTGAATATCTTTGTATCGGAATATCTCTGTAGTGGTGCCTGTGAATTGAGCGATACAGAAGCCGGCATATTCAGGGAAGGAACTGCGATGCTGGAAGCGGTCATTTCTGATCTGCTTGCACTCCCACACATGCGTGTGATCACGAGCCTGCAACAGAACGTTGAACTGAAACTTCCTCTCCTGGAGCAGGCGATCCGGGCGGAACGGTTACAGATATTTCGAGTTGATACTCCCGAACAGGAGCGCGAGATCTTCAAGACTGCCTGCCTGGCATCCGATTGTGTGTTGATCATCGCACCTGAGTTTGAGGAACTGCTCTCCCGGCGAACGCAGCAGGCTTTGGATTACGGCGCAGTTGTGTCCGGCCCTGATCTAACGACGATTCAGTTAACCGCCGACAAGTGGCGGTTATTTGAAATGATGCAGGAACACTCGCTGCCCACGATTCCGACCAGGTTACTTTCAGCAGAATTGCTTCGATCGGCGATCACGTTTCCCTGTCTGATCAAACATCGTTTTGGAGCAGGGGGGCTCGGTTTAGAAGCATTTGAAAATGAGAAACAATTACGAAATCGTTGGAATCTGCTGTCATCAGCAGAGGGGCAATATCTGTTCCAGCCGTTCCTGCAGGGAAAGCCGCTCTCTACTGTGGCGCTGATCAGGCCGGGAGAGCGGGACTATTTTCCGGTAGGGGAGCAGCAGATCAGCTGGGATCAGGGTTTTGCGTATCAGGGGGGCAGCATTCCGGCGGACATCGATCAAAGTATGTTACCATCCATTTATAACCTGTTGGATCGTGTGTGTGATTTACTGCCGGGACTTGCAGGGTACGTGGGCTTTGATATTCTCTTACCGGATGACTCTCCTCACGAACCTCTGCTGGTGGAAATCAACCCGCGACTGACGACCAGTTACACAGGCTATCGTCGACTGACGCAGGATAATCTGGCGGAGCGGATGATGAATCTGGAAACAGAGTTTCCCCGCATAACATGGCAGGAAGGCGTCACGGTCCGCTTTCAACCTGATGGGACAGTCTCACTAAATCCACAACTTTAATCGAGAAATCCAACATGTATGTTATAGGCCTGGATATAGGTGGTGCGAACCTCAAGTCGGCAGACAGTGATGGCGCTGCGAGATCAATCGCGTTTGAACTCTGGAAAACTCCCGAATTATTACAGACAGCTTTACAGGAATTACTGACATCCTATCAGCGTCCCGATCTGATCGCGGTGACGATGACCGGGGAACTGGCAGACTGTTTTCAGACGAAGGCGGACGGAGTCGATCATATTCTGACAGCCGTCGAACAGGCGGTTCCCGGGGTGCCGGTGCTGGTCTGGCAGACCGGAGCAGAATTTCTGCCTCCCGATATCGCACGGGAGTTTCCTTTATTGGCGGCGGCTGCCAACTGGCATGCCCTGGCAACCTGGCTGGGCCGGATGATTCCTGATCAGCATGGTCTGTTGATTGATATCGGTTCGACGACAACCGATCTGATACCACTGCAGCAAGGCTTACCGGTTACCGAAGGGGTGACGGACGTCGAACGCCTGCTTTCGGGAGAACTGGTTTATACCGGCGGACGTCGCACGCCACTGGCGATGCTGGAAAATCGCGTGCCGTTGCGCGGGCAGAGCTGTCCCCTGGCAGCCGAATATTTTGCGACCACAGCAGATCTGTATGTTCTTCTTGAGGAACTGCCAGAAAGCCCGGAGGACATCGACACTGCAGACGGGAGACCAGCGACGCGCGCGAATGCGTTTGCCCGAATTGCCCGTTCTGTCTGTTGTGATATCACAGAATTGAGTGAAGAGGAAGCAATTGAGATTGCCGTCTGGCTGGCGGCGCGACAGCAGGCACAGATCACCGAGGCATTGGATCAGGTTTTGAGCCGAATGGATCATGTTCCCGAGACAGTTCTGATCAGCGGCAGTTCAGTCTTTCTCGCGAAAAAAATAGTACAATCCCATCCGCTGCTCGCTCAGGCAAAGGTCACGAATGTTGCCGAGATATTTGATCGATCCATTTCCGATTCTGCCTGTGCATTCGCCGTCGCACGGCTGGCAGCCGAACGGGTTCGGTTTTCCACGGAAGTCGAGCAACCTGATTGAGGAGCCTGTCTGTAAGTGCCTGCATTACCACATTTTAATGATTTTATACTGACTCTGTGATCAAATGATCCATGCGGAATCGTGGTTGACTCAGATTCAATTCTTATGGTATGTTCCCGCACCTAAAAACTGATTCTCAGCAAGTAATCTCAGGACGCAAACGCTGCCCCCCGTCAATTCGAAATTCCGGTAACCTGAACAAGGATGACAGGTTACCAGCATGTCGCGGGAGCGCACCGGATCCTCAATCAATATAATTTCCCTCATCCAGCGATGGAGCGCGAAACATGTGTGGAATAGTTGGATATATCGGCCATCGCCAGGCCGGACCGATTCTGATCAAAGGTCTGCAGAAACTGGAATATCGTGGCTATGACAGCGCCGGGGTGGCGGTCCACGATGGGTCTGCCATCCAGATCCGCAAGAAAAAAGGGCGCGTCCTCGAGATGGCGTCCCTCTATAAGTCAAATCCGGTTTCTGGTACTGCAGGGATCGGTCACACCCGCTGGGCGACGCATGGGGAAACCAACGATCAGAATTCGCATCCCCATGTGGGGGGAAATGACGATGTTGTCATTGTCCATAACGGGGTGATCGAAAATTATACTTCACTGCGTAAGCAGTTGCAGGGACTGGGGTACGTGTTTCGGACGACGACTGACACCGAGTCTGTCGCGCATCTGTTATCGCATCATCTGGAAGAACAGATCAAGTTTGGTTCTGATCCAGAAGAACTGGCCACTTATTTAAAGGCAGTGGAAATCACCCTGACCAAACTCAAGGGGACCTATGGCCTGGTCGTGATGTTCCGGGATCTGCCGGACGTGATGATCGCTGCGCGACTGGGAAGTCCGCTGGTGATTGGTGTCGGCAAAGGCGAACATTTTATCGCCAGTGACGCCACCCCCCTGGCTGGATATACCGACGAAGTCATCTACCTCTCCGATCACGAAATGGCGGTGATCACGCGAGATGAGATCGAAATCTTTCACCGCGATGAAGGTCAGCAGAAACTGTCGATTCAGACCCTGGACCAGGTGAGTGTCGATGCCGAACTGGGTGATTATGAACATTACATGCTGAAGGAAATTTTCGAGCAGCCCCAGTCCCTGGAAAACGCCATGCGCGGCCGTCTGGATGAAGATGAGGCGACTGCCAAATTTGGCGGCTTGAATCTCTCTGCGCAACAGCTGCGAAAAATTGATCGCGTCGTGCTGACGGCCTGTGGAACCAGCTGGCATTCCGGCCTCGTCGGTGAATATCTGCTGGAAGAGTTTGCCCGGATTCCCACCGAGGTGGAATATGCGAGCGAATTACGCTATCGCAATCCTCCCATTTCCAACAGTACGATGATTTTTGCGATTACCCAAAGTGGTGAAACGGCAGACACGCTGGCAGCGATGCGCGAATGCAAACGCAAAGGTCACCCGACACTGGCGATCTGCAACGTGGTGGGATCGACAATCGCCCGGGAAGCGGATGGCGGAATCTATCTGCACGCCGGCCAGGAAGTGGGAGTCGCATCGACCAAAGCATTCACATCACAGGTGATGGTTCTGATCCAACTGGCTCTGTTCCTGGGGCGGATGCGACATCTCTCGTATCCCGCCGGCCGCAGAATTATCGATGCCATGCATAAGATTCCCGATCAGGTGCGCAAATGTCTGGAATGCAATGAGCAGGTGAAAGACATTGCAATGAAGTACTGTAACTTCAATAACTTTTTGTACCTGGGGCGACTGTATAATTTCCCCGGTGCGCTGGAAGGGGCATTGAAGCTCAAGGAGATCAGTTATATCCATGCGGAAGGCTATCCGGCTGCGGAAATGAAGCATGGTCCGATTGCGCTCGTGGATGAAGCGACTCCCAGTGTGTTTATTGTACCTCGCGGACAGATTTATCCCAAGGTCATGAGTAACCTGGAAGAGGTCAAAGCACGCAAAGGCCCCGTTATTGCCATTGCCTGCGAAGGGGATGACAAGATTGCCGATATCGCCGACGATGTCATTTATGTTCCCGATGTCGATGATTTTCTGCAGCCCCTTGTCACAGCAATTCCGTTGCAACTGCTTTCCTACCATATTGCAGTCCTGCGTGGATGTAATGTCGACCGACCACGTAATCTGGCAAAAAGTGTGACGGTCGAATAAGCCCGCCTTTCGGATCGTCATCTGCTGAACAGATCCGCCAGGGTGAGTCGCTGCGCGCTGCCGTCGTTCAGCTGCTGGTGAACCCTTCGTTTTTTGCCTGAAATCAGCCAAAAACAGGGTTTCCTTTGTTGAAAGTGCGAAAAATCGACTTCCCGTATCTGGTTTCGCTTCATGATCAGCATAGAATAGTAACTGAGGCAGTCAGAAAGGATTGCCTCAGCGAATTTTGACGCTTCCCTTCATTTCAGACGGGACATTCTGCCTGTCATTGGAAGAGAGAGCGGATACGAGCCTTCTCTACAGAAATAAGAAATCGCATTTCTGTGATACTGGAACAAAATCAATGAAAGTAATTCTGGCGAATCCGCGTGGCTTTTGTGCGGGCGTAAATATGGCAATCGAATGTCTGGAAGAAGTCATTCGTATCTTTGGCAGCAATGTCTATGTCTATCATGAGATCGTGCATAATAAATATGTCGTGAACCGGTTTACCGAACAGGGCGTGACCTTCGTCAATACGGTGAGTGAAGTTCCCGAAAATTCCATCCTGGTCTTCAGTGCCCACGGCGTCTCTCCCGTGATTCGTAATGAAGCCAGAGAACGAAATATCCGTACGATTGATGCGACTTGTCCGCTGGTCACCAAGGTGCATACCGAAGCCATCAAATATGCCGATGCAGGGTACCATATTATTTTGATTGGCCACGAAGGGCACGACGAAGTTATTGGAACCATGGGAGAAGCTCCCGAGAGTATTACCCTGATCGAGACACCGGAAGAAGTTGCCGCTCTGGAGTTTCCCGAAGGTGCGCGGCTGGCGTATCTGACACAGACAACCTTAAGTGTGGAAGAAGCGAGCCGTGTCATTCGCAGTCTCAAGGAAAAATATCCTGAAATCGAAAGTCCGCCAAAGGAAGATATCTGTTATGCCACCACAAACCGTCAGGAGGCCGTCTCGGAACTGGTGTCTCGCGTAGATCTGGTACTCGTCCTGGGAAGTCAGAACAGTTCCAACAGCAAACGTTTGATGGAAATCGGTAAAACGGCGGGCAAGCCAGCCTATCTGGTCGACGGGGTGGAAGAAGTACAACCCGAGTGGTTGCAGCAGGCAGAAACCGTCCTGATCACGGCAGGCGCCAGTGCGCCCGAAGTCGTCGTGGAAGAACTGATTCAATTCCTGGAAACGAATTACCAGGCGGAAATTGAAAATGCGATTGTCCGCAAGGAATCGGTTCGATTCCCCCTTCCCCGCGAGTTAAGGGCCATTCAATAGTCAAATCAGCCGGGCTGAAAAACTCAAATACTCTGTCTGGTTTGCCGTGTGTTGTCTGAGACCCTACTATGGTTTATTGTAAATGATGCTGATTGAGTCGCCAGACCGTAGAGAATCCTGAAAGAATGAAGCCGTAGCCATGAGTGATAATCCAACACCCGCAGGAAACAACGAAGATTCTCCCGAATTCAACCCGGAGCGTCATACGCAGGAAATCAGGCATTCCCAGGTGAGTGCCCGGGTGCCGGAAGGGGTCTCGCGTGGTGTTTTCAGTACCGGAGCCGTTGTGCTCCAGGGGGGACATGAATTTATTCTCGATTTTCTGTTACGGATTTCCACGCCGCAACAGGTGGTCGCACGGGTTGTGCTTCCGATCGGCGTTGTGCCCCAGATGATTCGTGCGCTCCGCGATAATTTAACCAATTACGAAAATCGATTCGGAACTCCCATCATCCCCACACCGTTGCCTCCCGCGGTGACCGGTTCTTCGGAATCCATTAATGTGGGAGCGGGGATTGATACCCCTGAATCAGAGCAATCTGCTTCTTCGGTGGCGGATTCGGTATCCGGTGCCGCTGCGGGCGGGGCAGGAGTGGTCGGAGAGACCAGAACTCCGGAACCAGGAAATGAGGAGACTTCGAAAACATCGGAAGCATCCGAAACTAAATCCAGCCCCGTAGAATCAGCCCAGAAACCACCTTCGGCAGAAGAGCTGTATGACGAATTGAAGCTGCCTGATGAAATGCTCTGCGGTGCCTATGCGAATGCCGTTCGGATCGGTCATTCGGCGACGGAATTTTCGTTCGATTTCATCACCACGTTTTTCCCCCGGTCCTGTGTCTCTGCCCGCGTCCATCTGGCAGCACCCAACATCCCCCGCCTGCTGGATTCACTGACGCATTCCTTTGAGCAGTTTCAAAGAAAAGTCGCTCAACAGCAGAAACGTCAGCCTCCCCAGCAGGGCGACTTACCTGGGTAACAGGACTACAGGGCTGGGTTAACGAATCACTGGTCCGGACAGTTACTTTTTAATCGATGTGCCCGAGTTCTTTCTCGGTCGTTGCGGCTTCCACTTCTGGTTCGTGTCTGGAGAAAACCAGGTAGCGGCAGAGCAGAAAATTGAAGCCCATGCCAACCAGAATTCCAATAAATGCTGCCAGCAGAATCCGCTGCTCAAAGAACGGAAAAGACTGGCTGAGGACCATCGTCGTCAACCAGTTACAGACGGCTCCTGTCAGGCAACTGCCACAATAGCTCAGATACTGTTTCAGAACTGGCTGATGCTTCGCATAAGAGAAGGTGATGTTCCGGTTGAGCAGGAAGTTGGTGCTCATGGAGGTCCAGATCGCCAGCGCCACGGCGAGCGGGGAAATAATCCAGTGCGAGAGCAGGGCCAGCATCTGCAGATTCACGAAGACACCCGTCAGTCCGATCAGTGCAAATTGGGTGAAATAGGCATAGTTCTGATATTTAAAATCGAAAAGGCGTTTGAGATGTTTCAGGAAGCGCAGCTGTTCTTTCAATGAAAACTTGCTGGTTCCTGTCACGCGATCCGTAAAATCGACTGGAATTTCGACCACGTTTTGACAGCGGCATTTGACGATGAGTTCCAGCCCGATTTTATATCCGATGGGATTCAGGATTTCGCGAACCTGCTGGAAACTCTGCCGCCTGATGGCAAAAAATCCGGCCAGCGGGTCACGGGCACTGGTGAAAGGCCGGGATAACCAGGTCGCTACCCGGGATTTCCATTTTCTAGTCCAGCCCCCGTTTTTTGCCGTTGAGCCTCCCTCGATATAGCGGCTGCCGATTACGAAGTCAGTCGGTCGCTGGTGGAGGGCGGAAACCAGTTCCGGGATCTTTTCAGGAGGATGCGAAAGGTCTGCATCCATCACCAGCAGCAACTCCCCCGTTGCGGCATCCATTCCTGTCAGCACGGCGGAAGCGCGTCCCCGTTCATGCTTCCGGGTGATCAGACGCAGAGGGTAGCTTGCAGAGAGAGCCTCACACACCGGGATGGTTTCATCCGGGCTGTTGTCATCGACCACAATGATTTCCGCATCCAGACTGGCAGCAGTGAGCGCCTGGTTCACACGCGGGATGAGTACCTTCAGATTTTCCGCTTCGCAATAAGCTGGAATAATTATTGATAATTGCAGCAATGTTTTACTTTTCAGGATGGTAGCGGTAATGCGGACAGGAGTCTTATCCGCCGTGTAATGGAAGCGCGACAGGTCGGGGGCAGGGTGAATCTGATTTTCTGCTGTCAGGCACCCGAAAATCCAGCTCACAGGGAAAAAAAGCAGATGAATTCGACAACGTCATTCTCTCTCAGGATCGTGATAAGATCAACCGGCCTGATCCTCAGAGAACTGAGAGAAGTCATCATCGTCAGAATCGTTATACACCGCAGCCTTTGGCTGATGCGGAGACGCTGCTTTTTTGCAACATTTTATTCTAAAGACGACTTGCTGCCATTTTATGAACTAAATTTAAACTGAAAAACCTCTCACATTCCCTGAATAGCGGATGTGGTTACGAATGTCGATGTCGGACAGAACATTCCGGTTTGGAAATAAAAGACACAACCTCAAGGAGTTATGAATAACATGGCAGCTACTGGCTTTTCTCACGCCGATCCCAATATGGCATTTGATGATCTGAAACGGCTGATTCATGGCAAGCTGGTTGAAAAACTGGATTTGTCACGTGTGGGTGACCTGGAAGGTGATTCCCTGCGCCGCGAAATTCGACTGGTCATCGAGCATTTATGCGATACAGAAAATCCACTGTTGAACCGTTCCGAACGGGAGCGGTTGATCGAAGAGATTCTGGACGAAACCTTCGGGTTCGGACCTCTCGAACTGCTGCTCAAAGATCAGGATATTGCAGATATCATGATCAACGGTCCCAAGCATGTATTCGTGGAAAAGAATGGCCGGATCGAACGCTCCAATGTTGTCTTCCGCGATAATCAGCATTTGCTGCAGATCCTCGACCGGATCGTATCCAAAGTGGGACGACGCGTGGATGAAACGTCTCCGCTGGTCGATGCCCGCCTGCCTGATGGCTCGCGTTTGAACGCCGTCATCCCTCCCCTGGCTCTGGATGGCCCCTCATTGACGATTCGTAAATTCGGATCGAATCCGCTGGGACTGGAAGACCTGTTGCGTTTTGGTGCGTTTACTCCGGAAGTGGCCATGCTGCTGGAAGGGGCGATTAAAGCACGCATCAACACCATCATCAGTGGTGGTACCGGTTCCGGTAAAACCACGTTATTAAATACATTATCGGGTTTTATTCAAAGTGATCACCGTGTGATTACGATTGAAGATGCGGCGGAACTTCAATTGCAACAGGAACATATTTTACGTCTGGAAACACGGCCTCCCAATATTGAAGGCCGCGGAGCGATCACGGCGACTGACCTGGTGAAAAACGCCTTACGTATGCGACCGGACCGGATTATCATCGGGGAATGTCGTGGCGGCGAATCGCTGGACATGTTACAGGCGATGAATACCGGTCACGAAGGTTCATTAACGACAATCCACGCCAACTCTCCCCGCGATGCGGTTTCCCGTCTGGAAACCATGATCACGATGGGCGGCGTGGAACTGCCTCTCAAAGCGTTGCGGCAACAGTTCGCTTCTGCCGTGGATCTGATTATCCAGGTGAACCGACTGCAGGGGGGGCCACGTAAGGTCACCCATGTGACAGAGGTTCTGAATATGGAACAGGATACCGTGATCATGCAGGATATTTTCCTGTTCGTTCAGGATGGCATTGATGCTGACGGAAGAGCCTACGGCCATTTTGAAGCGACCGGTGTACGACCGGCATTTATGGATCGACTGGAGGCAGCGGGAATTCGACTGCCCGGGAATCTGTTTGCCAATCGTGTTTTGCAGGGCTGAG
This sequence comes from Gimesia sp., assembly GCA_002706765.1. Classification (GTDB taxonomy): domain Bacteria; phylum Planctomycetota; class Planctomycetia; order Planctomycetales; family Planctomycetaceae; genus Gimesia. The sequence continues at coordinate 52,796 of PAJV01000049.1, forward strand.
TTCAAAACTGTTTTAAAAAAGATACATATACGACTTTTCAATCGATAAGGGTAATCCGAGATGGATCAGACACTCATCATCTCCATCGCTGCATTTCTGGGAATGATGGCTTTTGCAGGGGCCGTCATCTTCGTCATCAAGGATTTTTCGTCCAGCAAGGCGGAAGATCGTCTGGCCGTGATTACCGGTAAAAAGAAATCGACGGAAGAGTCGGCCTCATTACTCAAAGAAGAATTTGTAAAGGGAGGCTTGAACAGCCTGTCTTCTCAGGCGGCTCATTTCTTTGAGAAGTTTGGAAATATCAAGCTGCTGCTTGAGCAGGCGGAAGCGCCATTCAAAGCAGATACCTTTCTGTTAATGACTGCTGTAGCCGGTTCGATTGGTTTTGCTGCCGCCTGGTTTACGAATGCCCCTGCTCCCTTCTGCCCTGTCGCGGCTCTGGGAGTCGGGGTACTTCCATTTATGTGGCTGTTATTCAAGCGTAATCGACGATTCAAAAAATTTGGTCAACAGCTGCCTGATGCACTGGAACTGGTGGGGCGTGCCTTGCGCTCCGGTCACAGTCTTTCTTCAGGATTAAGTGTTGTCGTTCAGGAAATGCCGGCGCCGATTTCCACCGAATTTGCCTTGGCGTATGAAGAACAGAACCTGGGTGTTCCCATTGATGCGGCACTGAAAAGCATGCTCAAGCGGATGCCCAACCTCGATTTGAAGTTTTTCGTGACTGCCGTGGTCATTCAGAGACAGGCCGGGGGAGACCTGGCTGAGATTCTGGACAAAATCGGTTATATCATCAGGCAACGCTTCAAGATTATGGGGCAGGTTCAGGCGTTGACCGGGGAAGGTCGTATCAGTGGAGTTGTGCTGATGGCATTGCCGATCGCGTTGTTCTTTGCTGTTTACTATCTCAACCCCGATTACGTGATGCTCCTGTTTACAGATGAACTGGGGCGAAAAATGATTGCCGGTGGAATCGTATTACAGGTACTGGGCGCTTTGTGGATTAAGAAGATTGTGAATATCAAGATCTGATCCACAGAAAATAATTCGAGTGCTGCCGGGTAAATTGATTTCTGACATAACGTGACTGCTGATTTCATTCGTTGACTGCTGGAGAATTAAAGATGGACTTTGTTCAATTTTTACCGTGGGCTATTTTCGGAATGGTGATGGTGGGTGTGATAGCCCTGATCAATAAACTGAACTCCGATCATTCCCGTGCGAACTCGCGACTGGATGAATTACGAAATCCCCATTTGCGAAATAATCCCGATGACGCGAATTCGGCCAGTTCTCTGTTTGAAAAAGCGGCTCCTGCGCTGTCGAAGGCATTGACTCCCAAGTCGGAACTGGAAGAAAATCAGCTAAAAGTGCGGCTGGCGAATGCCGGTTATAACTCGGAAGCAGCGCCTTCTCTCTTTCTCTCATTAAAGGTCGCGTTAGGCCTATTGGGAGTGCTACTGGGATCGGGCTATGGCTTTTATAACTTTGGTATGACTCAAAACGGCTGGACTTCGCTGGTGATTGCCGGGGGGCTGGGCTTTTATCTACCTGAAATTGCCCTGCGACTGCTGGTCAAGGGACGCATAGAACGTATCTTTTTGTCTCTGCCTGATGCTCTCGACCTGCTGGTGGTGTGTGTGGAAGCCGGTTTGGGGCTGGATGCTGCCATGCGACGTGTTTCCGAGGAACTGGAAGAGACCGCGCCCGATGTGTGCAGTGAATTTGCCTTGTGTAATCTGCAGTTGCAGATGGGGCGACCACGACGTGAAGTTCTTCACGACCTGGGCATCCGCAGCGGCGTGGATGACATGCGGGCACTGGCAGCGATTCTGATTCAGGCCGATAAGTTTGGGTCGTCCATTGCCCAGGCGCTCCGCGTGCAGTCTGACAGTATGCGCATCAAACGCAGCCAGCTGGCAGAAGAACAGGCCGCCATGACTGCCGTGAAGATGATCTTCCCACTCGTGCTGTTCATTTTTCCCGGGATCTTTGTCGTGCTGGTAGGACCCGCTGCCATCATGATGATTAACGGTCTGTTAACCAGCTGAGTTCAATCTCAGCTGCTGTTTCGCAAAAACAACAAAAGTGTAAACACCTTTGAACACTCTGTTAATCAAAGGTGTTTCATTTTTTTACAGACAGAAATCTCTGTCAGGGTGACTGCTTATTTACCGAAGAAAATCCTGAATACCAGTGTGTTATTCTGCTTTCCCGCTGTGTAATTTCCCATCCTTTGGGCTGGCAGTCCCTGGTCCTTCACACAATTACTGATCCCGCCAGTGTTTGGCACTTATTTTGCGGAAGTCATACCTGAATCGGATGTTCGAGAGTGAAAGTGTACGCATGAAATGCAAAATGCATACTCTTGAATATTCGTTTGATTGCCGTCTTGCAGGATGAATTGCGGGCTAACTATTACGCAGCCTCGGGCAAGGCTCTCCAATCGATAAGATCAATTGCATTGAAAACGGAAGCAGGATCAGGTGTGAAAGCACACGATTATGCCTGCTGCGTTTCACTTACAATTGGGTATCTGTGGATCACGTAAATGACACAACTTCCTGACCAGCTACTAGATTGAATATTACTGATGCCTGCCCCACCTTCCTGGCTGAAAACAATGGCGAATCAAGTGGCATCGCTGATGTATGATGTCGATATCCTTGCGCCGATTGGCTGTCATTTTTTCCATAACAGCAGCCGCAACGAGTGGGAGGTGACAATATTCGCATCCAACACCGAGATTGTCGGCGGTGAATGGGATGGGGTACTTGCGCCTTCCAAGTTCTGCTTCAATATCCTCAACCTGGGAGAGATCTTTGAGGAAGTGGAATCTATATTCTGGCAGGCCTTACCCGTCGATTACGATGACCAGCTGGGCTGCCATATTTCCATTGAAGGGAAGTATGAAGGCGAACGCGTCTGGGTGCGTGTTCTCGCGGAAGCCCCTGAAGAATTCGAAGCAGGTCGCCGTATGCAGGCCTACGAATTTAACCTGAAAGAGATCTGGTAAGCCTGACCAGGCACGCAAAATTCGATTTCCCGGGGTAACTCTGATTCACTCCTGCAGACTCGCCTGGTATCGAGGGCGCAGAACATTGAACCATAACATCTCTCACTCTATTATTCCCGGTCCCCATGGTCCTGAAGACGCTACTGTAAAACGGGACACAATCAAGCCTGCCCCGTTTCTGTTTCCCGTTGTAGACCTGTTCTCCTGAGTTGCTTATGATAGGAGGCTGGAACCAGAAAGTTTCCAGTCTGTCTGATACCAAAAGCAGCAGGGAGAATCAAAGCATGCAACTGGGGTTCGTAACGGCAATTTTACCAGATTATGATCTGCGGGGAGTTTTCCAGGCGGCAGCAGAGATCGGCTATGACTGTGTTGAAGTCATGTGCTGGCCTGAAGGAAACGATTCGCGGCGCTATGCGGGAATTACTCACATTTCTGCCGAGCAGTTTACCGATGCGGATGTCGCTACGATTTCTCAGCTCTCGGATGAATTTGGCATCGAGATCAGTGCCCTGGGGTACTATCCGAATCCACTCTGTCCCGATGTGGAAGAGGCTGGAAAATATGTGGAACATATTCAGAAAGTCATCGCCGCTTCTGCAAAACTGGGTATCAATCGCATGAATACCTTTATCGGCCGGGACTGGAAAAAATCGGTTGATGAAAACTGGCCTCGTTTTCTGCAGACCTGGCCTGAGCTGATTCAGTATGCAGAACAGCAACAGGTGCGGATTGGTATCGAAAACTGTCCGATGTCGTTTACCCGGGATGAATGGCCGGGCGGTAAAAATCTGGCCTGCACGCCTGCAATCTGGCGGCGGATGTATGCAGATATACCGAGTGAATATTTTGGCCTGAATTATGACCCTTCCCATCTGGTCTGGATGCAGATGGATTATATTGCGCCCCTGCGTGATTTCGCCGATCGGATATTCCATGTGCATGCCAAAGATGTGCGTGTCGATCAGCATCGGCTGGACCAGGTGGGCATTCTGGCCTGCCCCCTCGAATATCATACACCCAAGCTGCCCGGTCTGGGACAGGTTGACTGGGGCAGTTTTTTTTCACAATTAAATGAGAATGGTTATCAGGGACCGGTATGCGTGGAAGTCGAGGATCGTGCCTACGAAGGTTCCACAGAGTCCTGCCTGGCTGCACTGAGACAGTGTCATACTTACCTGAGAAATTATATTCCCGATCGAGAGTAATCCTCATGGAAGATCAGTTCAAAAAAATTTCAAAGATGATCGATCACTCCCTGCTGAGCCCCATCCTGACGGTTCCGGAACTGGAAGCGGGCTGTCAACTGGCGTTGGCATATGATGTGGCCAGCGTGTGTATCATGCCGTTTTATCTGAAACGTTGTGCCGAGATCCTGGAACACTCCACAGTCCATCCCAGCACAACAATCGGGTTTCCGCATGGAGGCCATACGCTGGTGATGAAACAGCGCGAGGCAGAACAGGCGATTCTGGATGGCTGTGAAGAACTGGATATGGTCGTGAATCTTTCGCGGGTACTCAGTGGTGACTGGAAGTATGTGGAGAACGAAATCGCGGCGATTACCCGAATCGCGCACCAGTCAGGTCAGAAAATCAAAGTGATTTTCGAGAACTGTTATCTGACCGAATATCAGAAAATCAGGCTGTGTCGCATTTGTGCCAGCCTGCGCGTGGACTGGGTCAAAACTTCAACCGGCTATGGCACGGGAGGTGCCACATTGGATGACTTGAAGTTGATGCGGGCGCACAGTCCGGAACGGGTCCAGATCAAGGCAGCAGGCGGCATCCGTACGCTGGATCAGCTTCTGGAAGTACGTGATCTGGGCGTGAGCCGTATTGGCGCCAGTGCCACACGCGTCATCCTGGATACCTGTCGCGAGCGGTTAAAGCTGCCTGCGATTTGTTTCTGAGAAGTCGATTGAGGCTGTCTTATCTTGCCTGTATTACTGCTGCTGATTTAATTTTTTCATGTCTGCGGCTTCCTGTTCCGGGGTCGTCTCACTCAGAATATCTTCATCATTTCCCGCTGGCGCTGGCGGCTCTTCACTGCCACAACCGAAGTGGAAGGGAGTCAGGCAGAACATTAACAGGATCGAAAATAAGTATCGGTTCATAGCGCGTTTTATTACCTCGGATAACAGGGGCTGCGATCTCCTCTGATGAGTGATCTCAATCGCAGCCGGGACTACAGTAATTGAATGACGGTAAGCAATCCTCCCCACTTGAAACGTAACGAGGATTGCTGCATGTTACAAGTAAGACAGGCTTACCATTCTCCCAGAACATTGCCATCAGCGGGGTGCCCCAGATTTCTCCAGATGGTATTGTCAATATTATCGGAGGCAAATCTTACGGACCCATCGGCAATGAGGGCATGAACTCCTCCAGTGTGCTGGCTGCGGGCCGCCAGCAGGGCAGCCGTAGTACTTGAGCCGGCACCACAGTCGGGCATGTCTTTATTATTCGGGTTATAAACCGTCCCGAAATAATGAGACTCGTAATGCGTTCCATAGAACCAGGAATAACCCTGCTGATTACTACCCGTGTAAGGTGCTTTCGTTTGACAACTGGCAGGACACATGCCAACGTCTAGAGAAGAGGCGAAATTAGGATCTTGCAGCGATTGATCGTCACAGAAGGGAGCCTTGGCAAATGTTTCCGAGACCATCAGTGTATTTGAAGTGCCATCTTCCACATCACGAATACTCATTCGGCTGATGACACTAAACATGGATTCCGTTTCATCTCTTCCTGAATGCCAGTCAGTTCCGCGGCAAGCCAGGTAGTTAGTGGGAGCATAATTGCTGTTAGTAGGACGCGAAGAATCGCTGGGGCAGCGGACTGCCGTTAATATCGTTCGTCTGACTTCGACATTGTCGCCACCATTACCGGGAGCCCTCTCAAAGTTAATCATATTATACAGCGGTGCCTGATCGAGGAAGGGGAGAATGCGGCCAATCCAGGTGACCTGACTGGTAGACCAGGTATCAAGGCCACTATAAAAATCCCGAACATCACCGGGAGGAAACATCTTGAAGTTATCATGATAGTTGTGCAGCGCGAGTCCAATCTGCTTGAGATTGTTTTTGCACTGTGAGCGACGGGCCGCTTCACGCGCCTGTTGAACAGCCGGTAATAATAATGCAATGAGGATCGCGATGATGGCAATCACGACCAGCAGTTCAATGAGCGTGAAACCACGCTTTTCTGTGAGTATTACTTTTTTCATTACTGGGACTCCTGAATAAATATAAAAACGATCGTCTACAATGAAATGATTACGATGAAGCGCAAGCGGACACCGCAGTAAAGTCAGATGTCGATGAATAAAAATGTATTGCTGTATTCAATGAATATAAAACAGGGCTTCAGGTCGTGCGAATGCACTGGATAATGAGAGGTGTTGAAGCCGTAAAAATAATTTCTTAATAGATTCATCAATGAACTAGCGAACTAAATAGTAATTTTTATGATAACGGGTCTGGACGACTTTTCCAGAAGAATCTGCAGAAACAAACTGAAAAACAGAAGTATTTATCTAATTCTCATTTTGTACAATTGAGAAATCATATGCAGATGAGAATGAAGCTTTCACGAGTAATCGAATCAGCAACGCACAGCTGTAGGGAAATCCCAAAAAAAACGCCGCCTGATCGATTGATCAGGCGGCGTTGATTTATTTCAGAGTTACCAATTGTGTGAGAGTAGTTGCTTACCACTCACCTAGAACATTGCCATCTCGAGGGTTACCCAGATTTCTCCAGATTGTATTGTCAATGTTATCGGAAGCAAATCTTACGGCACCATCGGCAACAAGAACATGAACTCCCCCTGTGTGCTTACTGCGCGCCGCCAGCAGGGCAGCCGTTGTACTCGAGCCGGCACCGCAGTCAGGCATGTCTTTATTATTCGGGTTATAAACCGTCCCGTAATAGTGAGATTCGTAATGCGTTCCGTAGAACCAGGAATAACCCTGCTGAGCACTACCCGAATAAGGAGTTTTTGTCACACAACTGGCAGGGCATGCACCTATCCCAGACGTTGTAGTAGGTTGATCATCACAGAAAGGAGCTGTGGCAAAAGTTTCCGAAACCATCATCGTGTTTGAAGTACCGTCTTCAACATCACGGATTGCGACTCGGCTGTTAACGCTGAACATGGAATCGGTTCTGTCATTCCCCGAGCTTGCTTCTGTACCACGACAAGCCAGATAGCTGGTCTGAGCGTAACTGGAATGAGGGGGACGTGAAGAGTCGCTGGGGCAGCGGACTGCCGTTAAGATCGTTTCTCTGACTTCGACATTGTCGCCACCATTACCGGGAGCTCTTTCAAAGTTAATCATATTATACAGCGGTGCCTGATCGAGGAAGGGGAGAATGCGCCCAATCCAGGTGATCTGGCTGGTGGACCAGTCATCAAGTGCGGAATAGGTATCACGGACATCACCAGGAGGGAACGTCTTGAAGTTATCATGATAGTTGTGCAAAGCGAGTCCAATCTGCTTGAGATTGTTTTTGCACTGTGAGCGACGGGCCGCTTCACGCGCCTGTTGAACAGCCGGTAGTAATAACGCAATGAGGATTGCGATGATGGCAATCACGACCAGCAGTTCGATGAGCGTGAAACCACGCTTTTTAGTGAGCAACACTTTTTTCATTACTTGAACTCCCAAAAATATAGAAAATCAAACGGATTAATTTTTATTGGGTACGATATGCGAATGCATTGCCTGGAAGTTTAGATTCTGGGGCAGCAATCATTTTTTAATTGAGATAAGAGATTTAAGAAAATGAATTGAGGCTTCAGGATGTGTTAAACACGTGAATGAAATAAACGCGAAGCCACTCTCCGGTCAGTATCATGTGAAATTCACATGAATACACCAGCATTTTAGATCTCTTTACTATAGAGGAATCAGACGGTGAAATCCAGTATGATCTCTAAAAAACAATTGGTGGAAATCTTTGTAAGCGCTAGTTTTACGTGGATTACGGTATGAACTATAATAAGGTATCTTAAAAAATACTGATACGGTTCTGCCCCCAGATCTCTGTTGAGGTAATTTAAAACGTTCCAATCTCAATCGTATCAGGTGCTTTGGAGTCGGCGACAACGTGAAAGTGTGGCCACATTCAAATTTGCTGCATGAATTTCACCAGAGCAAAAGCCTTTGTTGAAGGAACTTTTTGATTCATCAGCGTAAAGAGTTACATCCATTTCGGTCTCGGAGAAATGTAACGGGGTAGTTGAAACTGAGTCTCAATTTCCTTATATTAGAGTACTCTCTGCGGAGAGTCCACGAGATGATTTCCTTCCTCCGACTTCTTTTGTGTTGAGTTTCTTAACCGTGATGACATTAAATCAGCTTATTAAAGGTCAAATTGCCCGGATCATCGAGATCAAAGGCGAAGATGCGATCTCCATTCGCCTGATGGAAATGGGGTTGATTGACGGAGAGCAGATTCAGTTGCTGGGAAAAGCGCCGCTGGGTGACCCGCTGGAATTTGCAGTGCGCGGTTATCGCTTATCACTGCGTTTAAATGAAGCCAAATGCGTTGAAGTCGAGATTATATAACACACGATAACCACTCCCCTCTAATGGAGAGGGGCCTGCCTGTCCTTTCCGAATGAAAGCTGCGCTTTCAGATTTAGATTCCATGACCAACTCTTCTACCGTATCCAGCCAGCAAGCCGTGCATCAACAGAAAATGACGATTGCCATTATCGGAAATCCGAATACGGGCAAAAGCACGCTCTTCAACCAGCTTTCAGGAGGCCATGCTCATATCGGGAATTTTCCCGGGGTGACTGTCGAAAAGAAAGTGGGGAGTGTGACGTGGGAAGGGCGGAAGCTTGACCTGGTTGATCTGCCGGGAACTTACAGCCTGGCACCACGTTCGATCGACGAGATGCTGGCAGTCGATGTGCTGCTGGGGAGACAGAAAGGGGTTCCCCGGCCCGATGCGATTATCTGTATTGCCGATGCATCCAACCTGGAGCGGAACCTGTATCTGTTCAGCCAGATTCTCGATCTATCTACACCTGTCGTGCTGGTCTTGAATATGTGCGACCTGGCGCGATCTCGAGGCATCGAGATTGACGCCGCCGAGTTGTCACAACGACTTGGTCAGCCGGTGGTCTGTACCGAGGCCCATCATGGGAAAGGGATCAAGGAGCTCAAGGCAGCGATTCTGAATATCGATCCAGGCAGTCGACATGAAGTTCAGCAGTTATTCCCCGAGTCGTTTTATGCAGAACGTTCCCAGTTAAGGGAGAAACTGAAGTCCCAGCAGGATGAGAGTCCCCCTGATTTCCTGATCGACCGGCTGTTACTGGATGTCGGCGGATACGTTGAGTCGTATTTCGAGCATCATACCCACAATGGACTGATCGAACATCTGCATGCAGCGCGTACACGTCTGAAAGAATCAGGTTGTGCGGTTCCTGCAACGGAAGCCCGTGTTCGATATGGCTGGTCGAGGGAATTATTGAAGGGCGTACTCCACCAGCCGGAAGTTCAGCAGGAGACCGCTTCGGATAAAATAGATCGCTGGCTGACACATCCAGCGTTTGGTTTTCTTTTCTTTATCGTGCTGATGTTTTTCGTATTTCAGTCCGTCTTTACCTGGGCTGGTCCCATCATGGATCAGATCGAAGCCGCCCAGACAGCGGTGGGGGGAATCGTGGAGTCGTTCATTGCTCCCGGTCCGCTGCGCAGCCTGCTGGTAGACGGAGTCATTGCGGGGGTGGGGGGCGTGCTCATCTTTCTGCCCCAGATTGTGATTTTGTACTTTTTTATCGCCGTGCTGGAAGACAGTGGGTATATGGCACGAGCGGCTTACATTATGGATCGCTTAATGCGGAGCCTGGGTCTGAGCGGGAAATCGTTTATCCCTCTGATGTCTTCCTATGCCTGTGCCGTCCCCGGCATTATGGCTACCCGCGTTATTGAGAATCGGCACGAACGTCTGACCACAATTCTGGTGGCACCGCTGATGAGCTGTTCGGCCCGCTGGCCCGTTTATACGCTGTTTATTGCGGCTTTCATTCCCAACGTGGTTTATTTCTCCTTGGGGGATCTTTCTTTAATCTCGCTGCAGGGAATCGTGCTGTTTGCGATGTCTTCGATCGGCGCAGTGATTGCAGTTCCCGTCGCCTGGTTTCTGAAACGCGTCTGCTTTAAAGGAGATGTGGCCCCCTTTGTGATGGAACTTCCCGGGTATAAGTGGCCTTCGTCACGGAATGTGATCTATCGCGTGTACAGTCGGGGAAAATCATTCGTAGTGAAAGCGGGAACGCTGATTTTTGCGACATCCATCCTGATCTGGGCTGCCGGCTATTTTCCCGGCAACCACAGCGAACAGTTCGCACTTCAGCAACAGATCGAAACGGTGGATGCAACGGTAGAAAAAGTGGAAGGGCAACTGGAAGTCGCGAAAGGGGAGACGTCGGAACAGGTGGAAAGCCTGGAAGTGCAATTGAAAAATCTGGAGTCAACGCAATCATTGTTGTACGAGCGACAGAATCTGGTCAGCAGTCAGCTGATTGAAAACAGTTATCTCGGGAAAGCTGGCCATCTGATTGAACCGGTCGTGAAACCTCTGGGCTGGGACTGGAAAATCGGTGTCGGCGTGATTGCTTCATTTCCAGCCCGCGAAGTCATTATCTCGACCCTGGGAACGATTTACAGCCTGGGAGGAGATGTGGGAGAAGATGATGAGGGGCTGATTGGATCCATTCGAGTAGCGACCTGGCCTGATGGTCGGAAAGTATTTAACGTTCCCGTGGCGATTTCGATCATGGTCTTTTTCGCCTTATGTGCCCAATGTGCGGCGACCCTGATGGTGATGCGTCGGGAAACGAACAGCTGGGTCTGGCCTGTCGTTTCATTTACTTACATGACGACGTTGGCCTATCTGGGAGCCCTGCTTTCTTACCAGGTAGGGATGATGTTGATCTGAGCCCGAAGTATTTTATAATGGAACTGATTCGGAGGCAAAAGAAAGGGGACAGGTGATGGATCAGATAGACTGGCAAATGGTGATCACAGTGCTCTGCATTGCTGCCGCGGTTCTGTTCCTGGTACGACGCTGTATCCGTTTCTTCAATCAGCGTTCGGGATGTGCGGGCAGTGCCTGCTCGGGATGTCCTTCTTCCACAGGGCAACCTGCGAATTTCATCTCCCTGGATCAGCTGAAAAAGACGAAATAGCTTTCGCTTTACCAGGCAGGCTGCCTTTCCCGGATGAAAGATCTCCAGTTTTCAGTTGCTCGGGGACAAAGGCAGATGTCTCACAGCGCATGAGTTCTGGAACGCTGTCAGTAACAAATCCAAACTGTCTCTCGAGCAGAAAATAATATATTTTGATCCTGCTCTGGTCTGAGTCCGTTTACTGATTATCAAAGTAAGCGAGTCCAATCAATCGGGAGAATAAAATGGCTGACGAACGCATCTATCATCCAATGTCAGGATGGTTCCCGCTGACCGTCTGTCTGGCGGGTATGCTGGCAGCTGGTTTCATGTTTGTTTTTGGCGCTGTTTTAGAGAGCGGCCTGTTGATTCTGCTGGGAATCCTGGCGGGACCGGCCTGTCTGGTCGGTTTATTTGGCTGCATGGCGATCGCTCCGAATCAGGCGCGGGTCCTGTTGCTGTTCGGGGAATACAAAGGCTCGGTCATGCAGTCCGGCTTTTTCTGGGTCAATCCCTTTTACTCCAAGAAGAAAATATCCTTAAGGATCCGAAATTTTGAGACCGGCTCGGTTTCGACCCCTGAGCAGAAAGACCAGGCGGGAAATATCATCCAGCGCAAAACCAGGTCGGGAGGGCGGCCTTCCAAGGTAAACGACCGGGATGGAAATCCTATTGATATTTCAGCTGTTGTCGTCTGGCGGGTCCTGAATACTGCGGAAGCGATGTTTGAAGTGGATGACTATGAGGATTTTGTGTCGGTTCAAAGTGAGGCGGCGTTACGGAATCTGGCCAGTCGTCATCCTTATGACAGTGAAGATCATGAACTCTCATTGAGAGGCAATACCCAGGATATCTGTGATCAACTGATGGTGGATATTCAGGAACGTCTGGATAAGGCTGGGGTGGAAGTCATTGAGGCCCGTATCAGTCATCTGGCTTATGCACAGGAAATTGCTGCCGCGATGTTACAGCGGCAGCAGGCGCAGGCCGTCGTAGCTGCCCGGACCAAAATCGTAGAGGGCGCTGTCGGTATGGTGGATATGGCGCTGCAACACCTGTCGGCGGGAAAGATTGTGGAACTGAATGATGACCGCCGCGCAGCACTGGTTTCCAACCTGCTGGTTGTCTTATGCAGTGACCGGCACACCCAGCCTGTGGTGAATACCGGTTCGTCAGACTCTTAAAGATTCAGACTCGATTAAGTTTTCGGGTTGGGAGTCAGGCGGGCAAACCCGGAGTGCCTGACTGGGGTTTTGAGCCGACTGGCAAGGTCGCCTGAAGACAGGGCCGAGGCCAGTTCAGCAAAGACCGGGTCGGCAGCGGAAAAGTAATTCTGGATGTGACGCTGCTGATGAGCGAGCGTGGGATAAAAGCCGCTCCCGGTCAGGAATCCTTTTTCCAGCATCCGAATTGTAAACAGCGTTCCCAGTTCGGCTGCCTGGGGATGGTCGAACTGATGATGCAGCAGGGCAGAGTGTCCGACGGCTTTGACTGGTAAGCCATGCTGTTTGCCCAGTTCCAGCCAGCCTGTGCGGAAGGCTTCGCCGATCCGGTGGATATGTTCGCGGACGTTGACAGTCTGCATTTTCTGAATGGTGGCCAGTGCCGCCGTCGAGCCCACGCCTTCGGTCCAGTAGGTGCTGGAAATGAACGAGGTTTCGGCGGCATCCATCACGGAGCGTCTGCCGATAATCGCGGCCACGGGATGTCCATTGCCCAGTGCTTTCGCGAAGACGGCGATGTCCGGCTCAATACCATAGTGCAGATGGGCGCCGCCCAGGGTCAGACGCCAGCCGGTTGTGATTTCATCAATGACGAAGACCGCGCCGCATTCATCACACAGTTCACGAACGGCTTCCAGAAAGCCGGGATCGGGATGAATGTAACGTGTCGGTTCCATGACGACTGCCGCCAGTTTTGAGCCCCGTTCCCTGATAATGCTTCTCAGCCCGTCAATGTCATTGTAGGTGAAGGGATGTGTCGTTTCAGACAGACCTGAGGGCACTCCCGCTGGATCCAGGCCGGGCAGAAGATGCTTGTCCAGCGAAGTTGCGGATTGGCTCGATTTCCGTGGCAGATTTGTGGCGAGGTACCAGTCGCTCCAGCCATGATAGCCGCACAAGGCGATTTCGTCGCGTCCCGTTTTCGCGCGGGCAATGCGGACCGCGATGGCCATCGATTCCCCACCGGTTCGACAGAAGCGGGCCTGGTCGGACCAGGGGTGCAGGCTGGTCAGCAGTGCGGCCAGTTCTACTTCTTCGGGTGAGTTGAGCGAGCTCATGGAGCCCAGCTGGACGCGTCGCACAACGGCATCGGTCACATCCGGATCACGATAACCAAGCAGGCAGGAGCCGATTCCCGAGGTCGCCAGATCGTGATAGGTTTTTCCATCGAGATCAATGACTTCACAGCCACTCGCTTCGCGATAGTAGGCGGGCCAGCAGTCGGGCGCAAACATTTCGGGTCGCTTACTCAGCAACTGGGTACCGCCGGGGATGAGCTGTTTGGCTCGTTTGTAGGTTTCCTGGGTAATATTTGTGGTTGAGTTCGTTTCAATTCCCAGCATGGCACGGGCGTTGTGACAGAAGATGCGTTCGACGTCCGCGTCATTCAGTCTTAGCGTGTGGCACGCCTGCTTGATCGCCAGCAGCGATTCAAGTCCCACGCGAACCGGTCTGGCGAAGGTCGTTGATTCCCAGTTTACATTCTCTTTGCCCAGCCAGAAGAAACCATCGCCAATGCTGACGCAGCGGCCAAAAATTTCACTGACAGAAAAATCAGTTCCAAACATCAGGCGGCTGGTTCCAAATTCGCGCAGGATTGCTTCAAATGGTTGAGACTCGCAGACAGCGGATGTATCGAAGAAGACGTTATCGAGTCCTCGAAGGGAAGCAATGCCTTCCGTAGTGTGATTTCCACAGAAACCCCGGGCAGCATGTGCGAGAATGAGTTTCGCGTTCGGGAATTGCAGACAGTGTTCACGGATGTAGGACTGGTTGACAGGATCTGCCATGGCCCGGGCACGGACCATGTGCAGCATTATCGCCAGGCTGTAACGGTTCGAGAGTTCCCAGACCCATTCCGGAATGTATTCCTGAGGCTCCGCTTCTAAAGTATTTTTTCGACTGGCGTAGACATGGTAGACTTTAAAGCCGCTGAACTTACCGGAGATGATCTGGGCTTCCACTTCTTCCGGCGAGTCTTCCGGTGTGACCAGCAGCAGTGCGCGACAGCCAGGCTGGTCCGATAGTTCACTCAGGATGAACTGATTGGCTGGCTTGCGGTCCAGGGTGGGTTTGGGAATGGCAAAAAACAGTCCGGCAGCAGGACGCAGCGAGCCCATCCAGAGTTCCAGGTTCTCGCAGTATTCCTTCCATCCTGAAAAGCCCTGTGGGTTTTCTGCAGAGGAGGGCAGGGCGGAAATCGCATCCTGGGGGCGGTAGAGGTGGGCGTGGGCATCAAAGCTGCCAGGGGGGACGAAGTCTTTGAGCTGGCTGGCAAACAGTTCCTGATCATCGGGTAAAAACTCAGTCATGATTTCTTTCCCTGCATATAGTGAGTGGCTGAATCTGTCAGTCGGTTATCGAAGGAAAAACCGATCTGGCTGAACTGCTGCTGCATCTGTTCGAGACCGTTTTTGACGAAGATAATGTCAGCCATGTGGTACAGCATTCGTGCGCCTTGCTGCAGCAGTTGCTGGGCGTGCTCCAGGTTGAAGGTGGGCATGCCCCAATGTTTTCCCTGGTTGGCGGCTGCGGTGGCAATCGTCTGAATGGCGGTCTGCATTTGCGGATGATTAAACTGACCGGGAAAACCTTGAAGAATCGAGAAGTCAGCGGGACCCAGCATCAGTGCATCGACGCCGGGAACAGCTGCGATTTCTTCTGCCTGATCGACGGCGGACTGCTCTTCCAATTGGATGGTGATGAAAGTGTTCTCATTCGCCTGTTGCACATAATCTGCAACAGGCATGGTGCAGTAAGGCATGTCCGCTCCGGAGCCATCAAAGCCTCGTTTTCCCAATGGGGCGAACTTGGCCCACTTCACGACTTCCGCAGCTTCCGCCGCATTGCTGCAACGCGGGTACATGATGCCTTGTGCTCCGGCTTCGAGCATGCGGCCGATTCGCATGTATTCGCCGTTGGCAGGGCGGGCCAGAATATCTGAAGCGCCAATGCGTGCCGCCCGCATGAGTTGTGTGGCGGTCTCCAGGCTGTAGGTGTGGTGCTCCATATCCATCCAGATGCCATCGAAGCCCATCAGGCTGGTGAGTTCGAACAGTGAGGCATCCAGCAGGTGAAGTTGAGTAATCAGTACTGGTTCGTCCTGGCTGAGCTTGTGTTTGATTCGGCTGGCTCTCATCAAATCTTTCCTGTTCCAGTATGTTGAGGCATGAATGTTTTACAGAATATTACGTTATTGTATGATAATAAAGACTGCAAGTGTTCTGTTAGAATTCTGAAAGAATGCTGTATTGTATTTAATGTCATGGTTTTGGCGTGGAATTTCTCTTTTGGAAATTGACAGTCCCGGATTAAAAGTATGATAATAAGTGCCTTATGGCGGAACCACTACAAAATTCGATGGCGACTGTTCTGGCGGAGAAAATCCGGCACAGGATTGTGGAAGAGCAGTTACCCGAAGGTCATGTTTTCATGACGGAAGGACAGCTGGCAGAGGAATACCAGGTTTCCCGACCTGTTGTGAGGGAAGCGGTCAGCCGTTTACGCGCCCTGGGGATTCTGGATGTCAGGCAACGGAAAGGGCTGGTGGTACAGCGTCCTGATCTGATGCAGTTGCTCTCCGACAGCATTCCTTTACTGTCTGTTTCCCGGCAGGAGCAGCGGGAACTGGGAATGTTACGTTATGTTCTGGAAATTGGTGCCATCGAACTGGCGGTCAAATATGCGACGGAGGATCAACTGGATCGACTCGATCAGATCGTCGCAGAGATGGAACAATATCTTGAGCGCGATGACTGGGAGCAGGAAGTCGAACTGGATCTGGCTTTCCATTCCCTGGTGCTGGAAATGACCAATTCCGTGTATGTAGCGGGGATGCAGCAGATTCTGGCGAAGTACTTTCAGAGTATTTCGGAGGTCGGTCAATCCGATTCCGGTCAGAAAACGCGGATTATCTGGGAGCATTCAGAACTGGCGGCAGCGATTCGCAGTCGCAATCTGGAGCATGCACGTGTCCTGATCCGGATGCAGTTTCAGAGCCTGGTCTCCGAGGGTGAGGGCAATAAAAAAGGGGCTTGAGTATAAACTCAAGCCCCACCGTTCAGGGACTAGTTGAATTACATACCTGAAAAAACTCAGGTGAATTAAGCCTACTTACATTCACATGTTGCCTGCTGTAAAGTGATTGTCGATTCAGGCCCGATATCTACTCATTAAAATCGAAGAAAAATGATTTTATCGTGAAATCGCGATCTTGAGGCGAATGCTGTGTCGAGGGAACAGGTAATTTTCCCCAGAGAGCCAGATTGTGCCCTCTGATACAAACATCGGGTGTTTGCAGCGGCGCAGGCTGTTTTTTAAGGTGCCGCTGCAGGGGATTGCGTGTTGATTACTGAATCCCAGGTTGTGCCGATGCGAAGTTCATCAAAGAGAAAATCGGCATTGCGGGCAGCATGCAGCCTGACCTGATCGTACACGGAGGAATCCCGGAAGGGTTCGGTGGTGCAGGTCCAGACGGGAGGTTCATGGCTGGGGATCGATTCTTCTGGTGCGAAGGCACGCATAAAAATCTGATCCAAAGCATTTTCACTGGCTACAATCTTGGCGACGAAGAAATAGGTCTGCTCGGATTGTAACGGGGGCGCGTTCTCGATGACTTGCATTCCCGCCTGCAGAGTCGAGAAATTGTGCGAACTCATGCCCAGCAAAATTTTTGTCTGGTGGTTCCCCGGAGTCGAAGTCTGCAGGGAAAGGTTTCCATATTGCTTATTAGTTCCTTTACCGGATTTCTGTTTCTGGATGTAGAAGCTTAAGTAGTAGATGGCGTCTTTGTTCAGGCGAACCGGCTTTTCCAAGGTGCGCCAGGCAGTATTCCCTTTTCTCAGTTCTACGAGACCCAGTTGATTTTCAGCGAGTTTCGTACCCGTCAGTGATTTCAGGGGCTGGCTGTCTCCCCGGGCGGGATCACCACCATTTAATTTATTCCGCCAGGGATTCTTCCAGCCGATTCCGGCATTTCTCCAGTCAGAAAAGCTTTCCGGATCGCTGATGACGGGGGGGTGAAAGCTGTCGTAAGCGCGGGTTTCTTCTCGAATCGCCTGCAGATTTTTGGGGTTGGTGGGGACTTCGCGTTTAAAATCTTCCGGATTGATCTGAATGTCATCAGCCCGGTTTTCTTTCAGGTGTTTTGCCTGCCCTTCCGTGATAATAATCGATTCGGTAAAGAGTTGATTGTCCTGGTTGGGATCCACACGGACGGACCCTTCGAAGACATGCAGATCAACTTCCCCATCGGCATCGATTTTGGCACCGTATTCCGTTCCAATATCGTGAAACGTCAACTGGGGGGTGACTAATGCAAATTCCGGAGCGGCTTCATAACCGTGCAGGACAACCTTGCCTGATGAAACAGTGGCGCAGCAGGTGGAATCCATTTTGATTCTTGTCGGCCCTTCAATGATGAGGCGGACACCGGTATCGAAGCGAAATTCCGCAAATCCTTCTTCAAGAAAGAGATCCTGTGATAAGAGTCGCTGACCGGAAAATTTGGGAGGTGCGTTTCCTCCCCAGACACAGTCGGTCGCGCGGGTGAGTGTGGCGATGTAAGGGAGGTCGGCGACAGGTTGTTCGGTTTTGACCAACTGAGGCTGATTCCAGAAGAATCGACCGGCAATCATCCATTCCATGAGCAGTAAGATCATCATGGACGCGACTGCTACCAGAGCATAGTTGATAAAACGGGAACGTCGCGGACCTGGAGTGTGAACCTGTGTGATGGCAGGGGCGGAAGAGGGGGCGGGAGTTTCTCGAGTCACGATCTGTTCGAGGGACTGGAGTCGTTCACTCCAGTCGGATTTGATGCCAGTATTGATGTCGATATATTCAAAATACTGAAGCATCGCCTCGGGGTGCTGTTCCAGAATATTCTGAAAGGTTTCGAACTCAGTGGATGAAAATTCTCCCTCCGGGCTATCCAGCAGCCGATTCAGCAGTTCTTCGAATTCCGGGGGGATATCCTGTACCGACATTATGACTGACGCCCACTTTGAAGCTTACGAGATATACAAGCCGCCAGTTCACGTCTGAGAAGTGAAAGACGGTTGTAAAGGGTCTGGATTGTTTTGCCAGCAGTCCTGGCGATTTCTTTCACCGACTGATTTTCAAAGACGGCATTTTTGAGTAACTGCTGATCTGAGGAGTTCAAACCCTGCAGACATTCCTGGAGAAAATCGAGGCGGATATCATGGTTATTCAAATGTTCTTCACGTTCATGTGACATCGTTTCAATCAGCTCCTGATTAAAAAAATGTCGATCCCTTCCAATGCTTCTTCGGTAATTGCATACAGTAAAAAAAGCGACTCCACAGGCCCAGGAGAAAAAATCCCGGTCCTGGTCAAATTCATCGAACTTATTCCACAGCGTCAAACACACATGCTGGTAGACATCCTCCGCATCCGAATTGTGGGGGACCAGTGTTCGGATATAACCGAATATCCGTAAACGATCTTTACTCAGTAAAGATGTAAACACCCCTCTGGTATCCGGATGTAAAGACGATGTGGAAGTCGACATGAAAGTCGGGAACTCCGTTCGGAAGAAACTCTGGCGATTTGCAATCTTCTAATCATAATGAAAGCAACCCATCATTAAAATTAAATAGCTGCAAACTTTACCTGAGAACGGGAAACTCCGCCAATTCTATGTCATTCACAATACATACGGTTAGTATACTTTCAAGTAAAAAATCGGTTTGCCTATTGAAACTTGTTCTCAAACCACGGAGATTTACCATATAAAATTGCGAAAAATCAGAATTCCGCTCTGGAAGTGGAGAACGCGTGGATGTGACTCAGGAAATAGCCGCCAGATTTCATTAGCTGAAACACCGGGATTTAGATGAAACTCTTTCCTGGTTATGGTATTCTGTCAGTTCAGATCGGGTTGTTTCCGAGATTTCATCATGGAACCAAAAGGGACGAGTGAGTGCGATGAAAAACAAGACACGAACGTTGTTTGACGTGAGTAGCCTGCTGGTAGCGGCGATGATGATCATGCTGGCAGGTACTGGATGTAAGGATCCAAAAGAGATCGCCCGTGAACAGGGAGAAACTATTCAGGAACAAGCTCAACAGAAAATGCCTCAGGAACCGGCAGCAGAAAATGCGGCTGCCGACGCGCAGGCAGATCATCCGGATGACAATAAGAAAAGCATTATCCACAAAACAACCGCTGTTGTAGTGGATGCAAAAAAGGCATTGGAAAACCCGGATATTGAAATTGTGGATGGCAAAATTAAAGGGGTCGATCCATTTACCCAGGCTGGCAGTGCTTATGTCTCGATGGCGTCCCGCGTGAGTACATTGGGAATGCAGCAGGCGATTCAGCATCATAAAGTGCTGAATGACCGGTTCCCGACTTACGATGAATATATGCAGATGATGAAAGAGAATCGCATCGAATTTGCTCAGCTTCCGCCTTACAAAATGTACGGTTATAATGCCGAGTCCGGTAATATCCTCGTTCTTCAGGATAACAGGAAAAAAGCAGAGCTCTATAAAAAAGCAGGAATTCCACTCGACTGAGCAATATTGTCGTGCAGTGGCATACTATCTGCACCTTACTTCTTCATCCCCTGAATTGAAGAGTGAATGTTGATTCGAATCAACATTCGTTTCAAAACAGTATCAGCGTGTTGCAGAAAATCAACATGTTGAACAACATTTGAAGAGGTGAGTCTTATGAATTACCCACAACCTGCAAAAATCAGAAAGACTGCTACGCGGTTATTGATGCTGGGAATCCTGACAGCCACTATGAGCGTCAGCAATGGTATTCAGCATGCAGAAGCAGACAACTGGGCCTTTAACCGTTCCTATTACAGCCACGACCTGCCACCTGAAGTCGCTGCACAGTATCCGCGGCCTGAAAGTCGTTCGGCGTACCGAACTCCCGAGTTGGCGACCACTCCCGGTTTTGCATTACGTGGTGCCCGTCGCTGGAATTATGTGCGACTGTATAGCGGGAACAGCTATGATACCACGATTTATCGCAGCGACACATTCAATGTAGTCGCCCCTTGATCATTGTCAGATTCGTCTGCTGTTCGAAACAGCAAATGTGATCTCTCAAAACGTACTTCTCTGACTATCCCGAAACGGTCAGGGAGTACGTTTTTTCTTTTCTGCCAGCGCTTCATAGTAACGCCGCACCTGATCTTCGTACTGGGGGAGAAATTTTTCGGTATAGATGTTCAACAGCTGCTGTCTCATCGCGGGAGGCAGATGTCCCCAGGCATCTTTGGCATAATTGTTTTTGTCATTCACATTGCCGGGAGTCGCCTGGCCTGCTTCCTGGCGGTCGGTAGACTGCCGCGCGGGTCCCTGAGAGAGCTGACTCTCGTTTTTCTGCTTCTGCATCCCTTCACGGTCCTGTCGCTTTTGCTGCTGTTCCTGATTCTGCGGGTTATTCTGGCTCTGTTGACGCATCGAAGTTTTCGGGGCCTGCTCGACCAGGCGAATCAGTTTTTCGAGATCTTCCACCACCTGTTTCTGAATCTGTTCCGCTTCTTTTCCCGTTTCCTGATTTTCAATCAGTTTCCCGGCACGTTGCATCTCTTTAATGATGGGCTCAATGGGTAACTGATTTTTTTGAGCCCATTTTTTCAGTTTTTCGATCTGCTGATTCTGCGGATCTTTGTCTGCAGGTTGAACCGGCTGTGGTTTATCTGCCTGAGCCTGTGCGGGGTCTTCGTTACTGGTGTTCTCGTCAGCATGCACTGTCGCTACAGAGAGAAAGAAGCTGGCAGTCGCAGTGAGAGCAAGCAGATACAGGGGCAGTGTCGATTTGAAATGGTTCATCTTCATTGTTGGATCTCAAGATTCTGTTCCGGCTCATCCGGCAGGAGTTGATTAAAGAGTACTAACAGTTCCTGTGAGAGCTCGGCCAGGTCGGCCTGTTCTTTTGAAAGTTGCTTTCTCAATTCAAGCTGCGGTGCAGACAATTTTTTCTGTGGCATCAGGCTCTCATTGAATGCCGTCGTCCGCTCCAGGAGATCCTGCTGCAGGAGTTTGAGTAATCGAAGCTGGGCAATCATGGGAATCTGATCGGAGGGCATCGACTGCTGCTGGCTTTCACCAGACTGTTCTTCACCCGGTTGGGAATCTGCTTTATCACTCAGTGCCTGGAGCAGAGTTTTGAGCCCGGATTCCGCATTCTGCTCGGCGTTCAACGTCTGCTCGTCTGTCAGTCTCTGGTCCAGTCGGTCGACAGCGATTTTCAACTGGTCGACTGCTTTCTGCATCGCCAGTTTAAATGCAGGTGCTTTCGCCAGCTTGTCTGCTGTTTTTTCTGCCTGTTGCTGCAGGTCCTGTTCGGTCTGCTGCAGCAGTTTAAGTGATTTCAACTGTCCGCGCGACCAGCGACCGCGTGAAATGCGTTCCTGTTCCAGCCGATTGGTTTCTGCAATGACAGCCTGCTGCCGTTCTATCAGTCCTTTGATTTCCGCTTCCAGCTTGATGAACTGTTCAAAGGCCAGAGATTCTTCCAGTTCGTTGCGACGCGCGGCCAGTTCACGTTGTGCCTGCTCCAGGTCATCAAGCGATTCCTTGAGCTGCTCTTGTGCCTGTTCGGTATTTCCCTGTTGCAATGCCTCGTTGATCTGCTCTGTTCGACGGCCGCTGCGCTGCATCGAATCCGCGGCCCGGTTGAGGCTGAGCCGCTGGAGTTTCTGTTTCAGTTGCTGCATCTGTTGTTTCAGTTCCTGTTCGTGTTTCCTCAACTGCTGCAGTTCTGCCAGCTGTTCTTCACCCTTTAATTCCGAATCCGCTTTCTTCAGTTTTTGTAATACCTCTTCCTGCTTCTGTTTGATCAGGTTCAGTTCCTGTTCACGCTTTATCAGTTCGTCTAACACCTCTGCGGTCGAACTGGCTGGTTGATTTTCGAAGATGTTTTTTAATTTCTGCATCGACTCCTGTAACTGCTGCTGTTCCTGCAGCGCCTGTCCTACCTGATTCTGTTTTAATCTGTCTGCAGTCTGTTTCATGACGTCGGGAATCGAATTTTTCCGCAGGAAGTCGATTGCTGACTGGTTCCGCTGCTGTTCGGAGGCTGCGAGATCCGGATCCTGGGCGTTCATCGCATCAAGCAGATTGCGGAATGATTTAAAACTTTCCGCCTGTTGTTCCTGGCGGTGAGCCAGCTTTTCCAGGTCAGCCTGTTCCTGCAGTCTCAGCTTTCCAAACGCTTTGGTGATCGTTTTTCTGGCCAGCGATTCTGTCTGGTTTTGAATATCTGCCTGCTGCTGAATCTGTTCATCCAGTTCGGCAACCAGATCCCTGGTCTTCTGCCACTGTGCCAGAGATTTTAATACATGATCCAGTCGTTCAATCACACGTTGCTGTCCATTACTGGCGACAGTTAATGCTTCCAGCGGTGACGTCTCACTTTTGGTTCCCTGTTTCTCTTTTGTTTCTGTTGGACTGGTTTCTTTGGCCGGCGCAGTCGTGTCCGGATCCCGGGAATCCCCTGCATCCGCTCTGGCCAGCATCTTTTTTCGGGCCTGTGTGATCTGTTCCTGAATCTCCGGAAAGACCTGCTCATTCAACTGGGAAAGTTCCGTGTTGAGTTCAGCCAGCCTCTGCTGCATGGCCGGATCTTTAATACGATTCCAGTCCAGTTCCTGCAGCAGTTCCCGGGAACGCTGCTCCAGACCTGTGCGGGGACTATGGAGTTGAGAGGCGATCCGCTTCTGATCCATTTCTACCTGTTTGATCGTATCAATCTCTTCGGTGCGTGCCTGGCCGACGCGTTGCAACTGATGCTGGACATCTTTGATTTCCGTTTGGAGCAACCGCTGATCCTTGAGGACGCGCGTGAGTTCTTCCAGTAGGTTCCCCTGGCGGTTTGCCAGTTCATTGGCTTTAAACTGGGGACTGACGATTGTTAAAACACGCGAAATACTGGTTCCGATGTGGGAGTCTGCTGCCTGCTCCGATTTCGTATTCGCGGTGGGACCGGGCTGAAAGTGATCACGGGCTTCGGCGCGAAAAATAATCCGGTCACCTTCGTTAAGTGCCAGGTCTGAGAGATTCCAGTTGTCAGTCAGCGTCAGATCTTTCGGCTGGCTTTCTCCCTCTTTCGCTGCAGATCCCGGGTTGAAAGGGAGCGGAAAGGCAACATTCTCCCGGTCAGTACGCAGGGCGCGCGAGAGTGACTCCTGGCTGGAAGATTTCTGATAGCGGATGAGTGCGTTCTCGATGCCCAGGTCATCATGTACGACGACCGTCAGGGGAATTTGAGCAGCGGGTGTCACCTGCAGGTCAGTATCAGGGACTTCCAGGAAGACCTCCGGAACGTCATCGCTGATGGCGGTGATTTCAAAATGTTCCGGCGCGGGAGGTTTGAACCCCTGGTCATTTTCCGCTTCAAACCAGTAGGAGTAAGTCCCCGGTTCATTCACAACAAAAGAACCTGCAAAATGTTTTCGATCTGAATCCAGCTTCAGGGGGACAGGATCAGCGTTTTTGATGCGCAGCGTTACCGTTTTCAATAATTTGTTTGAACTGGCTTCAAACTCCACGCGCGTACCGACCAGTGCTTTGAAATTGCCGATGCCGGCGGGGAGCACTTCTTCAACACGACCTGTATAAGCTGGTGGTATCAGTTTCACCTGTTCCAGTTGAAGTGTGGTGGGAGGAACTGCCACGATGTTGAGCCAGGGCATCCGGTTATCATCGCCACCCACGGCACGCAGTTTGAGCAACCTGTTGGAAACCATTAAAGAGCCTGTGCCCATGTCATGCGCGACCCCGGATTTATCGGGCACGGATACAATGCGCAGGGGGTCGGAATAGATTTTATTCTCAGAGTCCTGTTTCTGGCGGGACTGATATTCGAGACGTAGATCCGCGGGAGGAGTCCCCTTGCGGTTTTCCACAAAAAACTGAAAGGTCTGGCCTTCGACCACCTGGTAGGGATTGTTCGGTCCGGTTTCGATGGGAACCAGGTTTTCGTCCAGAATCTGCAGTTCCACCCGTTGAGGCCAGTCGGGTGCGGAAAACGGGAGGATCAGGCGGTGAAGCCCCAGCATCACTTCCTGGGGATGCAGCAGTGTTAAGAATGCCGTAAACAGACAGAGCAGTGCTGCCGAGAACATGATTTTTCTGAGGGGATGTGTATCGATCAACTCCATGAAATTAATCTGAGAGGCACGCTGGTAAGCATTTTCAATCACAGCCTGCCGCATCTGCTGTGATCCGGCAAAGTGTGTGGCCGGCTGCTGATCAAACTGAATGCTGCTGGAAAAGCTGTCCCGCAGGGTCGGGTAGCGGCGTTCGATTTTCAGTGCGAGGTCTAAATCGGTCAGGGGAGTTTTCAACGGGACGATGAGATGCTTCCAGAGGATCCCGATTACGATTGCGCCTGCCGCGAGGCCCAGTAAGAGCCTGGTGGCGGGATCTGCAATTCCCAGTATCCAGTCCAGGCTGATGATCAATGTTGCCAGTCCGAGGAACAGGGCCAGTCCCCAGCACAAACCATTCAGCCAGATGAGCTGGCGGATTTTGTGATGCAGTTGTTCCAGTTGTACCCGTATGGAATGTTGCATGATGAAGTTTCAGGGGAACACAGGGACTTAAAAAGTGACTATGATTATTATACTAAGCGAAAACGTTTTCTTAACAGCCATTCTGCTGAGATCAGCAAAGTAAACAGAATCAGGAACTCCCAGCGATTCCAGAGCGGAATCGGCTCTTCGTTTTCCAGCGGAACCGGGTGTCCTGCCGGTATGGCCTGGGGAAGTTGTGCAGCAGCATAGATGGGAAAGTATTTTCCACGCGATTCCCGGGCTGTTTTTTGCATATCCATTCGATTCATATCCCGGTTGACCAGTTCCCGCTGTGAAATTTCGACGCGAAAATCGACAGCGGGCGGTGTTCCCTGGAGAATGGGTTGAGAGACCCAGGTGTGATAGGCGCCTTCTGGAATATTCGAAATGCTGCCTTCGAATATTTCGGGAGATTTTTCCAGGGGCGTTAACGGCACGGGCCGCGAAGCTTCTCCCTGGCGTTCGAGCATGACGGTCACATTTTTGGAATCTGTGGGAATCAACTGCTCATCGAGAAATTTGACACGAAACTGGACGGTATCGCCCTGTTGATACGTTTTGCGGTCCAGTGTCAATTCCACAGCCTGTTCCTGGTTCAGGAGTTTAGATCGGCTCAGGTAGCGGATTGTTTGAACCCAGAACCGCGAATAGTACAGGTCCCCCACCAGGTCACGCCATCTCCACAGGTCATCCGTGGCATTGAAGATGACTTTGCCTGCACCGACGCGCTGGGTAGCGATGATCGGAATTCTCTGACCGTTTTTTCCTTTTAGTGTGGGATGCACGGCGAACACGGAGGCGCCTGGTTTGATATCGTCTGCTGCATAAAACCAGTAAAGCTCAGGCAGGTTATTCCAGATCGCCTGGCTCTCTTCAGCGTTGTCTGCAAACCGAAATATCGATGTACTGAACTGACCTTCTGTGGTTAACTCTGGCTGAAAACCTTCGATCACCGGTTTGTATTCGGCAGGTTGCCTGTTTTGGGAAATCTCGACCGGCAGCAGTGCTTCGAGGTTGGTATTTGTGTAAGCGTGGGGGGAAAAACGAGGCCCGGCCACCATGATCAGCCCACCGCCTTTTTCTCGAACGAACTGGTCCAGATTCTCAAACACTGCCTGGCTGAAGTAAGCCGGGTCGGCGTCGCCCAGGATGACGACATCATATTGGTACAGGTCTTCTTTTTTGACAGGAAAATAATCGAGAGCGGTGGCATCTTCCGAAGAATATTCGAGATCTGATTCCTGCAGAATACTGCGAAGCTCGATCGTTTTATCACGTTCCAGCAGATGTTTGAGATAGCGGTATTCATAACGGGGAACCGAATCGACCAGCAGGACCCGGATTTTCTGATCCAGTACGGAAATCTGTCCTGCCTGCTGATTATTTTTGAGATTGACTTCCCCCTTTACCGGTTCGACTTCAATCACATATTCGAGCAAGCCTGCTTTGGTGGGGGTGAAAGTCAGTTCGATTTTCTGATAATCTTTTTGTGTATTGATCGGGAACTGACGTGATGCCAGCGGGCTGCCCGTATTGGCTTCCCTGAGGCTGACTTTCATGTTTCCGGACTGAATGCCGAAAAACCTGACTTTGGCAGAGACTGTCACCGGATCATTGATGAAGGCGACATCATCAACAAGCAGATCATACAGTTGCAGGTCTTTCACCGGTTGTTCGCTGCCGACACCGACGGGAAAGATGGGAACCAGCTTGGATTTTGCCAGTGCCCCTGCCCGTGACAGGAGATCAAGATCGCCGGTGCTGGAGATGCCATCGCTGAGCACAATGATGGCGGTCGGCGGGGTGCCCCGAAAGTCGTTGAGAACTTTTTGAACTGCATGAAACGGACGCGTTTCTTTCCCGGTTGGTTCCAGCTGTTTAAGGAGTTCCTGTGTACGCTGGTAATCCTGGAGATCAATCAGACCCTGTTCTCCCAGAGGCAGGCATTCCTCGGAAAAATGATAGAGCCTCAGTTTGTGTTTCTCCTGAAGTTCCAGCAGGAACCCGGATTCATTCTGCAGCAGGAGATCTTTTACCAATTCCAGCCGATTTTTTCCCTGACTTTCCTGCTGGAACGCTTTACTGATGCTGGTGGAGGCTGATGCGGCATAATCGTCTTCGAGTCCCATGCTCGCAGAATCATCAATCAGAACGGCAACGAAGGGCAGGCCGGTTCGATGAATGGTTAGAGTGAACCGGGTCAGAAACAGAAGAATGATCGCAAACAGTGTCAGGCGAATGCCGATCAGCACGAGACGCTTTTTTAAATTCAGGTGTGCCGTGTCTTTCAGATAAGCATAGATCAGCAGAAACACAATCCCACTGCCCAATAGAAGCACGGACCAGTCCGGTAACCAGGCTGGCCACGGAGAATTCCACTGAAAATTCCAGGCAGAACCCTGGCCCGGTCCCGCGGCGGGGATCTCGAAATAGGATTCCAGAAGTTGTTTCAGCTTATCCATGATTGGTGCAAATGTATCGTGATATGAAAGCGGAAACTTCTGAATCGAAGAGACCGGCTGCGAATCGACTGCTTATATTGTATTCAGATCATCCAGCAATTGTTGCTTTTCATCACCTTTCAAATCTGATTCTGCGATTTTTTTAGCCTGTTCTACGTAAGTTGACACTTCTTCTGATTTATTGGAGATCGATGCAGCACGGGCCAGCGCTTCATAAGCATAGGCGAGGCAGAACGGACTTAAATGTTTATCTTGCGTGATTTTAAGGCAGAGCATCGCAAAGCTGAATGCATTGCTGGGTTGATTTGTCACAGCATACACACGGGACAACAGCCAGTAGGCAATCGAAATATTTTCGTCCGTGTGTCCTTCAAACTGCATCCAGTGCCATAAGGAGGCATGGCAGGTGGAGATCATCTCCAGGTTTTCTGTTGCGGCACGGTCCTGCTTTTCCAGAAACTCCCATGTCTTGTTGAAACTGTCAGCGGCAAAGTATCGATGGGCCGTCTGTATATCAAAATCGGGTGTCTGCATACGGACTTTCCTGGCAAAAGGTTTCTGTCGATTTATGTTTGAGGCGGAATGCGGCCTGAAAACTGATCTTCAGACAGATTCCATTTCGAGGCATAATGCATTGTATCGCAGCTGGAGAAGAATTATAAGAACTTACGAAAATTGGCAAGATATCAATGAATCAGGGGCTCTTCGGGCAAATATCTGATTGTTGTTTCCTATCTTATCAATATTCACCAGCCGACCGGCTTGATGCAACAGGATCTTGCTATTCGATAATGTTTATCCAGTCGAAACAATAGTCACAACCAATGGATTCAGAACGCACTGATTTCCGATAGTTAGAGACGTAGGATTTCGGACCGATCCAGCCGAAGCCTGCCACTTGTCTGGGAAAAACCCTGCGAGATTGATCATCGGGAACTTCAGATAAACATTAAGGCGATTATGATCCTGTCAAAAGAGAACATGCATCAGCAAAGTCAGTCAACAGACGGACTGCGTCTGGAACCCTCTGCATTGCCAGCTTCGGCACATCTGGTGGGCATTTGCGGTTCCGGAATGAAGGCCCTGGCGGAATATCTGGCAAGCGCCGGTTGTCGAGTCACAGGATCTGATTTAAGCCCCTCTCTGGCTGCAGATCCTGCGCTGCGCGCAGGGGGATACCGCGTGCATCAGGGACATGATATGCGGTTTGTACCCGAGGGGACGAGTGTACTCGTTTATAGTCCTGCCATCGGCCTGGCGAATCCGGAACGACGTTTTGCACAACGCATGGGAATTCCCCAGTTTTCCTATGCACAGATGCTGGGACATCTGATGCGCCAGAAGCAGGGTGTCTGTATCGCCGGAACGCATGGGAAAAGCACGACGACCGCGTTAACGGCATACGTCCTGCAAAATGCCGGTGTTTCCCCCTCAGCGGTCATTGGTGCCGAACTCTGCAGCCAGAATCTGAATGGCTGGGCAGGGGATGGTTCGTTGTTTGTTGCGGAGAGCTGTGAATATCAGCGTAGTTTTCTGAATTTATTCCCGTATTTTGCAGCGATCACAAATATCGAACCCGACCATTTTGATTATTTCAAAAATCAGGATGATATGACGACTGCCTACGCAGAATTCGTCTCTCGTATTCCCAGGGGTGGTTCGCTGGTATTACCTTCGACCTGTATGGGGTTCCAGAAACTGAGGGAAGCCTGTAAAGCAAAAATTTCTACTTTTTCACTGGAGCGGGGGGCTGACTGGTGGGCCACCGACATTAAGTCGACGGCGTTCGGTTTACGATTCCGACTGTTCCACCAGGGCGAGTACTTTTCCGAAATATCTCTTCAGAAAACGGGAAAACACAACGTTTCCAATGCAATGGTGGCTGCCATTCTCTGTCATTCCGCCGGCATCGATGTCGAACAGATTCGGGAGGGGATTTATGAATTCCCCGGGATTCGCCGGCGCTATGAGCGGATGGGCTCGTACAAGGGAATGACGCTGTTTGATGATTATGCCCACCATCCGACTGCGATTCAGGCCACTTTGAAGATGTTAAGACAGGAATATCCGGACCGCCGGATCTGGTGTCTGTATGAACCGCATCAGGTTTCGCGCACACAGGCCTTGATGGATTATTATGCCCGCAGTTTTCAGCTGGCGGACCGTGTTCTGATTGCCCCCGTGTATGCAGCCCGGGAAAAGCTCGATGCAGAGCCTGTAGAAACGTCCAAAGAGCTGGTTCGGCGAATTCTTCTGCATAATGCTGCGGTCAGTTTCAGCAGTTCCCTTGACCAGATGCTCTCAACTTTAGAGACTGAGGCTCAATCTGGTGATATTATCATTACTATGGGAGCGGGCGAAATAAATCGGATCCATCATGAGCTCAATCGAAGACTTCAAAGAGATTCTCAAACCATCTGAACCACTGGCCAAGTATTCCTATTTCAAAATAGGGGGACCAGCCCAGTTTCTTCTGGAACCGCGGAATGCAGATGAACTGCAGGCTGTGGTCCAATGCTGTGTAGAGAATGAAATTCCGGTACGCGTTTTTGGCGGTGCCTCCAATATTCTGATTAAAGATTCCGGCGTACAGGGTGCCGTCATCCGCATCCATGCCGGTGATTTTTCTAAAATCAGCATCGAAGGCACGACGGTCACAGCCGGAGCAGGTGCCTTACTCTCAAACCTGGTCTCAGAAACAGTCAAAGCGGGCCTGGCGGGCCTGGAGTCACTGGTAGGAATTCCGGGAACTGTGGGCGGTGCGTTACACGGCAATGCCGGGGGCCATAATGGTGATACAGGTCAGTATGCCACTTCCGTCACGGTTCTCACCGCGCGAGGTGAAAAGTTTGTGCGGACGGCCGACGAACTGAGTTTCAGCTATCGTGAGAGCAGTATCAATGAACTGGCGATTATCGAAGCAGTATTTGAACTGACCGCAGATGATTCCGAAGAAGTCACAAACCGCATGAAGAAGAACTGGATCATGAAAAAGGCGAATCAGCCTTTAACTCACCAGTCAGCCGGTTGCATCTTCAAGAATCCGCGGGGCATGCACGCTGGCGCATTGATTGAACAGGCTGGCTTGAAAGGCACCCGGATTGGCGGCGCAGAAATCAGTGATCGGCATGCGAACTTCATCATTAACGATGAAAACGCGACCACTGAAAACGTACTCGACCTGATCAACCTGGCACAGAATACCGTCGCAGAAAAGTTTGGTGTGGATCTCGAACTGGAGATTGAACTCTGGTAAATCCGGAATTCAGATCATCTGCCTCAATTCAGTCTCCTGCGAAACGACAGCGAAACGGCTACTTGCCGCCGATACAGTAGAGATGCTGAAACGTTCTGATGAAGACCTGTCCGTCAGAGAACGCCGGCGTGGAATTACTCTGTTCTTTCAGTGGGTTTTCAGCGACTTTTTCCAATCCTGCCGGACTGGGTTTCAACACGTGAGTCGTTCCATTCTGGTCGGTGACATACAGTCGATCAGCGGCTAAGACAATGGAACCCCAGCAGGCGGCACCCCCCGATCGCTCCTGCCAGACGATTTCTCCGGTAGCAGGATTCAGGCATTGAAACAGATTGGGTCCGGCATTGGCCATGAAGAGATGGTCGTTGGTAAAGACGCCGGTGGAAATCCGCTGCGGATTTGGTTCTTTCTGCCACAATCGCTGAGAGTCGGTAATATTTCCGCTGCCCTGCATCCGGAAACCGATCGCGGGACCATTAAAACCGCCCATGGCCACACAAATCCCGTTTGCCAGCACGGGAGAGGTATAAGCGAGGTCCCCTTTCTTGCCGTGCAAACCTTCACAACTCCAGATGATCTTCCCGGACGCGGGGTCGTATGCATTCACGCGGAGTGACATGCTGCAGATGATAAGCGTCTGCCCGTTCACATTGGTAATCACGGGAGTACTCCAGGACCCCATATACTTTTTCTGATCATTGTACTGTCCATCGCCGACGACGGGCTCGTCTGTTTCCCAGAGCGTTTTCCCGCTTTCCAGATCGAGGGCAGTCATGAAAACCCGTTTGCCCGGGCCGCAGTGAAGAATGATCTTGCCAGCGTGCAGGACCGGCGACGCACCGTAGCCCCAGATGTGTTTGAATTCACCCAGGTTGCGATTCCAGAGTTCTTTCCCCTCAAAATCATAACAGTACAAACCGGCTGAAGAATGCCAGACGACCACCCGCTGGCCATCGGCGGCAGGAGTCGAACCACAATAGTTACTGGTCTTATGGGTGGGCATGACTTTGTCATAGTTTACGGTGCGCACCCAGAGCTGCTTTCCGCTTGTTCTGTCGAAACAGTACAGGCTGCGTTTGCGTCCTTCGTTTTCAGCACAGGTGATGAAGACTTTGCCGTTCGAAACGATGGGGCTGCTGGTTCCCGGAGCAGGCAGGGGTGCTTTCCAGAGAATATTTTCCTGCGCACTCCAAGTGAGCGGGACTTCGGTTTCCTGAGAGATGCCATTTCCCAGCGGACCCCTAAAGGCGGGCCAGTCTTCCGCGCGCAGTTGCCCTGTGGAGAGGATGAGACACATCGAGAACACACAACAGAGAACATCGAATCGTTTAACCATGTGAGCGCCTCATCAAAAAAAATGAAACCGAATTTGATAACAGTCAGCTAAGCAATGACGTCGTGGATCACATGGCCATGCACGTCCGTCAGACGCATGTCGCGACCTCCAAAACGGAATGTGGATTTTGTATGTTTCAGCCCCAGCAGGTGCAGCATGGTGGCATGAATGTCATGAATTTCCACTCGGTTTTCGACGACTTTGTAGCCCCAGTCATCAGTGGCGCCATAAGTCATGCCCCCCTTAATGCCACCGCCGGCCATCCACATGGTAAACCCGAACGGATTGTGATCCCGCCCGTTCGTACCCTGCGCGAAGGGGGTTCTGCCGAACTCGCCTCCCCAGATGACCAGGGTTGATTCCAGCAGTCCGCGCTGTTTCAGATCTTTCAGGAGGCCGGCAATGGGCTGATCGACAGCGCGGGCATTATTTTCATGATCCCGTTTCAGATTACTGTGCTGATCCCAGCGATCCCCTTTGACATTCGGGCATGTCAGCTCCACGAAGCGGACTCCGCGTTCGACCAGGCGGCGGGCCAGCAGGCATTCCGCACCATAAGTCCGCGTGGGCTCATACTCGGAATTGAATCCATACAGATCCAGAGTGGCTTTGCTTTCCTTGTTGAATGTCATCAGGTCGGGGATCGCCATCTGCATTTTATAAGCGAGTTCATAATTGGAAATCGCGGATTCTATTTCATCATGAACGCCGGTCTGCTGCTGTTTGAGCAGATCCAGTTGCTGCATCAGTTTGAGCTTCCGGACCTGAGTCTGGCTGGATTTTTCCTGGCGCTCCACATTGGCAATGCCACTGCCTCCCGGTTTGAAAACAGAACCTTGAAAGCTGGCAGGGAGAAATCCGCTGTTAAAGCAGTCGAGCCCTCCGGGAGGAATCAGTCCGCCATTAATTACCACAAAACCGGGCAGGTCCTGGCACTCGCTGCCCAGTCCATAATTTACCCAGGCACCCATACTGGGCCGTCCCTGCAGTCCGCTGCCTGTGTGCAGGAAGTAATTGGCAAACGTGTGCTCCGGGAACTGGGAGACAACAGAGCGAATGATGGCCATGTCATCAATACAGGAACCGATCTGCGGAAAGAGATCGCTGACCGGGATGCCACTCTCGCCGTAAGGTTTAAACTTCCAGGGACTTTCCAGTACTTTTCCGACGTTATCAAACTGGGTGGCTTCGACTTTGAAAAAGTCGCCGGGACTTTTTCCATTAAACCTGGATAGCATGGGTTTCGGGTCGAAGGTGTCAACCTGCGAAGGCCCGCCATCCATGTACAGGAAAATCACATTTTTTGCCTTGGGGGGGAAATGTGTTTTTCCAGTCGATTCACTGGCGAAGCCGCGATCCTGCAGCAGGGCCGTGAGCGCGGCTGCACCGAAACCGTTCGCGCACTGCCTGAGAATCTCTCTTCGCGTATACTGCTGTCGGAACTTTCCACAGTGCATGCTGGCGGCTTTCTGAATCTTAAAAAATGTAGATAAACTCTTTGAGATTGAAGATCACGTGTCCCAGTTCTGACCAGATTCGGGCTTGATCGGTCTCTGAAGAATTGGAATTCGTCTGTTGTTCAATAAATTCTCGGGCTGTCTGCAGTTCTTCAGAAGTGGGAAGTCGGCCCAGTGCCGATTCATACATCCAGCGAATCCGGTCTTCGTTTGTCTGTAAACCCGATTCCGTCAGAACGCGTTTTCCCCACAGTTCTGCCTGTTGAATCACGAAGGGATCGTTCATCATGATTAAGGCTTGCGCGGGAACATTGGAAACATTACGGCGGCCCATTGTGCTGAAAGGGCTGGGAGTATCGTAGGCCAGCATCATGGGGGAGAGGAAGTTGCGTCGGACCTGAATATAAATCGAGCGTCTGCCTGCTCCATCCAGAGGGCCATTCACGGGAGGTTTGCCACGACCATCCATAAATTTTGTCAGATGAACGGGAATGGAAGGCCCATACAGGGTTGTGTCCAGTCGACCCGAGATCTGCAGCAGGGCATCGCGGATGGCTTCCCCTTCCAGGCGTTTCAAAGGCATTTTGTAGAGCAGGATATTGTCGGGATCAATGTCTGCGGCATCCTGTGTGGTGGTGCTTGACTGTTGATAGGTCTGCGTCAGCACCATGTATTTAATTATCTGTTTGAGAGATTGACCCTCTTCAACAAACTTCAGCGCGAGGAAATCGAGCAGTTCGGGATGTGAAGGTCGTTCGCCCAGTACGCCGAAATTATCAACGCTGGGAACAATGCCGCGACCGAACAGATGAGCCCAGATACGATTCACGATCACGCGATGGGTCAATGGATTCGCAGGATCATTGATGGCCTGAGCCAGTTGCAGACGTCCGCTGCCTGTCTCGTTCCCGGGTGAGTCTCCGCCCAGGGCTTCCAGGAATCGTCGTGGCACCACCGGGCCCGGATTCTGATGGCTGCCTCGAATCAGGACATGATCGTTCTCCGCATTACCATCCATGATGGCCATCGCGGTTTGCGAAGTGGTCTGAATCGACTTTTTCAGTCCTTCGCGCTGCTGCTGCCAGGTATCGATTTCCGCTTTGAGCTGTTGTCGTGCCGGACTCTGTGGCTCTGAAAACAGATCAGGGTGAGTCAGGACCCAGTTGACCAGGGCCACAGACCGTGAACTCGGGGCCGACTTGCCTGACACAAACTCATTAAAAGCGGTCTGCAGCGCAAGCGGAACTTCAGCTCCCGCCAGATTGACTTTGACCAGGTCGGCTTCCGGAAAAGTTGCGGCATGCTTGATCTGGTACACTTCCAGCGGAGACTGATCAATGGGAGTGAATTCGAGATGGACGCGATGTCCTTTGTAACGGGACAGATCGTGGGTCACCCAGAGCGGTTTGCCATCGGGACTGGCTTGAACCTTTTTGAGTGTAGAACCATGCAGAGGTCCAAACAGCAGTCGATGAGAATCGACGCAAGCGTAAACCCAGCAGTTCCCTTTCACTCGATAATTGACCGCTCCCTGGACTTCGAATGTGGGAGTACGGAGTGTCCTGCCGGCGCGGGGGTAGGTTCGCAGTTTGTTTTTCTGATTCAATTGGGGGGAGGGAGTATCAACCAGTTCATTCCAGAGCGGGTCCCGCCGGGCTGCTCCTTCAGTCTGCGCAAACAGATTCAGCGGGGCACTCGACGGATCCAGCACCAGGGTACCAGGCTCCCGCGCTGACAGACCAAATGTAAAACCATCCGTGATGAAATCTTCGGGAGTGCACCAGGCATAGTCGATGATGATCCGCGCATCCTCTCTGCCGGACTGTTTGTGAGCAGGTGTTGAAGAAGGAGAGAGCGAAGATTCCGTTTCAGATTCGGGCATAAAACGGAGTGACATCAACTGGCTTTGATCCTGATTTGACTGCAGAAAGTTGATCCAGCTATTCAGGATTACCGGCGAAAGATTTCCCCGGGCAGCTTTCTGTTGCACTTCCACAGCCAGGGCGGCAGTATTCTTTGCGGGGTTCTGGCCTACGAGCGTTTGGGCTTCGGAGTAGTATTTCGAGAAGTTCTGGATGCCTTCCCTGAATGCAGACTTGATGATGGGTTTGAGAGCTTCCTGCTGCCGTTGATCGAGTTGTTCTACCTGTTTCGCGATTTTCTGATTATGTGTAATTGATTCGAATCTAACCTGGTGATAATTACTGCTCTGCAGATATCCATACAGGGCGTAGTAGTCCTTTGTGGAAATCGCATCGAATTTGTGATCGTGGCAGCGGGCACAGGAAACCGTCATGCCCAGAAACGATTTGGTCATCACGTCAATTGCATTATCGAAGCGATCGGTTTCGTCTTTACGAATATCGACGGGAGAATGCACCCATTCGCCCAGGTACCAGAAAGCGGTGGCCAGTACAGATTCATTAAACTGAGTTTCCGGATTGAGTCGAGGCTGCTTGAGGAGATCGCCGGCGATGTGTTCTGTGACAAACTGGTCGTAAGGCAGATCCGCATTCAGGGCGCGGATGACATAGTCACGATACTGATAGGCGTTGGGGGCATCGTTGTCGAACTCGTGGCCCCGGGATTCCGCATAACGCATCAGGTCGAGCCAGTGGCGTGCCCAGCGTTCCCCAAAGCGGGGGGATGCCAGCAACTGGTCGACCACTTTTTCCGTCGCATTCGGAGATGAATCAGCCAGGTAATGTTGAATCTGCCCGGGAGTGGGAGGCAGTCCTGTTAAGTCAAACGCGAGACGACGGAGAATCGTTCGCTTGTCAGCAGGTTCACTCGGATGCAGGTTTTTTTCTTCCAGCTTTGCCAGGATGAACTGATCGACGGGATGGTTCGATCTGTTTTTCTGTTTGACGAGGGGCGGAGTGACCTCTTTTACGGGTTGCCAGGCCCAGTGGTCCTGTTTGCGTTGCTGCAGATCAAATGTTTTGGCAGTTTCTGAGGCGGCAGGAGCTTTTTCATCGGGCCAGGGAAGTCCCATTTCCACCCAGCGGGATAAGGCAGCGATCTGCTCGGCTTTCAATCGCGTATCGGGGGGCATTTCATACGATTCATAGCGGACCGCCTGCAGCAGCAGACTGTCGTGCGGTTGTTTCAACTCAGCCGCCGGGCCCGAGTCGCCTCCTTTCAGAAGCAGCGAACGGGAATCCAGCCTTAATCCCCCTTCCAGTCGTGTGGCTTGTCCGCTGTGACATTCGTAACAATGTTCGGCAAGTAAGGGGCGGATCGATTTTTCAAAGAATTCGAGTTGCTCGCTCGTAAAGCGGGGGTTTGCACTGTCTTTGAGGTTTGTCTTTTCAGCAGAGTCCGAAAAACGACTCAAGCCGATGAGGAGTAATACCAGAAATGTGGTCCGAATAAACTGCTTCATGCGCCGGCTTCTCTTACGATGTTCAGGTAATGATCTGGCTGAAGCCTGTCGAGACACTGTGGTATACGAAGCATCTCACTTCAATGGAGGGAATAATCTTGAAAGAGCGTACTTTTCTATTCTAACGTGAATCCAGACAGCGATTCAAGTTTTATCTGTCGTCCTGTGCCAGTAGATCGGATTCGAGGCAGATATTTCAGATGAGCTCTGCTAACGGTCTGGCGTGATCTTCGACCAGGTATTGCGGGCGTCCACTGAAATCTTCTACGGTGGTATGCTCTGTCTCAATTCCCAGGTTATGATAAAGGGTGGCAAACAGTTCGGGGAATGTGACCGGACGGTCGACGGCTTCGCCACCCAGTCTGTCCGTCGCACCGATAACCTGGCCGGTTTTCATGCCACCACCAAACAGAATCGCTGAATTGACCCGGGGCCAGTGATCGCGGCCGACCTGTGTACTGATTTTCGGGGTGCGTCCGAATTCACCCCAGATGGCTACCGTACAATCCTGATCCAGTCCGCGCTGATGCAGATCTTCCAAGAGCGCACTGACGCATTGATCAAAGATGGGAAAGTCTTCTGCTTCACGCTTGAAGATCGAATTGTTCTTGCCGCCGTGCCAGTCCCATTTACTGTAATTAAGTGTGACCACACGGGCTCCTGCTTCAATCAATCGACGTGCCACCAGCATGCTTTGCGGGACGCGGGGGGCACCGTTACTGTCAATGAATTTCGTCGGATCGCCGGTGCCATAACGTTCCACGGTTCGGGGATCTTCCTGCGACAGATCCAGGGCTTCTGCCAGTTGCGAGGAAGTGAGTACACCCATGGCCTGCTCGGTGAACGTGTCCAGTCCCGTCATCATGCCCGAGGCATCTGCTTCGCGTTTGAAGTTATCAATACTCTGCAGGAGTTGTTTACGGTCTGCCAGTCGTTCGAGCGAAATCCCGTTCAGAACCATATCATGGCGGGTCGGTCCCATAGGTCGAAAGGGAGATTGTGACAAGCCCAGGAAACCCGGTCCCGGTTCGTTGTAGGGACCGTGAGTGCAGGGGTAGCACAGGCTGATAAAGGGCGGTGCCGACTGGACGTGGGGGCCTTGCAGCTTTGCCACGGTGGAGCCAAATTGAGGCCAGCCCCCCTGTGGTGTCGGTTTGCGCGGGTCATGTCCGTTGAAGCATTGAATGGCATCGTGACCACTTTGCGAACCGACGATCGAACGGATCAGAACCATCTTATCCATCGATTGTGCCAGTCGCGGGAAGGCTTCACAGATTTCGATCCCGGGAACATTCGTAGCGATGGGCCTCCAGGGACCGGCAATCTCTTGGGGAGCTTCCGGTTTGAGATCGATCATATCCTGGTGGGGTGGGCCACCTACCAGATAGATCATGATGACTGATTTTTGTCGTTTGTTCCGTGTGTTTCCCGCGTCAGCCTGCAGCAGGCGGGGGAGAGTCAGTCCCGACAGACCCAGGCTGCCGATCTGAAGAAAATTACGCCGTGATAGCCGATCACAGAAAGATCCGTCACCCTGATCCGATCCCAGGATAGTCAACATACTGTTCTCTCCCGCAAAAGCCCGATTCGTTTAGAGCTGGTTCGAGAACGATTGTATCAACTTGTGTTTATGTGTTCCAGAGGAGTCGGCGCGGTTCCCGGAATTATTTTCGGGCTCGTTCCCGCAGTTCGGGCAGGACAGTTCTGATGCCATTGGCGCCCAAAGAAGCGATGGAGCCGATATTCACAAAGCGATAGCCTTCATCGATGGCCTGTCGGCACCGGTCCAGGTCGCCGAAGGTGATTCCTGCAGGTTTGTTGGCTTTGGCGACCCGTTTGGGGAAGTCAGCCAGTAATTTTTGCAGTTCCGGGTGTTGGAGTTGTCCGATAACGCCCAGTGAGGCAGACAGGTCCATCGGGCCGGCGAAGACGACATCAATGCCTTCTACCGCGGCGATGGCTTCGATATTTTCGATACCTTCCGGGGATTCGATCTGGGCGACGATCGCGGTTTCCTCATTAGCGTAGGGCAGGTAATCGTCGAAGGAGTAATCGAGGAACATCACCCAGTCGGGCGAAACTCCCCGTGTTCCTTCCGGAGGATATTTGGCGTATTGCACAGCCAGTCTGGCTTCTTCCGCATTATTGATTTGCGGAACCATGATGGTGTTGGCTCCGATATCCAGTGCTTTCTTGATATACATCGGATCCAGGCCCGGAACGCGGATCATGGGCATGCAACCCTGTCGGCGGGCAATCAGCGGAAGATTCTTGACTTCGTTAACGCCATAAGGCCGGTGTTCGAGGTCAATCCATAAAAAATCGACCCCCGTATCGACAGACAGTTTCGCCAGAATTTCGGAAGCGTCGGGCATACCCACTCCCAAAGCGACATCTCCCCGGGCAGTCAGAGTTTTTATTTTATTTTCAAACATCAGCAGATCCAAAACAAAGATGAAATTGAAAGGCATCAGACGCCGGGGCGAACACCAAATATCATAAGCGGAAAAACAGCAACGGCATACCCTGAGAGAGTACGCCGTTGCTGAAATATTCTGATTTGTTTCCCACTTCGTCTGCAGGAATTCCCGTCGAGTGATTAACGGCTGATGTAATACATGGCCGGGTCGTCGATGATC
Organism: Gimesia sp.; assembly: GCA_002706765.1. GTDB lineage: Bacteria > Planctomycetota > Planctomycetia > Planctomycetales > Planctomycetaceae > Gimesia. Next base: position 92,325 of record PAJV01000049.1, read on the forward strand.
CATTCCGTGGACCAGGTGCGTCCATTATCCTGATTACAGACATTGAAAAATGCAGTATGGAAAGACTGAATCTGCGTTCCGTAAGGATAATGGGAAGCGAAGCGGTCAGCCTGGGTCAGGGGCTCCACGCCTGGCTTGGCGTAATAATGAGTGCGTCCATCGGGAGTGAATGACATGCCCAGAGTCCACCAGCCGGTCTGCTTGATTTCAGGGCCGATGAAATCCTGCCCGGAGCTGTCTGCCCGGACTACGAACATGGCTGAATCTTCTCCATTGGGGCTGTCGGTTTTGCTGTTAAACTGAATGAACATCCCCAGGTAGATGGTTTCAATTTTGGTCGAAGGGCTGCTGCGGAAAAATCGTCTCCGTGAACTGGAACCGGATTTCATGGGAGCCTTGACAGCAGCACGAAAACCGAAAGAAGTACCGGTTTTATCTTCCCATTCTTCAAAGGGGGGAAGGTAGACGCGAGTCACCACGCTGGGAGAGTAGGCAACAGAGACCATGCTTCCGGTCATGATCAGATCGTCCTGATTGGAACTGCGGCTGCCATGTCCGGGAACACCTGTGTGCAGTGATTTCAGCAGCAGCGAACTCTTGCTGCCCGGCAGCCCTCCCTCTGGTGTGGGAACGCGTTGAACGACATCTGGCTGGCCTCGTTTTGCGCTTTCTGTCCAGACGCCGTTAGTAGACTGTCCGAGCGGATAGCGGGTATCTTTATCAACGTTGGTACTGCTTTTGGGGAGGTTGGTAATGTATTCCCAGGATTCATCTTCGAAATCGTCCCAGGAGCCATCAATGCGGGTCCCGGTGCCAGGAATCACCTGCGCTTTTGCTTCGCCGCCGGCGATCAGAATAGTGGTTCCTGCAAACAGAGCCAGACAGTGTCTGGAGAGAAGATGTTTCCATGAGAAAAACATGTGATTTGGTTCCTGGCAACGAGATAAATGAGAGAGAAAAAGTATCAGTGTTCCGACGCCTGGCTGATTCCTGCCTGAATTGTCTGTTCACTTTGAACTTCAGGGGAAAGCTACTTTTCCGCAGTTGTGCTATTACTGGAATTATCGGACGGATCGATAGAAATGGTTCAAACGTGCGTTGGTGAATATATTTTACGTAAGTCATTTACTGGCTATTGGTTTGAGATATAAAACCTTCCGCATGCCCGGAAGAGAATCAACGAAAATAACACATGGTGAGCCTATAGACTTCGCAGCTTGTATATTTTGACTGAACGATAAAGATTCCGGTATTACTTACTTGAAATGAGCGTGCAGAATTGGATTTCGAAAATGGAATCGCTAAGATAGCGGTTTGCTTTTCAAACCAGCCCTGAATGATCTCAAGCAGGCTGATTTTTAATCGAAAAAACACTTGAGAGGGCTTGGCGCGAGCCCTCCCGCAAACGTGACGATTGTTCGGAATTTCGAGAACGTAATGACTGATCCCCATGTCTCTGAGCAGGAAGCTGTTCCACAGAGTGTAGTTGATACCAGACAGGAAGAGTTGATCCTGGTACTGGATTTTGGTTCCCAGACCGCGCAGCTGATTACCAGACGCGTACGTGAACAAAACGTATTCAGTCAGCTGGCCCGTCCCGATCTGTCAGCAGAACGCATTCGCGAGTTGAATCCGAAAGGGATTATCCTCTCCGGTGGTCCCGCCAGCGTTTACGGTGAAGATTCACCCCAGCCTGACCCGGAAATCTTTAACCTGGGAATTCCCATTCTGGGGATCTGCTATGGCATGCAACTGGTCTGTGCTTCGCAGGGCTGTGATGTCAAAGGCGGAGAATCACGCGAATTCGGACGCACTCCCAGCACGGTACTCGATCATTCCAACCTGTTTTCAGGCGTCCCCACCAATTTTATCGCCTGGATGAGCCATGGCGATCAGGTTCAGAATTTAAGCGAACATTTTGAATCCCTGGCGTCTACCGAAACCTGTCAGTTCGCCGCCGTCAAACACCACACTAAACCATTTTTCGGCCTGCAGTTTCACCCGGAAGTCACGCATACCGAATTTGGCGGTCTACTGCTCTCTAATTTCGTCCAGAAGGTATGTGGCTGCAAAGGGACCTGGAAGATTTCCAATCTGATCGAACAGGAAATCGAAACGATCCGGGAACGCGTGGGAGATAAGCAGGTGATCTGCGGTTTATCAGGGGGAGTTGATTCCTCGGTCGTCGCCGCTCTGTTGTATCGTGCGATCGGTTCTCAACTCTCGTGTATCTTTGTAGATAACGGGCTGTTGCGTAAAGGGGAAGCAGACGAGGTAGAACATCGCTTCGGTGAGCACTTCAAGACCGACCTGCACGTGGTGGATGCCAGGGATCTGTTTCTTTCCGAACTGAAAGGGGTCATCGATCCACAAGAGAAACGGAAGATTATCGGGCGGCTGTTTATTGAGGTCTTTCAGAAGGAAGCGGTATCGATTCAAAATGCGAAATTTCTGGCACAGGGCACACTGTATCCGGATGTCATTGAATCCGGAGCCAACGTGGATGGCCCCGCGGCGACGATCAAATCTCATCATAATGTCGGGGGTTTACCTGAAAAGCTGGGTTTTGAACTGATCGAACCCCTGCGGGAATTATTCAAAGACGAAGTCCGCCAGATGGGCCATGAACTCGGGTTGCCGGATGAGCTGATTTATCGTCATCCCTTCCCCGGTCCCGGACTGGCAGTCCGCTGCCTGGGGGAAGTCACCGAAGAACGCTTGAAAGTACTGCGTGAAGCAGACCTGATTGTGATTGAAGAATTACACAAAGCGAACCTGTATCGTAAAACGAAACAGGCGTTTGCCGTCCTGCTGCCGATTCGGTCGGTAGGCGTCATGGGAGATGGTCGCACTTATGAAGATGTGGCCGCCATTCGAGCTGTCGAAACAGATGACTTCATGACGGCGAACTGGTCCCCACTGCCTCATGAGGTTCTGGAAAGAATGTCGACTCGGATTACCAACAACGTTCGCGGCATCAATCGTGTCGTGTATGATGTGAGCTCCAAGCCTCCCAGCACGATTGAATGGGAATAATTTTCCTTTCCCCGCACTTTCTTCACGGGTTCTCAAACGAACTGACGTAGAAGATACAGCTGTGCTCTGAAGTTCAGCAAATCAACGGATCTGGACTTGATTTCCCTACTGATCAGGCTATGGTAGAACGTATTCGTTAATGTTCTTTAATATAGTCAGGCTGGCCGTTCGGACGTTGTCATTGAGTACTTCGCCTGATCAGATTTCGAGAATCGACTGATCGAAGTCGCGGCTACCTCCCACCTGATGAGTACCCTTGCTGAAAGAGAAAGTCGGATTATGCGTTCGGTTTCGAAGAGACGTCTGTTCTGTCTGGCCACAGGCTGTTTATCACTCCTGCTGTTGGTAAGCGGGGGTTATTTTTCACCGGCTACTGCACAGAAGCCATTGGCTGATGAAGGTGATCTGGCCAAGCGTCTCAAGCGTATTCCCGCGACGTCGCCGGAAGACAGTCTGAAAGGATTCGAACTGGAACGAGGATTCAAGCTGGAACTGGTTGCTGCGGAACCAGATGTGATGGATCCCGTCGATGCCTGTTTTGATGAAAACGGTCAGATGTTTGTGGCAGAGATGCGCGGCTACCCGTATCTTCCAGAACAGCGTCCCGATTATATTCCCGGCCCCGTTCGCAAAAATGCCGGCGTGATTCGCCTGTTAAAAGATACGACCGGCGATGGCAAAATGGATCAGAGTTTTGTCTTTGCCGATACGATTACCTGGCCGACTTCGGTCTGTTGTTATGATGGCGGCGTGTATGTGATTGCCCCTCCGAATATCTATTATTTCAAAGATACGGACGGAGATCACAAAGCGGATATCCGCGAGACCGTCTTTACTGGCCTGAAGACAAATAATGTGCAGGGACTGGCAAATAATCTGAAATGGAGCCTGGATAACCACATTTATTTTGCGGGGGGTACCAATGGTGGTTCGATTCTCAAAGACGGCAAAGAAGTAATTCCTAACGGTCGCCGCGATCTGAAACTGAACCCGAAAACCCGGGAACTGGAGCCTGTTTCTGGTGGTTCGCAGTTCGGACACTCGATGGATGACTGGGGCAATCGATTTGTCTGCAGCAACAGCAATCATATTCAACACGTGGTCTATCCCAGTCATTATCTGAAGCGAAATGAATATCTGGCGGTTCCCGGAGTTCTGCGAACGGCGGCACGGAAGGGAGCGGCCGCGCCTGTGTATCGCCGGAGCCCACCCGAACCGTACCGTGTTGTTCGTACGGCGCGACGGGCAGCCGATCCCGATTTTCGAAAACGACTTTCCCCCACCGAACTGGTCGCCACTGGTTTCTTTACCTCGGCAACCGGTGTCACCATTTATCGGGGTAGTGCCTATCCTGAAGAATATCAGGGGAATGCGTTTATCGGGGATGTGGGAGGAAACCTGATTCATCGCAAGACGATGGATGAGAATGGGGCTACCTATGTGGCAACCCGCGCGGACGAGCAGACCGAATTCATCACTTCCGACGATAACTGGTTTCGTCCCGTCAACTTTGTGAATGCCCCCGATGGCACACTCTGGGTGCTGGACATGTATCGTGAAACGATCGAACATCCGTTTTCGATTCCCGAAGATATCAAGCGCCATCTGGATCTCGAAAGTGGACATGATCGCGGACGGATTTACCGTCTGGTTCATCCGGAGGGAACCTCGTTTGAGGTACAGAAACTGGGCAAAATGCCAGTCGAACAACTGGTGCAGCAACTGGAATCCCCCAATGCCTGGAACAGGGAAACGGCACAGCGGCTGATCTGGGAACGACAGGATCAGACTGCCGTTCCTTACCTTGAGAAGCTGTTCGAAACATCAAAACAGCCACTGGCACGTCTGCACGCCTTGTGGACCCTGGACGGGTTAAACGCTTTGAATGCAGATCTGCTGTTAAAAGCTTTGAAAGATCCCAAAGCCGGGATACGGGAGCACGCGATTCGTCTGGCAGAAAAACAGGCACAGGAGAGTCCTGAACTCTCGAAAGCCGTTCTGTCGCTGACGTCTGATCCCGAGTATCGAGTCCAGCTGCAACTGGCGTTCTCACTCGGTGAATTTGATAACCAGGCGGCAATCACCGGCCTGACCAAACTGGTCGACTCTCCCCATTATGATGGAGACATGCAGGTGGCCGTCCTGACCTCTTCTGCTCAGATTGCCGGTCCGCTGGCGGTGAACTTCCTCAGGGCAGCAGGAGGAAAGCTGTCAGGCAGCAAGCGTTCCCTGGTGATTGAACTGTTACGGATCTCCGGGGCGAAAAAAGATACATCAGATGCCTTGGCCGTGTTGGAATTTGTCTCTGATGACTCTGTATCGCTGGGAGAAAAGCAACTGGTACTGGGCGCATTAGGCGAAGGCCTGGGTCGCCGTGGTGCCTCACTGGCCACGCTGCTGAAAGATGCGAATCTGGACCCTGCTGTCAAACAGCGTTTTGATAAAACCATTGCCGATGCGGTTGAGATGGTCACTGAGGAAGAGAAACCGGTCGCCGAGAGGGTCGCCGCCATTCGCCTGCTTGGTTTCTTCGATTTCAGTGTTTCTGGAGACGTGCTGGCTGAGGTGTTGAATCCCCGGTCGTCACCGAAAATTCAACTTGCTGCAGTCGAAGCGTTATCGCGGATGGACCACCCGGATGTCAGCGGGGCGCTGCTGGAAAACTGGTCTGCATTCAGTCCGGCTGTTCGAGCCGATGTCGTTGATGCCATGCTGGGATCGTCCGCGCGGATTGACCGGCTGCTGAAGGCGATCCAGGATAAGCAGGTCAAGCTGAATGAGCTCTCACGGGACAAAAAAGATCTGCTGACGAATCATCCGGACAAGGGGATTCGCCAGCGGGCCCAGAAGGTGGTGGGAAGCGAAGTCAACAGCGATCGTGCCAAGATCGTCCGCAGTTATGAAACCGCTCTGGAGCTGAAAGGAGACGTTTCCAACGGGAAGCAGGTCTATATGAAGAATTGTGCTGCCTGTCACAAGGTGGGAGACCAGGGACATAACGTCGGTCCCAACCTGGCGACGACGAAAAACAAGTCTGATAACGACCTGTTGATTGCGATCCTCGATCCGAGTCGTGAGGCACAGTCGAACTACAATGCCTACACGATTGTGACGGAGCAGGGGAAGTTGTACACAGGCATCATTGCCGCTGAAACAGCGACCAGCTACACCATTCGCCGTGCCGAAGGCAAGGAAGACATCATCTTAAGGAACAACATTGATACGCTGCTGTCCAATGGAGTTTCTCTGATGCCCAATGGTCTGGAAAAAGAGATCAGCCCACAGCAGATGGCTGACCTGCTGGAATTCATCAAAACTCTGGAAGCGCCTCCGGAAAAGTAGGCTCTCGCCTGAAATAAAAAACAGCCCTGTCAGTATCTCGCCGACAGGGCTGTTTTCGTTGCTTGCTATTTTTTCGTTTGAAATTTCCGGGGCTGGATTACCAGTCCATTCCCAGTGTGATCGATCCACCGAGCAGGCTCAGGTCACCCGATTCGCTGGCAGCTGATCCGGCACCACTCCACCACATGCCATCCCAGGCGGCTCGTACCCAGACCAGGGCTCCGGTCTGCAGCACAAAATCTGCCTGCATACCGATTTGGACTTCTGTAATACTTAATGATTTCTTGGAAGTAGTCTGCGCGGTGGCAGCGATGGGACCTGGTGTCTGGTCTTCAGCAGCGTACTTGGAATTACCCCAGAGTGCGGCATATTTTGCACTGGTGATAAAAGACAGGCTGGAAGTGCCTTTGGTGCGACGGTCGAACAATCCCAGGGGACGGCGTGCTTCACCAAACACAACGATACCATTACCGTCGAACCGGTGTCCGGCGTTGGATGAGACAGCAGCACCACTGGCGGTACCAACGGCACTGTATTGCTGGCTCACAGAAGCGTGACGGTAACCACCGCCGAACGTCGTCTGCCAGCGTTCAAAATTCAGTTCCTGGCTCAAATCCACATCAATGGTATAGAGCTTGATGTTGCTGGATGTCTGGATGAAATCGCCTGCCTGACCACCAGCGGCGATACCCCCGGTGGCGGTTTTGGTGGGCATGCCATTGAAAAAGATGAAGTTTTCTCCCGCAGTGGCACCGTTAGAGGAGTCATCTTCAAACTGGAACCAGCGAACTTGCGCACTGAGTCCTTCGTTATCAATCACGCCCAGGTTAATGCGGGGTGCAGACTGATAGTTGTAAGGAAAATCATTGGAAGTGGTGACCGTATTTGGGCCTGTCTGATCTTCAGTCAGAAATGCGGTGTCTGTATCAAATCCCGGTTTGACAAACACTGCTGCAGCACCGGCAACCAGTCCCAGCCGTTGATAGGTGGTGTCTTCCAGGTACGGATCTTCGACCCAGTCGCCCTGGGGATATTCTTCGAAAGGACCATAGTATTCTCCACCACCGACACCGCCGCCGTAATATTCGGTTGACGTGTACTGCCCGCCCTCTGGCATGGCAATCGGGGAGATATCTGATGTTCGCGGAGAAGACGGCGCGAAAGAGACGGCGTCGACTGCAGGCCCATCATAGTCCGAAGTATTTGAAATTCTGAAGACCCCTTCAGATTCATTTGATGGTTCGACTGGGAAATCTGACTGAGAATAAAGTATCTGCGTTGAAAAACAGCAGATTCCCGCAATCATCAAGCCAACGAATCCGTTCGTTCTCATAGCTTAATCTCTCCATTTCGATCCAGGTAGAATCTCACTAATTCAGCCGACCGAAAGATGCTAATTAAAAACTAACCTCTCCGACAAAGCACAATTTGTGATCTCAGAGCTTTTTTTGTCCATAAGTACAGAGGCCGCGGGGGTTCTGTAGATAACCCGCTGTCATAATTGATCGGCTTGCTTCGACCACAAAGACCATTAAAAACGGTATATCTTGAAAAAACAGTACGAGATTTCGCCGGAAAAGATTCAAACGTATAGTGGGATTCGTGGCCAAAATCAGTGAATTTTGAAGGGAATCCTGTACAGACAGGATCCTAAGTATAGAAAAATATTATAGTTATGATTACAAAAAAATATTGGGAAATGCTGCAGAGAGAAAGTCAATCATCGTTAGTTTTCAGAATGCCATTCGTCAGTTAAGTGAGAATTTCGGGTTGCCCCGGGAAAGAGCACCAGTTTCCGTCAGGGCAACGACCGTCAGGAAATTATCGTGAACGGAATTCTCAAAGGGCTTGCATGATTGTTATAAGTGGAATATCACCAGTTATAATTTACCTATTTTGTGCAATTTTCTTTGACATCGGTTCAGACGGGTTTTTAGCATCAAAGGCTGGAATTCTGTAGACAGTCAGGTTTTACATGGTCGCTGCAGGTATACGAATGTTTTGATTGTGTGTGCCTCCGCCAGAATTCATTGAGCTGAATCAATCAATTGACAACTAACAATACAACAGATTGGCATTGAAGTTTGTTCTGAAATGTGCGAAGCGGGGTGTGAATTCCTGCTCGATTTTCAGTAAAATGCCATGGCAAATTAGAGTTTATGGGAGACAGCAGATGTTACTGACATCTTGGGTTGAGTCGATGCGAGTTGCGTTCGAAAAAAGCCGCAAGGCAACTTTAAATCCTCGTCGCAGACTTCAGCTTAGAAGTGTTCCTTCCTCCGTCCGCCAGAAGGTTCAACGCCGCATCGCCATCGAGCAACTCGAAGATCGAACTCTTCTGACGTCGCTCATTATCAATCAGATCACGGCCGGTTTGGGTATGACGATTGATAATTCAGTATTGGATCCGGATGCCGACGGCGTCTCCAATTATGAATCGATCATCTTTGAAGACCTGACCATTGATGCGAGTTCAGGAGCTTCCGTTTCGATTGATCTCGACAATCTGACTTTCAACGATCCTTTTTCGATTCTGTTTGATAATGTCTCTGTCAACGCTGCCGCGGGGACAGGTATTGATATTGAATTGTCGAATCTGCTGGTGGACACGATCGCGATTGACAGTTCCACGATTACGGGTGGTATCGGAAATGCTTTCAACGTTGACCTGACCAATGTCATTCTCAATGAATTCAATATCGTCGATTCGACGCTTACCGGACAGTCCGGTGCAGGTATGACCGTGGCGATGAGCAATTCGACCATCGAAGAAACGTCGATCAGACGTTCTTCCATTGATGGCGTCTCGATTGATGTAACCAACGGTTCTACACTCCGACACACGACCCTGGCGGATAACACGATTGCCGGAAGTTCGGGTAATGACGGTGTGAGCGTCAACATCGTCGACTCAATTGCAGAAGAACTGCGGTTGACCAACAACAACAGCATCGAAGGGGTAAGCATCTCCGTCGATGATACAGCCGCCGGCGGCGCTGCGCTGCTGACCGAGTTGTTCATACATTCGAATATCATTACCGGAAATACGACTGGTGCCGGTATCAGCCTTGATTTGACCAATGTCGATCAGTTTGTCTCAATTACCGGCAACTCAATTACCTCCAACAGCGGACACGGGATCGTCTTCGATCAGACGGACGGCGACTTAAGTGGTGACGTTTCCGATAACATCATTGCCAACAACACCGGACACGGTATCTTCTTCACACCGTCAACAACCAATCCCACACCAACCGACGCAGCACCAGGCGTGCCCGCCTATGATGGTGTTCCCGGTTCCACAGACAAAATTGATTTCGCTGCACCAAGGAACGAAGTCCAGTTAATCTCTTTTGCAGGCATTCCCACCGGGGGGGACTTCACGATCTCCTATACGGGAGGGAACGGTGTTACTCAGACGACGGCTGGAATTCTGGCGACTGCGACCGCTTCACAGGTCAAAGCAGCTATGGTTGCCGCTTTCGGTGAAATAGGTGTTGGCGACATTCTGGTCAATGGTAACTTCCAGGACGGCTATGAAATTGAATTTGTCAATGCCGCAGGTGGCGTCAACATAAATCCGCTGACCGTGGATGTCAGTGGGTTCAACAGCACTCCCGCCGGTGTGACGATTACTCAAAATACCTCCGGGAATCAAAATGAAATCCAACACCTGGAAGTCACAGGTACTCCCTCATTTGGCTATTTTACCCTGAACTTTTTAGGTCAATCTCTAGATTTATCCTACACGGAACTGAATGCGACTGACCTTACGACTCGTTTAAACCAATTGGCCAACATCTATATTGATCCCACGGGCAGCAACCCATTTACAGGCAGTCCTGTAGTGGTTACTGCAGTTGCTGGCGGATTCGATATCGAATTTACAGGGACCATGCATGATTTGAATGTCCCACCAGTTTCTATCGATGCGGTCGGATTAAATCTGTTTGTGAATGTCGAATTAGGCCCAGTTGGTCCCAATCCTAATAAACCAGCTCCACAGATTTTGACATTCGTCAGTATCGATGAAACGGGAACATCTACTTTAGAAATCCCGACGAGTGGTACTTTTACTCTGAACTATCAGGGAGAAACCACCGGATTGATCACCATAGATCCAGATCCTTTAATTACTGCAGCTAATATTGAAGCTGCATTAGAAGCGCTTACCTCCGCCACTTCGAAGACAGGTGTAGAAGGTGACTTCTTTGTTACGGGTGATTTTGCTAACGGATTTGTAGTTGATTACAATGAGTACCAGCATCTGTCCATGCTCGGTGCTAATAATCCGACTTTCGGGACATGGGAATTAACTTTTCTAGGGGTAACTCAGCAGTTCAGTTATACCGTTGCGATTCCAACCACCGGCAATGCAGCTACCATAGCAGCTGCATTGAACTCAATTGCTAATACTCAGGGTTACGGTGGTTCTCCAGTAAATGTCACTCCCAGCGGCAATGGGTATGATATCATTTTTTCGGATTCAGGCTCACTGGCAAATGTTGATGTTCCCCAGGTAAGCATCAATGCTGATGCTCTCAAATTTAATGTTGTGATTAGCAATACGGTCCAGGGGGACGGTGATACAAACGAAGAACAGACACTCGATTTTGAAAATGCACAAGGAGCATTTCCATTCAATATTGCTGCGAATGGATCTTTAACTAATAACCCTGCAGGTGCAGCATTTACTATTACGTTCCAGGGAGAAACCACCCAGGGCATTACGATCAGTTCCAATCCCACTACTATGGCGGCAAACATTGATGCCGCTCTGGAAGCATTGGCGATTTCGACAGGGCCAAATGACTTTCTTGTTACAGGAAATTATACCAATGGTTTTGTGATTGAATTTCAGGGCGACTTAGCGGAATTGAATATCCCCTTATTGGTGGCGAATGTGTTTGATCTGGACATTGTGCCGTCCACACAGGTAGGAGATTTTGACCTCACAACAATTAATCCTATTCTGGGGGATGTGACACCCTTGACGACCGATGTGCAGAACATTGTAACCGGCAATACTCAGGAGGGGATTGGTTTCAATGAAATTCAACACGTTGATATACCTAATCCAGCAGGCGGCGGAACCTATACACTGGATTTCGGTGCGAGTACAAACGGGCCCGTCATCCTTGACTATGATGCAACTACAGCTGAAATTCAGGCTGCTTTAGAGAGCCTGGACACCATCGGTGTCGGGAATGTCAGAGTGACTGGGGGGGGCTTCAATGTTACTGGAGGTTTTGATGTCGAATTTATTGGTGATTTTAGAGCAGTTTCACCCGGTAACTTAATAACTATTGATGATAGTGGCATTTTGATTGTTGTCCCGACGGTGACGACTGTATCAGAAGGAACGACGATTAACGAAGTGCAGGAAATCAATGTCAACGGAACTCCGACAGCCGGTGATTTCACATTGACTTTTGATGGTGCCATAACCGGCCCAATTGCCTATAACGCAGATGCGGCTGCCATTCTCGCAGCTTTGGTAGCTTTGCCGAATCTGAACGCGGGCGATGTGATGGTTCGCGGCGATGCGTTAACCGGCTTTGAAATTGAATACACGGGCATTCTGGCAACGATCAATACACCTCAGGTCCTTGTTGATGGTACCAATCTGACGGGCGCCCTGCTGACGGTCAAAACAACGACCGTGGGTGGGTATCTGCGGGGAATCAGGGGCAACACGATTACCGGAAACACGGGAGCCGGTATCGAGATCGACCTCGAGATGTATACTTCGTTTTATGGTGACATCTCAGGAAATACGATCAGCTCGAATAATGCGGTTGGTATCAACCTGGTTGCAGCTGACCCCACATCGCTGTGGAGTGTTGATTTCAGCCTGAACGTGGATGGAAACACCATGGATGATAACAGTGGTGCTGGTGTGGCCGTTGCCATGCAGGACACCGCCACGGGCGATGTCAGCATTACCGGAAATACCATTACCAGTTCCAATAATGATAACAATGCCTCTACACCTTATGCAGGGGACGCCATCTATATCGACCTGTTTGGTACCGATGTCAGCTTTGAAGCATTCAACCAGCTGCGAGACCTGACCATTGATGGTAACTATCTTGGTACCGATGCCGCTAATACCGCCGGTCAGGGGAATGCCGGTCACGGTGTGGGGATTCATATTGAAGAATCAACGATAATCGACCGCACCCAGATTTCCCATAACGTGATTGCCAATAACATCGGCGATGGTGTGAATTTCCATCGTGAAGATGATGCCCGCGTGGGACGTGATATTGTCGATCCTATCGTGGGTGAAGAACGGGCTGTTCTGATTTACGAAAATATCATCACGACCAACAGTGATGGTATCGAGATTCTGGCCCAGAACGGTAATCTAACTACATCCGACTTTGAAATTAAAGATAATACTATTTCAACTAACAGTCGGGACGGCATTTTTCTGCATGCCGAAGCGGACGCCACAATGCTGGTCGATATCATTAACAATCAACTCACTTTGAATGGCTTTAATGGTATCGAATCTACTACTCGTAGTACCAGCTATGATGGAACTGACCGCCGTGATGTAGCTGGTACCTGGGTACAGAATAATATCAGCAATAACTCTCGCCATGGTGTCCTGATAACCGGCCGCCTGGGAAATCGCGACATGCTGTTTATTGGTCTGGACGGTGTAGATCCCGTGACTGGAGCAGATCGTGGTAATCTAATTGAGGCGAATGGACGGGATGGTATCCAGATCTCCGCACTACTGGACCCGGTAGATGGTCGTGTGAAAATTGCCAATAACTCGATTCTGGCTAACTCAACAGGAGGGATAGATCTTTCCGGGGGGAGCTATACATTTGCCGGAAGCGGTCTGTTTTCTTCGATTGATAACAACCTGATCGCGTTTAACGACGGAAAAGGGATCGATATCAACTCGAATGGGCAGACATCGTTCATCCGGGGGAATACGATTACAGAAAACACGTCAGACGGACTGGAAATCTTAAGTGCGAATATTATTACCGTAACGGAAGATGGTGTGACCAGAACCATTCCTCGATTTGATGCTGTCACTTCAGTTACTGCGATTGGGAACTTTATTGATAACAATGGTGGCCGTGGGGTGGACCTGCAGACGGAAGAGCGGGCAAATTCGGATGTCATTTTTGGAGATGGAACCGAAGCCGGGGCAAACCACATTGTGTCTAACGGCCTGGAAGGTTTCTATGTTGTGACAACTGCCTCACGAGGACAGGATCAGGATGCCGACAGCACCGATGCTCTTGATGCGACCGGGAATGTCACTACATCAGATGCAGATATGGTGCTTCAGATTGACAGAAACTACATTCAGGACAATGGCGTCAGCAGCAATTTTACCACTACTGGTCTGATCTTAAGAATCGGGACAATGGCTTCTCAGTATGACTACTGGGGACAGACTCCCGGTTCGCGGGTGAGTGTCGGTGCTGAGGGGAGTGGTGATGAAGCGAATGGTCGTTCGAATGTTTCTGTGACCAACAATGAATTCGAGGGTAACTATGGCGAAGACTTCTATGTTGAATCGTTCACATCGACCGTTGATCCTCCGATTACACAAGATAACTGGGACAGTGGTGCCACTCCTGCCTTCCGGGTTTTAAGTCCCTACCGACGTGATCCACTCGCGAAACTGAACCTCGTATTCGAGGAAAATACCGGTAACGGTATCAACGTGGTCAACTTGGGAGCCTATTATGATACCGACGAGCCGGAGTTTAAATCGCGAGTGGCGAATGGAACCGCTCCGCCTAATCCCGATGGACCATTTCCTACCACTTCTTCAGATAGAAGGCGAAATGCTCAACGTGTGGCGTCGCGAACCAATTTAAATCCATCGTCCGGACCTAACTTGGGACCGCTCACGGGAGGTGTTCTTGATGCAAGGATCGATTTCCCAGGGGAACCTATTATAGTTACTACCGATGCTCCACATAATTTAATCAGCGGTGTAACAGTTGAAATTACTGGTGCTTATACAGATGAAGTTGGGTTTTATAACAACAGCTTGAGTGCATTAAATGGGGTATTTACTATTACGGTAGTCAGTACTACCAGTTTTGTGTTGAACAGCACAGAAGGGGTTGATCTGGGAGACTATTTATTCGGCGGCACCTGGTCTGTAAGCAATATCAATAATGGACCAATAAGGCGTGATTCATTCCTGTATGACGGAATGGGAGTCAGTACCTTCCGAATTGCCCAGGGCTTTGATGGTGTTAATGGTTCAACCTTTGGCTCCGGTGGATTTCAAGAAGGGGATTCATTTTTTGACGAAATCAGATACGCGAGTCCAGTTCCAGGAGAATTAAGCTACAACTGGGATATCTGGACTCCTGATGAAGACACCTTTTTAAAGCCTGAAACGTTTACCTTCCTGACGGCCGATATTTCGGTTGCTGCGACTGATCCGACTGATGATACGAATGTCGGTGATTTCATCATTTCGTTTACCGAAGATGTGGCGGGAGTCGATATTAACGACTTTACCCTGTTCCGTAATAATATCGATATCACCAGCCAGTTAACCTCCGGTATGCTCACGCAGATGGATCTCCGGACTTTCAGGCTGAATATCGATTCGATTCTCGGAGCTGAAGGAGATGGCGAGTACGAGTTACGATTAGTTAATAATAATACAATCTCGGATGCCAAGTATATTGACCCATTTTCTCCCATATCTGGCAATACTCCCAGTAACTACCTGATGTTCGGTGATGTCGAGCGGTTTACCATTGATACGTATGCTCCGACGGTCGAGATTGAGAATGTCTCTCCTGATCCCCGCAGTGCGGCGGTGGGTGAGTTGATTGTCAACTTCTCGGAAGATGTGACCGGCGTTGATCTGAGTGATTTCGTTCTGACGCGCGACGGGGTTAATGTTACGGGCGTCGTCGGTGGGAATCTGTCTTCGACTCCTGCGACTTTGACACAGGTCACAGGCAGCCAGTTTGTACTGGACCTCAGTAAGGTGACCAGCCTGTCTGGAACATATACCCTGTCGATCAATACGGCTGCTTCCTCGTCTATTATCGATTCCGCAGGGAATGCCCTGACTGCGACAGGCAGTGAAACCTGGGTGAATGATACCCTGTCACCCACGGGGTCCTTTCAGTCTGTGAGCGATGGCGATGTCGACAGTGTGGATTTTACTTTCCAGGAAGCAGTCACCGGTGTGGATGTCTCTGATTTTGAGCTATACAGAAATGGTACTCTCGTTACGGGAGGAGTATTGAGTGTTGACGGATCACCGGGGGATTTGAATTATACGGTCAATCTTGATTCTGCTCTGACCGGCTTGAACGGCGTTTATACACTTGTGTTCCTGTCAGGAGAGTCGGAAGTTACCGACGCCTCAGGCAATACAGCCGCCAGTTCTACTGATGCGAAATGGAATAACGGAACCGATTTTACTGCTCCTACTGCCGGAATTCAGGACGTGTCACCGGATGGTTCTGCATTAGATGCAGGGACAACGGATATTGAAGTCTTGATCAACTTCTCTGAACCTGTCACTGGCCTCTTCGACGATGACGGTAGTGTCCCTGTCAGTTTTTATACCAACTTCGAGTTGATTTTTGATGATGGCAGCGGTCCGCAAACTATTGATATCCCCGTAGGTTCGCTGACCGGTTCAGGATCATTTTATACCCTTAACCTGAGCTCTTTGATTCCGACTTACGGCGATGGGCTGTATACCCTGAATCTGCTTGGCAACACTGGTACGATTGAAGATCTAGCCGGAAACGTCTTCAAGGCAGGTGCCACTGATACATGGCGAATTGGTGATCCTGTGCTGGGGGCCTCGATTGAAGATATTCCGCCGACGATTCTGACCAATGCGGGTCAGGTATCGATTAGTTTTGATGATGGAATCAATCCTGTGAATGTGAGCGGAGTCACAGTCAATGATTTCCGACTGATGCTCAATGGACAGGCCATCGATCTGGTAGCAGCCGGCGTCACACTGACTCCTGGCGTGGGGCCTGCTTCTTCGTATTCCCTTGATTTAACTTACGTTACCCAGGTGGCTGGTACTTACGAGCTGACACTGGTTGCTGCAGGTTCCGGAATTACAGGTGGCGGTAATCCACTTTTGGCCAATGTTTCCCATTCCTGGGTAAATAGCTCTACCATTGATTTAACTGGTGGAACCCCTGTCTTCTCAGACGGAGTGGATACGACTGCCGGTGACGGTATCGTCGGAGATGGTACTTCAGGAACTGAAACATTGCGTGCAGCAATTCAGGAAGCGAATGCGCTGCTTGGTTCAAACGTGATTGAACTGGCAGCAGGTACCTATTTTCTGGGTATCGGGGGCATCGACGAAGATCAGTCTGCCACTGGCGACCTGGATATTCGCGACAACCTGACGATTCGTGGTCAGGGTGTGGGAGTCACCATCATCGATGGTGCAGAACTGGATCGTATCTTCCAGATCTTTGCCGGCGTCACCTTGAATCTGGAAAACCTGACCATTCAAAATGGTAAACTGACAGGCAGCGACGATGGTGCCGGTATCCGCAATAGTGGCACGACCACTTTAACGAACGTAGAAGTCACAGGAAACGTAGCAGAAGACAGTGCCGGTGGTATCAATAACACCGGGTTGATCGTCATCGTTGACAGTACGATTTCCAATAATACAGCGGGCGGCGGCGGTGGTGGTTTGCGAAATACGGGAACCATGCAAATCTCACGCAGCACAATCAGTGGAAATACCACAGCCCGTGATGGTGGTGCGTTGTTCAATGCGGGCATCGGAACCGTGACTGTTTCGAACTCGACCTTCTCAGGGAACTCTTCTGATCGAAGTGGTGGAGCGATCCGCAATACAGCGACATTGAATGCTACCAACAACACGATGACATTGAACGATGCCGGGACAACCGGTGGTGCCGTTTCCAACAGCGGAACAGCTGTAATTCAGAATAACCTGATTATTGGAAACACAGCGACCACCAATCCGGAACTGGATGGAAACTACAGCAGTCTGGGAGGCAACCTGACCGGCCTGGTTGGGTCGGCAACCGGTTTTGGAGCTGGCGATATCATAGATGTGGCAGACCCCACACCTGTGCTGGATTTCAATCTGGCCGACAATGGTGGTCCCACCCTTACCCACGCGTTGCTGCTGGGCAGTATCGCCATCGATTCCGGGATCAATATCAATACTGCTGCTCAGGAACAGCGGGGCTCAAGCCGTATCCTGGGAACGAACGTTGATATCGGGGCTGTCGAATTTGGTACATTCTTTGTGAACAGCACCGAAGATACCGTAGATATCAATCCCGGTGATGGCATTGTCGCGGATGCCAACGGGAATATCACCTTACGTGCCGCAATCATGGAAGCGAATGCCCTGGCAGGTGATTCCGTTATTATTCTGGGGGCAGGTGTCTATGACCTGACTTTACTTGGTTCCGATGAAAACTCATCTCTGACGGGTGACCTGGATATTACCGATACAACAGGCAGCCTGACGATTCTCGGTGCGGGAAGCGGGCAGACAATTATCAATGCAGCCAGCCTCACGGATGAACGTGACCGTGTCTTTGATATCTTCTCTGGTGCTGACCTCACCCTGCAGGGTGTCAAGATTACCGGTGGTAATGTGATCGGCGGAAGCGGTGGTGGTATCCGCAACGTGGGTACGCTGACACTCGTCAACTCACTGGTAGACGGCAATGCCGCTGAAATCGACGGTGGTGGTATTCTGAACGGCCAGCTTGGTCTGCAGGGGACCCTGATTCTGACCAATAGCGATGTCACCAATAACAGTGCCGTCGACGGTGGTGGTATCTTCAATAACGATCAGTCAGTCATTTCCATTGTGGATTCTGAGATCTCCGGCAATATCGCTTCCAGCGATGGTGGTGGTATCTTCAACGACCTGCAGGCGACTGTCGATATTCTCCGCAGTTCGGTTTCCGGAAATACGTCTACTGAAGACGGTGGCGGTATCTACAACAATGATCTGGCAAGCATGACGATCACTGACAGTAAAGTGAATAACAATACGGCTGACCAGGGGGGTGGTATCTTCAACGAAGAAGCCGCTTCGCTGACGATCGTCCGGACCACGGTATCTGGAAATACGGCGACCCAGGATGGTGGTGGTATCTATAACGATGAGGGTGAGGTCTCATTGAATCAGGTTTCCGTCCTGCTGAATACCGCTGCTTTTGACGGCGGTGGTCTGTATAACGCTTCCGCAGGAGAGGTCACGATCACCGGTGGTATGTTTGATGATAACTCCGCAGACCGCGATGGGGGGGCGATTGCCAACTTCGGCGTCAGCCTGTCATTGAACGGAACAATCATTCGTGACAGTGAAGCTGTCAGAAATGGTGGCGGCCTGTTCAATGATCAGGAAGAGGGTGCGGTAACTCTCTTTAATACCTCCTTCATTAACAACGAAGCTGTCTCCGGTGGTGCCATCTATAACCAGGAGCTGGGAGTCATCAACCTGGATCTTTCCGATCTGTTGAACAACACGGCCAGCTTAAATGGTGGTGGTATCTTCAATACGGCAGAAGCTACTGTCAACGTAGAGCGAACTACCGTTGATGGAAACCTCGCTCAGTCTGGAGCCGGTATTTTCAATGAAGACATCGCTCAGTTGAACCTGGTCAACAGCACCGTTTCCAATAACGTCGCGACCAATAATGGCGGCGGGTTGTATAATAACTCGCTGGTACTTGCCAATATTGTGAATGCCACCATTTCAGGGAACGAAGCTCTTAATGGTGCCGGGATTTATAACAGTGATGAAGGTACGATGGAAATCACCAACGCGACTGTCTTCGGCAACGCGGCAACGACCGGCGGTGGTATTTTCAATGACACGGATGGATTTGTCAGCGTGGCAAATACGATCATTGCCGGTAATAGTGCAACATCGCCTGGTCCCGATGTGACGGGGGCTTTTCACTCTCGAGGAAACAACCTGATTGGTGTGCAAGGTGTTTCAACTGGCTTCACAAACAACGTTCAGGCTGACCAGGTCGGTACATTTGGAACACCTGTCAGTGCAGGACTGGGAGCGTTGCAGGATAATGGCGGTGCGACTTTCACCCACGAACTGCTGGGGGGAAGCCTGGCGCGTGATGCCGGTAACAACTTCTACGCACCCACAGACGATCAACGCGGTTTCGCCCGTCTGTTCGATGGTGACGGAAATGGATCGCTGGTTGTGGATATCGGGGCATTCGAATCTGGTTACATTGTCACCAGTTTTGCAGACTCAGTCGATGCAGTACCCGGCGATGGAGTCAGTGTCGATGCTCAGGGTCGCAGTACTCTGCGTGCCGCAATTATTGAAGCCAACGCACGTGTTGGAGCCGACACCATTCTCTTGGGAACCGGCACTTATACGCTGTCTCTGTTCGGCCTGGGTGAAAACGGCTCCCTGTTAGGCGACCTGGACATTACCGACGACTTGACCATTATCGGTGCGGGATCGGATCGCACCTTTATCGATGCCGACTTTCTGGACCGTATCTTCCATATCTTCGCGAACATCAATGTTTCCATTCGCGGCGTAACGCTGGTCAATGGAAATGTGACGCGCGTGGAAGACGGTGGTGCGATTCTGAACTTTGGTAACCTGACACTGGAAGATGTGACGATTGAGAACAGTCTCGCCAATCGTGGCGGTGCCCTGTTCAACAATGGGATTGTCACCATGACGGACAGCTGGTTCCATACCAATACCGCGATTGCTGACGGGGGAGCCATTTATAACAGTGATGCGGGAACTGCGACCATCAGCTTGACCACGATTGAAGGCAACAATGCTGAAAATGGTGGCGGTATCTTCAACTCCACAGGAGGAACGCTGGAAATTATCGACACCACAATCGACAACAATACAGCGACGGTTGCCGGTGGTGGTGTCTTCACTTCGAATGAAGCGGCTGTGGGGAATGGTGAAGGGAACGCATCTTCTTCCACGGGAGCTCAGTATCAGGGTGAGGTCGTGGTAGTAGAAGAGTATGTAGAACATGCTATTCCCAAATATGAAAACGATGGCCAGGAAGCTGCCCTCCTGAGTGAAGCTCCACCATTTCCAGTCGGCGACACGTTCAACCTGAGTTCGCTGCCCGGGGCCAGCCACACGATTTATCTCGATTTCGATGGCCACACGACAACCGGCACACAGTGGAACACCGCATTCGGTACCATTGTCACTCCTGCTTATGATACTGACGGCAACGTCGGGTCATTCAGCCTGGCCGAAATCGAAGTGATTCAACGCACCTGGCTGCGGGTCGCTGAGGACTTTGCTCCGTTTAATATCAATGTTACAACCGCGGCGCCGCCAGTCAGCGATCTGATCAGGACCGATGCCTCGGATTCCCGCTGGGGCATACGTGTCGTTATTGGTGAGAACACCTGGTACAACCTTGCCGGGGGTGTAGCATATGTCGGTTCGTTCAACGACAACCTCGACACACCAACCTACGTATTTAACACAAGTCTGATTGGTGTTGCCGAAGCGGTCAGTCACGAAGTGGGACACACGCTGGGACTGGTTCATGATGGTACGTCAACCGAGGAATACTACGCGGGTCATGGCGGCGGTCCAACGGGCTGGGCACCGATCATGGGGGTTGGTTATAATCAGGATCTGGTCCAGTGGAGCAGTGGTGAATACGCCGACGCCGACAACAACGAAGACGATCTGAATATCATCACAACCCAGAACGGATTTGGTTATCGGCTCGATGATCATGGTAACAGCACTGGCACCGCGTCAAATGTCACCGGTGGCATGGCTTCCGGAATCGTCGAGCGAAACACGGATGTGGACTATTTCCAGTTCACAACCACGGGGGGTAATGTCACCATCGATCCATTCTTCGAGAGCCCCAACCTCGACATTCTTGCGATATTATACGATTCCAGTGGAGCGCAGATTCAAACGAGCAATCCAACTGGTGCTCTCAATGCGTCTTTCACCGGACTGGCAGCCGGCACCTACTTCGTGTCCATCGAAGGGACAGGTGAAGGTAGCGTTTCGGGAACGGGTTACTCAGATTACGGAAGCCTGGGGCAGTATACAGTGATGGTGACTGGCCAGCCCCCAACAGTGGATGGCGTCGGTAACGTGACGATTTCCAACAGTACCATTTCGAATAACTTCGCCGGTACGCGTGGTGGTGGTTTATTGAATGAAGCCACCATCGATATTTCCAATGTGACCTTCTCCGGCAACGAAGCCGGCAAAGAAGGGGGTGCGATTCATAACACCGGCGACATGACCGTCAACAATACCACGATTTACGATAACTTTACTGAAGGGACTGGCGGCGGTATTTATTCTGTCGCAGATACCGCCAGTGTGAGTATCAGGAATACAATCGTGGCTGGCAACAATGCTCTGGTCGGCGGATTTGACCTGGCGGGTACAATTACTTCGCTGGGACATAACCTGATTGGAACCGGAACGTCAGCAACCGGAGTGATTGACGGTTTCAACGGAGATATCGTGGGAACGAATGCGCAACGCATCGATCCTGCTCTCAGCATTCTGCAGGATAATGGCGGCCCGACTCAGACGCATGCGTTACTGGCAGGCAGCCGGGCGATTGATGCCGGCGACAATACCGATGGCGTCTCCATTGACCAGCGTGGTGCCACACGGCCCACCGATACTACCAGCGACATTGGTGCCTTTGAAATCGTTACGCCGACAATCAGTATCTCTGACGTCAGCCAGCTCGAAACCAATTCCGGCACAACCGTGTTCCAGATTGTCGTATCCCTGTCCAATGCGAATGTGGATGAAGTGACCGTTGATTATGAAACTTCCAATGGTACAGCGACGGCAGGCGTTGATTACGCATTCACGACAGGCAGAGTCACATTCTCTCCTGGTGAGACCACCCAGATTATTGAAGTAGTTGTCAACGGCGATACCACGGTGGAAGATCATGAGACCTTCTTCGTCAATCTGTTTAATTCTGCCGGAGCGATTATCGGAAATGCTCAATCTATAGGGACTATTCAGAACGACGAAGCAAACCTCACAATCAGCGATGCATTCGTTGAAGAAGGTCCTCAGGGCGTCAATACCAACATGAACTTTACCGTATCACTCTCGAATCCGCTGACTGAGATTGTCGAAGTTGATGTGGCATCGCTGATTTCAGGGGCTGGTCTTAATTTTGCAGATGCGAATGATTTCATCGCATCGACTCAAACCATTACATTCAATCCCGGTGAGACGACCAAGACAGTTTCTGTGCAGATCATTGGTGATTCTGTGATTGAGAACGATGAAATCTTCGATGTCACACTTTCGAATGTGCAGGTGGGAGGAAGCATTACCGTCAATGAAACCGATATGCTTGCTGAAGGAGAAATCCGGAACGACGACAAGGCATTATTATCCATCAGTGATGTAACACTGACAGAAGATTATGATGGCGGCCCTACCACAACCTTTACATTCACTGTTTCTTTGTCTCAGGGCTCCAGTGATATCGTTGAGTTCGATATCGAAACTCTGGACGGTCCTCTGGTTGGAGGGGCAACGCTCGCTGATGGGGATTATGACTATAAGCAATTGCATGTGACGTTTGCTTCTGGTCAGTTAAGTGAGACCTTTAGTGTTACCGTGAATAACGATATGGTGAACGAAGGGGTTGAAACATTCTACGTCGAGCTTAGCAATGCCTTGAATGCTAATATTCTAGATGGAGTTGGAGTCGGGACGATTGTTGACAATGGAATCGTCGTCGACACGTTAGACGATGTCGTTGATGCTGGTGATACTGTCACCTCACTGCGTGAAGCCATAAATCAGGCCAATGCAAATCCAGGTATTGATAATATCATCCTGTTACCTGGCACCTATGATATGGATATCGCCGGTACGAATGAAAATAATAACGCGTCCGGTGACTTTGATATTCTCGACGAATTGAATATCTTTGGACAGGGTTCCGGAACGACGATCATTGATGCTGATAATCTCGATCGTATCTTCCATACTGGAGGCGGGGTCTCGCTGAGCCTGTCAAATATGTCGTTGATTAACGGTGATGCTGATGATGGCGGTGCCATTTTTGCCGAGGGCGATACAACCCTCAATCAGGTTATCTTCCAGGGTAACAATGCTGACTTCCTGGGGGGAGCGATCGTCAGTGCCGGGGATCTGGATATTACCGATGCCCAGTTCCTGAATAACCATGCCGGTTTCCAGGGGGGAGCCCTCTATCAGTATACAGATACTGCAACAGTAGAACGGACCACCTTCTCTGGTAACTCTTCGGATGGACGTGCGGGAGCCGTGTATGTTGCCAGCGGTGCCAGCTTTGATGTTTCGCAGTCACTCTTCTATCTGAATGACGCGGGAAGCCGTGGCGGTGCGATCTACAACGAAGGCACAATCACTTCGACCAACGTCACCTACTCTGAAAACCATGCGGGATCTCGTGGTGGAGCGATCTTCAATACGGGGACGTTAAGCCTGTTGAACAATACATTGACCCTGAATACGGCAGATCAGAGTGGCGGGGGCATTTCGAATGATTCCGCTGTCAATGCGAGTGCAACGGTAACTTTGACAAACACCATCGTTGCCGGAAATATCGGCTTCCTTGGAAATCCTGACCTGGGTGGCGACTATGTCACATTAACCAGCTTTAATAACCTGATCGGCGATATCGGGGCAGCAACCGGACTGACCAATGGCGAGAATGGAAACATTATTGGTACCCTGGCAGCACCCGTTGATCCGAAACTGGGAATCCTGCTGGACAATGGTGGTCCTACCAGAACCCATTCACTGCTGTTTGGCAGCCAGGCAATTGATGCCGGCCTGAATGGATCTGCTCCTACTGTGGACCAGAGAGGCGAGGCTCGACCTGCAGATGGAGACTTGAGTGGAACAGCAACGGTCGATATTGGTGCCATTGAACTGCAGTCTCCTCCTCCAGCACCTCTGTTTGGATCAGGCGGCGATTCTTCGATTGCTGATGAAAATACGAATATTCAGATTTCCGTTGTGAAACAGAAAACCGCTGTTTCCAGTAATGGCCATACAGCCGCTTTGCCTGGTAATGCAGACTGGCTGCAGGAATGGGATTCATTCTGGGTTGAAGTCTGGGTTGATACTGCCAGTGGATTCGGCATCACCGATGTCCTGACCGATATAGCCTATAATGGTGCTTACTTCACGGCAACTACCGTTGAATTTGGTTCCAACTTTACCTTCAACAGAACGGCTGTGATTGACGATGCCACCGGCGTGGTCCGCAATCTGGGAGGCAGCACATCAGCAGCGAATGTTGGTGGAACCGGTTATGCCCTGCTGGCACGTATTAAATTCGAGTCACTGGCAGGGGATCAGGTGGAAGTCGATCCTGCGGATCTGACGATTGAGCCACTGCAACTGGGACTTGATGTTCAGAATACGCAAATTGATATTTCGGGAATCGGCGAAGTCACTGTGAATGTCGGAGCACTCCCGGAAACGGACCTGTATCCGGTGATTTATGATATCGATGATAATAATGCGATCGATTATCGTGATTTGATCTTCTTCACCTCTGCTTACAACCAGAACGTATTCAACGCGACTTCACCTTATGCGTCTGCTCTGGACTTTGATAAGAGTGGTAAGGTTGATTATCGCGACCTGATTTCTCTGGCTGGTAACTACGGCAAGAGGAAGGGGGGAAATACTCAAGTCAACTTCCCCGCTAACTTCGGTCAGAAATGGGTTGGTAATCAACTGGAAGTGGCCAGTGGTGATGACAGCGTTGATCAGGTGATCGAGGCTGCCCTTGATACCTGGGAAACGGCCCTCGGCGTTGAGGACCTGGATGTGCAGGTTATCGTGCACGATTTCGGAACTGCTCAGCTGGGATCCGGACAGTCGACAGTTTACAATGTCGATGGTATTCCAGTTGGAGGTCGCGTCGTAATTGATGATGATGCCAATGGTTTAGGCTGGCACGTTGATGTGACCGATCTGCCTGCCGGCGGTGCCTATGACCTGTATACGGTATTATTACACGAAATTGGACACGTACTTGGATTTACACGTTACTTCAGTGGTTTTGGAAGCCTCGTGGAAGAGATTGGTGGTGAACTGGTATTTGTCGGTTCTGACTTTACCGTAAACCTGGATTCTACGGGTCTGCATGTCGAAGATCCTGCATTCGCAGATGATCTGATGAGTGATACGCTTGATCCTGGTATCCGCAAATCAATTTCTGCCATGAACGTGCAGATGTTGCTCGAATCCTACGCCAGTGCTCAGGGAACATCCGGCAGTGGTGGTGCAGCTCCCATCTTCGGCACCAATCAGGTACCCGTTGAAGAAATAGCAGAACCTGTTTTGATTCAAAGTCAGGAAGCAGCTCAGACGTTTATGGAACAGTCTTCCATGAGCCTGGTCGCTCCCGCTGTCATCAAGTTGACTGAAGAAGAAGATACGAATGCTGGAATTCAGCAGACAGCTACTTTCGATGTCTTTCAGCCATCGGTCTTCTCAGATCAGCAGGTGGCCGACGAGATCGAACTGGATACAAGCCTGTTTGAAGACCTGTATTCCTCATCCGAATTTGAAGACGCGTTGATGGATTCTGATACCGATGATCGTCAACTGGTCTTCGCCCATGCAGAAAATGATTCTGAATGGACTCTGGTTGATGACCTTGATGGAGAGCAGGAAGCCATGGACGATGCCTTTACCAACTGGGAAGGCCCTCTGCTTTAAACTTCGATCCAATCGTGCTGAATGGAATTAGATTGAACCCTCTGAAGATGACCATCATCTTGAGAGGGTCTTTCTTTTGAGTGTTCTTGAACGCATCGCTTTTAATCAGAGTGTCTCTCAAGCTATTGTACCCGGTTCCAATAATCCGGGGAGACGTTCCAGTAAAACGGGACACAGTCTAAAATGCTCACGATTCTTTCATCCTGCGCAGTCGGTCGGTAAGATAGGATCTGAGGATTGCCCCGCCGGCAAATCGATTTCATAGACATTTCGCACGGTCTGCTTCATGAGGAGAGTTCATTTTGTATTGTTTTCATTTCATCTTCAGTCGATGGCTGCTGATCTGTTGTCTGGCTGGCATGCTGGCTCCTGCCGCTGCCGCCGCGGAATGGGGGACATTGACGGGGCAGTTTATCTACACCGGTCAGGCCCCTCAGCCTGAGAAACTGGATATCAGTCGTGATGAAGCCATCTGCGGTAAATTCAGCGATCTGATCGTCGAGCAGAGCCTGCTCACGGGGAAAAACGGGGGATTGCAGAATGTCTTCATCTACCTGCGAGAGTCGAGCCTGGAAGATTCTCAGATTCATCCGGAGTATCTAAAACTTCCGGAAACCGTCACCATTCAGAATAAAGGTTGTATCTTTCAGCCGCATGTGGCTGGGCTCTGGGTGAACCGACAGAAACTGCTGGCGGAAAACAAGGACTTGTGTGCGCACGGATTTCAGGTCAAAGCTTACAGGAACACCAGCCTGAACCAGGTTTTGCCACCCGGTGAAAAAATGACCCACGAGTTTGAGTATGGAGAAAAACTGCCTTTGCGGATGAGTTGCAGTATTCATCCCTGGCAGGAAGGCTGGCTGGTTGCATTGAACCATCCCTATTTCGCCACCTCAGATGAAACGGGGCGATTCAAGATTGAAAACCTCCCGGTGGGCGCCTGGGAATTTCAACTCTGGCAGGAGAAAGCAGGTTACCTGGCAGCCAGGCCGGAGTGGAAACGGGGACGGATCAAACTGAAAATCAGACCCGGCGAAAATGACCTGGGAGTGATCAAGGTGTCTCCTTCCGTGTTTGCAGATAAATAACGCAGATAAATAACAGCGAATTGAATATGCGACTATTAAGCTACAATATTCACAAAGGCATCGGTGGCAGGGATCGTCGCTATCAGCTGGAACGCGTCATTGGGGTGATTGAACAGGAAAACCCTGACATCATCTGTCTGCATGAAGTGGACCGGAATGTCAAACGCTCGCGTTTCAATAATCAGCCAAAGATCTTTGCAGATTATTTCAACATGCAGGAGTCGCTGTATCAGCTGAATGTCAAGCTGAAAACGGGGGGCTACGGGAATCTGATTTTATCTCGCTGGAGCTTTTTGTCTCAGCATCAGATTTCATTAACGAATAAATGGCGTAAAGCCCGCGGTGCGCAGATTGTGACGATTGATTCGCCGGAAGGTGCATTTCAACTGGTCAACTTCCATCTGGGACTGGCTGAAAAGGAGCGACACTGGCAGATCAATTACCTGTTGACACATCGCCTGTTTGAGGAGGGGAATGGATATCCCACCGTAATTGTGGGTGATACGAATGACTGGCGCAATACGCTGGCGAAAGGAAAGTTTTCCGAGCATGAATTTCAGGAAGTGACCCAGCCGCCTTCGAAGTATCGCTCGTTTCCAGCTTACATGCCTGTGGGGACTCTGGACAAGGCATTCGTTCGGGGGGCAATCACTATCAAGCATGCAAGGGTCGCAAAGTCAAAACTGGCGCGGGAAGCTTCGGATCATTTACCGCTGGTGATTGATTTTCATTTGAATACACCTGATAAAAAATCATAAAAAAAGGCAGGACATCGATATGTCCTGCCTGTATCTCTGGTTGACATGTTCGAACACATCACGCTGAATGTGCCGACTCAGTTCAACTATTCCGTTTTCGATGATGGTGGGATTTCATCTGCTTTGATGAAATCACCATAAGTTTTGCCTTCCACCGGGCTAGGCATCTTTTCTGCATCTTTGAGTGCTTTTACAATAACATCTTTATCGGTCTGTTTGCGTTTGCCGAGTCCTTTGAAGACGGCTTCTGCGTAGTCGTTCTTTTCTTTCTTGGTTTTTCCAGGATGACAGACACCGCATTTTTTCGCGATCAGCATTTTGGAATCAGGATAAGTTTCAGCCCAGATATTCTTAAAGTTAGGACGAGCCTCAACTTTACTTTCTGCACAGAACAGCGAGAGTCCTGCAATTGCCAGACCAAACAGTAAAGCTGTTTTCACATTCATCAGTTTCCGCATAAAATTCCTCATATTCTTCTAAAAAAGTAAGTGACATTTAAACTTCAATCACTCTGGTTTGAGCCCACCAGAGATATCTGGAAGTGGTTGCCCCGTATCACGTAACGTTCCCATTGGTAATCAAATACAGGACTACCAATACATTAGAATTATCATTTTCCACGCTGTCAACGCATCCAAGCTGCTTTAACCGGAATGCTTAATTTGAAAAAAATGGTTTACTCCATCTGTTTCAGGTCCTGAAAAAATTCCCCTGCTTAAATTGAGGGAATCGATTCAGTCTAAGTTGCATGTTGAATGCAAAATAAATTGTAAGTCTTGTTGGGTATTGATCTTAGTGAAGCAGTTGGTAGGATGGATAGAATGTGAAGCAGAAGTGTGTGTATGTCTTCTGCAGCTATCTACGTCATTATAATGTTGAGCGTTGGAGAAATAAACGAAATTTTTCATATTAATTCCAAAGAGAATTAACTGATCAACGTGTGTTTTCTGGCTGTCTGCCGGCGGACAGCACCCTGAATCAGACTGGTTCTCTCATCAGTAAAACTATTGCACTCGATTCCTGAGGAGTAACACCGTGAACTCATTTTTAAAGTGGTCTTTGCCTCTGCTCGTGATTTTGTGTCTCAGCCTGTTTCCCAAATCGATACAGGCTGAACCCAAATCCAGTCATCCGAATATTGTGATGATTATTTCAGATGACCAGGCCTGGAATGATTACGGTTTCATGGGCCACGATGTGGTCGAAACACCCTCCCTGGATAAGCTGGCTTCTGAGAGCGCGGTATTCAAAAGAGGTTATGTTCCCGTCAGTCTCTGCCGTCCCAGTCTGATGACGATGATTACAGGCTTATATCCGCATCAACATAAAATTACCGGCAACGATCCTCCCAAAGGGATGGACCGGCAAAAGCTGTTAAAACATGTCAAAAACGTGGACTGCCTGCCTGAACTGCTGGGAAAGATCGGTTATCAAAGTTTTCAGTCTGGAAAATGGTGGGAAGGAAATCCTTCACTGGCCGGTTTCACGGCTGGGATGACTCATGGCGATCCCAAACGGGGGGGCCGCCATGGCGATCTGGGATTGAAAATCGGTCGGGAAGGTATGACGCCCGTATTTGACTTCATTGACGGTTGTGGTGACAAACCATTTTTCCTGTGGTATGCTCCTTTTCTGCCCCATACTCCTCATAATCCGCCACAACGACTGTTAGACAAGTATCGCAGTTCTGATTTGCCTATCGAATTGTCTTATTATTATGCGATGTGTGAATGGTTTGATGAAACCTGTGGGCAGTTGATGAGTCATCTGGATGAAAAAGGTCTCACAGAAAATACCATCGTGGTGTATGTCACCGATAACGGCTGGATTCAATACGTGCCCGAAACGGATCAGGAACGCCAGAAAATGAAACGGCGTTTTCGGTACGCTCCCAAATCGAAACGGAGCCCCTATGATGGCGGAATTCGGACCCCCATCATGTTTCGCTGGCCGGGAAAAATTAAACCGGCCGAGTATGATACACTGGTCAGCAGCATTGATATCGCACCCACTCTGCTTGCAGCTGTCGGCCTGAAACCGTCCCGGGAAATGCAGGGGATCAACTTACTGGAGGTAATGCGCCAGGACGGGAAAACAGACCGTGATGCTCTGTTTGGTGATATTTATGAGCACGATATGATCGATATCGACGATCCTGCTTCCAGCCTGAAATACCGCTGGTGCGTCCAGGGAGACTGGAAGGCAATCTTTCCGAGTTCGCGGCTGAAAGAGGAAAAAGTGGAATTGTACAACATCACCGCAGATCCCTTCGAGCAGCAGAACCTGGTTTCGGAGAATCCTGAAAAAGCCAGGCAGCTTTTGAAACTGACAGACCAGTGGTGGGATCCAGGTGCCCATTAGGGTGCATCACAATAGGGGCTCTCAGTCTGTTATACCCGGTTCAGATTGCCCTGAAGACGCTCCAGTAAAACGGGCCACAGTCTAAGTGCAAATGATAGAAAATCAGAGCAGCCCGTCGCTGGACTGCTCTGATTTCTTTGCCACTTTTAAAGAACAGGAAAGTCAGACTTCACCTGG
Organism: Gimesia sp.; assembly: GCA_002706765.1. Lineage (GTDB taxonomy): Bacteria > Planctomycetota > Planctomycetia > Planctomycetales > Planctomycetaceae > Gimesia. Next base: position 122,846 of record PAJV01000049.1, read on the forward strand.
TTTCCTTTTTCACTCACATCTCCTGGACAGACCAGTCGAATCGACGGTGTCGATTTAATTGTGAGATCATAAGGCTACCTGGGATGTTCTTTAATGACGATGGTGGCGTCGTCCACCATGCCAGTGTCCTGTCTGGTGATAGTCATAGTGACCTGGTACGTAATGATAATGGTTTCTGTGGCGCTGGAAGCCACCGGGATGATAGTCATAATGGCTGGTATCATGCCAGAATGAGTGACGGCGTCCATGATAATAAGGGGTGCGGTTATAGCCCCGGTTTCCATAATACCCGCCAAAACCATTACCCAGAGTAATTCCGAAATTCACGCCACCAGCTTGAGCCGTGGATGTCGTTCCCACGAATGCCAAACCTGCGAATGCGACACAAATGATCAATAATTTTTTCATCTCTCTATTCCTTAAAAGAAATCACAGTCTTGTTTGATTTTCACGACCGCTTTTGAAAGATGTTAAAAAGCAGGGATTGTGCCAATTAAACGGGAAATGCTGTAAGTGGCTTTTAGGATTGGCTTTAATGAAAATGACGCTAATCAGGATAAAGTAGAGTGTGCGCTCAAAATGATAAAAGTGACATCGTTTTGATGATTGTTTGCCGACCGTTTTCGGCAGAAAGCTGCAGATGGCAATTCCGTCAGAGGCTTTAAGGGTCAGCCATTGGTGCGAATGGTCATGGCTTTAATCGGAGCCAGCAGGCGACTGAAGTCGCGGACCCGGTCCATGGTCATCGAGATTTCTTCCTGCAGTTTCTCGGTATGGGATCCATATCCCAGACGCCTGGCAAGGAACTCGAACTCTTCCTGATCTTGAGGCGGGACTGTTAAATCCTTTGCGTTGCCTCGGACCATACGCAGTGCATCGATGAGCCTGCGAAGGAAGATATAGGCATTGCGAAGTTTTACGTAATCATCAGGACTGATCAATCCCAGTTCTTTGAGCGCGTCAATCCCTTCCAGTGTATTCGTGGTTCGTAAGCCTGGATTCCGATGACCATAGGTAATCTGCATGCCCTGGATCAGGTATTCACAATCAACGAGACCACCATCGCCGAGTTTGGCATTAATGGTCCCTCCTTTGACGAGTTGCTGAATCTGCTTCTCGCGCATGGCGAGCATCGCTGCGACATCGAATGGTTTCCCGCCATAGATAATGGTGTCCCGCATGCGGACAATCTGGTTTCCGAATTCTTCATCGGCGGCAATCGGGCGCAGTTTAACCAGTGCCTGTCTTTCGTAAGGCCAGGCGGCTCCTTCATGAGAAAAGTAACTCTGAAATGCTTCGGCTGAAACGGCCAGACTGCCTGCCTGACCATAAGGTCGCAGACGAAGGTCAATCTGAAAAATGCCTTCGCTTCTGGTCTTGATCATCTTACTGAATTTTTCGACCAGCTTCAGGTAGTATTCATTATTGGTGATGATTTCAGGTCCGGTGGTCTGCCCGGAACCTTCGTAGATAAACATCAGCTCAATATCCGAGGCGAAGCCCAGTTCGCGACCGCCACACTTACCCAGTGCGCAGATGGAAATGCGACAGGGATCTTCCGTTTCCAGTTGAGGAACTCCATACCGTTCTTTCAGTTGCAGATCGCAGATTTCGTAGGCACCCTGGACGACGACTTCCGCGACATCGGTCAGTTCATCGGAAAACTGACCGAATTCAGAGATATGCCCCAGGATATGACGCATGTCGGTCCGCAGCATGGCACGATCTTTGAAGGCGTTCAGGCGTTCCTGCTGATCTTCCGGCGAAGATGCTTCTGCCAGTTCCCGTGCGAGTTCGGCTTTTAACTCTGCGAAGGTGATACGGGTTTTTAATTCTTCCACATTGGCAACGACCGGGAAAAGATTCGAATGCTGCAGACGCAGGAAGTCTTCCCAGAGGAAATCACTTACGCCCAGCAGCCTGGCCAGCGCGCTGAGTACGCTGGTGCGTTCGAGTGATGAAATCTCTTCGACCCAGTTTGGCTGTTTAAACAAGTGCTCCAGGAATTCACGGAAATGCAGTAAGGCTGCTTCCGGATTGGGTGAGCGAGGCAGCAGATGCGTGAAATGTTTGATGAGTACGATTGCCGCCCGCAATCCCTGTTGTTGCGCTTCGGCACTGATTTTTTCCCCTTTGTCATCCGTAACATACAGGACATCGCTGACTTTGGTTCCTTCTGAATCAATGACCATTCTGGCGATATCGATGCCACTCATGGAGAGCGCATTGGTCAGTTCATAAAGGAAGCCAATCGTGTCTTCAGACTGAATTCTTAAAATGGTGTAGCGAGGGTCCGTGTCATTATCCAGTTCAATATCGACGGGATACAACATCTGGCTGGCCTGGGGCAGATCGTGCAGGGCTGCCGCGACCCGCTTGGCCAGTTCTCCCACAGCTTCCTGGGTTTTTCCGGTTTCTACTTTATGCAGCAGTTCTGTCAGGTCATTTTTATAGCTGGTCCAGACGGATGGCTGGACGGCTTCATCAGATGCTTTGACATCAAGTACGATCACGAATTTCCGGGTACTTTTCGATTTCTCACTGGGCTTGGAAGCACGGCCTTGCGAGGAAGCAGCAGGCTTGACCTTCTGATTGGTAAACAGGTGCCCCTGTTGAATATCAAAGCCGTAGACAAACAGCAGGCCACAGATCAGGGACAGGTCGCCGGTCTGGTCGAAACCCACCATGGTGAGGCGTAACTGATTGTCCGGAATCTTTTCTGTTTGAAGTTCTACATTGTTGCTTTCGCTCAGCTTGCGTGCCATCTGGCTGTGTTTTTCGATTTCCGCTTCGTTAAACACTTTTGTGTACGAGGCAGCCATCATGCCGATCGGATTGCTTTCCTGCTCGGACTGCGCCGCATGCGGACCGGAATCGGACGGGGAATCATAGATATACTTTTTGAAGATGTTTCGTACGGCTTTACGATGTTGTTCGTAATATTGAACGAGCTGCTGACCTTCCTGAAAATCGAGTCTTCGGGCGAGGTATGCCAGTTCCCGTTCATCGGTGGGCATGCGATGTTCCTGGTTATAATGCATCAACTGCAGTGCGTGTTCAATTTTCCTGAAAAAGACATAACCGCTGGTCAGGTGCCGATATTCGTCTGCCTGGATCAGACCGTGGTCAACCAGCCTGACCAGTCCATCGAGTGTGTTGATACTGCGAATGGAGGGATGCCTGGCGCCATTGGCCATCTGCAGATATTGCGTGGTAAATTCCACATCACGGATGGAGCCTTTTCCCGATTTGACTTCTCCCCAGTCTTTACCTTTCTTTTTCAGTTCCGCTTCAATGCGTTGCTTCATTTCCAGAACGTTTTTGCGCACTTCTTCCGGCTCGGAGTTAAAAATCTGTGGTTCAATGCGTCGAAAGAAATCAATTCCCAGGTTCTGGTTGCCCGCTATCACACGTGCTTTAAGCATGGCCTGCTTCTCCCACAGGCGACCATGCCGGGCGAAATAATCGACGTAGGCATCAACCGTGGTGACCAATGCTCCCGATCGACCCCAGGGACGCAGACGCATGTCAACGCGATACAAAAAACCTTCTGACGTGGATTCCATCAGTGATTTGATCAGGCGTTGCCCGAGTTGCCAGTACTGTGTGGAGTTGTCACCTGCGATAAAAACGAGGTCAATATCCGAGCTGTAGTTTAACTCTTCTCCTCCGAGCTTCCCGAACGCCAGCACTGCAAAGTCATCGAGCGGGAGATTCATTTCTTCAGACAGAATCGTCAGACAGGTCTGCACCAGGCCGTCAGCCAGCAGTGAAAGCTGAACGGTGATGTTTTTCAGGTCCATCAGCCCAAAAGTGTCGCAGGCGCCGATGCGCAGGAGTTCCCACCGCTGAAACCGGCGTAAGATATCAAAAATATCCGCTGTGGATCGCTCTTCCTGCCGTGCTGCCGCCATCGCTTCCGAATAAAACTGCTGCTGGCTTTTGAATTCAGCAATCCGGTTATAACGGGTCAGTCGTTCCAGGTAGTCCGGGTTTTTCAGCAGGATCTCTGTGAGAAACTGGCTGCCGACAAACAGCCTGACCAGTATTTCAACGGCGCGAGGGTTGTGCGTGAGAAAATTCAGCATCACCTCTGGTTCAGAGACGCTGTTGATGAAACGCTCAAAATTGATGAGTGAACCGTCGGGGGTGGCTGCATCTGTCAGTGCCTGTAACAGGGTCGGCAGGATGAGTGTCAGCTCTTTGCGGATGCCTTCCGAGGTACACATCTCGCGAATGCGGGTTAACGCACGCTCAGGGTCGGTAAAACCAATTCCAGCCAGCATCTGCTGCACTTCCGGATCTGTGACGGGAAGTTGCTGGTCCAGTAGTTTTTCTGCATTGGAAAAGTACACGGGTTTATTCATAAAAACGGCAGAACCTGCTGTGTGAGAGAGACCTGGTATTTCAGGATTCGAATAAATTCAGGGAACAGAATTTTGCGAGGCTGCTGCAACTGCGGTGGAAAATTGAGCTCACAAAAAACCTGTGATGTGTCAGGCAGTATTATAAAGCCGATGTCGGCTCAAAAGAAGGTTCTCCTCTGTTGAAATTAGACGAAATCAGCTGGTTCAGTGGTTCCAGAATGCATCACATTTAACCATCGCGTCGCTCAATCTAGTATAATACTCGGCTCAAATGCCCCTGAAGATGCGACAGTAAAACGGGACACAGTCTGAACAGTGGGAAGTTCTTTCAAAGCAAGTATTACTGAATCGAGTTGCTTTTCGGGTTTGATTATTTTACCCTGATTTAAGGTGTTGTTGGTGTTTCAGCAGAACCATGCTGTGTGTTCCTGTTTTCAGAATCAGAAGAAAAATCATGATCGAGCCCGATTTCCTCAGCCGTCGTCAATTCCTCTCAAACTTGATCGCCGCCGCCGGTTCCACTGCTCTGGCCGGGTTTGCCTTCGCTGATAAATCTGAGTTCCCTCCGACACGTGTAATTACCAGGGGGCCGCGGCACCACTGGTTTGGTTATTATGACAAACTGCAATTTGATCCTTCCAGTCGCTATGTTCTGGGAATGGAAGTCGCGTTTGAACATCGTTCACCGAAGGCTGATGATGTAATCAAGGTCGGGATGGTCGATCTGCAGGATCAGGATCGCTGGATCGAACTGGGAGAATCATCCGCCTGGAACTGGCAACAGGGATGCATGTTGCAGTGGTTGCCCGGATCAGATTCTAAAGTCATCTGGAACGATCGAGAGCAGGGGCAGTTTGTCAGCCGCATTCTGGATGTGAAAACCGGGAAAGGTCGAACGATTGCTTCCCCCGTTTATTCTGTAAGCCCCGATGGAAAGACAGCAGTCACACCCGATTTTCGCAGAATTCAGGACGTCCGCCCTGGTTATGGTTATCCCGGTTTTCCCGATCCTCATTTTAAAGATCTGGCTCCCCAGGACTCCGGGATTTTCAAGGTGGATCTCGAAACGGGAAAAAAAGAACTGATTCTGACGCTGGAGGAAATTGCCCGCACCGGAAATATCCCCAGGCAGCAGCCAGACATCAAACATTACTTCAATCATTTACTGTTCAGTCCGGATGGTTCCCGCTTTATCACACTGCACCGCTGGCAGTACCCCAATGGCAAACGTCTTTCCAGAATGATAACAGCGAATCTGGATGGCAGCGATGTGCGGGTGGTTGTGGATAACGGATTCGTCTCACACTTTATCTGGCGTGATCCTGCTCATATTCTGACACAGTCGAAAGCAACCCCCGATAGCCCCAGTTGGGGTGATTTTCTGGTGAAAGATGAAACGCAGGGCAAACTGCAGGAAGTCGGAAAAGGGGTGCTGGATCAAGGCGGGCATCTGAGTTATCTGCCGGGCAATGAATGGATCCTGAATGATACCTATCCCAAAGGGAAAGAGCGGATTCAGACTCCCCACCTGTATCATGTTTCCTCGGGAAAACGGATTGATCTCGGCCACTTTCATTCCCCCGCCCTCTATACCGGTGAATGGCGGGTCGACACCCATCCCCGTTTCAGCCCGGATGCGAAGTATGTCTGTATCGACAGTCCTCATAAAGAGGAAGGGCGTCAGCTGCATTTAATCGATATCTCAGGGATCGTCGGTCAATCCTGAATGCAGGGTTGAGGCGGGCGTTTATTCAGCTGCAGTTTTCTCTTTGGATGTCGGCTCGGGAGACTCGGCGGGGAGAGCTTCGTATGAGATATCCAGCTGGTAGAACTTATTACGGGTCAATGCACGTTCGAGCGCCCCGGTATCCACGGTGCTTCTGTTCTTGAAGGAAATCTCTTTTTTATTGGGGTTGAACTGGATCGATTTCGGATCAACCCACACAAAGCCCTTCAGGCTGCGTTGAACTGATTCTTTAAGATCATCACCGCCGTAGACTCCATAAAGGATGATGTATTTCAGTTTTTCGTCGGGACCCGCAGGAGACTTCACTTTCGTCGCCGAGGAACTGTCACCCGCCACACTGTATGTATCGCTGGAATTCAGGTCGGCTTCGGTCAGTACCATTTTCTGTTCTGAAACAAAGAAGCCTGCCTGATTCAAGGCCCGTTCCACAGGACTGGTGAGTTCGTCCAGACCTTCAGTTCCTTTCACGCTGAGATAGATCCATTCCTGCGTCATGTTGATTTTCAGGGAGTCGGGGACATATCGCTCAATCTGTCTCAGCTCTGCCTCTGCAATTTTAGGCGAAGTAATCCTGTTGAACCGGATCCGGTTGAGATTGCGGATATGAAACGTGAGAGGACTGGTGCCACGCATGCCTGCTTCTGGATCATATACGTACTCTTCGACAGAAGTCGGCTTGGTAGAGAGTTTGAAGTCTTCTGTGAAAAATGCTTCCACAAACTGGCTGGAGAAATTTTCAGGAAGGGTGCCAACAAAATCGAAGCGGAACGTCATGTTTTCCAGGTCAATCTTTTCTGTCCCTTCCTTGTAGCCAGTGACAATATCTTTCAGAGAATTTTGTGATTTGGATTCCAGCGATTCTTTCCAGAACTGTTTACTATTCTCCTGTTTGTCATCTTCAAAAATCTTTGAATAGAATTTGGGGAATTCAAGTATCTGAAAAGTGGCCGTTCGCCGGGTAAGATCCATTCCTGGTAAAACGGTTTTATTTACAGGTTTGTCTGTTTCTGTCGCTGCCATTTTTGAGTCCGGCTTCGATTCTGCTGACTGAGCCACAATCTTTTTGATCCAGGCGATGCCTTTCGGAATCCCTTCATCAATCATAGGCTGATAATGATCGGCTCCTTTACTGATGACAAATTCCACCGGTGTTCCCTGTACTGTCAGCGCGGTGGCAAATTTGTGAGCATTTTCAAAAGAGGTGACCGGATCTTGCGGGGAGTGAAACAAAAATACGGGACACTTCAGTTTTTTGATGTGGGTCTGTGGAGAACTGAGACGGATGAAACTTTCGACGTCAGGTAAAATCGGTTTGATATCAGCCAGGTGGTCTGCAAAGCTTTTCTGCAGGTCCACAGAGGGCGCATAAGCCAGACAGCCTTTAATTTTGGGGTAATGTTCCGCAAACAACAGGGCCAGCGTACCCGCAGAACTGTGACCGGCTATGAAGATATTTTCTTTGTCAATGCCTGGAATGACTGAGTGCGCTTCGATAAACGCGTGCAGACAGTTGGCCATTCCCGCCTGGCTTATTTTGAATTGATCAAAGGCAATTCGATATTGGGTATTGGTGGAATTTTCCCGATTCCAGAGATCACCATCGATTGAGAAGGTTACGACGGCAAAACCCGCTTTGACATAGGGTTCATGTTCAGGATTCGGAATCAGGTCATGCGGATCAATGGCCATGCCACTTAACAGGTTTGAGCCTGCCGGAGGAATCAGGACACAGGGAACGGGAGAAGCAGGATCATGACCAGGGGGGAGATACACCCTGAAATGCATGGTGCTGCCTGCAATCTCTTTCCCATTCGTATTTTTCATACGCAAGACTTCATAGACTGTTCCGGCGGAGGACGTTTTCTTTTGAGTATAAACACCACTGCCGCTCACCCCCCGTTCCCGCCAGGTCATGGGCATGGGGTCGACCCGGTTCAAATCAAAATTATAAGTCGGAGTCTTCGGGGAACTGGAAGTGCTTCTTCTGTTTAAGGGATTTGGATCGGAATTGAAGGGATTCTCGTTGGCAGCGTTGCGCTGGTTGAAATGATCGCCAATATCGGGTTCCGGAGCTGCTGCAATATTATTGCTGTGCCGATTCTTAAATAGACCCACTGATGAATTCGTGCCGAAAAAAATAGTACCGAGACACAGAACCAGTCCCATCAGGAAGTTCATGACATGCGTTTTGGTGTATTCATAAGATATGATTGCGTAGAAATAGCTGTAAAAAGGTACGAAAAGACAGATGATGAGTTGAAGCGCACTCTCCCTGGCTGCGACGTATAATATTCCTAAATTCCCGACAGCGATGTAAATGATACCAATGAGGAGAGAGGCAAGTTGAGCGAGGGTCGCTAAATGATGTCCGAGGACAGCCAGGATCAGGTTTGACAGGATCAGAAAGACAGCCAGTCCGGTTAAAAAGGGAGAGAAGCCATAATCGCTGATGGAAAAATCAGAAGTGGATTTCTGCTTTTTCTGTTTGGGTTTTGACGATGTTTTCTTTGGCTTCGGCCTGGCTGCTGGTCCGCCACTCAGATCCTCTTCCCAGTCGTCAAAGTCGTCGTCGAACAGGCTGGAAGTAGATTCGCTTTCGTCATCAAAGAACTCATCTGCGAGACTCGAAGGTTTCGATTTCTTCTTTTTCGCACTCGACCTGATCGAGGCTGGTTCGGGAATGACGAAAGGAGTTTCGCATTTGGGGCATTTCACTTTTTTGCCAAATGCCGATTTACTTTTAATTTTGAAGGAAGCCTCACAGTGCGGGCACTTGATCGAGAGCGGATTTACCATGAAAGCATCTTTGTCGTGTCAGTATGAATAGTGGTGAGGCTGAGCAGATTCACTCAGATCAGAGGTATAAATTCTACTGATTGCCAGTACATGAAGCAATTTGTATCTGCTCAATTGTCCGAGAAAACGGGTTAGACGGTCTCCCGAGTTACTGTAATGCCTCACTGAGCATTTAGACCGGGTAGCATCAATTGAGAGACACGATGCTTAATGTGATGCCCTCTGGAATATCTGAAATTACGAATCCGATTTCGGACCAGGTTCTGTGAGAGCCTTCTTCAGCTCGTGTACTTCCCTTTTCAGTTCGTGAATTTCGTGTCTCAGTTGCTGGAGCGATTCCTGTACTTCACGGTGGAAACCTTGCTCAGGAGGGGGCATGCGTTCCAGTTGCTGCTGCAGCAACTGGTGTTGTTCATCTGCTTTGCGGTGAACCTGTTCCGCCAGTTCCGGAAGCCCGGTATCCTGCAGCTGTTCTGCGACGGCATGCAGTTTCAGTATCCGGTGTCGTTGCTGGTCCACGTGGCGCTCATGCTCACGCTGCATGACGTAATGAGGTTCTCTCTGGCGCTCCTGAGTCTGCTGGCGTCGTGGTTGTGTTCTTCCCCGCTCAGGACGACGTGCTTGCGCACGAGATTCTTTTCTCTCAGCTTCTGCTTCGAGATAACGGTCGATTGCCTGTGCCATAGATTCCTCTGAGACCCGGGCAGCGGGCTCTGCTTTAACACTGGTTTCCAGGGCAATGGGAGAATCTTTACTAAGCAGACTGGCAAGCACAAGGATGACGAGAATAGCTGTGAGCGTCGATTTCATGGTTCGCAGTTCCTGTGGCTTCGAGGGATGAAACGAGAAAGTGTCCTGTCAACTTCACGTCATCATACCTGCCCGTGAACAGAGAGTCGAGAAATTCAAACGGCTTTGTCACAGGTCGACTGTGCAGATAATGTCGGAGATCTGAAAGCTTTCAGGCAGAACGCTGACGGACCTGTGCACTCAGCAGGCTCTGGTATTGCGGGCAGGAATCAACGAGAACGTGATGTGGTCCGGTAGCGACAACCTTTCCGGAATCCATGACGACGATCCGGTTCGCAAATTCCAACAGGCTTTGACCGACAGAATGCGTGATGATGAATACGGTTCTGCCGGGCGCAAACTCTCTCAACGCCTTATGAATCAGGATTTCGCTCTGCGAATCGATGGCGGAAGTCGCTTCGTCCAGAATCAGAATGTCCGGATTTCGGAGGATCGCTCGTGCGAGCGCAATGCGCTGTCGCTGTCCGCCGGAGAGTTCATGACCTTTCTCTCCCACGTTGTAGTGCAGGCCGTCTGGCAACTGTTCGGCAAACTGCAATACATGTGATTTTTTTGCGACGGATTCGATTTCCAGTCGGGAAGCATTCGGTCGACCGTAACGGATGTTTTCGAGAATCGAATCATCAAACAGCATGGTTTCCTGGGAGACCACCCCGATATGATTTCGCAGATCCTTCAGGCGGATATCCCGGATATCAACTTCATTGATAAAGATGTTCCCTTTGTCAGGGTCATAAAACCGGGGGAGCAGATTGACGAGTGTTGATTTACCGGAGCCGTTTTCGCCCACGACGAGTACGACTTCACCTGCATTGATTTCCAGGTTGACGCCATCCAGGATCGGTTCGTTATTGCGGGTCGATTCTTTACGCTGGGCGTAAGTGAAGTCAATCTTGTTGAATTTAACGGTCTGCACTTCCGCAGGGAAACGTTGCGGTTCATCAGTTTCCTTGACCAGGGTTTCACGGTCGATGATCTGGAAAATCCGTTCCAGGGCAGCAGCTGTTTTTTTCAGTTTTGAATAGACAGAAGACATTTTGCGGGCAGGATCGGAAATCCCGGCCAGCAAGGCGTACATCATGGAAAGTGTGGCGATATCCATGGGAGTTGAGGAGAGCTGGATCCCCCAGATTTCCGTCTTTTGACGCAGCACCAGGTAAGAGCCGGGAATCAAAGCGATAAAGATGGCCATCAGACCCAGCATTTCCGTGGTGGGGCTGGTCAGCGAATCGATGCGGAGAATTCGGAGTGCTTTCTTGAAGAACTCTTTATTCTCATGATGAAAGCGGTTGCGATGCTTACGGGCGCCGTTAAACGCAATGATGACTTTGGAGCTTTCGAATGACTCTTCCAGTGTTTTGTAAATCCGGGACATGCTCTCCATCATTTTCTGGCTGGCATGTTTCAGCGTTTTACCGATTTTGTAAAACACAATCGCAATCAGGGGTGCAAACACAAACGAGAGCAGCGTGAGTCTCCAGTTGACCAGGAAGGCAAAAATAATACAGGCCAGCGCCTTCAGCGGTTCCCGGACAATTTTCCCTCCCATCAGAGTGAGACCCTGGGAGAGCTGCTGCATATCGAAAGTGAACCGAGACATCAGCGATGCCGTACCTTCAGAGGAGATACTCTGATAATCCAGGTCGAGTACTTTTCGAAAGCATTCCTTGCGGATGGCCATCGTCACCAGTTCTACGACCCCGCCCACCATGACATCCTGCGTGAAGATAAAGATGCCTTTGATGAAAGTGGTAATCAGCAGCACTCCCAGAATTAATGCGAAAGTGTCAAACTGATCTTCGGGGATACGGCTGATGACGTTTGTCTGGATCCACTTGAGCACGAGCAGTTTTTGCGAAGCCGAGTTCAGCTTGGTCTGCTGACGGGTATGCTCACTCAGCAAATCGACGGGGGCGGCTGCCAGATCCGTTTGTGTGAGTGTGGTGTCAGGTTTGATTTCTTCAGAATTCACATTCGGATTCTGGGACTGAATCGAATTCGAGAGGTCCTTCAGAACTCTTGATTTATCCTGAATGGTATTTTCTTTTTCACTGATCTGCTCCTGTACATATCCGCCCAGGGTTTCCCCTTGCAGCAGAACCTTGACTACCAGGAAGGTGACGGAAAGATTCGCCCCCCAGAGGACCGCGACCATGATCGCAAAAAAGAAGGAAACGACCAGTCTTTTACGGTAAGGCCAGACATATTGTATTAATCGCGTAAAACTGTTCACAGGATTCACTCTAGTCTATGAGTAAGGTGGTGTTGCTCTAAGTCTATAATGTGCCGTTAGATATGTTCTTTTAACTGGTGCCGGGATCAGGCATTTCACGAGATCGGGACCGGCCGAAACCCGATGAAATCCGTGAATTAAACTAGGAATTGCAAATCAGGTCCAGACGAGATTTTAGGATCCGCGCATCTGGACAATTTGTCAGCGGGCTCATGCAGCTGAAAGCGTCTGTAATTGTGATGAGAAATGCGAACTAATTCCGGTTCTGGCGTGTCGTGGAAAGAGGCATTTTGTGAAAATTGTGATATGCTGCCAGCCGGCGGTCTGCGGACCTCATTCTCTGCTACTACAATTCCGGCGATTGTATTCTGCGCTCAACTATCTTGAATCGGATTGTACCGAATGGACTCCTCGTCCTTTGAAAATAAGAATGGCTCTGTGAGCCCGGGAAGTTTACGTGAACTGGCGAACGTAGCGATCCCCCTGGTGCTGAGCTGTGGTTCGCTGTCGATTATGCATGTGGTAGACCGGATCTTCCTGTCCTGGTGGTCAACCGAAGCAGTGGCTGCTGCGTTACCTGCCGGCATGATTCAATGGGCCATCATGTCGATTGCGATGGGGATGGCGACCTATGTGAATACGTTTGTCGCGCAGTACGAGGGGGCAGGCCAGAAGCAGTATGTTTCTGAATCCGTCTGGCAGGGATTTTATGTGGCGCTGATCTGGGGGGCCATCCTGTTGCTGGGCATCCCTCTTTCCACCAGTATTTTTCACTGGATTGGTCATGCTGCTGAAATCCAGGTCCTGGAAGTCGATTATTTTTCGATACTCTGTCTGGGTTCCGGTCCCGCATTAATTTCGACTGTGCTCTCTTGTTTTTATACAGGTCGCAGTAAAACGATGGTCGTCATGTGGGTGAACCTGGCAAGTGTACTCGTCAATATGGTTCTGGATTACCTGCTGATCTTCGGGGCAGGACCAGTCCCTGCCATGGGAATCAAAGGGGCCGCGATCGCGACCGTACTGGCGAATGTAGCGACCATGGTTTTTTATGCTGTGATCATCTTTGCCAGGCATGAAGCCCGCGAGTATGGCTTACTCAATCATTATCACTGGAATCAGAGTCTGCTGCTGCGATTGATTCGCTACGGGTTTCCCAATGGAATGTTGTTTTTCGTCGATATAGTCGGGTTCACCCTGTTTGTGGTTCTGGTCGGACGAATTGGAAAGATAGAACTGGCGGCGACGACGATTGCTTTCAATCTGAATTCACTGGCATTTGTGCCGATGATGGGAGTCGGTACGGCTGTGATGACGCTGGTTGGCAAACGCATTGGCGAGGGTCGACCTCAACTGGCCGTGACAACCACATGGAAAGCGTATATCGTCTCGACTTTATATATGATCATTTTTGCTGTCATCTATGTAGGCTTGCCGGAATTATTACTCAGACCCTACCAGCCGGAAGTCATGACGGAAGAGTTTCAACAGGTCAAGCAGATGACGATCGTCCTGCTGCGATTTGCCGCCCTGTTTTCATTATTCGACGCGTTAGCAGTCGTCTTTGGCTCAGCGATCCGCGGCGCCGGGGATACCCGCTTCTGCATGATCTATTCACTGGTCACAGGGTGGACCATCATGGTCATTCCCACGTTTCTGATCTGGAAATACGCAGACGAAAAGATCTTTGGCAGCTGGACTGCCTGTACGGCGTATATTGGCGTATTGGGATTTGGGTATCTGATCCGCTTCCAGGCAGGGCACTGGAAAAAGATGCGGGTCATTGAAGATCACTTTACGACTGTTGAAGTTGAACTGCAGGAGCAACCCATTCAGGAAGCGTTGTCCTGACTCAGCGGCGGAGATTCCAGTGCTCCGTCTCATATTTTTCCTGCACCAGTTGCTGCACACGTTCGAGTGGCAATTCGGGTTCCGGTTCAATTGCCTGCCAGGTTTCGATCAGCGAGTCTCTGAGCAGAGTGGGGCTGATATCATAGTTGGTGACAAATTCCAGATGATCGCGCTGCGATCGATATTCGGGTTCCCGTTCAGGACTGGTTAAATACCGGGGAATGCGATCGAGATCAAAGTCATAGAGAATCGTGCCATGATGCAGGAGCGTGGTGGTTAACCACCGCTGGGAATTCCCGGAAAATTTGTGTCCCTCCACGGTCAGATCACTGATGCCACGTACTTCGACATTCAGTTCCGGTCTGAGCCGGTTGAGAGTTCCCGAAATACGGTTCAGAATTTCTCGCGTGGTGGCTTCGATGCCGGCCAGATGCTGCTCGGCTGTGATGCGCAGAAACAGCGAATAAATGAAACACCCCGGTCCCAGCAGCACGGTCCCCCCGCCGGTACAGCGACGGAGAACCGGGATCCTGTCCTGCTGGCAGGCAGACTGATTCACATTTTCTGCGACCTGATTTGAGCTGCCCAGGATGACCGCGTATTGATCGATTTCCCAGATTCTCAGGCAACCCCGGGAATCCTGCTGATTGATCTGATACAACAGGCTTTCGTCGAGCGCCAGATTTTCCGCAGGAGTGGAGAGCGTCGTGTCGGAAAAGTGACAGCGGGAATCAGACATCTCAGAAATTGAGAGCCCGTTTATCTACGGCCAGTGCTGCTTCTTTGACGGCTTCAGCCAGCGTCGGGTGGGCGTGGCAGCAGCGGGCGATATCTTCACTGCTGGCACCAAATTCCATGGCGACAGCACACTCGGCAATCAGGTCCCCGGCACGAGGCCCAAGGATGTGAACCCCCAGGACACGGTCCGTCTGCTTATCCGCCAGCATCTTGACTTTGCCTTCTGTCTGACCCATGGCGCGGGCACGACCGTTGGCGATGAAGGGAAAGGTTCCTTTACGGTATTCGATGCCTTCCTCTTTCAGCTGTTCTTCGGTTTTACCGACGGCGGCGATTTCCGGATTGGTGTAAGCGACACTGGGAATGGCATCGTAGTTGACGTGTCCATAACCTGTGACCAGACGTTCGGAAAATGCGACTCCTTCGTCTTCTGCTTTATGAGCCAGCATGGCGCCGCCGATGACATCACCAATAGCGAAGATGCCTTTGACGGCGGTTTCGTAGTGGGCGTCGACCGGGATAAAACCCCTTTTATCCAGGGCAATCCCGATTTCTTCCAAGCCCAGGTTTTCCGTATTCGGACGTCGTCCCACCGCGACGAGAACTCGGTCGCAGCGAATCGATTTGGCGTCTGCGATTTCGACATCACAGGTCTTTTTGTTGGCTTTCACGCCGGTGACGCGGCAGCCCAACTGGAATTCGATCCCCTGTTTTTCGAAGATCTTCAGTGCCTCTTTAGCAATTTCCAGGTCGGTGGTGGGCAGGATGCGATCCAGGTATTCCAGCACGGTAACCTTCGCTCCCAGTCGACTCCAGACGGCTCCCAGTTCCAAGCCAATCACACCGCCGCCAATGACGACAAGATGCTTGGGAACCTGCTCGTAGGCGAGGGCTTCGGTACTCGTCCCCACGCGATCGCCGTCGAGTTCGATTCCCGGTAACGTGGAAGGTTCACTGCCGGTGGCAATCAGAATGTATTTGGCTTCCAGTTCGGTTTTTTCGTCACCATTATCAACAGAGACTTTTCCTGGCGCTGTAATAGTGGCATGCCCCGTGTAACGGGTGATTTTGTTTTTCTTGAACAGGGAATCAATGCCGCCGCCCATGGTTTTGACGGTCCGGTCTTTCTGACTCAACATTTTATCCAGGTCGAGCGACAGCGAACCGACGTTGATGCCACGATCTTTGAATGAGTGTTCTGCTTCTTTATACAGCTCACTTGATTCGAGCAGCGCTTTACTGGGAATACAGCCGACTCGCAGACAGGTGCCACCGAGCATGCGTTCTTTTTCGATACAGGCGACATTCAAACCCAGTTGTGCAGCACGGATCGCTGCAATATATCCACCGGGGCCAGCACCGATAATAACCAGATCGTGGTTCATTTTCTCATTTTCCTGCAGTGGCAGGAACCCTTTCCAAGCCTCTTAAGATGTGCGTTTGATTCTCAGACTTCCATCAGCATGCGTGATGGTTCTTCCAGGACTTCTTTGAGTCGTTTGAGGAAGACCACGGCTTCCCGGCCATCGACGACACGGTGATCGTAAGTCAAAGCGATATACATCATGGGACGAATCACGACCTGTCCGTTGATGGCGACAGGGCGATCCTGGATTCCATGCATGCCCAGCACGCCACTTTGAGGCGGGTTCACAATCGGAGTGGAGAGCAGGGAACCGTACACGCCACCATTGGTAATCGTGAAGGTGCCTCCCTGAAGTTCTTCGAGGCTGATTTTGTTTGCTTTGGCGCGTTGCCCGAAATCATTGATTTTGAGTTCGATGTCTGCAAAGCTGAGTCGTTCGGCGTTGCGCAGAATCGGGACGACCAGACCTTTACCACCGCCGACGGCAATGCCGATGTCATAGTAGTTCCGGAAGACCAGGTCGGTACCGCGAATTTCGGCATTGATTTGTGGATACTGGTTCAAGCCATCCACGACCGCTTTGACGAAGAAGGACATGAAGCCCAGTTTGACATCATATTTCTTGAGGAACATGTCTTTGTACTGAGACCGCAGTTCCATGACCGCCGACATATCCACTTCGTTGAATGTAGTCAGCAGGGCTGCGTTGGACTGGGCTTCGACGAGGCGCTCCGCAATTTTCTTACGGATCGGACTCATGGGGACAATTTCTTCTTCGCGGAAAGCACCATTGTCTGAGGTGCCGGGCTCCTGGTAGCTGAGGGCATCCTCTTTCAGAATGCGACCTCCCGGTCCGGTCCCTTTGACGTCGCCGGGACTCAACCCTTTTTCCGCCATCACGCGAGCCGCTGCCGGCATGACCCGTTCGCCAGATCCCGTAGAAGATTTCTTGTCAGTAGCTTTCTTGTCAGAAGCGGGAGCAGACGCGGATTCGGTTTTGGCCGGGCTCTTTTCCGGTGCCGGGTCTTCCGCTCCTTCGGGGCGTTCTGCTTCTTCCAGGTAGCCGATGACTTCACCGACGGCTGCCATCTCCCCGGTTTTCTTCAGAATTTCGATGATAATCCCATCCAGTGGGGCGGGCACATCGAAAGTGGCTTTATCGGTTTCGAGCTCGACAATTTCACTGTCCTGAGCGACCCATTTTCCTTCAGCAGCGTGCCAGGCTCCGATTTGAACTTCGGAGATGGACTCCCCTACCGAGGGAACTTTAATTTCAACAGACATCGGACACAATACTCCAACCGAGTCACGGGGAAAAAACGTATGTTTTCAGACTTATTTCAGATGTTTTTCTTCCAATTGCGAGCAGCAGTTTCGATTATGACTTCTTAAGAAAGCCAGCACAATTCCCGCGTACAGGGAAGATGATAAACAGGAAAAAATTTTGAACGGAATCAAGCAAAACGGTCAACATTCTGCAAATCAGGCTGATTCCAAAAAAAGACGCTGGTCATTTTATCGGCTTTTCAGCCAGACCAGCGTTCAGTTTATCCCGGTTCACTCATTATCGAACCAGATGGAACAAGTCGTATCAGTCGCATTGCCGGTATCACGAAGAGGGACCCGGAAAACGGTGCCCTTTGGCTTGCGTGTCGACACGATACAGTGAAGTGCGTGCGGTAATGAACAGGCTCGCATTATCTTTCCCGCCAAAAGTCACATTGGCCGGCTTTTCAGGTACTTCGATAATGCCCAGCAGTTTTCCCTCAGGTGAGAAGACCTGCAGACCCAGTGCTGACGTGATATAGAGATTGCCATTCGTATCGATCGTCAGGCCGTCTCCCCCTCTGCCAGGTTCGGGAGTCCCGGGTTCCTGCTTCAGGCTGCAGAAAACGCGACCTTTGCCGATTTTACCGGGCGATGTCACTGGATAAGCCCACATTTCTTTCGACATGCTGGGAATGACATACAGCGTTTTTTCATTGGGAGAAAGAATCACGCCATTCGGGGCTGCCAGATCGTCCACCAGACGTGTGACTTCGCCATCCGCGGCGCGGTAGTAGACGGCGACTTTTCCCTGTGGCAGCGGTTCAGGAGCCCGGAAGTGGGGATCGGTAAAGTAAATTCCGCCCGTCCGATCAATGACGAGGTCATTGGGGGCGTTGAAACGTTTCCCCTTGTATTCTGCTGCCAGCGGGGTGACTTTTTTGTCTTTCAGGCTGATACTGACCAGGCGTCCGTCCATTTCACAAGCCAGCAGGTTGTTTGCACCATCGAGCATCAGTCCATTACAGTGATTGGAGGGCTCCAGAAAAGTAGACAGTTTTCCCTTTGTGTCGACCTGGTAAATTTTATTATCGGGAATATCCGTGAAATACAGGTTCCCCTGCAGGTCAAACGCGGGGCCTTCGGTGAATTTGAAATCCGTAAACAGTTTGACGGGTTTGCTGACAGGACCCACGCCGGGGATTTCGGCCTGGTCTTCCGCCTGCGTCATGTCTTCGGACAGAAAGAGCATCAGTGCCGCTGCAGTCCAGTTCAGTATGTTTTTCATCGGAGACTCCTTGGAGTATAAGTCCAGCAAAATGGGAACATCGATTCTCCCTATTAGAGCCTGTCAGTGGCATAAAATTCAACCATCTGAAGATTCGGATTGCCGTATCAGTGGAAATCGATCCGTGCATGAGAGACACTTGGCGGAGAGAATTACTGCGCGATAAAGTGCTTTAAAGCGTGAATAGAGAGCTTGATGAGAGGTGAAATGTCGATGGATGCCGTTAGGCTGTTAAAACAACTGATTGCCATTCCCAGTGTGAATCCGATGGGCCGCACTGTGACCGGTGATATCTATTTCGAAGGCAGACTGACCCAGTTCTTATGTAATTATTTCGCAGAACTGGGAGTCGAATATGAATCGATTGAAGTCGTTCCCGGAAGAAATAATGTCATAGCACGTACGACACCTAAACCCGGAGTGCCCACGATCCTGATGGACGTCCACCAGGATACGGTTCCCGTAGAGGGGATGATTGTCCCCCCGTTTGAGGGCACGGAAAAAGACGGAAAGATCTATGGTCGCGGCGCCTGCGATGTCAAAGGCAGTATGGCGGCAATGCTGATGGCCTTCACGCGCCTGGTCAAAGACAATCCTCCGAATGCGGCGAACGTGATTCTGTCCTGTACGTGTGATGAAGAAGCGACCGTCAAAGGCATCAATCACCTTGTGCAGCTCTGGGAAAACCCGAGTGGCTTAAGCAAGATTCTGACCGAGCCGCCCGACCTGGGGCTAGTTGCCGAGCCGACGATGCTGGACATTGTCGTGGCGCATCGGGGCGCCACCCGCTGGAAAATCAAAACGAAGGGAAAGGCCTGCCACAGTTCTCAGCCCAACGACGGGGTGAACGCCATCTACAAGATGGCAGATGTCATCAAGGCGCTGCAGACCTACGCCGACGAACTTTCAGGCTGGGATGCGCATCCGCTGTGTGGTCCGCCGACGTTGAGTGTGGGTGTGATCGAAGGGGGCGAAAGTGTCAACATCGTGCCTGACTGGTGTACCATCGAAATCGACCGCCGCGTGATTCCCGGCGAGGACGGAATCGAAGTCATGAACCAGGTGGAAGAATACTTGAAGCAGGCTTTGCCATTCGAGTTCGAAATGCTGCCGCCGTGGATTACCGGCGTTTCGTTGTCCGACCACAATAATGGAGAGTGGAGCGACCGGCTGTTATCCGTGATAGATAAGCTGGAGCCCGGTCACAAAAAAGTGGGTGTGCCCTATGGCACGCACGCAGCCCGTGTGAATCAGGGGGGCGTCCCCTCAATGGTCTTCGGCCCCGGTTCCATCGCCCAGGCGCATACGATCGATGAGTGGCTCGAGATTGATCAACTGCTGAAATCGGAAGAAGTCTACTACCAGTTCTGCGCCAACGCGGGAAATCAACAGTAAGAGACAAAGGCGTGGCCCATGTGTCCATCCGCCTGCCTTCCGATGGCGACAGAAAATGAGTCTCTGGGTTGGCCCGAATGTAATTCGGGCCGAGCGTATCGAGCAGGAAACTGTCAGTGCAAACACTCGACGTAGGGGCGAACCCATGTGTTCGCCCGCGGTCTACTTCCTTTACATTGTCACGCTGCGAATGTTTTACTGGTCCCGTTCAGAGCGTAAAACCAGTTCGATCTTCACCAGGCGGACGGACACATGGGTCCGCACCCTACCGCAATCGGGGTCGGAAGTTTCCCTTTTATTGTGCGTTTACTCCGACAATTTCCTGTTGCCTGCGGCAATACCGAATTGCATTCGGGCTCACCCCCTGGTGAATTCTTTTCCAAAATCTTCTTGACAGTTAATACCTAGAGCGGCTATATATGGAACATGTAGTCATCCTATGTATCGGAGGATAAGAGATGAATCCGCAATTATTTGCAGGCACGATGGAGATGCTCATTCTGGAACTGGTTTCGGAAGGGCCCACTTATGGCTATGAAATTACGCAACGCGTGACGAATCGTTCGGCCAACGAGTTTGAGCTGAAAGAGGGGAGTCTGTATCCGGCGTTGCATAAGCTGCAGCGTAAAAAACTGTTGAAGTCGTTCTGGCGTGAAGTCGATGGTCGTCGGCGGAAGTATTACGAACTGACGATCCAGGGCCAGAAAGCGCTCAACGAGAAACGGCAGGAATGGAAACAGTTTTCCTCAGCCATCGAACGTATTCTGGGAGCACAAAGTGGCCTGGCCTGAGCTGAGCATCGACGATTTTCCGCCCAGGCGCGATGATGAACCGTCATCCTTGCGGCAGGATATTATCGACGAACTCAGCGATCACTTTGTGTGCGCTTTGAATCGAGAGTTATTAAAAAATCCGGACGAACAGACAGCAAAACAACGTGTATTAAATCAATTCGGCGATCCCATCAAAATCGCCCGCCAACTCTGGCTGGACGCGATGAAGGAGAAAATCATGTCGCAACGCATTATGACCGGGATTTCTGCCGTGATGGCAGTTTGCTGTCTCGCTGTGGTGGGCTTTGCGTGGATCCTGGTGCAGGACAGCCGGATGGTGAACCAGAAAATGCTGGAGCATGTCGCTGTATTGGCAGATCGTCCTGTTGCTTCTGCTGAGTCTGGAACTGATCAGGAGATTCTGCTGGAGTTAAAGCGATTGAACCAGTTGCAGGCAACGGGAGCTGTTGCGGGTCAGGACGAATTGCATCAAGTCAGTTTTCAACTGGTGACAGATCAGAACAGTCAACCGGCGACAGGATTTAAGGGAAGACTGCTTCAACTAGTTAAGGGGTTGGACGGTTTTATGGTTGATGTCATCAGTGATACGCAAGGCAAACTGGATTTCGGCAAGTTACCCGCCGGGGCTTACGCATTGGAATTGAAAGCACCTTGGGGAGAAATGTATCAGATACGGAATCTCAGAACGATTCCGGGGCGTGCGTTTTCAAAGACCATTGTTTGTCCCGCCCATCAACCGGAACTGGTCTCCATCGGCTTCCAGGTTGACCGCTCGGCAGAATTCGAGTCAGACAAATGGCTGTTCCTGGCAGATTTTGGCGTACGTCAGATCATTCATAAAAAAGAAAAAATAGAGCGTTTTTATTCCAGTGAACGTCAAATTGAAAATGAAACGTGGCTCTATGCACAACAAGTAAATCAAGGCGTTTATCTGATCGGGAAAAACGGGGCATTCTCACCGATTCCGATGACCCAAGCCGGCAAGTATCCAAATCTGAAACCGGATTTCCCGTTGGACCAATTAACAGTCAAAATACCTCAGGGGCGATATACTTTGCCTGTCATCTATCTGGTCAACAGGGATGATTTGAGCCAGTTGTCAATTATGAATGAGAATTATTTTGATCCGGTATCTTCTAACATGTCACATTTAGTCTCTGGGCTTTCCAGGTATATCCCAGATGGGACCATGTATGGGATCGAGCAGACCGTCTTCGTGTCGCCGCTGAAAATTCTGGATAAGCAGCCGATTGAAGTCAGTACCGGGGAAATACTGCAATACCCCGTGCAGCATTTTGTGGCAGCTCCTGGGAAGAATAATATCTGGACCATCAATTTATATGATAAAAAAATAGCCCGCGTTAAGTTAAGTAGAGACGAGATTCAAGATACCCAGAGGTTCCAATGAGCATCCCAAACGGAGCCTCTGTCGTAGCCCCTCGATTCAGGAGTAAAAAGTGAACTGGCCTGAGATCAGTATCGAAGACTTTCCGCCGCGACGTGACGACGAACCAACGTCGCTCCGGCAGGATATTATCGATGAACTCAGCGACCATTTTGCCTGTGCATTGAATCGAGAGTTATTGAAGAATCCGGATGAACAGACAGCAAAACAACGCGTATTAAATCAATTCGGCGATCCCATCAAAATCGCCCGCCAACTCTGGCTGGATGCAATGAAGGAGAAAATCATGTCGCAACGAATAATGACCGGTGTCTCTGTGGTAGCGGCAGTCTGTTGTATCGCCGTGGTGGGGATTGCCTGGTCGATGATGCAACAGAGTGAACGAATCAATCTGCTGGTGCTGGAACGGCTCACTCAAAATCCACCGGTTCAGGAAAGCATTGGCACGGAAGGCATGAACCTGATTTCGTTTCAGCTGATTCAGGACTCTGGAAAAAAACAGTCGGCGGTTGGCTTTACCGGGCAATTGATGAAGACCGGAAGTCAATCCGACTCCTTTGAACTGGAGTCTGTGAGTGATCAGGGGGGAAAACTTGATTTCGGAAAACTCCCGTGGGGGAAATATCGTCTCAAGCTGACTGCGCCCTGGGGTGAGAGCGCCGAGTTTCCCCACTTGACGGTTGTTCCGGGACGCAACTATTCCAAAACGCTCGTTTGCCCTTCAGAGGCTTCTGCGAGGGCTACGGTCAAGTTCCAAGTGAACTGGACGGATCAATTCAAGTCGGAAGACTGGTGCTTAATCTGCGACTTTCGCGATATAAATACCGGGATGAACCCGTCTTTCCCAACTGCCTCTTATTCATTCAGAAGTATGAGGGAGGTCAATGACGTTCCCTGGATATTGAATCATCGTCAAGAAAAGCAAAAAACGGAGGGAGTGTATCTCATCGATGCTCAAAACCGGGTGACTGCCTGTCCGCTGAATGAATATGGTTATCTGGAAAATATCGATTCGGAAACGCTGCAGGTACAGCCTGCTCTCAGTCTGGCGGAAGGAAGGTATATTTTACCGGTGCTGTATCTGGTATCCAGGAAAGATCTTTCGAAACTGTCGACTCTGTCTTCCCGGTTGGATTACCAGGTATTCAACTGGGAACGTAGTGGCAAATTCAGTTATTCGCCTGACAGTCATCCGTCCCGGTTCGAGTTTTACAATTATTTTCAATATGGCCCGGGAAGCAGGCATCCTCAAACAATGTCTTCGATTTTTCTGGTACCATTTAATGAGAAGAGAGAGCTGACCAATAAGATGAATATAATTGAAGTTCTGGCTTATCGAGAGCTTGTGGAGGGGACTCGAGAAATGAACCACCTGGACGGAGTACAAATACCGGAACTGCTGGTTTTTTCTGCTTCAACAGACGAACCGAATCTCTGGAAAATCAAGCTGCCTGAAAAATAAACAACATGGTGGGTGAAGCTGTACTAAAAGTTAATTAAGGAGCCACGCTTGAACTGGCCTGAGCTGAGCATCGACGATTTTCCACCCAGGCGTGATGATGAACCATCCTCATTGCGGCAGGATATTATCGACGAACTCAGCGACCATTTTGCGTGTGCCTTGAATCGAGAGTTATTGAAGAACCCGGATGAACAACTGGCGAAACAACGCGTATTAAATCAATTCGGCGATCCCATCAAAATCGCCCGCCAACTCTGGCTGGACGCAATGAAGGAGAAAATCATGTCTCAACGAATTATGACCGGTGTCTCTGTCACAATGGCGGTTTGCGGTTTCATCGTAGTCGGAATGGTCTGGTCGATGATGAAAGACAGCCAGGCGTTCAATACCCGGATGATGGCGCAGATGACGGAAATTGCGAATCGACGGGTGTCGGAAGTTCAAACTGAGTCAGCTGCCGTTGAAATGAATCAGGTTTCCTTTCAACTGGTTCAAGGGAAGGAGGACGGGAGGCCAGGGGGCGGCTTTGCAGGGAAGTTGACTAAAATCGGGGATAACACAGATTCATTCACACTCAAAGAAGAGAGTAATGCTGAAGGAAAACTGGATTTTGGCAAGCTGCCCTGGGGGGTATATTCGTTAAATGTCATTGCTCCCTGGGGAGAAACTTATCACAATGATTTGACTGTGTTACCGGGGCGCAATTTTTCCCAGACCATCGTTTGCCCGAGTGCGGCACCCGTTGAAGTCCCAGTCCGGTTTGAGGTGGAATGGCCTGATGACTTGAAGTCAGATGACTGGCTGTTGCTGTGCGACTTTCGACCCCGGCCCATTGACAGTGGACTCTCTGCATTGTCCCGTAAAATTGGCGCTGAGCTTTGGACCAGACCGTATCCCAATCCATTGGATGGAACATGGGACTATTCGATGGCCTGTCTGATCAATCAGAAGAACCAGGTCTTTCGTTGCCCGTTAGATCAGAATCGAAGGTTCCAGAATATTGATATTGGTAAGCTGGAAGCCAGACAAACGATCAATATGATTGAAGGAGATCAGTATCTGCTACCGGTGATGTATCTGCTGTACAGGCAGGATCTGGCTGATCTACAGCTAGATAATCCTAATGTGGAGGAAAGTAGCGTTTCGTTTATGGTCTTGAATCACAGTCGAGAATCCTTACGTTTGATTTCTCCTGCCAATCTCAACCTGCAGAACGCCGCAATTTTTGGAGGACCCAATAATGTTGATGCTACCACATTGATTGTCACGCATCGAAAGATCGGGGCTCTGAATGCAGCAGTTAGAGAGGAGAATAAAGGAACTCAAAATGTCAGTGGAAGACCGTTTGCCTATTCCAGTGGAATTCAGTTTAGAAAGCTGCTGAAGTTCACTGCTGCTAAAGATCAGGACAACGTGTGGAAAATAAAATTGCCTGAGTTGGAACAGTTAAAAATTCCTGAGGGGACCAAACAGGTTGAAGCCAATGGGTCTGGCGGGGGCTTCTTCTAAAGCGAAACAGCTCTAACCATTTAAACATAGCGGAGTATTGCGTGGCCTGGCCTGAGCTCAGTATCGAAGATTTTCCACCCAGGCGTGACGATGAACCATCGTCATTGCGGCAGGATATTATCGACGAACTCAGCGACCACTTCGCGTGTGCTTTGAATCGAGAACTATTAAAGAACTCAGACGAAGATCTAGCGAAACAACGCGTATTAAGTCAATTCGGCGATCCCATCAAAATCGCCCGCCAACTCTGGCTGGATGCAATGAAGGAGAAAATCATGTCGCAACGTATTATGACCGGAATTTCTGCCGTGATGACGGTGTGCTGTATCGCTGTGGTGGGGATTGCCTGGTCGATGATGCAGGAAAGCCGAGCGTTCAATTTGCAGATGCTGGAACAGTTCAAGTTGGCACAGGAGAAATCAGCATCTGAAACGTCGGGGGAACTGCAGCCAATTCTGTTTCAACTGGAGCAGGAGGGGAGCGAGGAACAACCGGCTATAGGATTTGAAGGGACCTTATCCAAGGGTGATGGCAATAACCCTGTTTTTACCCTTGAAGCCGTTAGTGACAAAAACGGCCTGTTGGATTTCGGAAAACTGCCTTGGGGCAACTATATTTTAACACTGAAAGCACCCTGGGGAGCGGCTCCTCAGGCTGAGCAAATCACAACGATCCCCGGCCGAAAATATGAGCAGACGATTATCTGTCCGGCGCATGCTCCCCGAGATGTCCAAGTTGAGTTTCAGGTCAACTGGGAAAGTATGCCTGATGATCAAGAGTATTTCTTATTATGTGATTTCAGATCTATTGATTTCGAAAAAACCACAAGAGGAAGAATATTCAGACTGATTTCCTCTGAAAAGATACAGGATCGACATTGGTTATATCGTCATAACATGAACAAGGAATCTGAGAGAAGCGTGTATCTGATCGATGTGAAGAATGACAGGGTAACTCGTTGCCCTTTAGCGGCTGACGGAAAGTATGAAAATCTTGATCCTCAGAAACTGACCTGGTATCCGACAGTTGAAATTCTCCAGGGGATTTATAGCTCACCAACTGTCTATCTGATTAAGAAGAATGAACTCAGTCAATTGGCTGAGATCAATGTCTTATATGCTCCGAAAGTTTTATGGTTTCAGAACAATAACCTTAAATTCGGTAACTACCCAGTACCACAAGCCAGTACAGGTTTATTTGTGACTCCTTTTCGCAATATTGAAATCGATCCTGAACTGGTGGTGAATATGACCCCTTCGGAACTGAAACAGATTCATGGATTTAAAGCAGACAGGTCAACTATAGAGACCTATACTGCATCAGAAAAACAGCCCAATGTCTGGAAAATCAACATCCCTGATCTGTTCCCGATTACTCTGGAATCTGGTTCATTGAATAGTGCCCTGTGACCGGGAAGAGTGTTTCATCTCCTGTGCCGATCTGGTGGCAGTTGACTTCGTAGACGAATTTCTCTTTGAGTTCGTTGACCTTCAGGCGAACCGTTTTCTTGTCGTCTGATACAGTCACATCTTCGACTTCCACTTTATAACGGCCGCTGTCGGGGCTGGCGTAGCTGCCGCTCCAGACGCGGGTGTAGCCGGCGATGGTGTAAGCCTCTTTGTCGGCTGCTTTCTTCGCGTCGACCGGTGCGAAGAATTCGAGTTCGAAACCATCGTGAGTCGCGCGGAGTTCTTTGATGCCGTTCGGGAGTTTGCCGTTCGGGCTCAGTCTGGTGATTGAACCGGTATTCTGACCTCCGAGCCAGCCGCTGTCGTGGATGCTGCCGACGTAGATGTCACCTTTCGGACTGACGGCGACCGACATCGGGCCGGCGAAATTGTGTTCATCGGGGGGGACATCGGCGCGGGTGAAATAATAGGTCGCGCCCTGAACGGTATCGCCGACTTTCTGCGTGGTGAAGCGGATCAGGAAGCGTTGGTTGTATTCGCAGCCCAGACCCTGATCGAACAGACTGTCATAGGCGAACTGTTTCGGAATGCAGGTTAAACCGTTCACACTGCGTGTCCAGGGGTGAGGCACCTGGATGGCGGCGCGGGTTTCTTCGAGGTTTTCCTTGTTACGCAGATCGGATTGACTGGGAACGCCGTACGCTTTGCCGGGGATCAGGAAGTTGATTTCGTTAAACGTATTCTGCACGCCCTGTTGATCGGAAATAAAGATTTCATCTTTGGAGTTGATGGCCAGGCCCGTCGGATAGCGGAAGGCGTGTCCCAGGATTTCGAGATTGCCGTTATAAGTGATCTTGAGAATCTTGCCGCGCCAGTTGATCTGATCGTCGGGGCGTTTCATCTGGGCGTAATCGCTGCCTAAGCCGACATACAGATTGCCCTGACTGTCACGAATACAGCCGGTGGCCCAGTCATGGTAATTATCGTTGAAGCCCCAGCCGGTGGCGACGATGGTGCGCTGGTCGGCTCTGCCATCCCCGTTGGTATCGGAGAGTCGGAGCACTTCCGGCTTGTGGGAAACGATGATGTCGGAGCCGTCCGCGATGATGCCGAACGGCGCGGAGAGACCTTCTTCAAACAGGGTCAGTTCGTCTTCCACGCCATCACCGTCGGTGTCTTTCGCGAGATAGATGTCTCCCTTCAAGGATGTGAAAATCATTGTGCCATCCTCACGCCAGGCGAGAGCCGTGGGCATGATGCCACCATCCAGAGGCAGGCGCACGCCGTCAAAGCCGGGGGCACTGGTGACGGTTTCGATTTCCGGTTTGGGTTGGGGCTTGGTCTTGACCTGCAGTCCCTCTGCTTTGAGTTTGCAGAGGTAGTTCAGTGTCAGGTTGGCCTGCCCGGAGGAGGGGCTGTCAGCCTGCATGAATTCGTGTGAATTGTTATCAGGGATCCGCAGCCAGTTCGCATCGGGTTTGTGGGGAACCGTGATTTGAGGACTGCCGATACTCGCGGAAAACTGGGGGCGACCAACATGCAGTGCGTAACCTTCAGGAAGATTTCCAGCTTTGATTGTGCGCTGTAAACCAGTCTGCCCGGGCTGGTCGGTTAATGTTTGAAAGGTGTCGGTGACGGCGACGGTTGTGGTTTTATCGCCGATTTTGAAATTGAGTTCATAATTCAGGCTGACCTGATTCCCCTGTGATTCGTAGCTGCGGAGTGTGCCTGCCAGTCCGTTCTGGAGCTGTGGATAGATGGCGGCTGTGGGCTGTTTACCGGTGGGAGTCAGCATAAATTCAAAGCCCCGCTCGTAACCTGAGATGATCGGAGAGCCGGCCATATCCCAGTACCAGCTTTTGCCTTCGGTGCGCTGGTGTGCCAGGTCTCCCATTGTCCACTGCACGATGGCGAACTGATCGAGATCGAACAGCAGATTGTGTCCATTGTCAAAGCCGACCGCAAAAGCGCGGGACACATAGCCGCCGCCGGTCTCTTTGGGGTTGGTAAAGACATCGCGGACAATTCGCGCTGGTTCACCGGCTGCGACGGTAAAGAACTGCTCTACAACGGAGGGGTTGGTGGGAACTTTGAACTGGGGATCATTCAGGCCGAGCCAGATGGCATCCAACTGGCGGTCGATATCGCCTTCCAGTACTTTGGGAACGCTTTTCTTGAGTGCGGGCATTTCCATGCCGGGCACGATTCGCAATGGATTGTGGACCCAGCGGAGGAAGTATTCTTTCCGCATGCGATCGCCGAGCATCAGCAGATCAGAGCCGCGGGTTCCCAGCGCGACATTGCGGGGTTCATATTCGCCGAGTACGTGGCAGGAGATACAGCTGAAACCTTTGGCGCCGGTAATCGTCTGGCCGGCAATCAGGAGTTGCGCGCGATCCTGGTCGGAAGAATCCACCATGAATCCGGGCTGACGCGGGCCATCCGCGGGGACACGATCGTGGGCGACCAGGTAATCGAGCAATGCCTGTTTGTCGGCTTTCGTATGCTGAAAACGGGGCATGCGGACACGCAGCCAGGGCATGCGCACTTTTTTCTGTTCGCCACTGACGGCTTCGGAAAGGGCTTCCTGCTTGAGTTTGTCGCCGACGGCGGTCAGCGCGGGCGGAATCATGCCTTCGCTCTGTCCGGCGAGTGCGGGGTCGAACTTTGCCATTTCGCCGGCGATCTGGGTGATGCCTTCGTGTTTATCCCGTTCATGACAGTAGATGCAGTTGCGCTGTTCCAGCACGTAGCGTCCACGATCAAATTCGTTTTCCGGAGACGGCGCGCCAGCGCTTGATTTAAGATAGGCGATGACCGCTTCCCGGTCGATGGTACGATAGGCGGGACGCCCTTTTTCCAGATCGGGGGTTTCTGCCAGACAGGAGTTCTTCCAGTCCTCAGTAGACTTGGAAAGATCGACGATCTGTTGAGTCGGTGTTTCAATGCCGGGAATCGTATGGCAGGCGGCACAGCGGGCCTGGGTGATCAGTTTTTTCCCTTCAGAGATGAGCGATTTCTCAGCTGACGGCTTTTTGCCCTGCGGAAGATTTGCCTGTTTTAATTCTGAGAGTGCATAAGCCAGCTGGCGGCGTTCGGTGGTACTGAGTTTAATGACCGGCATGCGATGGTCTTTGTTGAGTTTCGCAGGGTCAGAGAGCCAGGTATAAAACCACTGTGTCTCGCGCTTGTCGCCGATACTGCTCAGATCGCCGCCACTGAAAGGCTGCTGGTTGCCTTTGCCGTCAATCGTATGACAGGCCAGACAGCCGACCGAACGCATCAGGATTTCCCCGGCACGCTGTTCTTCATCATGCGTGGGGGCTTTCTTTGTTTTCTTGTCTTTCGGAGCCGCAGGGATTTTACTGAGCGAAGCTGATTTCGCATTGGCATACAGGTAGGCGGCGATGGCCGTTGCTTCCTGGTCATTAAAGCCGAAGAAGGGCATTTTGGCGTGCGCGGAGACAGAGTCATCGTTTTTGATTTTTCGAACCAGCCATTCCGGGTTCAGCGCCGTCGTGACATGCGTCAGGTCGGGAGCAGCAGGACTGGTCAGCTGATCTGGGCGTTGATGGCAGCGGTTACAGCGATGCGCGTCGAAGTGCGTGCGCCCGCGCCAGATCTGGGCGACTTCGGGATTACCTTCTTCGCGATAGAGGATGTTTGCCTGAATCGGTTCGAGTCCGAACAGATTTGAAGACCAGAACAGTTGGACGCGCGCCTGTGGCGAGATTTTTTGATAAGAGACTTTGAGTTCGAATTCTCCGAAGTTCTGTTGGTATTTCTCGCCGACAATCCAGCCGGGGGTTTCGCGTGTGCCTTTCAGCACGGTTTTGCCATCAATTTCTACCGTGAGCTCTCCTTCCAGGTAGGCGGAAATCTGGTATTCGCCTGGCTGCTTAACGAGGATCAGGCTGGTCCAGTCGGCAGTAAACTGTCCTGCGGGAAGCTGAGGTAACGGAGCCTGTGTTCCCCAGTTGAAAGCGATATCCGGATCGATCCGCTGGATCTGCTTGTTTCCCGACTGGTAAGTGGCCAGCAGTCCGGGGGGATAGTCGTCTTCTTCCGGATCAATTTCTGCAGCTGCCAGAGGAGTGCCGGCGATGATGAGAAAAAGAGCTATAAGTAAGAATAACATCAGGGGCAAAATGCCCCTGATCCAGGCTGATGGGATTCGCTGGGTGAGCATGATGATTCGGTAGATTCAGTGCTGAGAGGGTGTTTGTTAAGAACCTGAAATAAGTCGTGATGCAAATAAAAAAGCAGCCATTCGTTATTGTTCGAATGGCTTTTCTTCTTTGGTATTGGCGCCGAAAGAAGCGCGGAATTCATCAACGACCGATGAGACGGTCTTTTTCGGACCTGTCAATTTCAGGAAGTAGTAGGCTTTGCCTTCGACAGCCAGGATGACGCCCAGCATACGAGAGTCAGGAACCGCTTCTGTTTTTCTGAGGAACGGAGGTCCAATGGATTTGTTATAAGTGCCCGAGATATCGACGAAGATGTATTTGCCGTCTTTGGATTCTCCCTGGGTGACTTTGGCTTCGCGATCTTTCCCGGATGCGAATTGACCGATCCAGCGAGAGACGTTGGCAGCGACGCCGCCACCGGTACCACCAAAAGAGGAGACTACCAGTTCTGCTGGTTCTTTATCGCCTTTCACTGCTGGGATTTCAAATTGTGCGAGACGCAGGTTGTTGGACGGGGGAGAGCTCTTCCAGGCTTCCGGAATTTTGAGCGTGATGTCTTTGATTTCGACTTCGTTGGTTTTCTCTGTTTTTTCTTCTTTGTCGGCTGCTCTGGCAGAGCAGGCATAGATGGCGAGAGAAAGTCCCAGAACCGAATACAGTACTTTTCTGAATGTGGTGGGAGAAATCATATATATCCTCAATTTGAAATCAGGAGATTGCGTGTACGACAGTCTTAATTGTCCCGTATTTCCTGCTGATTTTCAACTCGATGCTTCCAGAAATGGCTGTCTGCTGCCAATTTTGCAGAAGTTAATGTTGTTGTACAAACACGTTGCGAAAATACAACATGGCAGTTTCCTGGATGAAACAGCCGGGGCCGTCTCAGTCGGCGGGAACACAGCGGTTTTGCGCCCAGAGACGCAGTTCACTGATTCGTTCTTTCATCAGCACAGCCAGGGGGCGTGTTTTCTGGATTTCGGAGGCAATATGCCGGTCTTCGATTTCGGCATTCTCTGCAAAAGCGGCAAACAAACCCGACATGACCGCCTGTTCCAGTTCCGAGCCGGTGAAGTCTTCCGCCAGTGCGGCCAGTGATCGCAGATCAAACTGATCGGAATCACGTTTACGGCGCTGGAGATGAATTTTGAGAATCTGTTCGCGGGCTGCAGGTGTCGGCAGGTCGACAAAGAAGACTTCATCAAAGCGCCCTTTACGCATCAGTTCCGGCGGGAGCGCGGAGATATCGTTGGCCGTCGCGATAATAAAAATCGGATGCCGATGGTCCTGCATCCAGGCGAGCAGGGTCCCGAACATGCGTTTGGAGAGGCCTCCATCGGCGGAGGAACCGGAAGCCGAGGCGAATGCTTTTTCAATTTCATCGATCCAGAGAATGACGGGTGCCATCGATTCCGCCTGAGAGAGTGCCTGCCTTAGCTGACTTTCACTTTCGCCGATGAATTTCTGATACAGCATCCCCGGGTCCAGACGCAGGAGCGCCATATTCCAGTCCGAGGCAACCATCTTCGCACACAGGCTTTTCCCGGAGCCGGGGACTCCCAGCATGAGTACCCCGCGGGGAGGTTCGATGCCATAATCCTGGGCTTTCTGGGTAAAACCACCCCGACGGAGTTTCAACCAGTCTTTCAGTTTATTGAGTCCGCCAACTTCTTCGGATTTGACATCGACGGCGATCGATTCCAGGCAGCCGGTGGAACCGAGGAGTGTGCGTTTGGCTTCGATCACGTGTGGCAGATCATTGGCGTTGAGATCATTGTCCTGCAGGATCGCGGAACTGATCACGCGTTCGACTTCGCTGCAACTGAGTCCCCGCATAGTGAGTACAAGCTGTTCCATTTCGCGGCGGGTCAACCTGGCTTTGATTTCGGAATCGCTTTCCCGTTTGATCTTATTGTAGGTCAACTTGATGACATCGGATAATTCCTCCGCAGTCGGCCAGCCCAGTTCATAGCGGATGGTGAAGCGTTTGATTTCATCTGGTAAGGGGAAGGCATCGATCAGGATGATCGTTGATTTTTTTTCATGGCAGGTGTCCATCAGATCGCGGAGCATGCGATTGACGACACTGTCGCGGCAGTAGGCACCTAAATCCTTGAATACAAACAGGTCCTGGTCGGTATTCTGTCGGATGAAGGTCAAAGACTGTTCCGGTTTGCCGCCGGGAACGGTGGCTGATTTCAGACTGCCATTTTCCAGCCTGCATAAGCCGGCCGTCGTTGACCATTCAAAGATGGGTTTCTTCAGATTGATCGCGATCTCCTGAATCACTTTCAAGGCACGCTGTTCATCGAGAGTCTCGATGGAGATCAGCGGGTTGCCCGAGCGGATCAGCAGTTCCAGAGAATTCGGCATGAATCTTCGTTCCTGTTCAGTCTTGTTCGTCAGTTGTGGTAACGGAACTTTCAGGAAAGGGGATGAAATTTTATTTTGATGATTTCAGCAATTTCTGAAATTGTTTCCAGGTTTTCGTATTGGCGACATCCTTTTTCGTTAAACCTGCCCGGCGTGCCTGGTAGATGCCGTACTGCATGACATCCAGCCCGGCGACGCTGTGTGCATCGGTATTAATGACAATTGGGATGCCCAGTTCTTTGGCGCGGGCTGCGTGAATGTCATCAATGTCCAGTCGCATGGGATGTGCGTTGATTTCGAGCATGGTGCCGTAATCGGCGGCGGCTTTGAGGATCTCGCCGTAATTCAGGTCGGCCCCGGGACGTTTGCCGATCAGGCGACCTGACAGATGGCCGATAATAGAGACGTTTGGATTCCGGATGGCATTCAGCAGACGCTGGTTGATCTGTTTCTGAGGTTGTTTGAGACCGTAATGCAGCACGGCAATCACCCAGTCGGCTTCACTGAGGACATCATCGGGCAGGTCCATGCTGCCATCTTCGAGGATGTCGCATTCGATGCCTTTCAATATCTGAATGCCGGAAATTTTGTCCTGTACTTTGTCGATCTCTTTCCAGAGTTCCCGCAGACGTTTCGCATCCAGACCGTTGGCCATGGTGACCCGTTTGGAATGGTCGGTGATGGCGATATATTGATAACCTTTGGCTTTGGCTCCTTCCGCCATTTCCAGGATGGAAGCCGTGCCATCGGTGGCCGTTGTATGCATATGCAGGTCGCCGCGAATGTCTTTCAGTTCGATCAGGTCCGGTAAACTGTCGTTCTCTGCGGCTTCAAATTCCAACCGGTTTTCTCGGATTTCCGGCGGGATCCAGGGGAGTTCGAGTGTTTTGTAAACGTCTTCCTCGGTCTTGCCGGAAACGAGTTCGTCCTCGCGAAACAGGCCGTACTCATTCAGTTTGAGACCTCGATCCTGCGAACGGCGTCTGAGTACAATATTGTGTTCCTTGGAGCCGGTGAAGTAGAGCAGGGCGGCGCCATAGGATTCTTCGGGGACCACGCGGAGGTCCAGTTCGAGGCCGGAGTTAAGCCTGACGCGCTGCTTGGTATCACCTCGGGCAAGGACCTTATTCACCAGTTCGTGTGCCTCCAGTGCGTCCATGACTTCGGCAGGCTGGCTGGAGGTGACGAGCACATCCAGGTCACCGACCGTTTCTTTTCGCCTGCGACAACTGCCGGCTTCCGAAATCTGCTGCACGGAGTCGAGTTGACTGAGATCATGAATGATGGCATCGGACTGTGCTTTCGCTTCAGCGAGCCGAACACGGTTACCCGCCTGGCTGAGATGTTCGAGGCCTTCCAGAATGATCTGTTCTGTTTTTTTACCGAAGC
This sequence comes from Gimesia sp., assembly GCA_002706765.1. Classification (GTDB taxonomy): domain Bacteria; phylum Planctomycetota; class Planctomycetia; order Planctomycetales; family Planctomycetaceae; genus Gimesia. Next base: position 157,231 of record PAJV01000049.1, read on the forward strand.
CTTTCTGCTCGGCGATGACACCATTTTCGGCGGCCGCTTTAAGATCATCGAGAGACTGAATGGAAAGTTCAGAAAAGAGAAAGGCGACTTTTTTCGGTCCGATTCCTGGAATATCCAGCATGCGGACGACATCGGCGGGGATTTGTTCTTTGAGTTCTTCCAGTTGTGGAAGCGTGGAGGTTTCCACAATGATGACAATTTTTTCGGCGAGGTCTTTGCCGATGCCCGGCAGTTCCTGCAATTCACCGGGGTTGGATTCGACGATATCCTGTACGGAGTCCGGCAGTCCCGAGATCGTGCGTGCGGCGTTTCGATAGGCGCGAAGCCGAAAGGGATTGGCGCCTTGAATTTCCAGCAGGTCTGCCAGTTCCTCAAACTGGCGTGCGATTTCTGAGTTTTGCATAGTCCAGATCCGGATGATTGATCAAAGAGAGTGGAAACCGATTGTCGTATCGTATCTCTTTACGATAACGGGATTGGCGCATAAAAAAAGTGCAAGGCGGTCAGGCACTTGCACTTTGTTGAGACTTGGTGATTCTGTGATTATTTGCTGGCAATTTTTGCAGAATCGGTAATGGCAAACCAGCCGGAATTCACAGGGACATCCTGTTTGGCCACACGGGGTGCAGAGAAGCTGGTGCGAATGGTCAGCCGTTCTGCGCGGGGCGCTGATTTCCAGGTGATTTTCTGATCCAGGTTCAAAGGACGAACCCGCAGAGGAGGAAAGTTGGTTTCCTGTTCTGCTTTAGGAGCTTTGATAGCCGGTTCCTGAATGGGGGCCGACTTTTTCTGGGGGATGGCGGTTTCAGGAAGTTTACCATCAGGAGTTACTTTGAAGGCATCGGTTGAATTTCCACCGCCGAACAGATCGTTGCTGTCTTCTTTTTTCTCAGGCCCAAAGTCTGGCTGGCTGCGTTCCGGTCTCGTATTTTCTGGCACGATCGGATTGGCACGCGGCACAGGCTGAGTTTCTCCCTCTGGTTTCACAGGGGGTTGAAACAGGTCGTTGGCTTCATCCTTCGGCATGGGAGTTGAATTCATGGGACTGCGATCGTAGCGTCGCTGTTCGAATCCGGAATCTTCGACACCTGGTCCTGGATTGCCGGAATTCATCGGTTCATCGGCAAATGTTTTGGGTGTGGTGCTTTCCACTTCACGCGGTGGGGGAACAGGATTCCCCGAGTTCGGATCGGGAGTGGGAGTACTGGCGGTGGCCGGGTTATACGAAACCCCACATTGTCCTGTACTGCAGCCAGCTGCACCGCAGGCGCCTGTTGCACATCCACCAATGCCGCAACCACCCATTCCGCAGGATCCACAGCCGACCGGGCCATAATAACTGCCGGTAGAAGCATAGGCTGTTCCGCCACTAAAATTACGGTAGCTGACGCCCACTGCTTGCGGGTTATTGAGCAGATACCAGCGGTAGGCGGCCCGTGAACTGCGCCGTGACCGGGCGTTATTCATGGTTCCGCCGTAGTAGCTTGTGTAGCCGGGCTGACCACAGCAGTTGCCACTGTTCATCATGCCATATCCACCATAGTTGGTGGTATAGGGGGCAGGAGCGTAACCGGCACCATAAGCCATGGGACCGTTCCGGCTTGGGCCAAAGATTGCATTATAAGTCCAGGGAATGATTCCCGCATTGGACTCAGCCAGAGACATCATGGCAATGGTCAGGAAACAACCGACCGTCAGACAGACTTTTTTCAGATTCATTTTTTTTCGAAGACTCATCATCCATTCGACCTTTTTAAATCGAGCTCAACAATTGCACGACCAGGGGCAGTAAGCCATGCCGAAAGAAGACGTAGTCCATCACGCCAGATTCTCTATATTTCCAATATATCGAAAACTTATCCCTAAGTTACTCTTTTGTACCCAGATGATCGTACCGATGTCAATGATTGGGATTGTTGCTCCGGTCGGTTAAACTAAGTTTTTAAACAGTAATTTATAATATTTCGCGATAGTCTCCATTTTAACTAAAGTCTGATTTATCGGGATTGCTCCTGTATTTGAGGCTCAATCGCCGATGGGAACATTGGATGGCGGTTTTTGGATCAATAAATGATGATAAGTTGATGTATTGGAAAGACTTAATAAAAAAATTGTGAATCAGAATCTCACCGGGGCGGATTCCGGAAAGTGGAAAATCTCTGAGAGGTGTTAGCACCTGAAAAACAGCCGAGTTCCTCTACCCCAAAATTCAAAAAAATGGTATTGTCCGCGGCCTGAATCCGGCAGAACCCTGTCTGCTGGCGGGGACTTTATCTGATAATTTCGCTTCAGGCTTGTGACTTCATGGAGGAAGATCACCAGAGCGTATGAGAGATCGTTGTGCCAACACGTTTTCTGAACCCCGGTTCGGTGTGCCGAACTTGAATCGCTCCGATTGCGCGCGGAACGCGCTATTCAGGCAATGCGCCAGGTGGTTGTGTGTGGCGCTGCTGATACTTGTCTGTTCGAGTTGTGTGAGCTGGAAGCAGAAAATGGCGATTCTGGATTCCGAGTCGCAGGATCTGGTTGAACAGGTGCGGGTCGCGACCGAGAGTGGACGTCAGGAGCAGGCTGCAGAACTGCTGAAACAGGCTGTCGCATCCAATCCCAACAATGCCGCTGTGCGACAGCAACTGTCCGAATTTCTGATTGCCAACGGGTACTCGGAAGAAGCCATTCAACAATTGCAGAAGACGACTGTTCTGGCCCCCGATGATCCACGTCCTTATATTGACCTCTCTTATCTGCTGTATGAGAAGAAACAGTACACGGATGCGTTGAAAAACCTGGAACTGGGGCTGACCCTGGACCCGACAAATATTCGCGCCCTGATTCTGAAAGGGGAACTGGAGGAACTGGCGGGGCTGAATTCTTCTGCCGTGGAAACGTATCATCGTGTTTTGCAGGTGGAACCCTATAACATCGTCTCACGGCTGAAACTGGCGGGCCTGGAGATCAAGCTGGGAGAACCAAACCGGGCCACACCGATTCTGCGACCGATCTGTCACAATACGAGTGCCACGATTGATCAGCGAGCCGAGGCACAGTGGATGCTGGGCATCGCCTATGGTGCAGAGCAGCGATGGACGGATTCGGTCGCTTCGCTGGAGCAGGCATTGAAAAATCGTGAGCAGAATTCGGCTGATGACTGGTATCGGATGGCGTACGCCTGCCTGCAGGCCAATCAGATGGAGAAAGTGTATCCGGCGGTCACCCAGGCGCTGACATTGAACCCGATGCATACTGAAACCAATCGCCTGTCAAACTTTCTGACCCAACAGACCAATCAGATCAATATTCAGCAGGCATCCATGTATACGCCTCTGCATCGCCCCGGTTTTATCGGACAGGAACCGGAACGGATTCCGATTGAAACCCTGCAACCCCCCGAAGGCTGGGAACGCGTTACCAGGCACTCCGTTTCTTCTGCCAGATCGAGTTCTCCTTAGGTGCGAATGTATAGGGCAGGAAACTCCAACTGTCTCACCTGCCCGGCAGGATTGTTCCCGTCATTCAGAACGGATTCCGTCTGCGGAATTATTCGTAATTTCAGGTCAGAAAAGGGCTTATTTCGACTTATGGCCGGTAAATGCAGAATTTTGATACTTGAAAAAAGTATACACGGGACTAAATGATATAAAGGTAAGACTTTGCTATAGTATGTACCAGTAAATGTTTTCGATGAATTTCAGATGAATTAAAAGACTGTCCCCGGCTGGGTTTTTGAATCAATTGAGTGATTCCGTGTGTGACTCCTCAAAGTGGATTCTTAAGGGACGCGTCAAAAAAACGCGATCCGGTACCACCAGCAAAACAGCAGTGACAGCCCAATGAAAGACGTTTGTATGTTTGAATTTGTTTCCGATGCTCTGAATCTCAAACAGATGGGAGCTGCTGATCAGGGTACGCAATCTGTCATGTCCACAGACTCCCGCGCGGTCTCCACAGCAAGCCTGCTGCCTGATGTTGCCAATGAACTGCTGCCTACAGCTGGCGGTACACTGGAACGTGTGGGGATGTCAGGGGTGGAGCTGGTTCTGCGGTTGCGCGACGCCTCGGGCGAGATCTTTCGCACACCGGCCCGGGCGGATGCTGCCGTCAGCCTGGATGACGAAAACGTCAAAGGCATTCACATGTCACGGCTGTTTCTGAGCCTGAACAATCGACTGGCGGATACCGAACTGACTCTGCCTGTCGTCAATGATATCCTGAAGGATTTCATTCGCACGCATCAGGATATGAGCTCCAGCAGTTACCTGACCTTAACCTACGAGCATTCACTGAAACGCCCCGCGTTACTCTCGGATCATGCCGGCTGGCGTGCCTATCCGGTCAAGATTCAGAGTGCCTGCCAGCAAGGCGTCTTTCGTCATCAGCTGCAGATCAGACTGACTTATTCCAGTACCTGCCCCTGTTCGGCGGCTCTCTCCCGGCAGTTGATCCAGCAGGCATTCGAAAATCGGTTCGGCGATCGCAGCGAGCTGACACACGATGAAATCGTGCAGTGGCTGGGAACGCCGGAAGCGATCCTGGCAGTGCCCCACAGCCAGCGGAGTCACGCTGACGTGTGTGTGGAACTGGAAAGTGACGTCGATGACTTTCCGATTGCAGCGCTGATTGATTACCTGGAACGGGTGATTGCCACCCCGGTGCAGACGGCTGTCAAACGGCAAGACGAACAGGAGTTTGCCCGGCTGAACGGCGCGAACCTGATGTTCTGCGAAGACGCCGCCCGAAAACTGAAAGGCGCACTGGAGCATTATGCCGGTATCAAGGATTTCCGCGTGGAGATCAACCACCTCGAAAGTCTGCATCCACACGATGCTTCCGCCGTGGCAATCAAAAATCGGTCATAATCCGGGTGGAAGTCACAATCCTAGCCTGCCCTGTGCAGGCTTTTTTTATTGGCAGGGAGCAAAATCAACTGAAGCCCGCGTTACCCCGGCTTTTCTATTTTGACTCGAGTGATGAGTTTTTTGAGGTTGCTTCTTGCCAAGAGTTGTTGGATCCAATAACTTAATTTTATTAAAGAAATTACTTTCGGTTGAGCCCGCAATCGGGTTTGTTGTAGCGCGGGGCAGAGCTGGAATTCTCTCCCGGCGCCATTTAATTCAGGAAAGCGCATATGTATTTGAAACGACTACTGACGATCACCTGTGTCTGTCTGGCTGCTGTCTGGAGTGCTGGAGCAACAGCGGAAGACAAAGTCATCACTCCCAAAGATGGTGTGATTCATCTGTTTAACGGCAAGAATCTGGATGGACTGTATGTCTGGAATCGCGATACCGCCTATGAAGATCCCCGTGAGATCTTCACTGTGAAAGATGGTATGCTGCATATTTCCGGCGATGGTTATGGCGGATTGATTACCAAGAATGACTACCGTGATTATCACATGGTCATCGAATTCAAGTGGGGCGAAAAAACCTGGGGCAAGCGGGAAGACCGTGCCCGCGATTCAGGCGTCCTGATTCACTGCCATGGTCCTGATGGCGGATACGGCAATACCTGGATGGCTTCGATCGAAGCACAGATCATCGAAGGGGGCGTGGGTGACATCCTGGTCTTAACAGGGAAAGATCCCAAGACCGGTGAGACACTGCCGACTTCTCTGACCACCAAAATCACCAAAGACCGCGATGGTGAAAAAGTCTGGAAAAAGGACGGCGAAGAAATCACACTCAGTTCCGGTCGGATCAACTGGTTTGGTCGTGACCCCGACTGGGCAGACAAAGTTGGCTTCCGCGGCAAAGATGATGTCGAAAGCAAGTTCGGCGAATGGACGCGGATGGATGTCATCTGTAAAGGTGACAAGATTGAATACCAGGTGAACGGCGTGACTGTAAATGCAGGATACAACGCCAAGCCCGATTATGGCAAACTGCTGGTGCAGACCGAAATGGCCGAGATGTGGGTTCGCAAGTGGGACCTGTATCCACTGGGCGAAGCACCCAAATACAAGAAAGACTAAGTTCACACATCGTGAATTCAGCCCTGCTGCGGTGAGGACCGGAGCAGGGCTTTTTGATGCGCAGTATGAAGAGTCAGAGGCCGTGGCTCTCTCTTTGCCGGGGCTGTTACTTCTTCATCGTGACCGGGGAGTCATCTTTGTCCGCCAGCTCGGGGATTTCTTCCTGCATCACGGTAAACATCTCGGCGACTTCGGGTTTGAAGACATCGCCGATCAGGATGTCGACGAGGTTGGATTTGAATTGGGGATACTGCCTGAGGAAGTTCCCGAAGCTGAAGCCGGGGGTGTAGAAGGCGTAAACCAGTTTGCGGAAGTTGTCGACGCCTTCCTTGTATCCGGGATACCAGTGGCTCAGACGTTCGACTGAAAAGTCGTCTGTTTCGTAAGCTTCGTTGATGGCATCGGCGATCATTTCACCCGATTTCATCGCCAGGAAGACGCCACTGGAGTAAACGGGATCGATGAAGCCGAGTGCGTCACCCGCCAGCATCCAGCCGGGACCGGCAGGTTGTGTGGAGTGATACGAGAAATCTTTGGTGGTCATGAATTCGGTAACGGGCTGCGCATCGGTCAGGCGGCCTTTGATGCCGATACAGCGTTCGACTTCCTGAAAGAAGATTTCTTCGCTGTTCCCTCGCTCTTTGGAGAACATGTATTTCATATCGCCGGTACAACCAATGCTGACCACATTGTCGGGGAGCGGAATGTACCAGAACCAGGACCGTTTGCCTTCGGTCTGCAGGATGAGCGTGGCTCCTTCGTCGATGCCGGGATCGCGTTGTGCATTTTTGAAGTGGGCCCAGACGGTCCCTTTTCGCAGAACAGGATCTGCTTCCTTGAGCTTGAGTCGATTCACAATGAATCCGGATTGCCCGCTGGCATCGACGACCATTTTGGCGGTGATCTCGCGGGTTTCCTGGTTGCTCAGTTTGACTTTGACGCCGGTGACCTGTTCGCCTTGCGTCAGCAGGTCCAGAACCTGCACGCTGCTGTGAAAAGTCGCGCCCTGTTTGCGGGCATTGTTGATCAGCATCTGATCAAATTCGGCGCGGAGGACCTGCCAGGTTTGCGAGCTTTCGTGGTCTTTGTGTTCGTGGAAGTAGAAGGGCATCGTTTCGACGCCTTCATCCGTTACGAACTGGACACTGAATTTTTTGGGAAACGCGGTCTGTTTGAGCTGCTCGATCAGGCCGAGCCGTTGGAGCGGCCAGTAGGTTTCCGGGATCAATGATTCGCCGACATGGAAGCGGGGGAAGCGGGCGCGATCGACGACCAGGGTTTTGCGTCCCTGTTCGGCGAGCAGGGCAGCTACCGTGGAGCCTGCAGGGCCGGCTCCGATGATTACGACATCGTATTCAGATTCGAGTTCAGGCTGTTCTTTCAGGTCCGTATCAAGCATGGAAAACCCTTGGTCAGTCAGTATAAATTCAGTTAGCGAGCAAGCTGGTTCAGGATTACGTCTCCCCCGCTGTTCAGGTCGAGTCGTTGGGGATCAAAGCCGTGCTGGTTTAGGGAAGACACATTCCCCGGCTGATTTCAGGGAGTTATAGAAGCGGGGATGAAACTTCCAAGAGGTCAATTGCCGGTTGTTGATTACAAAATATAGTTGCCAGGCGTCCATAGGTTATCTGGCCTGGTTCGATTTTCATGACTTTCGACAGACCGGGACCTGCTGTAATACGGAGCACGGCTCCCAGGTCGACATGTCTGAGTACGTTATGGTTGATTAAAACCCGCCCCAGCGGAATTTCGCCGGCGAGGATTTCGTCTTTGACGGCCTGGGTCACATAATCAAAATTGAATCTGACAATCCCGAACTGGACGACATCGTCTGTGCCACTTTTGGATAACAGGATCTGTCTGCTGTAAATGTTTTCATCAAGTTTCTGGTCCAGCACGGTGACATCGACAGAAGTCTTGTGATATTCCTCCATCGTGACAGTCATGTGGTGATAGTGTGCGAGCAACGATTTATAAGGTTCCGGCAGACTGGCAGAGGAAACGTGTTCGGCCCGTTCGAACAGTCGTTGTTCGCTGGGAAACAATTTGACAAGTGCATCGAGTTCGTCTTGTGGGTTCACTTGAAAATGATTTCTTTTATCAGGGGAGGATCTGGAGGTGTAGAGCTATCAGCTAGCATAGGAATTTTATGTGTATCGTACCATACGATGTTCTGGTTCGAAATATTCAGTCAGCAGACTGTCTGCCTGTAGCATGCCTTTTCGGGTCAGTTTAACCTGGGAATCGTCGTAAGTCAGGTAACCCGCTTTCTGCTGGTTTTGCAATGCTTCGGAAAATTCTTCGGTGAGATCGACGCCGAATTTATCCTTGAATGGCTGGGTCAGCACGCGACCTTCTTTGAGTTGCAGAATAAATTCGCGAATCAGTCGCTGGTGTTCGGAAGGCTCCAGAGCACGGTTAATCGGCAGGTCCCCTTTTTCGACCGTTTCCAGGTAGTCTTCCAGGCGGTCGAGGTTCTGGTAATGGACGCCCTGCATATGTCCGAACGATGAGACACCTGTGGCAATGATGTCGTTGCCGCGGAACAGGTTGTCACGGTAGACGAAGCGATCTGTTTCGGGGTTTTTCACAAGTTCATTTCCGCTGGCGAGGTGATAACCTTTCGCCTGCAGGGTTTCGATGGCTTCATTCATCCAGCGGCGTTTGGTGGTCCAGTTGGCGATGGGCGAGGTGATGCCCATCTCTTTCATTTCTTTGGAGATGATCGTGTTGTGGGGGAGTTCCATCTGGTAGATGGTGATATTATCCGGTGCGAATTCGGCGGCTTTTTCGACGGACTCGGACCAGTTCTCATCGGTTTCTCCCATCATGCCGGCAATCAGGTCGATGTTGACCTGGGGGAAACCCACCTGCTGAATCCAGTCGTAGGCTTTGTAGACTTCAGGAGTGAGGTGGGCACGTCCGTTGGCTTCGAGCAGTTTGTCATTGAAACTTTCCACTCCCAGGGAGATGCGGGTGATGCCGATCTCTTTGAGTGTCTCGACTTTTTCCTGATTCAGAGTTCCGGGTTCGCATTCGAAGGTCACTTCTTTGGCCGTTTCCCAGGAGAGCAGGCTGGACAGGCGGTCGCGAACCGAGAGCAGCTGTTTTGAACTGAGATAAGAGGGAGTTCCGCCACCAAAGTAGGTGAAGTCCAGGGTGCGGCCCTTAATGGCTTCAACCTGGCTCAGCATTTCGAATTCCTGCTGCAGTGCCTGCACGTAGCGTTCGATGGTTTTGGCGTTCTGTTTTTCGTAGACGCGAAAGTAACAGAACTTGCAGCGTTTGCGGCAGAAAGGAATATGAATATAGAGCCCCATCGGTATCGATGTATCAGGACTCTGATTCAAAACCTCGTGGATACGAGTTACGTATTCCTGCTTCCACTGAGAGAAAGGGGGGTAGTTCGAGATAAAGTAACTGCCGATTTCGGTAGTGCCTGTTGCTTCCAGATCCATAATTCTCTCAACGTTTTAATTAAATGTTCAGTGGAGTCAGCGACCGCGTTTCTGCTGTTTCCGGGGCTTATTACTTATTGTCACTTCTTTCCGAAACAATACAAGGCACCATTTCGGGATTCTGTGCCGATGATCAGATGTCCCGATCCAATCGCCGGGGAAGCGGTGATGTCATCACCCAGATTTTTTTTCCAGATAACCTTCCCTGTCTTCAGGTCCAATTCATACAGGTTATCGTCCGAAGATCCGATAAACACGCGATTGCCGAGAATCACCGGAGAGCTGTCCACGCGCCCCCGCGTACCAAAATCCCAGACCGATTTTCCGGTTTTGCGTTCGACGCAGTGAACCTGTTTATCACGGCCGCCCGCAACAACATAATCGCTGGTGACCGCAGCAGAGGAATGATAGGGAAATTCTTTTTTGGGGTCTTTATAACGCCATTCGACTTTCAGGTCTTTCCAGTTGACCGAGATGATTTCGCTGGCATAAGTTCCCACATAGAGGCTGTCGCCCATTAACGCCGGTGATGCGATCAGGTAGGTTTCCAAGGGCATGTGGCTGTGCTGTTTACCGGTGTCGATGTCAATCACGCGGAGCTGTTCATCACAGCCGGTCACAAATGTGAAATTTTCTACGATCGCCGGGGAACAGTTCACATAACCGTCGGTTTCAAATCGCCAGACCAGGGAGCCATCGTTTTCATTGAGACAGTACAGCGAGTTGTCATAGCTGCCGAACAGGATTTTTCCGTGGGCGGTGATATTGGCGCTGCTGATAATCTCGGCGTCAGTTTTGAACTGCCAGAGTTTTTTTCCGGTCTTCAGATCAATGGCGTGGAAGATCCCGTCTTCGTCACCCAGGTAAACGCCTTTCGCTGTAACAAGCGGCGACGATTTAAAGCCGGGAGCAAATTCCTTGGGATCAGGATTTTCAATCGAGCGGTACTTCCAGATCGGTTTTCCGGTTTTGAGTTCGAGGCATTCGACATAGCCGTTGAGCCCTGCCATATAAACGCGATCTCCGACAATCGCAGCGGTGGAGGCGACGCCATCAGAAGAAGGATGCTGCCAGAGCAGTTCCAGTTCAGCGGGCAGAGTTGAATCGGCGATGCCCTGCTGCAGTTTTCCGTTGCGGAAGGAAGCCCAGTTCCCTGGTGTTTTCTGCGGAGTATCGCCTGCTGCCTGCCCTGATTTGCCTGTGAGGCCCGCCTGTTCGGCAGCGGACGCATCACTGAATGAACAGGCCAGCAGAAGCATGCCGATCAATGACAGTGTGTACCGGGCCCGTATGAACCGGTTTGCAGATCGGGGATGAGTTAATACGCGCATTCGTACAAATCCCTTAGTGAGGATTGATCGACGGGTCGGGGGTTGAACTTGCCCGTCCATTGACGGGAGGCTTCTTCTGCCAGCTGGTCGACCAGATTCAGGTCGACTTCACATTCAGAGAGAGTGGTCGGCGCGCCTGCCAGCGAGACCAGTGACTGAAAATGTTCGGCTAATAAGCCTGCGCCGGCAGGGTCTTGAGGCTCACACAGGCCAATATCGGAGGCCAGCAGCGAGTACTGTCGTCCGACGAGTTCTGCATTAAAGCGAATGACGTGGGGCAGCATGATTCCGATGGCAATGCCATGCGTGAGACCAAAGTGGGCAGAGAGCGGGTTGGCTAGGGCATGCGTGGCACCCAGCATGGAATTCTCAATCGCGGCGCCTGCAAAGTGGGCACCCAGTTGCATGTTTCCGCGTGCTTTCAAATCTTCGGGAGTATTGAGTACCTGCGGGAAGCTGTTTACCAGCAGAGTCCAGGCGCGGCGGCTGAACAGCTGTGAGATTTCGTTGCGGGGTTTTGTGACGAACGTTTCCACTGCGTGGCTCAAGGCATCGATGCCGGTGACGTGCGTGACCGAACGGGGCATGGTCAGGGTAAGTTCGGGATCGAGGATGGCGACGCGGCAGGCGGCTTTTTTATCGCCACAGGCCATTTTCATGTGCGTCTCGGGGTGGGCGATGACGGCGAAAGACTGTGCTTCACTGCCGGTCCCGGCTGTTGTCGGAACCGCGATTAAGGGAAGCATCGGTTTGCGCGCTTTGCCGACACCCCAGTAGTCTTCTATTTTTCCGCCATTGGTCAGCAGGAAATTGATGCCTTTGGCGCAGTCCATACTGCTGCCTCCGCCCAGACCGACGATCAGATCAATCTCATGCTGGCGGGCGACCTTTAAGCCTCGTTCGACGTCTTCGGTGGTGGGATTGGCGTGCACGTCATCAAAAATAGTGATATCGATGCCGCTGTCCTGGAGCGAGGCGACGGCCCGGGCTTCGTGTCCGGCGGCTGCCAGTCCTTTGTCGGTGACCAGCAGAACGCGTTTGGCCCCTTCTGCTGAAGCGAGTTCTCCCAGGCGGCTCAGTGAACCACTGCCGAACACAATGCGTGTTCTGGGTTCGTAATCAAAGGCGGAAAGCGAGGCTCCTTCTTCCAGTTCTGTATTGAGCTTCGTTGTAGATTTCGAATCCATGACAACCATATTTTCCTTGCGAATTCTGTCAGGTAGGTCAGGCCGAGTGATGAGCTACACTGACAGGTTTAATTTTTAATCCGATTCTCTGGTGATGTCATTGATGAACAGGATCAAAGTTGTCTCAATAATATCTGGCGAGATTTTCAGGCAGGTTTCAGCGGGTACTCAATTTCAAAATGCAGATTCAAAACGCAGACAGTCCATTCCCATTCTGACTCTATTTAACACCGAGGTGGTACTGTGGGCATCGTTTAAAAAACCAAAGCGCGTGGCGATTGACTAATTCTGATCGAAACCGACAGGAATTTCCAGTAGTCAGCACTGATTTATAAGTGTTCCCTCCTCATAAGCGAAGTGAAAATCCAAGTTTAGGGAAATCTTACTCTAAATACAGTCTGTTATTATGGATATAAACTTCGACCGAGCGCGGCGTCATATAGCGGACACTTCTGTTTTCGTGAATTCGCTGGCGGATGTCGGTTGAGGAAATTTCGATGCCCGGCATGCTGACCCAGGAGATTTTCCTGTCGATGGATTCACCGAATTTCTGTTTTAACTCGGTCAAATCTGGTAGACTGATGTGAGGGCGATTGACGCCGATCAGGCTGGCCAGTTCCAGAATGGCTTCCGGTTCGCGCCAGGTATGCAGGTCTCTGACCGAATCTGCACCGATGATGAGAAAGAATTCGTCCCGCGGGTGCAGGGCCTGCAGTTCCTGCAGTGTTGCCACCGTATAACTGGGTCCCTCACGGTGCAGTTCCAGATCTTTGATGAGAAACGCGGGGTGACCGGCAACTGCGAAGTCGAGCATTTCCCGTCGCTGTTTGCCGGAAGTGACATGCTTGACTTCCTTGTGAGGCGGGTTACCGGCGGGGATGAACCAGATCTGATCCAGTTGGCATTGTTCGCGGCACTGTTCTGCCATCAGGAGATGTGCATTGTGCACAGGGTCGAACGTCCCACCTAATATTCCAATCCGCATTATTTATCTTTTCTATCCCGCATTCCAGTCAGGTCTGTCGTTCAGAACCATTCAGATGGAAGTCGAGGAATCTTTTATTGTGAAATCTCGATAGTCGAGATTGTTTGTTGAGTTCAGCCTGGGAAAGAGTTACAAAACAAAAGAACCCTTTCCCCTAGTGCTTTGTCAAGCTAGAAATTGAGGGTTGGGGGTGTTGTTGACGTGCTCCGTTGTCGCACTCTCGTGATATCTATCAACCCAAAATTTAAAAATG